>CBDCTQ010000061.1:0-5531 GCA_965222105.1 Saprospiraceae bacterium | reverse complement strand
CTTTTGCATGGTCTACCGATGATGGAAACATCGTCAGTGGCGCTGACACACAAACACCCACTGTCAATGCCGCTGGCACCTACTCCGTCACCGTCACCAACTCTGATAATGGATGTACTTCTTCTTGTGATGCTACCGTTAATGAAGACCTCACCGATCCTTCCTGTATGGCTACGGGCGGTACCATTGATTGTGATACACCAAACGGAGAGATTGACCTGGATGTAACTACAGATGCCACCAATGCTACTTATGCATGGTCTACCGATGATGGTAACATCGTCAGTGGCGCTGATACACAAACACCCACTGTCAATGCCGCTGGCACCTACTCCGTCACCGTCACCAACACCAATAATGGATGTACCTCTTCTTGTGATGCGGTGGTTTCAGTAGAAACCTGCTGCGACCTCCAAGTAACCTGTCCCCCAGACCCAGAACCACTCTCTTGCACTGATGAAGTACCTCCTGCCGCAACAGATGAAGACAGCTTTGAAGCAATTGGTGGAGACATTGGAGATGATCCAGACTACTGTGGCACTTTGGTTATAACCCACGTAGATGTACCAGTAGGAAATCCATGCGATGGTATGACGATTACTCGTACCTATACCGTTTCTGATGACAACTCTTCTACAGAGTGCACACAAACTTGGATCATCATCGACGATTCACCACCTTACTTCGATCCACCACTGGGCGAAGTAAACATCGAGTGTGGCAATCCGATACCAGACCCAACTGGTCTGACAGACAATTGCAGCGATGAACCTACCATAATCAACGTAGAAGACATCCCGGCGGAACCCGAATGCTTTGGCTACGAGGAGGAGACAACCGTCAACTCTGGTAATATCGTCTCCTTTGATTTTGAAGTGAGCGGCCTGGCTCCCGGTGAGGTGATTGAAAGCGTTAACCTGCAATGGATCGCTAATCAATACAAAGGGGCAGCCATCTTTTGGTTGACGGCTCCTTCCGGTGAAAACATTGTCCTGGTTGGGCCCTACTGCGGTAGTAATAACAGCGGTGGTGGTTGCGATGAAGAGTCCGGCAATCCCAACGAGCCGCCATTTAGTCATACTTTCTATCCTTGTTCTGAAGGCTATGAAGTTTATAACAATGAAAATTTCGTTGGGTTAGAGGGTGATTTCACCCCTTACGGGCAAGACGTGGAAGACGATGCATTTATGATAACCAGCCTGGCTTGCTTCGAGGATATCACCGGCGACTACAACGGAACCTGGACCATCTCTGCTCGGAAGACCGAAGGAGGTGGCTTGGGCACCATCAAGTTTGTTAGTGTAAGTGTGTGTAACAACTCCTGTACTGACATAAGTGTCGAACGAGTCTACACCGTATCCGACGACTGCGGCAATACCGCCACCTATTCTCAAACGGTGAATGTCAGCGATACCACACCACCGGATGTTGACTGTCCGGAAGATGAAGACCTCGCTTTTGGCGAAAGCACTCATCCCGATAATACCGGCTATGCAACCGCAACAGATGCCTGTAGTGGGGAACTGATGCCCACCTATACTGACGAAGTAGAAGAATGCGTCGAGGGCGTTACCACCATCACCCGTACCTGGACGGCTGTCGATGATTGTGGCAACTCCGATGACTGCGAACAGATCATTACCATACCTTGCTGTGATTTGGAAGCAAGCTGTCCGGAAGACTTTGGTGTCTGCGACGACGACGATCCGGTTGCTCTCACAGGTGGTATGCCTGAGGGCGGTGTCTATAGCGGTATGGGCGTCACAGACGACGGCATGGGCAATTACACGTTCAATCCAGCCGCTGGCACGCAAATCATTACTTATACCGCCACCGACGACAATGGCTGCCAGGACGATTGCACCTTTACCATCACCGTCAGTACGGCTCCAATGGCAGTTTGTCCGGAAGACATAGATGCTTGTGCCGATGACGCCGATATCATTCTGACAGGTGGCATGCCTCCTGGAAGGTGTTTACAGCGGCACGGGTGTTTCACGGACGATGGAATGGGCAATTACACGTTCGATCCGTCTGCTGGTACGCAAACCATTACGTACACCGTCTCCAACGCTAACGGCTGCGACGACGACTGTACCTTTACGATCAATGTATACGAATTGACCTGCAATGCTCCGGCAGATGTCTCCCTCGACTGTGAAGACGTTACCGACAACAGCTTCTCCGACTGGATTTCCGGCTTCGCCGACAGCGGAGGAGGTTGTAACTCCACCGTCACCTACAAGGTAGAGATAGACGGAGAAGTGGTTGATCCGCCGGTAACTGATTTAACTACTCTGGCAGAGCCCGGAGACTGCGGCACCATTACAGTCGCGGTGATGGTAGAAGACGATTGCTGTGGCGAAACGATGCTGCAGTTCCACCTACACGGTTTCCGACAACGTAGATCCCGTACTGGTAGGTGTCCCTGAAGATGCAACCGTCGACTGCGATGATATGCCTGATCCCGACGACGTCACTGCCACCGACAACTGCGATGAGGAGGTTGTGGTGAATCACGAAGATGTGGTTGAGGTAGTCGAACCATCATCTTGCATCCCCGACAATTTCGAGGGAGGTACCGTTGTGGATTGTGGAAGCGATGGTTCAGCAGAGTTTGGATTCCCGCAAGGGTACAGCATAGAATTTACAGGCTTTGTAGCCTATGAAGAGGATTGCCAGACCTGCTACTACTATTGCATCAACAACAATGGTGTCAGTCCATCCATCAGCCATTCTGCTTTTGGAGAAGAGAACTGCGCCGAAACCTGTCTCGATGAATTGGATTTCGCCAATGATATGGGCACCTGGATATTTGATGGCAATGGTCAGGTCGTCCACAATGCCGGTGACGGACTACCCGGACAAAGCGGCGGAGGCAATAATCCGAACAACGACCTCTGCGGCGCGAAGTTCGACCAGGGACTCGAGAACGATGAAACCCTCCGGGCATACATCTGCGTGACCGGTTTCCACAACCCAGGTACCATCGACTTTAACATTAAGGCCGGACAGGTTACAGAAACCATTCAGATTCCCGGCCCGGCCGATTGCTCCGACAATTGCGACTGCGACGAAGAAGGATGCATTTACACCATTACCCGCACCTGGACCGCCACCGACAACTGTGGTAACAGTACGGCGAGGACACGCAAGTAATCACCGTGCAAGACAACGAAGCTCCAATGATTACTTACTGCCCTCCAGATTACGTAGTTTTGCCAGGTGAGACAAGGAAGCCTTGTACAGAAGTACTTGGTGATGTAATAGCAATAGATGACTGCGATCTGGATGTTGAAATTACTTGTGAGGAGAGTGATTTTATGCCAAATGGATGCGATGATAACGGGGGTACCATAATCTATACCTTCTACGCTACCGATGAATGTGGCAACGTCGCTTCCTGTACGCAAGTTATTACAATTACGGGCTCTTCTGGTGGTGGATTGTCGGCCTATTGTCCGGAAGGAGCTACCGACCTGAGTTGTCCGGATGATATGCCTTGCATCGACGATCTGATTGATGAAATAATCGCTAATTCCAGTGGATGTGGCGACGTTCAGGCAACAGTTGTGGAAGACATCGAGGAGCCATGTGCCGACGGCATGTTTACCAGAACGATTGTCATCGAAATTTCAGATGACTCCGGTGTTTCCGAAACCTGTGAAATCATCTACTCTGGTAGCTGTGCCAGCTTCTGTACCCTGACGCAAGGTGGATGGGGCAATGCAGGCGGACAATATCCATGGAACGATGGTGACGACGGACTGGCCACTACTTCGGAAATCATCGAAGCGTTAGTGAGTACCCATGGTGAGGACGATCCGAATAATCCAGGTGGCCCTAAAGTCATTACTATCGGCCGCGAATCGCCGGATAACCGATCTCTGAACGTAACCGCAGAATGCGTAACCACGTTGCTACCTTCAGCAGGAGGTCCAAGAGTACTGTCGAATAACCCTCCGAACCCGACAACGACCGATGCACCTGAATGCGATGCCGGTGGCAACACCCAGAACAACCAGGGTAGGTTGCGCAACAACCTGGCTACCAACACCATCGCTTTGCAACTGAACATCTGGTACGGCCTGTCGTACTACGGCAACGACCTGGGAGCCTACGATCTGACCGATGGCTGTGTAGTCCTCTCCGGAGATGTACTGACCTGGATCGAAGAGGCTGAATACGACACCAACGTCTATGGTCTCCTGGCTTTGGCCAACGATATACTTGGCGGCTCACTACGGTACTACCAAGTTTGAGTACCAGTATATCATCGGTCCTGTTACTAATGCACTTACCACCATCAATGAGTACTGGCTCGAATGCGCAGGCCCCGATCCTTGTACCGACGAACTGCGAGTATACGAACACTACAACTTCGATGACGAAGAACTACTGGAAGAAAGAGTCGAAGACCTCGGCGTACTCCTACGACCCAACCCGGTAGAAGACCAGGATGTGGAACTGATGATCTACTCTTCAGAAGACCAGAGCTTCGCCATCAAGGTGTTCAACATCTCCGGCCATGTAGTGATCGACGACCGTATAGAGGTGGAAGAAGGAGTGGTGACCAGCTACTTCATACCCAACCACCTGTTGGCAAATGGTATGTACTTCGTTCAACTACAGAACCAGGAAGGCGATACCTTTGTCAGACGATTTGTGAAAGTGAAAGAATAATACCCGAATAGCTTAGCACTACAAAGCCGTGCAGCCCGATTGGTTGTGCGGCTTTTTTTTGTTAGCGGGTCACTTCGAGTGCCCCGCTAACTTTTATCATTTGAAAGCCAACGCTCAAAATAACGGGGGCAGGGGGAACTGACCCGTTATACAGCCGCCAAAATATCAATAACTTTCCCCACAAAACACTACCTTACCAACCAAAAATCCACACGCCATGCCCAACCTCCACCTATCAAAAGAAGTACAGACCGCCCTCGACAACAATCGCCCCGTAGTAGCCCTCGAATCCACCATCATAGCTCATGGGATGCCCTACCCTCAAAATGTAGAGACAGCTCTGGAAGTAGAAAACATCATCCGCCAGGAAGGGGCCGTGCCGGCAACCATAGCCGTATGGAACGGACAATGTTGCATCGGTTTGTCAACAGAACAATTACAGGCTTTCGGAAAAGAAGGACATTCCATCCCCAAGCTGAGTCGACGAGACATCGCTTTTGCCGTAAGCCAACAAACAAACGGCGCCACCACCGTAGCTGCTACTATGTTCCTGGCCCATCGTGCAGGCATCCGCGTCTTCGCAACGGGCGGCATCGGCGGCGTCCACCGCGACGCCCAACAAAGCTTCGACATTTCTGCCGACCTCACAGAGCTGGCCCGCACCCCCGTAGCCGTCGTCTCAGCTGGCGCCAAATCCATCCTCGACCTCGGCCTCACCCTCGAATACCTCGAAACCCTCGGCGTACCGGTGGTGGGCTACCAAACCGATGATTTCCCCGCCTTCTACGCCCGCCGCAGCGGCCACCCCGCCCCCCTCCGCCTCGACACCCCCAAAGCCCTCGCCGCCC
>CBDCTQ010000060.1:0-89753 GCA_965222105.1 Saprospiraceae bacterium | reverse complement strand
TGCCGACCGGTTGATGAATCAGGACGAACTGGATGCTCTGGCCAAACGGCTCAACAAACCCAGTATGACCATCGATCAGGAAGGCATCCTCAACACCACCGAACTGCATTTTGAGAACGAACCGGCCGCCATAAACTCCTCGACATTATCGGCGATGTGGCCCTTATCGGAAAACCCATTAAAGGAAGAATCGTGGCTACCAAACCCGGACATACCGCCAACGTGGAATTTGCCAAAATATTGAAGAAAAAACTGGTCGAACAGCGCCGTCTGCGCGGCAAACCCCGTTACAATCCATCGGAAGAACCCCTTTTCGACACGGTTGCCATACAAAAAATGCTGCCCCATCGTTTTCCTTTTGTCATGGTTGATAAGATCATCGAATTGTCCGACAATCACGTAGCAGGAGTTAAAAACATTACGTTCAATGAGCCCTTCTTTCAGGGGCACTTCCCCAACAACCCCGTTTTTCCGGGCGTTCTGCAAATGGAAGCCCTGGCCCAAACTGGTGGGATACTTGCTTTGAGCACCGTTCCCGATCCGGAAAACTGGGATACTTATTTTCTGAAAATCGACAATGCCAAATTCAAATACAAAGTGGTGCCCGGCGATGCCCTCATCCTCAAAATGGAGTTGCTTTCGCCCATACGCAGAGGCATTGTACATATGCAGGGGACGGCCTATGTGGGCAACCGCATTGTGTCGGAAGGGGAATTGACTGCTCAAATCGTCAGAAGACCAGATACGAATGAATAGTGGTTTCCAAAATATTCACCCCAATGCCCGCATCGGTGCCAACGTCCGGATTGGTAGTTTTGTAACTATTGAAGAAGATGTGGTCATCGGCGACCATTGCGATATCGGACCCAACGTGTGTGTCCTTAATGGCGTGCGGATGGGCGACCATTGCCGGGTGTTTCCGGGAGCCATTGTTGGTTCCATTCCTCAGGACCTTAAGTTTGAAGGAGAACTTTCAACCCTCGAAATCGGCAATCATGTCATCATCAGGGAATATTGTACCATCAACCGAGGTACCCGAGCCAACTACAAAACGGTGATTGGCGACCACTGCCTGGTGATGGCTTATGTACATATCGCTCACGATTGTGTCTTGGGTAAGGGAGTGGTATTGGCTAACTGTGTCAACCTGGCCGGCCACATCGTCATTGGTGAAAAAGCCGTGTTGGGAGGGTTGACGGCGGTACACCAATTCGTCCGCATAGGCGACCACGCAATGATCGGAGGAGGGTCGTTGGTGCGAAAAGACGTGCCGCCATACATCAAAGCTGCCCGGGAGCCGCTGAGTTATGCCGGTATCAACTACGTAGGGCTATCTCGTCGCAATTTCGAAAAGGAACAGATCACGCACATCCAGGACATCTATCGCATTCTCTACGTTAAGGGGTTCAATACCACTCAGGCCGTGCAAAAGATCAAAGCCGAATTTGCGGAAACGCCGGAAAGGAACAACATCCTTCGGTTCATCGATCAGGCCGACCGGGGCATTATCAGAGGCTTTCGACAAATGAATGGTCAACGCATGTCGAACCGTCAGGCAGATTCTAACAATGAACATACATCTCACCGGGATAGCTAAACGATATCGCTACGAATGGATATTTCGCCACCTTGACTACCATTTTCAGGAGGGTAAGCGATATGCAATTTTGGGACCTAATGGCTCCGGGAAGTCAACCTTGATGCGGATCATTTCGGGGCACCTCAGTCCCAGCAAAGGAACGATTCGCTATGCGCAAAGCGGACGCGACCTCTCCGGCGATGAAGTGTACACCCATATCAGTTATGCCGCTCCCTATATCGAACTCATCGAAGAACTCACTCTCTCTGAAGCACTATCATTTCACCAGCACTTCAAACCCCTGCTGAAAGGCCTGACTAGCGAAGGTCTGATCGACCTGCTCCGTTTTCAAAAAGCTGCAAACAAGCAGGTCCGGCATTTTTCGTCGGGTATGAAACAGCGACTCAAATTGGTGCTTGCCATTTGTTCGGACACCCCCGTACTCCTGTTAGACGAGCCCACAACCAATCTCGACCGGCAAGGCATCGATTGGTACCTGGAATTGATCGAACGGTTTGGGGGGAGCAGGCTGGTGATCGTTGCTTCCAATGTTGCGGAAGATTACCAATTTTGTGACGAGCAGGTAGAGGTGAGCTTGTGGAAAAAGGGGCGGTGAGTACTGTTTGAACTATTCTTCTTCATTCAGCATATTTTCCAACAATGATCGCACGCGGGTAAGAGTGTTGAGGGTCTGCATTTTTTTGCCTAGCCACTCTTTGTTGTTTTTGATCTCTTTTTTGGCACCGTCGAGGGTGAAACCACGCTCTTTGACCAGGTGGTAGATCGTACGGAATTGTTCGATGTTTTGCTGGGTAAATCGGCGGTCGCCCTTGCTGTTTTTGTGTGGTTTAAGCAAATCGAATTCGGTTTCCCAAAACCGGACAAGGGACTTGGAAACGTCGAACATTTTGGCGATTTCACCGATGGAGTAATAGCGTTTTGTGAGTTCGTTGTCGTTCATGGTCAATGCGTTAATCGGATTTAGGGATAAATTTAGCATTTTTCCTGAAAAGGCAGAAATTGTTTTTAAACAATAAGTTATTTTGTTTTTAATTCAAAATGTTTTATATTCGCTAAATGAAACAAAAACCAAAAGAAACTCCTTCTACTCAGAAGAAACGAGAAAAGGGGAATGTGTTCGACAAAATCCTCAAGGAAAATATAGAATCGGTGTTTTTTCCACTTTTTGACAAATATTTGAATATTCAGATTGCCGAAAGTGAGGTGATAGAGGGATTGCTCCAAACGACGGTTGAGCGCGAACCGGATTTTCTGAGAAAGGTAAAAACGCTTCAAGGCGAAGAATTCATCCTCCATATTGAGTTTCAGCGGAAGAATGAAAGGGACATGGTTTATCGCTTCAAGGAGTATGATGCGATTGTTCAAAGGAAATACAAGATGGAGATCAGGCAATATCTGATCTTTTTAGGTAGTCAAAGGATGAATATGCGTACCCGTTTAGAAGAAAGGATGGTTTATAAAGGGTTTGAAGTATTGAATATTCACAAACTCGATTTTAAGCACATGCTTGCTTCCCAAATACCGCAGGAAATCATCTTGGCGATATTAAGTGACTTTCGTGGGGAACACCCGGAGACAATTATTCGTTCTATAATCAGAAAGTTGATTAAAGTGGCACAGCCCACTTCTCGTTTGAAAAAGTTTATCAGACAGTTGGGAGTATTGTCGAGACTTCGTAAATTAGATCAATTAACCACCATAACTGTAGAAAATATGCCTATCCAATACGATATCTCCGGAGATTATTTGTACAACAGAGGAATTGAGCAAGGAATTGAGCAAGGAATTGAGCAAGGAATTGAGCAAGGAATTGAACAAGAAAAGGCAAAATCTGAAAAAGAGAAACAGCAGGCCATTATCAAAATGTTAATGGATGGCAAGCTTTCTATCGAGCAAATTGCCAACTACATGCAAGTTTCGGTTAAATATGTCAAAATTGTTCAAAAAAAGATCAATTAGCCTCTTCCAACATTTCTTTAAGTAGCCGGGTAGCTTCTTTTGGGGCAGCTTTGCCACTGGAAAGGTGCATAATCTGTCCCATGAAAAAGCCCAGTAGCTGTTTTTTGCCTGCCCGATAGCCAGCCACTTCTTTGGGGTTATCTTTCAATACCTGCCGTATTATTTTTCTTAAGAATTCTTCATTGCGTTCCTGTATTATGTTGTGGTTTTGAGCGAGTTCAAGTGCCGATGCTGCTGGTGCATTCATCATCAGTGGAAACAAACGCTGATAGGCAATGGCCGCCGTAACTTTTTCGGTAGCGATGAGTTCGACAAATTCGGCAATTTGGGCCGGAGGTATGGGGAAGTCTACCAACGACACTTTCAATTCATTGGCGGTTGGGACAATCTTGTTGATTACAAGGTTGGCAATAGCTTTATGATGGGTACTATGCCGACATAGCCCGATGAAGTAGTCTGCCGTGGCTTTTTCCTGGGTCAACAGGTCGGCGTCATATTGGGGAAGAGCGTATAATGTTAGAAATTTTTTGCGATAAGTTTCAGGAAGGTCCGGCATGCCTTGTCGGATTGTTTCGATAAACTCATTTGACAATTTCAACGGAGGCAGGTCGGGGTCGGGAAAATAGCGATAGTCGTGAGCGTCTTCTTTTTCCCGCAAAGGAGAGGTGGTGCCGGATGCTGCATCGAAATGCAATGTTTGTCGTTGTACCTGCTTGCCTGAGTTGAGGAGAGCTGTTTGGCGTTCGACCTCATAGGCGATGGCCTGTCGGGCAAAGCGCATTGAGTTGAGGTTTTTGACTTCGCAGCGTTCCCCGAACGTGGTAGTTCCCATTTTCCGCAAGGAGATGTTGACATCGCAGCGGAGAGAGCCTTCCTCCATATTGCCGTCAGATATGTCGAGGTAACGCACCCGTTGCCGTATCAGGTTCATGAAAGTGGCTACCTCATCTGCCGAGCGGAAGTCGGGTTCGGTAACCATTTCGAGGAGAGGGACACCGGCGCGGTTGAGGTCGATGAGGGTGTGATGTGGATCGGCGTCATGGATCGACTTGCCGGCATCTTCTTCCAGGTGGATATGGTGAATGCGAATGGGTTTGTCAAAATGTTCACCTTTTATATGGATGGTTCCGCCCAGGCAAATTGGCGACCGGTCTTGTGTGATCTGATAGCCTTTCGGCAAATCGGGGTAGAAGTAGTTTTTGCGGTCGAAATGATTATGCTGATTGATCTCTGACCCCAAAGAGAGGCCCAGCCTTACGGCAAATTCGACCTGGCGTTGATTGATGCGGGGCAAGGTGCCCGGATGAGCCAGCGAGATGGGACTGGTATGGGTATTGGGTTGGCCACCGAAACGGGCACTGTCACCACAGAAAGCCTTACTGTTGGTGGCCAGTTGGATGTGTACCTCCAGGCCGATGACGGTTTCGTAGATAGTATTGTTGACGTTCATGTGTTTTTTATTTAAGCCTACACTTGCAGCTCAAAATAACAGGAAGCTAACTGCAAAAGTCAGAATGATAAACATAATCGATAGCAAAAAATAACTGGTGAGCAAGGTGCCAAATTTGATAAATGTTTTAACCCGCCCCTGGCCGTAAACCCTCCGCATGGCCAGGTACAAGTAGACCAAAATGCCCAGGCCCGTCAATACTATGACCCACCACGGCACGTAGTCCTGCAGTAAGCCCAGAATGAGCAAGAGCGAAAAAACAAAAGCATGAAAATGAAAATTGAACACCAAATGTTCCACAAAATAATGCTTTCGCCGGATGTACAACAACTTTAAGATCAGGGCCAAAAAAGGCATCATCACCAAGAGCGCCAGGCTCATTTTTCCAAAAAAATATTCAATGACCCCCCGCCCTCCTTGTTTTAGCTTGGCCGCTTGCCGGAATAGAATCTTTTGGGCAAACGGAAGGTTTTTACCATAATCATCTACGAGTTCTTTAGGCTTTTTCTCAAATAAATCCTTTTTAGAGATGTTAAATTTGGAAACCATAAAACTGGTAGAGATATCATCACCCGCTATGTCTACCGTCACCGAATCTGTCACTGTGGTATCAGGCTCCTCATCGAACAGGTTTAAGTTAAATGTGTCTTTGGGCAGCGGATGTCGCAATTTCATGTAGTCCATTAACGAGTCGGTTGCATCGTGTGCGATTTGTTGGCTGAAAAGGGAGTCTGTATGAATTTTGGCCGTATCCAGATGGTTGTAAAAATCGATCCAATCGAGGTCTTCCTTCAAAGCCATGATGGCGTTGTCGCCCAGGTCGGTATTGGAGAGGTTCCAACTGATCAAAGCAAATAGAAATACGGCAGGCACCAAAAAAAGTTGTAGGGGCTTGGCGTATTGCTTGTGCTTGCCTTTGAAGTACTCGGTGGTCAGTTTGCCGGGGATGGCCAGGGCGGCGAGGGTGCGAAATAACCGGGAGTCGAGGTTTAAGTACTGGCTGAAGGCATCTTCAATAAATGTTTTAACCGGTATTTTTCCAGTGGTGTATTTTTGGCCGCAAGCCGGGCAGTACGCCGCCGTTTCCTGGATGGGTTGCTCACAGTTGCGGCAGGCTTTCTCTTCGAGGTTATCCATAGTTGACCAGATATTAGAAATCAAATATACCACATCCAAAAACAAAAAGCCCACTTCCGATAAAACGAAAGCGGGCTTTTTGCCGAAAGGCAGGGCAACTCGATCAATCAAATGACTGATTCGTAATAGCCGCCATATTGGCCAGTTCCTGATATTCTTCGATGGAGAGGCCGTCCATGCAGTAATGGATCGGGTTGACCTTCTTGCCTTTGTAATGCACCTCGTAGTGAAGATGGGGAGCGGTGGAAGTACCGGTACTACCTACCGTTCCGATTTGTTGGCCGCGGGTTACCTTTTGGCCTTTTTTGACATCGACGCTAGACATGTGAGCGTAGAGTGTTTTATATCCGAATCCGTGGTCGATCAGTACGTTTTTACCGTAGCCACTTCTGCGGTTTTCGATGCGGACTACCTTACCGTTGCCGGTGGCCTGGATAGGAGTGCCTTTGGGACAGGTAAAGTCGATGCCGTAATGCATTTTCCTCCTTTTGAAAATAGGGTGGAAACGCATACCAAAGCCCGACAGCGAGCGAATGTTTCGCTTAAGCCGGTCGGAGCGCACCGGTTTGATGGCGGGTACGGAGGCCAGCATGGTTTCTTTTTCCTGGGCCAGGTCGACGATCTCATCGAGCGATTCGGACTGAATCGCCAGTTGGCGCTTGAGCTTTTCCAGCTTTTGGCGGGTTTGAATGAGTAGTTCTCCGGAATTTTTATAGTTGCTCAGGTTGCTGTATTTTTCATGACCGCCGGTACCACCATGCCATACATCCTGGTCGATGGGTTCCATGCCAAACATCATGCGGTGGACGCTGGCGTCGCGGTCTTGAATGTTGTGAAGTACTTTCGACATGGTTTGCAACTCCTTATCCACGGCATCGAATTGGAATTTCATCTGATCGATTTCCCGAAGGAGTGCTTGCTCTTTGGGGGAGGGGAAAAAAGTAAAGGCGACGGAAATAAGGATAAAGGCTGCCAACAATACAGCCGATACGAAACCAAAGATTTTCAGTATCCGTACTTTCAGAGGTTCCACTACTTTTTCGTAGCGGAGGGTTGAAGTGTTGTAAACGAACTTTTCTTTTTTCATCATTCTCTACGCGAAGACGTAATTTGTTTGAACGAAAAATGAGTACTTTTGGGCACTTTTTTCCGTTCAAGGTTATTTTCCATAATATGCGGCGCCAAAATTAGGATGCTATTTTGGAATTTCAAAAAGTTTAGCGGATAATTTAATGCGTTTTATACCCTATTTGGGCGATATTAACGTTGTTTGCACGCAAAAAATTTATCTTTTTGATGCCAAACTACCAATATTAAAGGGTGGTGGTGGAATTTTGTACGCAAAAAATGAATAAACGAGGTTGGTAGCTGGTTTTTTCAACATTTTTAATCTTTACTTAAAGGCAATAAACGAATAAAAGTAATATGAAATCTTCGGAAATCAGGCAAAAATTTCTCTCTTTTTTTGAAAAAAAGAACCATCAGGTCGTCCCTTCGGCACCTATTGTCAATAAAGATGACCCCACACTGATGTTCGTCAATGCCGGGATGAATCCCTTTAAAGATTATTTTTTGGGCAACCAAACCCCTCAACACCGGCGCGTGACCGACACCCAGAAATGCCTTCGCGTATCGGGCAAACACAACGACCTGGAAGAGGTGGGCATCGACAGCTACCACCACACCATGTTTGAAATGCTGGGCAATTGGTCGTTTGGCGATTACTTCAAAAAGGAAGCCATCGCCTGGGCCTGGGAGTTGCTCACCAAAGAATACGGCATCGACCCCGGCCGCCTTTACGTCACTATTTTTGAAGGCGACAAATCAGACAACCTCCAACCCGACAACGAAGCCGCCCAATACTGGAAAGAATGGATCGCCGAAGATCGTATACTGCCTTTCGGCAAAAAAGATAATTTTTGGGAAATGGGCGACGTAGGCCCCTGTGGTCCCTGTTCGGAGATACACATCGATCTGCGGTCTGATGACGACCGTGCTGCTGTCGACGGCAAAACCCTCGTCAACCAGGATGACCCGCTCGTGGTCGAAATCTGGAACCTGGTTTTCATCCAGTTCAACCGGAAGGCAGACAAGTCGCTCGAAGAACTCCCCGAAAAACACATCGACACCGGCATGGGATTCGAGCGTCTCTGTATGGCCCTTCAGGGCAAGCAATCCAATTACGACACCGATGTCTTTACTCCTTTCATCGAATTGGTGGAGAAGGCTTCCGCCAAAAAATACACCGGCTCGTACGATCGCTCTGCCAAGTCTGATATTGCCATGCGGGTGGTGGTCGATCACATTCGGGCCGTAGCCTTCACTATTGCCGATGGTGAATTGCCGAGCAACACCGGGGCAGGATACGTCATTCGACGAATACTGCGGCGTGCCGTGCGGTACTACTACTCTTTTTTGGGCATCAAAGAGCCGTTCTTGCACCGGGTGATCCCACTGCTGGCCAGCACGTTCAACAAGGTGTTTCCGGAGCTGGATGCTCAGCGCGATTTCGTTTCCAAAGTAATCCTGGAAGAAGAACGATCTTTTTTGCGAACGCTGGAAGGTGGCCTGAAGCGATTGGAAAATATGGAGGTTACCCAAAATCAGCTCGACGGCGAAACGGCTTTTGAACTCTACGACACTTTTGGCTTTCCCATCGACCTCACCCGCCTGATCGCTTCCGAAAAAGGATGGACCATCGACGAAACTGGTTTTGCACAAGCCCTCCAACAACAAAAAGACCGCTCCCGCGCAGATGCCAAAAAAGAAACCGGCGATTGGGTCAGCACCTCAAAAGACAGCGGGGTAGAGTTTGTCGGATACGACGAGCTGACCGTTGCCAACGCCAGCATTGTCAAACACCGAACGGTCACTACCAAAGGCAAAAAACAATTCCAACTGGTGTTGAACAAAACACCCTTTTACGCCGAAAGCGGTGGTCAGGTGGGCGATACCGGCCTGCTGTGGATCGGCGACGAAAAAATACCGGTAGTCGATACCGTAAAAGAAAACGAATTGATCATCCACATCGTAAAAAAGTTGCCGAACCAATTTGACCTTTCGGTAAAAGCAGAGGTGCATAGAGGCAAGCGACTGGCCACCTCCCAAAACCACTCCGCTGTACACCTGATGCACGCTGCTCTGCACCAGGTATTGGGGACGCATGCTCTGCAAAAAGGCCAGTTGGTCGACCCCAAACGATTGCGGTTTGATTTTGCTCATTTTCAAAAAATGACAGAAGAAGAGGTGCAACAAGTGGAGGAATTAGTCAACCGGAAAATCCGTGAAAATATATTGTTAGAGGAACAGCGTGAAGTGCCCATCGATGAAGCCAAAACGGCCGGAGCCCTGATGCTGTTTGGTGAAAAATACGGCGACCGGGTACGGATGATCACCTTTGATCCCGAATTTAGCCGCGAGCTCTGTGGAGGTACCCATGTGGGCGCTACCGGGGAGATCGGGCTGTTCAAGATCCTGTCGGAAAGCGGGGTAGCGGCAGGAGTGCGTCGCATAGAAGGAGTCACGGCGAGTCAGGCAGAGGCATTTGTCCAAAACGAATTAAAACAATTGGACGACGTGCGCGGCTTGTTTAAAAACCCGCTCAACGTGGTGAAAAATGTATCCGATTTGCAGTCGGAAAACAAACGGCTTCACAAAGAGGTGGAAAAACTACGCGCCGCTCAGGCCGGATCGTTGAAAGACGACCTCAAAAAACAAGTCGAACAAATCAACGGGGTCAACTTCATCGCTTCGCGGGTGCCGATCACCGACTCCAAGGCATTGAAAACACTGGCCTATCAACTCAAAGACGAGTTGGGCGATGCGCTGATCGTTTTCGGTGCAGAGGTCAACAACAAACCTCAGTTAATGGTGACCATCAGTGAAAATCTGACGGAAGAAAAATCGCTTCACGCCGGAAATATCGTTCGCGAGTTGGCCAAAGAGATACAGGGCGGTGGCGGTGGCCAGGCATTCTTTGCCACGGCCGGCGGCAAAGATGTGGGAGGATTGGACCGGGCCATTGCTTTGGCCGCGCAGATACTGCATTCGTAAGATGGATCAATAAACCAATACCTTTCGGGTTGCTCCGATGCCATTTTCCGTAAGGCGAATCAGATAAATTCCCGACGGCAGATCAGGGATAAAGATGTCATCGTTGATCGAAGTTGAACCTGGTATAAGTTTTTTGATGCGTATTTTTTGCCCCTGCATATTCAGAACTTCCACTGTTATTTCCGCAGGAGCGGCGTTAAATTCTACATTAAAATGAATCTGCTCTGTTGCTGGGTTGGGAAAGACCTGGAAGGATGCATTCCAGTATGGCTCCTTCGTGGAAACGGGTATGTGAACAGGGGAGCTTGCACAGTCGTTTGAATCGTCTTGGTCGAAGTGGTGGCTGGGACCAATCAAGCATAATTCCAGATCGGGAATATAAAAGCTGCCCCAGTGATAATTTAGCCAGTTCGTGCTATCATGATGCGTGAAGGATTGTCCAGGTAAGATGTTGAGGCTGTCCAGATAATGATATATTCTTACCTCGCTGCAATTAAATCCATCATAATAAATAGAGGAATAGGCAAATGAATGGACAGGAACATTACCTTGGTTGGTAACCGTCAAATGATATTGAAGTTTTTCGTAATTGTAAAGGAAGATTTCCGGATCAATTTCACTGATATTTTTAAATACCAGCGAATCTGTGGTCAGATCGGTCAACTCGATATCATAGGGTTCAAAGACTGGCATGGAATCAATGGTCATTGACTTGATAAAAGTCTGATGAGGCAATTTGTCAGGCCAGTTTGGTCCCAGTTCTTTTTGTTCCAGTCCTATCAAATACAATCGATCATTGGTAGTGATGGCGTTGGAAAGTTGTGTGTATGGTTGGTCAAAATTCTGTTCATTTTGAATGGTAAGACTGGATTTATCCAGCCGGATGAACTTTTCTTTAGAAAAAATAAATAATGAACTGTCATTGGTTGTAAGGAAGTCGGGTGTTGGGATAACAGTGAAAAAATTGTTTGTTGAAAAGGAGGTTTGATCCGACAGATTGTAGACGAATAGCTCTTCGTTGGTTAGGCAGTATATTTTTTCTTCGTCAACAACGGCATTTTGTATGATGCCGATTACATTAATGGTTTGCGTGACGACCCCCTCGTGGCTGATCAAATAGATGTCTGTTTCTGTATGGGCCATAAGCAGGCTGTCATTCAGGTATTCGATGTCCCTGAGAAAATTATTCGAGACATTTAATAAAGAGTCAAGCAAGTTACCATTGTAATCGTACCAGAGAAGATGTTTACCTAGGGCTGCAATAAAGCGATTATCAAAAGTTGGGCAAAGACTTTGTGAACCAGGGAATGGGTTATAAAGATCGGGGTGTTGTGCTATAATCAATTTGTTTTTAAACAATAAAGTACCATCTTTATCTATCCCGAACACTAGTAATCCGTCGGAGTTAAAGTCAGCTAAATCACTTGATGTGAACCACGTTCCGCAACCAATAAGCATGTTCGTTTCATCACTCCATTCTATATCTGATATCCGCCAATAACCACCTGATTCCGGGTTTGTTTTGAAAAGCGGTCCAGTTTCGTCCATCCCGACGACTAAACCGTCGAAGCATAAATATTCAGAACCTGCTAAGTAGATGGTGTCATTATGTACAACTTCAAGTGGCAAATCGATCCACTTCGTATCCGAAAAAATATAGGTCAAATCATACGATTGCCCGCTCATCTGATTGCTTGCCAATAGCGGTAGTAGAAAAAAAGAAAGGATGCAAAATCTATGCAACCGCATAGGGAGGAGTATTAACTGTTTCATTTTGGAAGTTTTTAGAAGAACAACCAAAATAAAACAAAGATCGAAGACATGCCCGAAAATCTAAATGCGATGACGGGTAGCTGGCAAAATATTCTGGGAATCCTCTTTACGGAACACAATCCATCTCAAACCGACATTTTTCAATAGTTGCAAAATCGGTGTTGTAATCGGTATACGTCACCAGCCATGCGGTGTTGGTGCAACTGTCTTTGCCGTAGTAGATCACGTGGGCGATGTTGCCCTGAGCATTGACGTATTTGATGACACCGTCGACGGGGCATCCACAGGCGTCGGTAATGGTGATGGGCTCGACGACCTGTTCGGCCCAGGAATCATTGTTGGTGACGAGGGAGCCGTCCCAGTCGCAGAGAATGACTTCATCGCTGTCGCAATTTTCTTTGGCGAGGGTCATTTCCTCTTCGTTGTCGACAGACTGGGTAGTACCGTCTTCCCAGTCGATGTCGACGGGGTATTGTAGTTGGGGTTTCTGATCGGTGTCATTGGCTTCGTAGTAGGCTTTGATGCCATCCCAGAACGATGCTTCGTCATTGAAGGTCAGGGTGCTGCCGTCGGGCATGGTGTAAGTGACGGGATACACCATGTCGAAGCAGGTGTCGTCATCCTTGTCGTGGTCTTTTGAGTAGTCTTTGTCAAAATCCTTTTTATCGTCTTTGTCAAATGGTGATTTGTCGCAAGAGGAAAATGCAAAAAAGGTGAGGATCAGCAGGCTGAGTACGGAAATTTTCATATCGAGTGTTATTTGAAATAGAGCGGGTGAATTTTTGCTACAAGCCACAAGTTAGGAATTTTGTAGGGGAATTAAAAGGCGGGATTGGCTTTATAACCAGGAGGGAAGCATCCTTCGGCGGTGATTTTAAGAGGCGGTCGAATCAAGGATATTAGCTGAATTTGGATAAAATGATTTATACTCAAAGCAATTTTTATGAAAAAGTGCTTTGCATGGAAAGCACTTTTTTAATATTTTTGCTATATGGACAAAGCAAAAATGGAAAAACTTCGCATTCGATCCAATGAACGGATCAAAAGGGTATCGCTTTCCTATCAAAGAGAAGAAATGCAAAAAATAGACTGGACGCCCCGCCTGATCGGCATAAAGGGGGCACGTGGGATTGGGAAGACAACCCTCCTACTCCAGCATTTAAAGCAGATACATAACTTCGACGAACGGGCCATTTATCTTTCCCTGGATGACATCTCGTTTAGTGAAAACCGGTTGATCGACTATGTGGAGGAATTTTATCGGCAGGGAGGAATTTATCTTTATCTGGACGAAGTACATAAGTATCCGGATTGGGCCATTGAAATTAAAAATCTATGCGATATCTATCCAGATCTGCGGATGGCTTTTACAGGGTCGGCTATGCTCGAAATCCATCGGGGCAATGCTGATTTGAGCAGGAGAGCCATTGTTTATCGAATGCAGGGCTTATCTTTTAGGCAGTTTCTGCAATTGAAATACGATACAGAATTACCTATCGTGACCCTTGCAGAAATTCTTCAAAGACCAAACGATATCATAGCTGACCTGCCCAGAGAAATGAAGCCATATGTGTTTTTCAAGGAATATCTTCAGAAAGGTTATTATCCGTTTTTCGTAGAAGGAGATGACTGGTTTTACGATCGCCTGAACGCTGCTGTGAACGTGGTCATAGAATCTGATATTTTGTTGTTTCAAAATATAAACATCAACAACATCCGGCGCATTCGTAAATTGTTGCTCGCCATTGCCACTTCGCCACCATTCAAACCAAACATACAGCGGCTAAGTGAGCGGACAGGCATTTCCAGGAATACACTGGTGCAATATCTTTATCATCTGGAAGGAGCCGACATCCTGTCGTTGTTGCAAGTAGCCGGAAAAGGACTTCGCAAATTGCAAAAACCGGATAAGGTCTACCTTGAAAACACCAACCTGCTCTATGCTTTTGCACCCACCCAGCTTCACGTTGGTATGGTACGGGAAACCTTTATACTCAACCAGCTTAAAGAAAACCACAACGTGGACTATCCACTGACTGGCGATTTTTTAGTTGACGAAGAGTATTTGTTGGAAGTAGGTGGCCCATCCAAAACGGCCAAACAAGTCAAGGACGAGAAGAACGCTTATATCGTAGCTGATAACTTGGATTATGCCGTCGGCCAAAAAATCCCGATCTGGTTATTTGGATTGATGTATTGAGTGGGGGAGAGGGGCTCTGTCAGCCTCTGCTCATCCGACCAGCGCCGCCATCAATTCTTCAATTTCAGCTACCTCAACGGGGATATGGGCCATGAGGTTGACCGGAACGTCGTCTGTAACCAGAATATTATTTTCGATGCGGATGCCCAGGTTTTCCTCCGGGATGTAGATGCCCGGCTCCACCGTAAACACCATGCCTGCCTGGATGGGCTGATAGCGGTAGGCGAGGTCGTGGACATCGAGGCCGAGGTGGTGGGAGGTGCCGTGCATAAAGTATTTTTTGTAGAGGGGTTTTTTCTCCCGAAGCTCTTTAGGGTGGTTTTTGACATCGTTTTTGTCGAGGAGTTGGAGATCGATCAGTTCGCTTTCCATCATTTTGCCGACTTCCTTGTGGTAATCGTCCATCATAGTGCCTGGAACGAGGAGTTGGGTAGCTGCTTTCATCACGCGGAGCACAGCTTCGTAAACGGCGCGTTGGCGGGGCGAAAACTGGCCGTTGACAGGGATCGACCGGGTGAGGTCGGCGGTGTAATTGGCGTATTCGGCGCCAAAATCCATCAACAGGATGTCGCCGTCGTGGCAGGGTTGGTTGTTGTCGAGATAATGCAACACACAGGCATTTTTACCGGAAGCTACAATGGGTTCGTAGGCGTGGCCGGTGGCCCGGTTGCGGATCAGTTCATGGGTAATCTCTGCTTCCACCTCGTATTCCATAACGCCGGGTCGAACAAATTGCAACACCCGTTGAAAGGCTTGCCCGGTAATGTCGATGGCCCGTTGGATCAACTCAACTTCGAGGGGCGATTTGATCATGGCCATTTGTTTGAGTATGGGTTGGGCACGGAGGTAGTTGTGAATGGGGTATCGTTTCATAAGCCTTTCGGCAAACCGGACATCGCGTGAGGGCACCTCACTGTGGAAGTTGTCGTTTTCATTGGTGTTGATGTATATATTTTCCGAAAGGAGGATGAGTTCGTTGAGTATTTTATCCATTTCGTCGAGCCAGAATACTTTTTCGATGCCGGATATTTTGGCTGCTTCTTCTTTTGTATATTTATGACCTTCCCAGCGGGCGACTACTTCGTTGGTCTTTCGCAGAAAAACGACCTCCTGATAGCCTTCTTTGACACAATCCGGAAACAATACCAGCACGGTCTCTTCCTGGTCGAGCCCAGAAAGCGAAAACAGTCCTGTATTTTGCCGGAAGGGAAAAAACTGATCCCCACTGCGAGGCATCTGATCGTTGGAATTGAAAATGGCGATGGAGCCGGGTTTCATTTGTCGGGTAAAGCGCTTTCTGTTCAGCCTGAACAACTCCGGGTTGATCGGTAGATATTTCATAGTTTATTTATTGCTTTTGTTTGTCTGTTTCCCGGAAGGCTGAAGCCAAAAATTGAATGAAACAAACAAGTATATGTCTTGTGATTATGTTTTGTTAATTAAAGGAACGATTTATTTTTCTAAAATCCAAATGATCTGGCGGTATAAAAATGTTAAAAGTAAGTACTGTCTCTGGGGCGAGTGAACTTAATTGACATACTCTTCGTCCACTGCGTCGAGGGAGGGGCTATCCACTTCTCCAAACCAATCTTTCAATCTGGTACGCGCCTTCGACTGCACTTCTCCATCAATGTAGGCCGAAATGACCACCAGCCCAAATGCCAGCACGCCCACATCGTCGGTATAGCCCAGCACCGGTGTGAGGTCGGGGAGGGCGTCGAGTGGAGAGATCAGATAACCCAGGGCTCCCATAACGATGTTTTTGGCCCACCCCGGCGTGTCCTTTCGGCGGTAAGCGTAAAAGAGCAACAGGGCCATATAGACCGTTTTGGTGCCTGCCTGGCGGGCGTAACGGGTTATTTTTTTCAGAAACCGGTTTTCGGAAAATAGTTTCACGAACGGTTCAAACGGATTTTTCATCTTTCTGTGTTTGATCTATGTAAATCAACTTGACGACATTGCCTCCTATAAAACGTCAAAACCCCAAGAATAGTTTGGCCAATCAGATACACCAAACTGACCGGTAGCAGCATCTTGGTTTTTTGTAAGGTGGAAAGTACAGGCTTTCCGTCCGTCGTCGAAACAGGATATCATTTGGCGCAAGCCATCACTCAAATTATTCGACGATATGAAACAAAAGACCCGAAGACAACCCCCCGAAATCAATGCCGGCTCTATGGCCGACATCGCATTCCTTTTGCTCGTTTTCTTTCTGGTGGCCACCACCGTTGTAGCCGATAAAGGCATATTGGTGCGGCTGCCGCCCTGGGATTATACTGGAAGTCCTCCACCAAAAGTCCCCGAACGCAACCTCCTGTCCATCCTCGTCGATGCCGATGGCAATCTCATGGTCGAAGGAAAAGAAACAGATCTGGGCGACCTACGTGGCATCGCCCGCGAGTTCATCACCAACCCTCATCAACGCGCCGACCTGCCCTCTCATCCGAAGAAAGCCGTTGTATCACTGCTCAACGACCGGGGCACCCCCTATCGCGTCTACCTCGGCGTGTACAACGAACTGAAAGCCGCCTATAATCAAGTGTGGGACGAAATTGCCCAACAACAATACTACAAATTCTATAGTGAGTTGAATGACCAGCAACAGCGCGACATCCGCAATCAGTATCCACAAGTAATATCGGAAGCCGAACCGGTTGACTTGTAGTCGGCGAACCTGCCAGTCGGTAAGGTAGGTTTATTCGCCTGACTCCCTCCCGATCAGGCCTACCAATGATTGTACAACGATCTCAAAGTCTTCTTTGTGAAGAATGAGGCCAATTTGGATAACAACAATACTACAGCAGGGTGGCCAGACGGGCGGCCTGATCGATGGCTCGTTTGGCGTCTAGTTCTTTTGCTTCGTGGGCGCCGCCTATGAGGTGTACGGAGATGTTTTGTTGTAATAGCGGTTCATACAGGTCTTTTAAAGGTTCCTGACCAGCGCAGATCACTACATTGTCAACAGGTAGTACCTGATACTTACCTGCGACGGTGAGGTGTAGTCCTTCGTCGTCGATTTTTTCGTAGGCACAATTACTCCACATGTTTACTTTTTTCATTCTCAGGCTGCTGCGGTGGATCCATCCGGTTGTTTTGCCGAGGCGGGCGCCGGGTTTGCCGGAAGAGCGCTGTAGTAAAAACACTTCTCTGGCGGCGGGCTCTGGGTCGGCTTTCGCCAAACCTCCTCGTTGCTGATACTGCTGGTCAACACCCCATTCTTTCATAAATACAGCTGGCTCTATGCTAGGAGACTCTCCCTGATGGACGAGGTATTCGGCCACGTCAAACCCTATTCCTCCTGCTCCTATGATGGCCACGGTACGTCCAACCGGTTTTTGACCCAACAATACATCTACGTATGTCAGAACGTTGGGTCGGTCGATCCCAGGCAGGTCGATCCTGCGGGGGGTGACCCCGGTAGCCAGCACTACTTCGTCGAAGTTGTTTTCCAACAATGTTTTGGCGGAAGCCTTTTGGTTGAGGTATAAATGTACACCCGTAAGCTGGAGCTGTTTGTGGAAGTAGCGAATGGTTTCGTGAAATTCTTCTTTGCCGGGAATCCTTTTAGCCATATTGAACTGCCCTCCTATTTGGGCGGAAGCCTCGTAAAGGTGAACGGCATGGCCCCGCTGAGCTGCCACCGTAGCAAACGACAACCCTCCGGGGCCTGCTCCTACTACGGCAATTTTTTTCTTTTTCTTTGTAGGCAAATAATTGAGTTCTGTTTCGTGGCAGGCCCTGGGGTTGACCAGGCAGCTCGCTGTTTTTTGTTCAAACACGTGGTCGAGGCAGGCCTGGTTGCAGGCGATGCAGGTGTTGATCTCGTCGGCGCGGTTTTCACTGGCTTTTTTCACGAATTCGGCGTCTGCCAGGAATGGGCGAGCCATAGAGACCATATCGGCATGTCTGTCTGCGAGGATTTGTTCTGCTATTTCGGGGGTATTGATCCGGTTGGTGGTGATGAGGGGGATGCCTACCTGACCCATCAGCCGTTTGGTGACCCAGCTAAAGCCTCCCCTTGGCACCATGGTGGCGATGGTGGGAATGCGTGCTTCGTGCCAGCCAATGCCCGTGTTGATGATGGTGGCGCCTGCTGTTTCTATTTTTTGCGCAAGCTCAACGACTTCGGTCCAGGTGCTGCCGTCGTTGACCAGATCGAGCATGGAAAGGCGGTAAATGATGATGAATTCTTGGCCGACAGCTTGCCGTGTTTGCCGGACGATCTCAAGTGGGAAGCGGATGCGGTTTTCGTAGGAGCCGCCCCATTCGTCGGTGCGTTTGTTGGTTTTGGATACGATGAACTGGTTGATGAGGTAGCCTTCTGAGCCCATGATCTCAATGCCATCATAGTCGGCCTCTTTGGCAAGGATGGCGCATTTGACAAAAGATTTTATTGTACTTCTAATGCCTCTTTTGGTCAGTGCCCAGGGCTTGAAATTGGTGATGGGTGCTTTCAGCGAAGAGGGCGCTACGGAAAAGGGATGATAGGCATAGCGGCCGGCATGGAGAATTTGCAAACAGATTTTACCGCCGGCTTCATGCACGGCGCGGGTGATCTTTTGGTGCTTTTTGGCTTCTTTTCTGGTGGTCAGTTTGGCGGAAAAGGGGGCGATCCATCCAGCCCGGTTGGGAGCGATGCCGCCTGTCACCATCAGCCCGACGCCCCCTTCTGCCCGCTCGGCAAAATAGCGGGCCATGCGATCGAACCCGTTTTTGGTTTCTTCCAGGCCGGTGTGCATGGAACCCATCAGGACGCGGTTGTCGAGTTGGGTGAATCCGAGATCAAGTGGGGCCAGCAGGTGAGGATAGGGTGATGTCACGGCAAAGTTGTTTTTGTCTTGCAATGTTAGGGAAAATTTTTGTCTTGGCACCTCATCAGAATAATGTATTCAAAAGTCAGTAAAAAACCCTATTTTTGAAGCGATGAAGATAGCAAATCCTCTATACGACCATGCGTTCAAGTACCTTATGTCAAACGATAAACTGGCACGGAAGGTTTTATCGACCATTCTGGAGCAGGAGGTAGTAGAGCTAGATTTAGCACAGCAAGAGATCGTGGTCAGTGATGAAGATCGTCATTTTACCTTATTCCGACTTGATTTTAAAGCAGTAATACTCGA
Organism: Saprospiraceae bacterium; assembly: GCA_965222105.1. Lineage (GTDB taxonomy): Bacteria > Bacteroidota > Bacteroidia > Chitinophagales > Saprospiraceae > CALGLS01. The sequence goes on along the minus strand of CBDCTQ010000060.1, from coordinate 70,461 downwards.
TGCTTCGGGTAAAAGGGAAAAAGTTTTAATTGAACTGCAAAAATCAAAGCTGCCTACCAATCTGCTTCGCTTCCGACATTATCTGGGCAATGTGTACAGCCAGAAAAGACAAAATAAAACGGAGGATACGATATTACTTCCCATTATAGCGATCTACATCCTGGGTTATAACGTAAAAGATATTCCGGTGATGGCGGCACTCGTAGATAGAAAAGTAATAGACGTTGCAACCAAAAAAGAGTTAAAGGTTGACAGCGAATTCATTGAACTGCTTACACATAAGACTTACGCCATTCAAGTAAGGCGCTTGCCCGAAAAGCGGAAAACGCAGTTGGAAAAATTTATGACCTTGTTCAATCAGGCATGGGTAAGCGATAAAAACTACATCCTCGATCTGGAGGAAGTACCGGAAGAATTCAAGGATGTAGCTAAATACTTACATAAACCGCTGACTGATAAAAGCCTTTTGAAAAAATTGGCAGCAGAAGAAGAAATGGAAGATTATTTTGCAGAACAAGAAGTGAAGTTGAAAAAAGCGTTTCAGCTAGCAGAAGAAGAACGCAGACAGAAGGAGGAAGAACGCAGACAGAAGGAGGAAGAACGCAGACAGAAGGAGGAAGAACGCAAACAGAAGGAGGAAGAACGCAGACAGAAGGAGGAAGAACGCAGACAGAAGGAGGAAGAACGCAAACAGAAGGAGGAAGAACGCAAACAGAAGGAGGAAGCACTTGTAAAACTCGCCAGGACCATGAAAAAATATGGAGAACCATTAGAGGCAATTATGAAAGAAACCGGATTGTCTGCAAACGTAATCGAGCAACTGTGAAAGCCCGTTTTTTAGCCTGGAAGGATTTGCGGAATGGATAATTCCCTATAAAAAAGCGGAACCCAATAACCTTGGGCTCCGCCTGGATGAAATTCATCAAAGTGTGTATCTTCGATGGTGGTTATTTGTGCGTCACCATTTTTCGGGTGGCTGTGCCAAATGCTGTTTCCAATTCGTAAAAAAGTACGGGACCGGCAGGAGCAAAATCCGAACGGGCCACCGTGAATTGTTGATAACCTTTAGTGTATGGGCCGGTGGATTGGTGTAGTAGCTTGCCCGTTGTATCCATGATTCGAAGGGTTACCTCACTGGCACCGGGCAATTCGAAACCAATGACGGTCTCCTCTTTGAATGGATTGGGTTGATTCTGATGCACAACCAATTCACTTGTAATAGTGTTGTTATTTTTTTCTTCAAAACGAAGGACTGCGCCACCCATACTATGGTTTTTAAAATAAGATTCGGCGGTTATTTTACTTGAATTTAGTTCAACAAAGTCACTCAACAAACCATCTTTCAACACCTCGAATTTAAGCGTAAATAACAATTCTTTCCCAGAAAGATCATCCGCATCGCCATCCCAACTGGCCAGCAACAACCCATTTTCCGAAAGGTAGTTGAAACTATTTTCCGAAAGGGAGGGTAGTTGTTGTGGAATCACCCCATCAAAAACCAACGCTCCCGGATCGGCCTGGAGGGTAAACTGAAAGCCCCTCATCTCCGCTATATCATCAGCGTAAATGGGTATTTGGATCCGCTCTCCTGCTCTCAATCGTTGATTTGGAGCTTTAAACACGAGTAGTTCACCGGTTCGAGTGTCGCCTCCCTCATCGCCACCGAACAAGTCGGGATTGGCATTGCCATTTACATCGCCGATCTTTAAGCCCACAAAGTTTTGCAGGCCATTGTTTTCCGTTATCTCTGTCACCTCTATACTTTCCGGGAATACTTCGTCGAGCGGTTGGGTCGGATCATTGAAGGCGTAATTGGCGTCGACAAACCGCCAGGACGTGTTGTTGGCCAGTTCCGTATCGATGAACAGAATCAGTTTGCGAAGTGCAACGATGTCGAGCGTCGTTACATTGCCATCATTATTGGCGTCAGCCGCTATGATTTTGTAAGGTGAATTCAACAATTCCAATTCCAGAATATGATTGGATATTTTTATCAGGTCGAAGGTGGTGACCCCATTGACGTGGAAACTGTTTTTGTAGGGAGTGAGGAGGTAATTGTCGCAGGAGGTGGCATTTTCCAGCAGGTATCCGCCGTTGGAGCCGGTCAGGGTGCTAAGGGTTGTATTGTCCGTGCTATTGATGGCGGAGACTTCCACCTCACTCATGTTGAGCCCGCTGTAAGTTTGTATGCCACCGCTGATGTCGGAGTAAGGACCGGCCGCACTACAAGTGGAGATGGAGTCGTGTGGCATGGCCTCGAATACATTTTCCTGCATGATGGTCACACCGGTATTGCGCATGATGACTTCGGAGAAAGGCGTGGCTTTAATGGCGGCGATTTCATCGGCAGTCATTTCGTAATCAATTTCGTAGAAATACCGGTCGCCGTCACGGAGATCTCCAAACTGTTGCATCATAATGTACATGATGGTTTCGCCAAAAAGCATATCGGGCATGTGGTCTTCGAGCAGCATACCCACCCATGCGTCGATGTTGTTGACGTTTCCGTAAAGGGAAGCGAGGATGGCGGCGATATCGGTGTTTGATGAAAAATCATTCAATCCCGAGTAAGGCGATAAGCCCAGGTTGATGCGCACGGCGTTGAAAGAGGGGATGCCACGTTCTCTTCCGCGGTTGATGTTGATGGCGGCAAGGTCGAGACCCCCCAGCCCGGCGGTTGGTGGTCCGAAAAGAAAGTTGCGGACATCGTCGACCACTTTGGCATCCAGCTCTTGCTCTACCTGCTCGGCCATCCCTTTAAGAAATACTTCCATGCCGTTGTTGGCCAGGATGGCCGGGGTGAAAAAGGCGTCTTTCAGGGCGATGGTTCCGAGGTAATTTCCCATATCGTCAACCATGCGAAGGTTAGGATTCAACAAGGTGTGCCCGAGTCGGAAAGCAGCAGCCGAAAAGACGTTGGTAATAGTCGGATTGAGAGAAGCGTCGTAACCATTGTATGTTGGCAGGCTGATGCCCATGGCCGGCAGCCACTCTTCGTAAGTGATGGCCTGTATGTGCGCAATGACCCTGCGGCGGGCTTCCTGATAGAGTTTTTCATCCGTCCAGGCGGGGTTGTCCGATTGGAGTTCGTCGCAGAGGCGGTTGTGTTCGCGGACAAAAAGGGTGTGGAAGGCGGTCAACAAGGTGTTTTCATTGGCTCTGGAATCGCCGGCTACAAAGAGTTTTGTGACAAAGGGGTTTTCATTGTCCATAAAAGGAGCGTTGAGGTCGATGGGGCTACCAAACTCTCCATCGGTAGTATTGTAAGGCAGGAGGTTGCCGGAAGATGTTTTCAACTTACCGTCGACGAAGGTGCGCAGCCAACTGGCCCGGTCGACATCAGAGCCATATACATTGGAGGCATCGATCCAGGAGGTGATGAGATTGTCGTGTTGGCGTGGGTTGGTCACGTCGGTGCCGGTGCCGGAAGCTGCCATTGAGCGATGCATGTTGATTACCACATCGGGGAATCCGCCTCCTGGGTTGAAGTACTCGTCGGGAAAATCGACTGGTATGGGTATGGGCTCGGTAGGATCGTTGCCTACCTGGGTGATGTCGTGGTCCAGAAACTGGCCGAATACCCAAACAAAATCGCTGAGATTCATCTGATCGTGGATCAGACTGTCTTGCGCAAAAAGAGCATTACTGATAATGCGAGGATTGGGCAGCCCGATGCCCCCAGGCAGAGAAATGCCATCGGCATAAGCAGCAGGCACCATGCGTGGCAATTGTTCGCCAGCAGCCCCCCAGGTTGGGTTCGACTGATTGTTGTTGGTGCCGTCGAGGGTGCGGTTTGGCTGTCCAAATAACAGGATTGGGAGGCAAGCGCAGATTATAAGAGTTAGTGTTTGTTTCAACATGACGAGCTGTCAGTTTTTGTTCATGAGAAATTGTTGTTGGGTCGTAGGCTGCTACCACGAGCACAAAAGGCTCTTGTCATGCAGCCTGGCTAACGATCAACTTTAAAACGGAGGTTTCGGGATGGGAGGAAATATGCTGGCTCAAAAAATAAATTCCCGTCGTCTTTGAAACAACGTACAAATAAGCGATTGATAGTGAGCGCCTGCCTGCCGGTAGGCAGGTTTTGTACGTTGTTTTCAAAGATTCTAAAAAGGGAAGTTATTTTTTGAGCTTTACTAAGTTACAAATATAAGAAAATAAATGATGGGTTTCATATTAAATGATGCGGGTTTTTTTGAGGATACCTTTCGGCAAATGGACAGCCACCCGGAAGAAGGGTTTAAACTTCTGTTAAAAACGATGCCCAATAGAGCAAATGTTAACATTTACCGAAAGGTGAAAGTACCGAATTTATTTTTAAAAATAGGTAATGAAAAATTATATAAATAATTGATAGTTAGCATTTTACGACCAATTTCGATTATTGATATTCATCTGTCCCTTCGTTCTGAAATGGCTTTTTCGGCGGTTTGTTTTTTAACATTCCAGCCTGGCTTACGCCTTTGAGCCGCTTAATTTTTCTCCATTTCCAGGGTCTAAGTTGATAAATAATCATAAACGAATTTCATTCACCTGTTTATCATAAAAACCCGTTACTATGAAAAATCCCGTTCGACTCTTTACCGCCTTATTCATGGTTGCCTTTTTGGCCCAGACCCAGGCTCAGGAATCTCATTATGTACGCACCCCCGGGTATTGGACCTTGGGTCTTAACGGGGGATTGGCCTATCAGACCAGCGACATCTGCGCCACCCTCGACGGATGGGGCGCCGGTGCCACCCTTGCCAAAAATCTATACTACAAATCCGGTGCTCCACTGACTTTTGACCTTCGTGGTCGCGCCCTCTACGATCAAAGCTATGGTCAGGATCATTTTCGGTCGTACGGCATCGACAACAACCCCGCCCTGGAATCCTATCAACTCACGAATGGCGGACCGGGCTTTGTTTTTCAAAACCACAAAACCCATCATGGCGAACTCGCATTGGAAGGTGTAATAGGGTTCAATCGCTTGCGCGAAAAAACCAACGTAAATCTCTCGCTCTTTGGCGGCATCGGGTTGGACTACTACGCCACCCTCACCGATCAAAAAGACGCGACTAATTCAATATATCAATACGGCGAAAGTGGGATCGACCCCAACGCCCGGCGCCAGACTACCCTCAGCCAACTGGAGAATTTGCAGGATGGCCGATACGAATCCAAAGCAGAGGGATTTGGACAGGCCGGCCAACTGGCTTTTATGCCTGCTCTCGGAATGGAGTTGGGTTATCAACTGACGCCCCGATTTTCTGTCGGTGTCGGGCATAAACTGACTTTTACCAAAACCGACCTCTTCGATGGCCAACAATGGAACGACGACAACCGGCTCACCTCCGACAACGACCTCCACCACTATACCAATCTCCACCTTCGATGGATCATCGATCCCAAAAAAGACAAACTCCAACCCCCCGAAATAGAATTGATAACTCCCAACACTAATCCCTACACCACCCAGCAATCGCTGGCCCTGGTGAAGGCACGCATCAAAAACATCAACAGCCCGATGGATGTCGACTACACCGTCAATGGTCAACGAGTAGGTTTTGATTTCCGAAAAGGGCAACTTACAAACGATTTTCGCCTCCACCACGGCCGCAACGAAGTGACGATCACGGCGACCAACACCGCTGGCAGCGATCGCGAAAAAGTAATCATCTACTACGAAAAGCCCTATGTCGATGATCGCCCAACAACAGATTTACGAAAACCCAGGGTAGACTTTACCAATCCCTCCCGCAGCACCGAATACACCCTCGAAGATCAATACTCTGTCAATGCCACCATCCTTCATGTAGACAACCGAAGAGACATCGCCTTTGAGGTGAACGGTCGGAAAATAACCGATTTTCGCTTCGATGCCCGCAACGACCGTTTTACGGCTGATATTCGTCTGGAACCCGGCAACAACGAACTCCGTCTGGCCGCCTGCAACCCCGCTGGCGAAGACCGCGACGAGGCCACTCTGGTACTAGAGCGGCAGCAAGTCAATGACCGGTTGCCCGAGGTGACCATCTTTCAGCCCAATACCGATCCATTTTATACCGATGCCGACAATGCCCGCATTCGTGCCGACATCTTTCACGTGGAAGACAAACTCGACGTGCGATTTGAAGTCAATGGCCGGTATGTCCGCAATTTTAGTTTTTCCGGAAGCCGATTTTCGGGAACGGCCAACCTCAGGCATGGTCGAAACACCATTGTTGTAAAAGGTAAAAACGATGCCGGAGAAGATTGGGATGAAGTCGTCATATTCTACAAAGAAGCCGAAACCATCCTGCCTCCCGAGGTCGACATTACCGATGTGAGCCAGCCCACCGCTGATCCTTTCAACCCGGATCAGTGTAAGGTAAGCGTCGATGCCGAAATTCGGAATGTAGAAAGCAAAAGCGACATCGTGTACCTGTTGGACGGCAATCGTTTTTACGATTTCAATTACAACCCTGCTACTCATCGCCTGACCAGTATCATCCTCATCGACAAGGGGGATCACCGCGTTGTCATCAAAGCGCAAAATGAGGCAGGAACCGATCAGGACGAAGCTGATGTCAATAGTTGTACCGGTTATACGGCTGGCAAAGCACCGGAAGTCGATATAACATCGCCAAAAGATGGCAGCATCACCAACCGGACTGAAGCAACAGTTAAAGCCTTATTGAAGCGCGTTGACCGCAAAAGTGACATAACCTTTACCGTTAATGGTCGTCGTCAACAATTCAATTATAAACCTGATCAAGGCGTTTTTGGGGCAACCATAAAGCTAAAAGAAGGCCGAAACGAAATTGAGGTAACCGGCAAAAACCGGTACGGCGACGATACCGACCGCATCGCCATCCGCTACAACAAAGTAGTGGAAGTACCTAAACGACCACCGGTGGTGACCATCAATAGTCCACGAAATAACAATACTGTTACGAAAAACACAGTCGGTCTGGATGCCCTTGTGGAAGAAGTGTTTAACAAAAGGGACATCACCGTGTTGTTGAACAATCGCAAAGTATCGTCTTTTGATTTTGCCTCGCGTAGCGGAAGGCTTACCGCCCGGTTGGGAGGATTGAAGAAGGGAAAGAACACCATCACCGTCAAAGCCACCAACGACGATGGCCGGGATGAAGCCAGTGTGCGGGTGGTTTATGAAGTGCCGGTTGCGCTGCCGACGGTTAGGATCATCGCCCCCCGCGATGGTGCAAAAGTAAGTGACCTCAGTGCCAACATTAAGGCTACATTGACACATGTGGACAGCAAAAAGGATGTTACGCTGACGGTAAATGGCCGCACCGTATCCCGTTTCAGCTACAGCCGGGGGCAACTCACTGCCACCGTGACTTTGAAAGAGGGCCGGAATACCGTCGAAGTGGAGGGGCGCAACAAAGCAGGGCGCGCCAGCGATGAGGTGTCGGTGATTTACGAAAAGCGAATACCCTCGCCTGCTGTAACTATAACCACCCCCCGCGATGGGGCTAAGGTAAGTGACCCAAGTGCCAACATTAAGGCTACATTGACGCATGTGGACAGCAAAAGGGACATTACGCTGACGGTAAATGGCCGCGCCGTATCCCGTTTCAGCTACAGCCGGGGGCAACTCACCGCTACCGTGAATTTGAAAGAGGGCCGGAATGCCATCGAAGTGGAGGGGCGAAACCAAGCAGGGCGTGCCAGCGATGAGGTGTCGGTGATTTACGAAAAGCGAATACCATCGCCTGCTGTGACTATAACCACCCCCCGCGATGGCGTTAAGGTAAGTGACCCAAGTGCCAACATTAAGGCTACATTGACGCATGTGGGCAGCAAAAAAGACATTACCCTGACGGTAAATGGCCGCGCCGTATCCCGTTTCAGCTACAGCCGGGGGCAACTCACCGCTACCGTGAATTTGAAAGAGGGCCGGAATGCCATCGAAGTGGAGGGGCGAAACCAAGCAGGGCGTGCCAGCGATGAGGTGTCGGTGATTTATGAAAAGCGCATATCACCTCCTACGATAAAAATAACGACTCCGCGTAATGGCGCTCAGATGAAAAAGCCGACTGCCAGTCTGAAAGCTACGTTGACAAATGTCAGTAGTCAGCGCGACATCACTCTCCTGGTCAATGGCCGCGAGCAGTCGAAGTTCAGCTACAAGCGGGGACAATTGTCGGCTTCGGTTCAACTGAAAGAGGGAAAGAACACCCTGGAAGTGCGGGCTTCCAATGCAGCGGGCATGGATAAGGATGCAGTAACGGTGGTGTATAAGAAAATGACCAACCCCGTTGCCAAGCCAAAGATCACCTTGTTTGACGTAAGTCAGCCCACTGCCGATCCGATGAATCCCAATTTTGCGAGAAGCAGTGTGGATGCCACCTTTGCGAACATCGGCAATAGGAATCAGGTGAAATTGTATGTGAACAATAAGCCGATCAGCGATTTTAGCTTTAATCCAAAAGCGAGAAAATTGTCGGCCATCGTTCAGTTGCAAAGGGGGACGAACCATATTAGGGTTGTGGCAACGAATGATGGAGGGTCGGCGGAGAAGACGAAGGAGATTGATTTTTAGAAAAAAGGAACGGTCTTCTTTCAGGGAAGGCCGTTCCTTTAGTACATTTGCAGTTGAACCAATCTCTGCAATATGTCTTTTTTATTTCGTCCGGTAGACATTGCTTCGTTGTGTTTTTTTCGGGTTGTATTTGGCTTGTTGGGCTTTATAGACGTGATTGGGATATACATTCACCAGCACTGGCAGATAGAGGCCTTGCAGCCGGATGGGTTTCGGTTTAAGTATTTGGGGTTTGAATGGGTGGAGCCGTTGCCGGAGCCGTTTTTGAGTTTGGCGTTTTTGGTGATTGCACTGGCGGCTGTGGGTGTATTGTTGGGGTGGCGGTACCGGTTGTGTGCGACGGTATTTGCAATTGGATTTACGTGGACGTTTTTGATGACCAAGTCTTTCTACCTCAATCATGGTTATTTGTTTTCGGTTTTGTCGTTTGTGATGATCCTGTTGCCGGTCCACCGGAATTATTCGTTGGATGTATGGCAGGGTAGGGTCAAAAGGGTAGGGGAGATACCGCGTTGGCCGGTGTTGTTGATGTGTTTTCTGATGGGGGTGGTCTATTTTTATGGAGGCATTGCCAAGGTCAATCCCGACTGGTTGCAAGCTATGCCGTTGAAGATGTGGTTGGGATACAAAAAGGATTATTTTCTGATCGGTCCCGTGCTGGAAAAGGAGTTGGCAGCCTATTTGATGAGTTACGGAGGATTGTTGTTGGATCTGACGGTGGTGTTCTTCCTGCTATTTCGGCGGACGCGGATCTGGGCTTTTCTGTTCGTATTGTTTTTTCATTTTATCAATTTACTGGTGTTTCAGATCGGGATATTTCCGTGGTTGTCTACGGCATTGACGGCTATGTATTTTCCGGCTGATTTTCCACGGAAAGTATTTCGCTGGTTGGGTAGGAAGATGGGGGGGAGTTCTGAAAGAGTGGCTGGCCCGCACCCTGACGGTACCTTGCCTACCGGATGGCAGGAAGGGAAGCTTGCCCACAATGTGAGAGGGGCGGATTCTGAAGAGGTGGCTGATTTGGCTAAAAGTACTAAAATGGCATGGCTCGCGCGCCTTTTTGAAAGATGGAATGTGGGTTGGAGCCGGATTCCCGAAGTGCCTTATCCAGGAGCGGTATTTGGCCGAAAGGCGATAACCGGTTGTTTATTTGTGTTTTGTTTACTTCAATTGTTGATCCCTCTGCGGCACCACCTATACCCCGGCGATGTGGCCTGGACGGAGGAGGGCCACCGCTTCTCCTGGCGGATGATGTTGCGCAGCAAAACGGGGTTTGGCTCTTTCGAAGTGGTGGAACCCCATACCGGCAGGAAGGAAAAGGTGCGTCCTAAAGAGTACCTTCACAAGCGCCAAAGTCGTAAGCTCTATGGCCAGCCGGATATGATCGTGGAGTTTGCCCACTTTATACGGGATGAATATGTGGCCAAAGGCTGGAAAGACCCCCAGGTATATTCGCACATCAAGACAAAGTTGAATGGGCGGAAGTACCATTACATCATAGACCCGAAATACGATTTAGCGAAAGCCCGGTTGAGTTGGTGGCGATCGGGAGAATGGATTGAGTGGGATGCTGAGTTGGGGCCTCTTCCGGAGTGAATTTGTTGGGTAATTGTCTCTGGAATTTTGGTAAGAACAATTGGGTAGAACTGCCAACAATTGTTTTGCATTTAAGTATGACACAAAAAATAATTTCCCGATTTATACGCTCCATCGAATGGATAAATTCCACTTCCTGGCGTCGTTACAGTCATCCATCCGATGGCAAATCAGGAAGTTACCTGCCTGTCGGCAAAGGCAGGATTTTTTGTTGTTACTAAGTTGACAGTTTTTATCCTTTTTTTCTGCACAGGTTTCGTCGCTACCTCAAAAAACAATAAGTTTGTCGCTCACTGGGAAGGGTCTTGCAAATGTTGCTCCATTTCACACAAGGTTAAGTAGAATCAGCACTTCGCTCATTTATTTTCACTCATCAATCCTGAATCGAAAAAAATGAATTACAATACTAGTAGATTATTTTTTACAACAATATTCTTTCAAATCATTCTGGCTGTTGACTCCCAAGCCCAATTTGACAAGCACCCTGTCGCTCAAACCATTCCGATACCGGCTCTGGACATCGTGATTGATGTGACCCGCGACACCACCGAGTGGCAACTCCAATGGTCGACCACCGAGGTTGAACCCGGGCTCATTCACCTCGACCTCCATTTCTCCAATTCCACTCCCATTGCTCCTACCGAGGTGCTATTCAAGTGGAAGATACCTTCCAATGGCATCGCAGGCATCTGGCATCCCGTGGCCTGGTGGAAAAAAAGCATCCGCCCCGACTGGGCTGGTGACTTACTCCAGTCGCGGGCCGCCCGCAACGCGCCTGTCATCAATTATTTCAATCACGACGATGGCAACATTCTCACCATTGCCTGCTCCGATGCTGTCAACACCGTCAGTATGCATGGCTCCATCCGGGAGGAAGACGCCAACCTGTATAGCCGTCTGCGTCTTTTTACCGAAGCCATGCCCGCAATGACGGACTACCGCACCCAAATATGGCTCGACTCGCGCGACATCTCCTTCGACCAGGCCGTGCAGGCGGTAGCTCAATGGTGGACTACCTTCGACGACCTCCAACCCGCGCCCGTCCCCGACCTCGCCCGCCTGCCGATGTATTCGACCTGGTATTCCTACCACCAAACCCTGAAAACGGACGACCTCCTCACCGAATGCAAAAAAGGCTATGACCTGGGCTATCGGGCCATCATCATCGACGACGGATGGCAGACCCTCGACGCCAACCGCGGCTACGCCTACTGCGGCGACTGGCAGCCCGAACGCATTCCCGACCTGAAAGGCTTTGTGCAAAAAGTCCACAACACGGGGATGAAATTCCTGCTTTGGTATTCCGTCCCATTCATCGGATTGAAATCGAAATCGTACGAACGGTTTAAAGACAAATTCCTTTTTGAACGGAAGGGGCTCGACGCCTTCGTCCTCGACCCGCGTTACCCCGAAGTGCGCCAATACCTGGTCGAAACTTATAAAAAGGCAATGATCGACTGGAATCTCGATGGCTTCAAACTCGACTTTATCGATGATTTCGCCGCACAAAAAGACACCGAACTCACCAAAGCTGGTGGCCGCGATTACGCTTCCGTCAATGAAGCAGTCGATAGATTGATGACCGACATCCTCCGCGAATTGCGCGCCATCAAACCCGATGTACTCGTCGAATTCCGGCAAGGATACATCGGCCCCGCCATGCGAAAGTACGGCAATATGTTCCGGGCCGGTGATTGCCCCATCGATGCCGTTACCAACCGCCAGCGGACCGTCGATCTGCGACTGACCAGCGGCACCACCGCCGTCCATTCCGACATGTTGATGTGGGGCCCTGAAGAACCGCCGGAGGTGGCAGCACTCCAGTTGCTCAATATTTTGTTTAGCGTGCCTCAATTGTCGGTACGGCTGGCAGAAATCCCAACAAAACATTTACAAATGATCCGGTTTTATACCCAGTATTGGGTCGATAACCGGGAGGTGTTGCTCGACGGGCATTTTGAAGCCCGCCAGCCGCTGGCCAATTACCCGGTGGTGATGTCAACCCTCAACAACCACCGGATAGTGGGCCTGTATGCCGACCACTGGCTCGACCTCGACCCAACACTCACCAGGATGGACGTGGTCAATGGAAAAACTTCTGATAAAGTGGTGGTGGGGGTTAACCAACAGGGTGTTTACAAAATTGTAGTATATGACTGTCTGGGAGAGGTGATTTCAGAGGAGGAGGTTGGGCTGATGCCGGGGATGCACGCTTTTGAGGTGCCGGGGGCGGGGCTGGTTTCTTTTCAGCGGAAGGGGTGAAGGGTGGAACAGATGATGGTTGGAAGCTTTTGAGAGGGTGAAGTAGGGAGTTGTTTTGATGATGATTACATGTGAATTTTGTTTAATGTGATTTGAGTTTGCAGAGTTTCTCCAGAGGGTGGGTCCCACCCTCATGACCTCCGCCGCCGGACAAAAAATCCGCATTGAAACAAATAAACATACCAATCACCCCCCCCCCTGGGCCGGTCACACTTTCGTGGGCTGTCAGGAGAAAAAGTACAGAATTCTCAAAGTGATGAGGCCTAAATTCTGTTCTGAGACAAATATAAAGACAGAAAACGATTTCTCAAAACATTTTGTGATTTTTTTTGAAAAAAAAATAAACAAAACACAACAATAATGAAACAACATCTTCTACCATCACTACCTTTCCTCCTCTTTTATTTGGCGACGACCATATCTACACAAGCCCAAACCTACAACCTTTCTGCCCCAAACGCTGCCAACACCATCCACATTTCGCTCGACGAAAATATCCGCTACAGTGTAAAACACCAGGGGCAAACCATCCTCGATCCCTCTCCCATTTCCATAACCATCAACGGTAGAAAATTAGGCGCTCGGCCAAAGGTCATCAATAAGCCTCCAAGTCGGTGCGCCAAAATGTGGAGCCGGTGGTGCGGGTCAAAAGGGCCGTGATCCCCGACAACTATAATGAAATGACCTTGTTTTTTGAAAAGAATTTTGCCGTCACCTTCCGCGTCTACGACCACGGGGTGGCTTATCGAATGGAGACTTCCCTATCTGGAAAAGCTACCATTGATGCTGAGCAGGTCGCCTACCATTTTCCGAAAGCGGTAAAAGGTACCTTTCCGATTGCCGATGGATTTTTTACCCATTATGAACGCAACTACACCGATTTGCGCCTCAGCGAATTGCCCGTTAGCGATATGTCGTGCCTGCCCGCACTGTTGCACTTCGACAAGGGTGTAAAAGCTGTCATCACGGAAGCCGACTTGTACGACTATCCCGGCTTTTATCTGCAAAAGGATAGTGGGAATGCCCTCAAAGCCGTTTTTCCCAACTATCCCGCTACTACCAACCGACCCGACGACCGCGATGTAGTGCCCGTAACCAGAGAACCCTATCTGGCCATAACAAACGGCACACGGACCTTTCCCTGGCGCCTATTGGTGATCAGCGACAAGGACAGTGAACTCATCGAAAACGAACTGGTGTTCCTCCTTTCCAGAGAATTACAACTCGACGATACCGACTGGATACGCCCCGGCAAAGTAGCCTGGGACTGGTACAACGCCAACAATATATACGGGGTCGACTTTGAAGCAGGGATCAACACCGCCACCTATCAATACTACATCGATTTTGCCGCAAGGTATGGCCTGGAATACATCATCCTCGACGAAGGGTGGTACGACATCAAAACCAATGACCTCCTTCACCCCGTGGCCGCCATTGACATGGAAAAGCTCTCGGCTTACGCCAAACAAAAGAATGTAGGACTCATACTATGGGTGACCTGGACCGCCCTCGACGAAAATTTCGACGCCGCCCTCGACCAATTCCAACGGTGGGGCATAAAAGGGATCAAAGTCGACTTTATGCAACGTGACGACCAGTGGATGGTCCAATATTACGAAAAGGTAGCCAATGGGGCCGTCAAACGAAAACTGCTGGTGGATTTCCACGGCTCGTACAAGCCCGCCGGCCTGCGCCGCGCCTACCCCAACGTGCTTACCCGCGAAGGCGTCAAGGGGCTCGAACAACACAAATGGAAAGGCCAGATGGCCAACCCCGAAAACGATCTGCTCATCCCCTTCATCCGCATGCTGGCCGGCCCGATGGACTACACCCCCGGCGCGATGGCCAATGCCCAATTGAACAACTACGCCCCCATCTGGAACCGCCCCATGTCGCTGGGCACCCGCTGCCACCAACTGGCCATGTATGTAGTGTACGAAAGCCCCCTCCAGATGCTGGCCGACTCCCCCTCCAGCTACCTGCGCGAACCGGAGTGCATGGAGTTGCTGGCCGAAGTGCCCGTAGTCTGGGACGATACCGAGGTGCTGCAAGCCCAACTGGGCGATTACCTGGCCGTGGCGCGCCGCAGCGGAAACACCTGGTACATCGGCGCTATGACCGATTGGGAGGAGCGAACCCTGGAGCTGGACCTTTCTTTTCTCGGAGCGGGAACTTATGATATGACCATTTACCAGGACGGTGTCAACGCCAACCGCTTCGCCAGCGATTATAAGAAGACAACCCGGAAGGTGAGGGCTGGTGAGAAGCTGAGCATTCGGCTGGCTAAGGGTGGGGGTTGGGTGGGGAAGGTGGGGGTGGAGTGAGTAGCTTTTTGAATCAATGAAATGAAGCTGCTCGCTTGAAAAAGCGTCCTTGGGCCTCCGTTAAGTTTTTATTTCCTAACCTAGATCTAAGTAGCACTATCTCCGAAGAAGAACGAAATTCCGATTCTCGGAGAAGCTCTTTTATCTACAGTTTTTGAGGAGTACTTTAAAACCCTCCGAATCACTTACTCACAAGTTTTACGTTTCCTCATATTGTCAAGAGTATATTTTTCTGATTCACTAAATGAAGTTTCTCCTAATTCTTTACGAAGTAACAATACCTCTATATCACCCTCTAGCTTTCTAAGTTCAGGTAGCCATAAGTGTCCTTCCTCTTTTTCTAATATAATTTTGTTTAATGCCCACCTTTTTTTATGTTTTAAAGTCAAGAATTTTTTAACTAACTCAAATTGACTCTCCTCGCTCCTATTGTATTTGATGATTATGTCAACTCCCTCTAAAGCAAGGTTTCTAAAAAAATCATATAATTTTCCCGTTTCGTTTTGCGCTAAAAATTTGTTTAAAAAATCAACTCCTTCAATAAAAGTTAAATTTATTAATGCATGAATAATATATCCTTTTATATGTTTGTCAGTATAAATATTCTCGATTAATGCAGTACCTAAGTGAATGGATGATTCGCTATAATGTATTTTTTCTAAAGTACGAATCGCTTGTTTAACAAGCTTTTCATTTTGATGTGACAGTAAATTAGCCACAGGTTCTATTGTTTTTATATCATTTTTATAACCTAACAAAAACAATGACTTAACTTGGAAGTGTTCATTATCACTTTTGAGCATATTAAGCAAATAATCACTTTTGAAGTTTTGATGAAAATCGCTATCAACTGAGGATGTTTCTGGATTAAAAACAAAAAACAATGAATCAATATGATTGTTGAATTTCATTTCTCTTGGATTTCTTTGACCAAGAAGTAGTGAATGAAATACTCCTATCATTAGGAAACTAACTATCAGTCTATATATACTATTTTTATTCATGATTGATTTTATTATTGTGGAATATTAGTATTGGTGCGTAACCAATCGACCTGACTGTTTTTCAGTCTCTTTGTTTCATAAACTCCATTGCAGGGAGCAGTACCATTTTTCATCAAATTGATAAAAAGAAAAGGGGCTATTTAGTAAAGGAATCACAAAAAGTCTGCAACCTCTTTCTTTGATCGTCTTTATATTTATTCAAATAATTTTTATAAATATAATATCTTACTGAATGTTTAGCTGGTATAAGCTTTTTTAGACAATAGGTTGAAAGTCTATAATGTTTTTCAGATCTATTTTTTTGAGTGCATGACATATCTACCTGGCGGTAGACAGGCCTGCCGGCCTGCAGGCGGGTTAGCGGAGCATCGCGGTTGCAAACCTGCCGGCCGGCAGGCGGGCCGCGACGAACGGCGGTAGTGCAGTTGGTAACATCCATATGCACTGTTCCGCCGACTATTGATGCAATTGATCGTTGACAAGGGAATGAAAATATTAACACCAAAAGAATAGTTATGCATTTCATGTCGAATTGATTCATGTGGTGGATTTAATCTATTGGACGGATTGGATTGTTTGCTGGTTTGTGACCAACGTCTGCTGGTCTCGAACTTTTTAAGTTATAAATCCAAATTTGATCTCTACATATTCTATAAATATACTTTGCTTCATATGGTTCTTTGTTTATTTCTCGAACCTTACTTGCTAACATTAAAGTTTCTCCATCAATAAATTTTGCTTTTTTTAGTCCTATTTTATAAGCTCCACTTTGAAAATCAAGAGACATATTATTAAAATAATCTGATTCCCATGTACCCGTATTTTCTTCTCTATAGACTCCCGCTAAATAATGAAAACCTCTTTTGGATTTAAAAACAAAGATTAAGTACGTACTGTCAAAATAAGAATCAATGATTTCTATAGGTTGCGAAAATACTCTTATGGAAATATCATTTATAGAATCTTTTAAATGAAGTAAATAATACGAACTTTTGTGCTTTTCAACGTAAACCTCTTCAACAGAAAAGTCTTCAATCTTTAGCTCATTTTGTGCTATGACTAGATGTAAAGGCGCTAAAATCAAAATTAATATAATGCAATATGGATTTTTCATACTTGTTAAATTAGATTCCTTACAAGATAAGTAAAGCTCAATAAACCAGCCTGCTGACTGGCAGGTAACTTCCCTTTTTTGAATCAATGAAACATCGCACAAAACGCTCACTATCAATCGCTTATTTGCACGATGTTTCATTGATAGCGGGAACTTATTTTTCGAGCGAGCCTAACTTAGTGTTTTTTTTCAAGAATATCATATTTCATTTACCATGTTGTCGTTATTGAAATCAATAATTCTTGTTGAACATCTCTATTAACTCTTTCGATATACATGTAATATTTAGGCATATTGTCTTCTACTCTTTTTATTGCAAGAGCTCGAACTACCTCTATAGCTTGGTCTTCATAATTGGCAACTGAATTTGTTTCTAAGTTTAAACCCTCCGTCCAGATAAAAACCCCGCCAGCCTTCGGAAGAAAACAACTTTTGAATGGCCCAATCCCCTCCATCCTCCCCAATCATGGCATCATTCTTGATGTATATAAAATAATTGAATATGTAGACATAACTTTCTGGTTTTGACGACGTATACTAATTAAAACCCTCTAAAAGCCGCCTGGCCCGATTAGAAAAAACGAATAATTCACCATCAATTTGGCTCGACGGCATATGATTTTTAGTCCCAACAAGGATTCTCTGAGGTTGCTACACCCATCAAAACCCTATTAGTCCGTACACGCAATCACCTTTTTAAAAGCACTCTTAAACTCAGAAGCCATGTTAAAAAGCACCAAAATCAAGTTACCGGAAATCAGGGTAAAGAGCGTTTTGACTTCTTCCAAGCAAGTCAAAAATCAGAAAAGCAAAGGCAACGACGGCGGATACACCTGGGTGGGATAACCCCCCGCCCATTCGTACTGATGACCCTCGCTTTACTTAACACACCATGGGATTTGACCCCGAAGATTTTCGGGACTGAATCACCACCCTGACTGCAAAGCCTCATTCTCGACTGAGAATGAGGCTTTTGAATAATCAATTAAGAGTGTGTGACAAACCTGTCTGGCCGCCAGGCGAGAATCGCTGCGACAATAACCACAAAGACACAGAGGCACAAAGTTACACAGAGAAAATCTTTGTGTGGCTCTGTGTCCCTGACTGCTCCCGATATGAATCGGGACGGGCTGTCAGGCAGGTTGGAGCCTTTGTGGTGAGAGGCTCCGCTAATACGTCACACACTCAAATTTTATTTTGATTCGAGGTCAAAGCGCACTTGGCTTCGCCAAGTAAGCTGTCAGAAGTCAGACTCTCCTCACTCGCGTTGGTTACGTTAGAGGGAAGTCTGACTTCTGACCTCTAAAGCAAAATTTGCTCAACCCCTGATTCGCATAATTAATTATTGATTATTCTTCCGACAGATCAATCGCCTCGTAATCCTTAAACAACGGCGCCTTCACTGCTTCCACTTCCTTGCGATAGTCTTTCCAGTCGGTATCAAAAAATTGATTGACCTTTTCGATTGTTTTGGTCGCTTCGGTTTGTAGTTTTTTCAGTGCAAACCGGGCCATTTGATTGGGGGGGCCATCGGAAGCGTTCAGGTAGCCGTTGGCTTGCCAGATGTAAGAGGTCAAATTGTCGGAGGTGCGCTGGATGCCCTTCAATCCGCGTGGCAGCATATATATTTTTTTCAGTGCTTTGATGCTGTCCTGCATCGCTGCCCCCAGCTTTTTAATGGCTTTTTGGGTGCTGTCGGGCGCGTTGACCAGTTGGCTGTTGACCAGTTTGATGGTTTTCTGAGCGGCCTTCAACCGATCAAACCCTGTGGTGAGTTTTTCCACCTGCTGGTAAAACTCGTCGATGGCTTCACGCTCCGCTTTCATTGCTGCGAGTGTAATGTTGGAACGGGGATCCATCTTTACGTTTACGTAAGTAGAATCTTTGTTATCGCCGTAGCTAAGTACCAATTTGTATCGGCCAGGTAATACGCGAGGTCCGCCGGGAGGATCGTCGTCGGGCTTGGTTTCTCGATGGGAGGGGAAGCGCACTCCGTCCCGGTTCAACCCCCAATAGATGCGCACCATCCCGGTGTCGATCTTGCTATGGAAGGTGCGGATGGTATCGCCATTTTCGTTGAAAACCTGGACTTGCACCTTGTCTTTTTTCTTTTTTTTTTGCCTTACCGTCGTCAGGCGATTTTTCATCTTTGCCGGTCTTATCGTCGTCCTTTTTCTCATCCTGCCCGGCGGAAGCAGCATCTTTCTTTTTAGACTTCTTTTTACTTTTGGTCTTTTTATCCTCTTTGTCCGGCTCTTTCTCCTCTCTCTTCTCTTTTTTAGGTTTAGGCTTATTCCAAACGGTGATCATGGCGTTGGCACTGCGGTTGGGGCCTCTGTAGGTGCCGTGTGCGATAAACCGGGCACCGTCGACCGACCGGTAATGAGCCAGCCAGGCATCGGGAGCTTCAAAAACAGCGAAATCTTTTTCCAGCACTTTCCCTCCGGTGCGGGCCATTTCCCGAAAGGGACGGATGTCGTCCATGATCCATGCTGCCCTTCCAAAAGTTCCGACGATGAGGTCGTGCTCGCGTGGGTGTATTTTCAGATCACGGGTCGACACCGATGGAAAATCCTTCATCCATTTGTTCCAGTTGCGGCCCTTGTCGATACTGAAATACAGGCCGTAATCAGTGCCGAGGAAAAGCAGGTTGGGTTCCACCGGATCTTGTACGATACTCAGCGTGTGGCCATTCACCTGGCGGTCGTCGACGATGCGTTTCCAGCTTGCGCCAAAATCGGTGGTGTGGTAGACGTAGGCCGACCAATTGTTGCGCCGATAGTCGTTGACAATGACAAAGGCCTCTCCGGCATTGCTGCGCGACACCTCTATTTGTGGTATCCAGGCGCCTTTCGGGCAACCGGGTAACAGTGCAATTACATTTTTCCAGTTTTTGCCGCCGTTGCGGGTGAGTTGGAGGTTGCCGTCGTCGGTGCCTACCCATATGACTTGTCCGTCGGCCGAGCTGGGTGCAATGCAAAGGATGCTGGTGTAGTTTTCGGCGGCGGTAACGTCTTTGGTCAGCCCACCGCTTTCTTCCTGTTTTTGTTTGGTAGTGTCGTTGGTGGTGAGATCAGGAGAGATGATCTCCCAGCTTTGACCGCAGTCGAGGCTTTTGTGTACAAACTGGCTGCCGTAATAAATGCCACAGGTCTCGTCGGGGATTCGGGCGATGCCGGCATTCCAGTTGAACCGCAGTTTCTCTCCGTCGGGATGCACGGGTTTCACGTTCTGGGTATGTCCGGTCAGGCGGTCGAAGTAGCTGAGGTTGCCGCCCTGCCACATGGCCCAGCCGTAGCGGGAGTCGTCGTGGCGGAGTACCACGTCGAAGCCATCGCCGAAGAGTACCTCTTGCCAGTCGGAATTGCGGATGCCGCCCCTTTTCCAGACGGAGGAAGGCCCCACCCAGGAGCCGTTGTCCTGCATGCCGCCGCAGAGGTGGTAGGGCACGTCCATGTCGTGGTCGATGTGGTAAAATTGCGCCAGGGGGAGGTTGTCGACGAAGCGCCAGTTTTTACCGCCATCGTAGCTGATGTTGAGGCCACCGTCATTTCCATCGATCATAAAGTCGGGATTGTCGGGATGTATCCAAAAGGCGTGGTGGTCGGGGTGGACAGCCCATCCAACAAATGGCTCGAAGGTCTTGCCGCCGTCTTCACTTTTCGTAATGGTGGAGTGGATGCTGATGATGCGGTTTTCGTTGTGGGGGTCTACGAATATGTCGGAGTAGTAAAAAGGCCGGTTGCCGATGTGATCGCCGGTGGCCATTTTTTTCCATTTTTTCGCCGCCGTCGGTCGATTTGTAAAAGGCATTTTCTTTGGCTTCGACCAGGGCGTACACGATGTTGGGGCGGCTGGGCGCAATGGCCAGCCCTATGCGGCCCAATTCGCCTTTGGGCAGCCCTTCTTTGGAGGTGATCTTTTTCCAGGTTTGGCCTCCGTCGTAGCTGAGGTGGATGCCGGAGCCTTTACCGCCGGAGTTAAAGGTCCAGGGCTTGCGCCCAAATTCCCAGGTGGCAGCGATCAGCTTATTGGGGTTGCGCGGGTCGACTATCAGGTCGGCGATACCGGTTTGGTCGTTTACATAAAGTATTTTTTCCCAGGTCTTGCCGCCATCGGTGGTTTTGTATAGGCCCCGGTCGGTGGAAGGGCCCCACGCCGACCCGAGGGCCGCTGCGAACACG
The DNA here is from genome assembly GCA_965222105.1 of Saprospiraceae bacterium. Classification (GTDB taxonomy): domain Bacteria; phylum Bacteroidota; class Bacteroidia; order Chitinophagales; family Saprospiraceae; genus CALGLS01. Next base: position 49,441 of record CBDCTQ010000060.1, on the reverse strand, counting down.
ATGTTGGGGTCGTCGCGATGGATGATGATGCGGTGGATCAGCCGTGTTTTTTCCAGGCCCGTTTGCTTCCATGTCTTTCCACCGTCGATGCTTTTGAAGATGCCCTCTCCGCTGTTGTGCGAATTGCGAGGGTTGCCCTCGCCGGTGCCTACCCATATTTCGTCGGGGTTTTTTTGGTTGATGCAGACGGCGCCGATGGCTTGTACGGGAGCCTCGTCGAATACCGGTTTCCAGGTGATGCCGCCATTATCGGTACGCCATACGCCACCAGATGCCGTGCCAGCAAATATGACCTGCGGGTTGCTCAGCTCGACGTCGATGGCGGTTACGCGACCGCTCATCCCTGCCGGGCCCACGTTTCGAATTTTTAGTCCTTCGAGCTTAGTGACGTCGATGGATTGGGCAGACAGAAAAAAAGTAAATATAACAATGAAATTACAAATCAGGATCGAACGAATCATAAGACAATTTTTTTCTCGTTTTATCAGCAAATCAGCACCATGAAAGCCTGCCCCGGACTTGATACGGGGGACTCCACTACGTTACGCCTTCACGGCACGAATCAGCAAATTTCAACTGCCGTAGGCAGTCAGCAAATCAAAAGGCATCCGGGTTATTACAACGCCACACCCAAAGTTACATTCAAAATGGGTATTACCGGAATTTTTTCGTCTACGGTTTCTACTCTAAATTCGCCGTTTTCCACAATTTGAATATCGCCTTCCAGGTTGGAAAAGGGGATACCTGCCCCGACTTCGAAGCCGAACATAAACGTTTTCCTTCCGGTATTGAGGCCCAGTCGGAGAGCAGCGGCGTCGATGTCTATTTGGCCGTCGCCGGAGTAGGTGGGTGTGGATACATCGCTTTTTACGATGTTTTTGAGGTAGCTGGCGCCGACATACCATCCTCTTGCGTATTTTTTACGGAAGTAAAAATTGATCCCTGCCGACAGGTATTGGTAGGAGGCGTCGATCTCATCGCTTATGTCCTGATCTTCATCTAAGAAGGATTCTACCAAAAATCCGAATGGCAGCCAGGAGTAATCTCCAACAATGCTTATGCGGTTGTTAAGTACCGGGAGTACTACTTCGCCATGAAGGCCCAGGGCGTTGGGTACCAACAGGCGCAGACCCAGGCGGCCATGCCGCACCCGGGGTTTTTTGTGGCGTTCTTCGTCGGCCTTTTCCATTTCGTCCCATTTGCGCTTGGCTTCAGCGAAACGGGCTTCGCGTTGTTCGGGGGTTTCACCAGAATCCGTGGTTTTTGTAGAATTATTGTTGGATTGGTTGTTGTCATTAACGGATGGCTCGCTGTCGGAAGGTGAGACAGATTTTTCGGTGGTAATTGCTGTTTTTGGCTCAGGAGGTTGTTCTGAATCTGGTATGGGATTTTCTTCGGAAGGAGTACTCAGTATGGGTGCCGAGGTGCCGCCAAGTATGGCCACCAGGTCGGCAATCGCAGCATCAGTGTGGTTGTGTTTGCTTTCCTCCAGTTGGTAGAACAATTCCCGGTTTTGACGCCAGGAAGTAGCCAGGGTCTCCGGTGAAGCAAAGGCTTCTTTTTTTCCGAAAGGAGTAATCACCTTTTCTCCACCATAAGATTTTTCCAAAATGGTTTTGCCGTTTCGGTCTTTGACGAGAGCCTGGTATTGAGGAGTCAGGTACTGCACCTGATAGTGGTAATGACTGTTGGAATTTCTTTTTTGGACGTATTGTTTGGGGTCGAGGCCCTCCACAAATCGCAACTGAATGTGATGGTCGCCAATGTCAGCGGATACCTGCCTCCACTCCGGCCACTGGTTGCGGATGGCTGCGCCTGCTTCAGGGCCGAAAGTGGTGCCGTAATCAGATGTCAACGAATGGATTTCAAGGCTGTAGGTGGTATTTTGAGCGAAAGCGAGGTGATTGATGGTTATGGTCATGCCGAAAACCATCAGCATAATAGAGATTCTCATAGTTTTGGTTAAATTTTCAACAATAAATTTACATGATAAAAATATCGCAAGTGTGATTTACCTGATTTTGGGTAGGGACCGGCAATGTCCGGCTAAAGGTACAAATCAGGTTGGTAAAATCGAAAGTAAAATTCAGAGGCTAAGTATAAAGCTCAAAAATGCAAGATATCATAATAGACTACAAAGTTAAGACGCTCCAATTATCGCCTGACCATTCCTATCATAAGCACAACCCCACTCACCACCAATGCCGGGACAATCCCCTCAAAGCCCAGCGCCCAACTTTGGGGCAACCAACCGGCATAAAGACCCATCAATACCAATTCACCTGCCAGAATCGATACCACAACAACTCTTGCCACAACACGCCGGGCATATAGCACATACAAGGTGGGCAAAAATAAAACCGCCAGCCCACTGAATGCCACTTTGGCTATATCGAATATCGTATCGAAGGGCCGCCAGGCAATGGCCAACCCGATAAGCGCAAAAACCACAACAAAACATTTGCCCACCCACACCTGTCGCTTCAGATCGGCCTCCGGGTGAATGTACGGAAGATAAATATCGCGGGTGACAATGGTGCTCAAAGCCAGCAATTGCGAATCGAGGGTCGACATAAAGGCCGCCAGGGCCCCCGTCATCACCAGGGTGGCGAACCACTCCGGGCTGTGCTCCACCAGCATTTTGGGTAGGATCGAATCCGCCTCTTTGCCCTCCAGGCCGGGAAAACTCAAATGCCCCATCACGCCGATCATCACCGGCAGGATGAATAGTAAAACCGGTATGGCTGCATAGAAAATGGTCGCCGTTTTGAAACCACTTAACCTTTTGGATATGAAAAACCGCATAAACAATTGGGGAAACATCGGCACACAGGCAATCCAGAGCACCGACAAACTAAACCATTTCTGTGGTGTAAAATAGCCTCCTCCTCCCTGTCGGGAAAACAGATCGGGATGCATGGCATAGACTTTTTCGTTGGCTGTGGTGATCCCCCCCAAATCGCTGGCAACCACGATCACGGCGGCCACTATCAGTACCACCATTAGGATGCCTTGTTTTACATCGGTGGTGGCTACCGACCGCATGCCTCCGATGAAAACATAAATAATAATGAACACCGTCAGCAAGGCAGCTCCGGCAAAATAGGGAATGTCCCCACCGGTGAGGTTTTCCAAAATATACCCCGCCCCGATGGGCTGTAGCGCCAGGTAGGGAAAGGTAAACAATAAAAATACAACAATATACACCCATTTGAGGAATCCACTTCCGGTTTGATCGGCGATGAGTTCTACCGGTGTGATGTATTTATGCTCCCGTCCCAGATGCCAGACCCTGTTGCCCACCAAATAAAACGATAAGGCCGCCAGCGCCGTACCAAAACTCAACACGGCATAATAGCTGTACCCGATCCGGTAACCTTCACCGGCAAATCCTAAAAAGAAAAAAGCGCTGAAATTAGTGGCGATAAGCGTGAAAAACAAGGTAATGGTGGTCAGCCCCCTGTTGGCCAGGAAATAACTTTCGGGAGTATTTTCCTGCCGGTGCGAACCGATCAGACTGCTCAAAAAGGTGAGTGCCAGGTAGGCAATGATGATGGCATAAACCATGCAGTTGGTCTTGGTTGGTTTGGTCGTTGCAACCGTAAATGTACAGCAAATTCACCGTATTTTTGGGTAGCTCCTTACAGTTGGTCTCCTTCTTCTGCTTTCCAATACGTTTTGGCGAAAGCCACCAGAGCCACCACCAATACCACCTGCAAAATGACAAACCAATATATCCACCCTGGCAGCCCCAACCAGCCCAGTGTAACAGGGTGTTTCCAGAATAGAAAATCCTGAGATAACAAAAATATTACAACAAAGATAATTGTCCAGGCTGCAGACTTGCTCATGGCAATAATTAGTAATTGATAATTAGTGTGCTCCTCACCGTTGCCAAACCAGATTCACGATCAATGCAAGGGTAGAAATGGCCGAGAAAATAACCCCAATGGCCCGGGAGCTGGCGTCAAAAGATTTGGCCTTGACCGGTTCGACGTAGATGATGTCGTCGGGGTGGACGTAATAGAATTCTGTGCGCACAAAGTCGTAGGTAGTCAGGTCGAGATAGACGGTTTTGGTGTTGCCGCCTCTCATTTTTCGAACAACTTTGACATTGGTGCGGTTGCCAAACTCCGTCATTCCGCCGCTCAATCCGATGGCATCCAACAACGTATTATCTTCATTGTACAGGTATTGGACGCCGGGCTGGTTGACCTCGCCAAGGACTGTGCATTTCATGTTAGCTAGTTTGATGGTTGTGTAGGGGTATTTGAGGTAATCTTTATAGGCTTTATCAATCTTTAGCTTTAGCTCCATCGTGGATAGACCTTTGGCATAGACGGAGTCGATCACCGGCAGGTAAAGATATCCGTTTTTATGCACGGTATAGGTGTTGTAATACATGGATTGCTCGTCGAAGCGAATGTCACGGAAATTTTCAGCCGTTTTAAATTCCCGGTCGAGAAAATCTTCGGTGCTTCCATCAAAAGCGTTTATTTTGACCATCAACTGGTCGTGAGGCTGCAACTTATAGGAAGAGTATGGATATACTTCCGATTCGTATAGTGGCGTACCGTCGATGGTTATCCGCTGTTGGTCTGTACGGTTGAGTGCTACCATTTCGCGGTGTTTCACGCACGACTGAGTTCCTAACAATACAACTACTATCAACGATAAGAAGAATAATTGCTTTTTTTGCATCTGTTTCGGTTTTTAATATTTATTGGTTGATCGGACTGTGTAGTGCTGACTGTGTGGTGCTGGTTGCCGGTCATCCGATCAACTGATCACTGATCTGCGTTGTCATAAACCAATCGCGGAACAGGTCGATCCCCTTTTCAAAAGAAGTAGTGGGGTTGTAGCTTAATAGTTGTTGTGCTTTATCAATGTTGGCATAAGTTTTGGGCACGTCGCCGGGCTGCATGGGCAGGCGGTTGATGATGGCTTTTTTGCCAAAAGAAGTTTCGATGGCTGCGATCATTTCACTAAGGGTGACCGTTCTGTTATTTCCCAGATTGATGATCTCGTAATTGCTGCCCTGGTATTCGATGGCTCCCATGATTCCCGCAACGGTATCGGCTACGAAAGTATAGTCGCGCCGACTGCTGCCATCACCAAACACCGGAATGGGGTCGCCCGACATGATCTTGCGGGCAAATTTATGAATAGCCAGATCGGGCCGTTGACGGGGGCCACAGACCGTAAAAAAACGCAGCGCTAAAAAGCGAATGTCATACAACTTGGAGTAGACGTGTCCGATCAATTCGCCGCTGATCTTAGAGCTGGCATAGGGACTGATGGGTTGAAGTACATAATCGTCTTCCGACCAGGGCACTTCAGGATTGACGCCATACACACTGCTCGAAGAAGCAAAAACGAATTGGCCGATTTCCAATTTCTTACTCAACTCCAGCAGGTTCTGAGTGCCCAACACATTGACCGACTGATACAGCACTGGATCTTTCAAGGAAGGCCGTACACCTGCCTTGGCGGCCAAATGGATCAACACATCGTATTTGCCGGTAACGGCGCTCTCCAGAGCCGCATAGTCCCTAATGTCCAATTCCAGTAGCCGAACACTCGAATGATCTTTAAATCCGCTGATATTGGTGCGTTTGATGGACTCGTCGTAGAACGGGTCGAAATTGTCAATAACCGTCACACCCCAGCCGGCAGCAACCAACCGGTCGACCAAATGACTTCCGATAAACCCGGCACCACCGGTTACTATTGCTTTTTTGTTCATTGGTTGTATTTGTGTTAATACATGTTCTTAACAGCTATTCTGCTGTATACGGCCAAATAGAAAGTTTGGTTTGAAAATGTACTTTACTTTCAAACCAAACTTTAAATATCCTAATAGGTTATGGGTACCTCCTTGGTGCTTACTTGATCAGATGGAACTTCACGTGGCGAGGCGCTGACCCAGACTGCAAAGTTAGAAAATAAAGTCCATTGGGCAAATCCTCTACCTGAATGACGAATTGATTGTAGCCGACCAAAGCCCATTCTTCCCTTTGCAAGAGTACCATGCCGCTTTTATCGACGACCTGGAGAAGGACCATACCGTCTTGCTGAGTGTTGAAAGAGGCTGCAAACTCATTTTTAGCCGGATTGGGGAATATTTTCAAAAATGGCTGATAGAGGGTACTGCTTTCTGCCAACTGGCTTCTTTCTTCCCCTTTTTCAGGCGTTGCAGTGGTAATTGATTGCTGGGCGGTGATTCCCGGCTGCCCTCCAGGAGTTGCCAGAGGAGCTGGCGAAGATATGAGGGCTGTTACGCATAGTTCTGCCGCATTTTGACTGCTTTCATCATGAGATACGGCTTGCCGCAATCCTTCTCCACTGATGAAGAGTACGATCGGACTATCCGGGCCGAAGCCGGGTTGGTTGACAATTTCCTGGACGATGGCACTAATGTCGACCGATCTTTGGGCGGGGCCGGAGTCGCCATTGTCGAGCCATTCATCGGGCGACCATAGGGCGCTGGCGTTGGTAGAGGCCCTGTCGCTGAGATTGTCAGAGCTGGTTTGGAAAGTAGCGGCATCGGTACTCAACTCGCCGTAGATGGTCAGATTGCAGGGGTCCTCGTTGTTGGCTTTGTCGACGGTGAATTGCAGCCAGGCCGAGCTGATGAAGGTACCTTGCTGTAAGTCCATTGTTGTAAAACGCATCCCTATGACCTGTTCATCGCCATTATCCTCTGCCAGTTCCAGATCGGAGCTGGCAATGCCAACCGTTCCGTTGGAGCGTTGTTCGGCATCGTCGCTGTCTGCCTCTATCTGTCCGCATATCTGAACCTCAGTGGGCGGCTGGCCCTCGCATTCGCAAGAGGAATTTACCTGATCGTTGACGGTAAATGGATCGCCGTCATCACACGAGTCACCGACATTAGCTTGCAGGTTGATGCAATCGTAGAAGGTACCAGTGCAATTGCAGTTGGCGTCTACAACATCGTCGAAAGTGGAGGCAAAACCATCGTCGCAAGGCGTGCCAATATTGACGCCGAGGTCGGGGCAGTCGTAAGGAGTGCCTTCGCAAAAGCAATTGGATTGGATGATGTCGTCGTAAGTGGCGGCATTGAAATCGTTGCAAGGGCTTCCCGGCTCGGGGCCAAAGCAGTGATCTTCATCGTCACAAATGCCATCACCATCTATGTCGGGAAGGATTATGTTGTAGGTGATCGACAGCCTGGGAGCGAGAGCGGCCACCCCATCGTAAGCCTCGGCCACTCGTCGGCCCTCTCCTTCTATAATCAGTACAAGCGGACTACTGGAGGTAAAACCGTTCATACTCATGACTTCCTGCAGGATGGGCGTCAGGTCAGTGGTTTGTTGGCCGGTGCCTTGTTCGCCTACATTGTTCCAACTCTCCGGCGACCATTCAACACTGGCATTGGTCCTGATGCGGTTGCTGATGTTTTCGGAGCTTGAGCTAAATGCAGGAGCATTGGTATTGGCCTCTCCGTAAATGACCATATTGCTGGGATTGGAATTGTTGGTCTCGTCCACGGCAAATTGTACGTAGGCCGAGGAAATAGAAACATTGGACTCTAACCCCAAATTGGTAAACCGTAATCCCACCAGTTGCGTTTCGGAGCCATCTCTTACCAATTCCAGGTCGCCGCTCGACACGGTGACGTAACCACTGGGGCGCTCCTCAGCATCGTCGTAGGAGTGGTTGATCTTGATGGTTTTGGTGGTAAAACCGGAAGTCGGTGTGCCCTCGCAGGTGCAATTGCCTGTGATGACGTCGTAGCATGTAAAAGGATTGTTATCGTTGCAGGGAGTTCCTGCGTTTAACAGTAAGTCGGGACAATCGTATGGTGTGCCGACGCATTCACAGTCGCCGGTGATGATGTCGTTGTAGGTGGTGGGATCGTCGTCATCACAGGCAGTACCAAAAGGCAGTTGGAGGTCGGGGCAGTCAAAAGGAATGCCCACACAGTCGCAATCGGGGGTGACGGTATCGTCGTAAGTGCCTTCATCATCGTCGTCGCAGGGGGCTCCGAATTGTGCTGCCAGATCTGGGCAGTCGTAAAGGGTGCCCACGCAATCGCAGTCAGACGTGACGGTATCGTCGTAGGTGCCAGCGTAGTTGTCGTCGCAGGGAGCGCCGATTTGAGCCGCCAGGTCGGGGCAGTCGTAGAGGGTACCCTGACAAATGCAATCGGAGGTTACGATGTCGTTGAAAGTGCCGCTGTAATTGTCATTGCAAGGGAAGCCGGGTTCGGGGAAACCCGGACAAACGTCGTCCATATCGCAGGTGCCATCGAGGTCGGAATCGTAACAAATATTGGGATCGAAAGAAATGCAGAGCCGGGGTGCCTCGTCGGGGTCGTGATCATACGATATGGCGGTCCGGCGCCCTTCTCCTTCCAGCAATAATACGATGGGATTTCCGGAGGAGTAATCTTCCTGTAGAACGATTTCCTGGATCACAGCACGGATATCAGGTGAAGAGCGGTTGTCGCCGTTATTCGACCAATTTGAGGGGTTCCAAGTGGCCGAAGCATTGGTTTTGGCTCTGTCCGACAAGTTGTCGGAACTACTTTCAAAGGTTTCAGGGTCGCCATCAGCCTGGCCGTAAATTTCTATTTCGCAGGGGGTCTTATTGTCGTCCGTTTTCACGGTAAAGTTGAGAAAGGCACTGGAAATGGCGGCCCCTCTTGGAATATCCAGCCCGGTAAAGCGAACTCCCACTGTCTGGTGGTTTGATCCGTCTTCGACCAGCTCAAGGTCACTACTGTTAACATTTACGTAACCACTTTCCTTCTCCTCTGCATCGTCGGTACTCTGATCAACAGAGGTGCAGGTAGTGGTGGTTTGTCCAAATTGGAGGTTGATGACGTCTGATTTAGTGAACCCGTCGTCGTCGGTGGCAACCGCTTTGATGGTATAAATACCGGAATACAAAGGATGCCAGTAGGCGTTGTACGGGGCATTGTAATCGATTCCAACCAGGGTTTCGTCGACGTAGAAAGCCACGTGTACCACATCGCCATCCGAATCGGAAGCATCGGCAGTGATGTTGACGTATTGGAGGTTCTGATAATAGTCTCCATTATCGGGAGCAGTTATTTCGACTCCCAGTGGGTTGAGTTCTTTGAGGATGGTAAAATTGTCGGCAATGGTGCCATCCTGCAGGATGTAGGTAAAATCGAGCTGGGGACCACTGATCTCCAGAGCGGCAGACCCTCGCTCCGCCAGGTTATAATACATAGTGGGGTGTTGGAGGTCGTCAGTAGATCCTTCTAACTTAGCGGCTGAACCACATACGACAAAAACGGCCCCCCCGTCTGGGTTTAGCTTGATATAAGGCGATTCGTCTTCTAGTCGTCCGCTTCCCTGATCGATGGCCATCGTCTCCGGATCGAACGTGTCGGAGGTACCGTGATGACCCCGTATCAACATAGAGCGTTGGTAATTGTGGGTGTCTCCAAAAAGAATCAGATCTACACCATGTGCTTCCAGGATGGGGAGGAAGTTTTCGCGCATTTCTACTTCCTCGTTACCATCGTCCGACAAGTTATCGTCTGAACCGGAATACATAGGATGATGGAAGTAGGCGATGGTCCAGTCGAGGTGGTTATTACTAAGGTCTTCTTCGAGCCATTGGGCTTGGGGACTGTCTGCTGAACGATCGAGGTCGACGGAGTTCAGTACAACGAAGTGGGCATTGGCGTAGTTGTAGGAGTAGTAGGCTTCTGTACCGGAAGGCACACCGCCAGCTTCTCCGTTGCGGGGCATGGTAAAGATGTCGTAGTAGGGGCCCGATTCGTTTTCGCTGTCGGCTTTGTGGGCATCGTGGTTGCCGATGGTATGCCACATGACGGATTTGTAGATGATGTCTTCGTACATATCGTCAAAATAAGCCCGGTGGTATTCGCTTTGGCGGCCATCGCTGTAGGCATTGTCGCCCAGGAAGAGCATCAGGTCGAGGTGTTGGTCGCCCAAGTAGTTGAGAAAACCATCGCGGGTTTGGCGTTGTTCGCTGTTGCCCGTGCCGGCATCCCCTTGCACCCAGGCTATGAATGGTGTTTCGGACCCTTCTGCCGGGCTCGTTCTGAAGTAAAAATTGTCATCGTCGCCTGCCAAGATACCGGAGTGGTCGCCAATGGCGTAGTAATATTTGGTGTAGGTATTCAATCCTGTCAGGAAGACTTCATGGTCGGTGGTAGTGCCGGGCGTTTGGGCTTGCAAATTCAAATTGTCGGACGAAAGGCCATACCAGACGATGCTCTCAGTGGGGTCTTCCGTCCGCCACTTGATGACCATGCTGTTGGGGGTGCCCATTTGGAGGTAAGGGCCCCGGTCGACAACTATTTGCGAAAAACTCCACAACGGGATATAAAGAATCAAAAAAGAAAGGATGAAATTTCTCATCTTACTATAGTTTAGCCTTAACAATTTGGCGCAAGCCGATTATAAAAAGTAGAATTAAAAAACGGAATAAAGTCGGACTTTTGGGTAGATTATAGTTGGTATACGGTCCGAAAATGGATTGCGGAAGTAGGTGATTGGTATCGTATAATTGGCACTAAATATGGGCTTATATAAATCATACCGTTCTGATAAAGCACAACTTACAGATGTTGATTTATATCATGCTTTGGGTAAGAGCCACAAGATACGGAATTTTTATATTTATACAAAAAAACTATTTACATATTGATTTTTTTATTAAAATGCGGTCTTTAATCTTAAACTTCTTTAGAATCAACCTATGGCAAAAAAAGAAGCGGACTTGTACGTCGTATATCTGGGGGAGTCTGGATTCCCCGTCGGATTTGGAGCCATCCAACGCATGATCATGGTCAGTAAGGCCCTAATGGCGGCCAACTGCCACGTCAGTGTCCTCAACCGAAAGGGCACCTTCAACCCCGACAAACCGGTCTCCTTCCCCATAGAGGGCGACTTTGAGGGCATTCACTACATTTATACCTCCGGAACCTTATATCGGCCTAAAGGATTCCTCAGCCGCAACTGGCAAAAGGTCAAAGGAGCCTGGAGAGAATGGCGCTATCTCGTTTCGCGCAAGCGCAATGGCAAACTCGATGTGGGGATCATATCCTGTTATAGCTTTTCGCAGGTTTTGCTGTATCGGCTTTACAGCAAAATACTGGGTTTTCCGATCGCCTACAATTACGTTGAATGGGCTGCTGCCATCGCCCACCGTCGGGGATGGCGTAAACGGATCAACGACTATCTCTACGACCGTTGGTTGATCCCTTCAATGGACGCCGCTCTGCCCATCAGTGAAGTGCTGATCAAAAATTTTGAAGAAGTGGCCTCTGGCAAACCCACTTTTAAAATTCCGATCCTTTGCGATTTTGAAAAATTCGATGTCCAGGTCGATCCACCTAAATATCCTTATTTTTGCTACTGCGGTGCCCTCGACTACCGCGAACTGGTCGACTTTGTGCTGACCGCATTCGACAATCTGTCAGACCAGCCCGTAGCAGAAATGCATATGGCTCTCGGCGGTGGTACCCAATCAGATTATGAGAGCTTACTGGCTTTTATTGCCAAAATGAAAAAGGGCGATCGGGTTAAGGTGTTCCGAAATGTGCCGCACCACAAAATTCCCGAACTTTATGCCCCGGCCATTGGGCTGCTCATACCCATGAGACCCACCTTGCAGGATGCTGCCCGGTTTCCGCACAAGATCGGCGAATACGTCGCTTCCGGCAACCCCATGATCTCTTCCAACTTTGGAGAAGTGGCTCATTATTTCTCTGATGGCGACAACGCCCTCGTCACCGAAGCCTACAACATCAACCAGTTTACACAAAAAATGCAATACGTACTCGACTATCCCGATAAAGCGCGAACCATTGGGCAGCGGGGGAAGGCTACCGGACTGAAAGAATTTAACTACCTCAACTACAGCCAGCGGTTACGACAGTTTTTTGAAAAACTGACAGCTAAACGCAAAAGCACCCACAAAGCCGTCGAACAACTGTGATGATGATAAAGGTATTACTCGTCAACGACAGCCTCACGCGGGGCGGAAAAGAGCGCCGGTTGATCGAATTGGTAAAGGGACTGCTTTCCCGAAGGGACATTGGTGTAGAACTAGTGTTATTGTCGGACGAGATTCGCTACCCGGAGATCCATGATCTCGACATCCCGCTGCACATCCTGATCCGCAAACCCAAAAAAGACCCCCGCGTGGCCTGGCGTATCTACAAAATAGGACGCCGCTTCGGGCCCGACATCGTGCATTGCTGGTCGAGTATGTCCACCATGTTTGCCGGTCCTGCTGCCAAGTTCCTCGGCGCCAAACTCATAAACGCCAACATAGCCGATGCGCCCCGCCACCTCAATCTTCGTGACAGCCAACTGCTGCGCGCTAAACTCACCTTCCCTTTTTCTGACGTCGTGCTGTCCAACTCTAAAGCGGGCCTCGCCGCTTACGGCGCCCCTAAAAATAAAGGCCGCTACATCTACAACGGCTTCGACTTCAACCGGATCAATAAACTCAAGGCCCCCGATCTCGTTCGCCAGCAATTCGACATCCGCACTTCGCATGTAGTGGGCATGATCGCAGCTTTCCACGACCGCAAGGATTATTTCACTTACGTAAAAGCGGCGATCGCCGTTTGCCAACAACGCGTTGACGTCACCTTTCTGGCCATCGGCGACGGCGCCAATCTGCCCGCCTGCAAAGCCCTGGTACCCGACGAACTGAAAGACCGTATCCACTTCACCGGCCGCCAAAACGATGTCGAGTCGATCATCAACATCTTCACCCTCGGCGTACTGAGTACCAATATGGACGTACACGGCGAAGGCATTTCCAATTCGATTATGGAGTATATGGTATTGCGCAAGCCGGTGGTAGCTACGGAAGGCGGCGGCACCAATGAGATCGTCATTGACGGCGAAAATGGGTTTTTGATTCCCGAAAAGTCGCCACAGGTTATGGCCGAAAAGGTCATCTTCCTACTCGATCATCCGGATACAGCGCAACAGATGGGTGACCAAGGGTATCAGCTCGTGTACAATGTGTTTAACCTTCGGGATATGACGGAGCGGTATTGCGATTTGTATGAAGAATTGGTGGGGCAGGGGTGAGGAAGACGGTTCCTGTTCATTAAAATCCGTAGTACTCATTTCCGTAAAAGCCCCAAAATTCAGCAAAAATTCCTATTTTTGAAGCCATGAGGATAGCCAACCCCTTATACGATCACGCTTTTAAGTACCTGATGTCGAACGACAAGTTGGCACGCAAGGTGTTGTCTACCATTCTGGAACAGGAAGTGGTGGAGTTGGAGTTGGCTCAACAGGAGATCGTGGTCAGTAACAAAAGTCGTCACTTCACCCTGTTTCGGCTCGACTTCAAGGCCGTCATTGCCGATGCTACAGGCAAGAAGGAAAAGGTGCTGATCGAGTTGCAAAAATCGAAATTGCCGACCAATCTGGTGCGTTTTCGTCATTAGCTGGGCAACGTCTATGCCCAAAAGAAAAGAGACAAGGAGGATAGAGCCGTACTCTTGCCCATCATCGCGATCTACATCCTGGGCTACAATGTGCCGGACATCCCTGTGATGGCTGCTCTGGTGGATAGGAAAGTAATAGATGTCACCACCAAAGAAGAACTAACGTTGGAAAGCGATTTTATCGAACTGCTCACCCACAAGACCTACGCCATTCAGGTGAGGCGCCTGCCTGAAAAACGCAAAACGCAACTGGAAAAATTCATGACCTTATTCAATCAGGCCTGGATCAGCGATAAAAATTACATCCTTGACCTGGAAGAAGTACCGGAGGAATTTAATGACATCGCCAAATATCTGAACAGGCCTTTAGCAGATAAAAAACTGCTACAAGAGTTGGAGGCTGAAGAAGAAATAGAAGATTATTTCGCCGAGCAAGAGGCAGAAATAAAACAAGCCTGGCAAAAAGTAGACGACCAGCGAAAACAAAAGGAAAAAGCGGTGAAACAAAAAGAAGAAGCGGTGAAACAAAAGGAAGAAGCTATGATTAAACTCGCCAAAACCATGAAAAAATTTGGCGAGTCAATAGAGACGATTTCAAAGGAAACAGGGCTGTCGCCAGAAACAATCTCGCGCTTATGAACACCTCCTCTCACCAACAAATACCCTCATAATTCCCATTGCTGGTCCCCTCTTTGATTTTCACAAGATCGATGAATGTCTTGTCGGGGTAGCGGGTGTCGATGCCCTGAAACTCCGGTCGGCGGTGGCCGATGACGATCAACTCGGAGGCGTCGATCACCTTTTCGAGGTCATCGGAGATCAGTTCGGACAGGTGAGGGATGTGCCGGTCGATGTAATCTTTATTGGTGCCGGTGAGTTTGGAGATGTTGACGTTTTTATCGTAAATAGACAAACTGACGCCTTTACCCAGTAGCATTTCTGCCAGATCAACCAGAGGGCTGTAACGGAGGTCGTCGGTTTCTTTTTTGAAGCTGAGACCGAGCAGGCCGATCTTTCTGATGCCATTGGCCATAACCATTTCAAAGAGTCGCTGTTTTTGTTGTTCGTTCGATTCGAGTATAGCGTTGAGTACGGGACTGTCGAGATAAAAATCGTGTGCAATGGTCTTAAGTGATCGCAGGTCTTTGGGCAGGCAGGAGCCCCCAAAGGCGTATCCCGGTTTGAGGTAATAGGGGGATAGGTTGAGTTGGTCGTCCATGCAGAAGACCTTCATCAGGTGATGGGAGTCGATGCCGAGTTTTTTGCAGATGATGCCCACCTCGTTGGCGAATGTCACCTTGAGGGCGTGGAAGGAGTTGTTGACCATTTTGATCATTTCGGCAATTTCGATGGAGGTTTCTTCGACGGGAGCTTCTATGGCGGCGTACATTTGCCGGAGTTGGCGGGCGGCTTCCGGATAGTCGGTACCTATGACGGTGACGGGAGGATTGTAATAATCGCGGACTGCGCTCCCTTCGCGGAGAAATTCGGGGTTCGATGCCACGGCAAATCCTTTGTTGCGTTCTTTGGCGGAGTGTTGTTCGATTATTTCCCCTACTTTTTTGTTGGTGCCGGGGAGTACGGTGCTTCGGATGGCCACGATGTGAAAGCGGTCTTTTTCGTGGAGGGCTTCGCCGATCTGGCGGGCCGTTTCGTAGATGGCATTCAGGTTGAGGTGCCCGTTGTTGTTGGAGGGGGTGCCTACACAGATGATGGAAATGTCGGTTTGGTGGACCGCTTCCCGGAAGTTGGAAGTGGCACGGATGCGGCCATTGGCGTGGTTTTGGGCGATGATGGTGTCGATGTCTTTTTCAATGATGGTGGGCTTGCCGTTATTGATGAGGTCAATTTTATTGGCAACCACATCCACCCCTATTACCTCATGCCCGTTTTTGGCGAGACAGCCCAGGCTGACGCATCCTACGTATCCCAACCCAAATATGGAAATGTTCATCTAATCTGATTTGCTTACTTCTGTAATAATGACCTAAGTAACATTGACACTTACCTCCCTTCCGATCTTTGAAAGTATCAGCTCGGTGATGTCGTCCCATTGTTCAAATAGCATTTGGCGAAAAGCTGTTTGTGCCGGAAAGTTCTTTTCTTTATGGAGAATGGCCGTCGCTAGGGCAACCACCTGCGAAGGTAGGACTTTTACCAGCATTTTTTTATCAATCAGGATTTTATTGGCTGGCATATCGCGGTTGCCGGCATAGATGGAGGGCACACCCAGCATAGCCCCTTCTCGGGCCATGCTGTCGCCCGACGAAATGACCAGTTCGCTGTGATACATCAAAGAGTGAATGTCGGCCACTGGCTCCTGAAGGATGATCCAGTGATCGGGGTAGCGGCGGGCGTTTTCTTTGACTTCAAGAGAAAGTACGACGGGTATATCCTTTGGAAAATCATGGGCTATTGAAAGAATGGCGTCCTCGTCTTGCGACAAATAATTGGAGGTTCGGGTGCTGACTTCCCGGATGAAGATGTATTTTTTGGGTTTTAAACCATAGGGGACGAGGGCTGTTTGGTTGGGGGTGAAGTATTTAGGCGAAAGGTAAGCCCACTCTTTGAGGGCATTGAAAAACCGGACGCCTGAGTACCCGTTTCCGAAAGGGGGGAGATAAACCTCGTCGGCAAAAAATTTCAGGATTGGAAATACAACCTTGCGGGGGTCGTCGTTGAAGGCAATGTTGGGAATGCCCTTGATGCGCCCTACTAAGTTCGCCTGATAATTGGCCGTCAGTATATATTTGTATTTGGAAGGGTTGATCGCCCTGAATAAACCGCCTATACGGGGTAGGATGATGCGAAAGATCATCGACATCATACCCTTATTGTATTTATAGTCGCCCAGACAGGTAACCCGGTAGTCCGGCAACTCATGCCGGATAACATTGAGCAGTTTACCCCGGTTAACGCAATAAACATCCACCTCGTCGGGGTGAAAATGGAGAATAGTATTTTTGAAAAAGTTAAATTGTGGTAAATGATAAATATCAATCAGTACTTTTTGCATAAGTTGGTTGCAGCTTAAAGACAATCGTAGTTACAAATTCTTAATTGGTACATTCGACATGGAATGCATCAGGGAGTTTCAATCAAGTGTTGCCACTTAGTTGAAATAAAGGTGGAGGTGTTTTGGACTTAGAAATCGTTTTGGGAGGTATTGGCTTTTGGTATCAGCGGGTTACTTACTCACTTTGCCGTAAGAGTAATTTGAGTAACCGTATTTGAGGGACTTACCAGCCGCATCGTTGAACAACAACAAGCAGTTTTTGAGCTGCCCGCTTCGTTTCACTTTTTCGATTCCTTTCAGGTAGGAGAATTTGGATACATTCCTTCTAACGACAAACAGATGCAAGTCGATGAATTTGGAGATCAGTAAATAATCCGATACCAGCCCCACGGGTGGAGAATCGATGATGATGTAGTCGTATTTCGGTTTGGTTTCTTTGATAAGGAGTTCAAATCGCTTGTCGGCGAGCAACCGGTGTGGGTTGTCGTCTTCGATGAGGCTGGCGGGAATAAAGTCCAGGTTGGGCTCTTCTTTATGCTGGTGAATTACTTTTTGGAGGTCGGGCTCATCGCCTCTCAGGTAGTTGAGCAAGCCTTTTATCCGGATGGGGTTGCCCTCGTATTCAAACCATACGCCATTTTGTTTGACAATGTCTTCAGGAGGTGTTTCGGAATGTCCGTTGTAGCTGCCTTCCGGCAAAACGACAAGTTCTTCCAGTTTTTTATTTTTGCCATCGACGCCTATTTTCTGAATGAGGTCGGAATTGCGAAGGTCGGAGTCGATCAGCAGTACTTTTTTGCCGCTGGCTGCCAGGTTGATGCTGATGTTGAGGGCGCAGAACGTTTTTCCTTCACCGGGCACGGTGGAGGTGACGCCGATGATGTTGTGCTCGGCGTCGGGCAACAATATCTGCACGTTGGTGCATACATCCCGAAACGACTCTTCCACCTGCCAGCGCGAATTGGCACTATTGGAGAACAGACCGCTGCGCGAACTGAAATGTGCCACACTGCCCACTACGGGGAGGTTGCTGTAGTTTTCGAGTTGTTTGAGTTCAGAAATATCTTCGTCGTAAGGATCAAAAAGAACGACGTACAAAAAGGGGAATAACAACCCTAGCATAGCTCCCAACACCATAATGAGTTTTTTCTGAGGGGCCACCGGGCCGCTTCCTTTTTTGCGGGGGGCATCAAGGATGCGGGCAGTGGCAATATATTCGGCAGAAGCGATGTTGGTTTTAGCCAGTTCGCGTTGGAGGTATTCGTGCAAGCTGCTCAATCGGTTGCTTTTACTTTCGTATTTAGCGCGCAGTTTTTCCTGTGTGGGCAATCGGGAAATGGCATTGTTCAGCTCTGATATGCGGACAGCTCGCTCGTTGGACGATAGTTGAGCGGAAGAAATTAGTTGGCGAAGATTTTCCTTCAGTTGCTCGGTGGTGGTGCGGATTTGCTCTTTAATCAGAGCCAGCTCAGTGCTTTTAGGCCCCAGTATCTCCAGCTTTTTAGTCAGGTTGGCGTAAAGCTCCTTCAAAGCTATCAGATTTTCATTCAGCAGGGGGTCATCAATTCCAACCAGAGAAGGTGCTGTGATCTGATCCGTTGACAAGTTGACTGTGTCGCTTAGATACGCCAACACCTGGTTATAGTATTCGATATTGAGATCGAATTCCGATTTTTGTGCCTCCAGTTTTTGTAATTGTTCTAATGACTGAGTGGTAGTGACGTTCAGGTCGACGGCCTGGTTTTGGATGATGAAGTTTTCCAGGTCTTTTTCGGCTCTGTTGAGCGAATCTTTTACTTTGTTTAGTTCTATCCGGATAAAGCGGGCTTTATTGGCTGCTTTGGTGAGGCGTTCTTGCTCTTTGCTTTGAATGTAGTTTTTGCTCAACTCTTCCAAAAACATCAATTGTTTTTTAGGCACAGGCCCCTGGGTCTTCATGCGAATGATGCTGGAGTTCATATCGGTTTGGTCGACATCAAGGTTGCCTTTAAACGAATTGGTTAATCCTTCGAGGGTATGAAGTTTGAAATAGAGATTTTGGTCGGAAAAAGCACCGGAAGCTACTTTGTAATCGGGCTTTTTAATGGTGAAGTTAAAATATTCGTGTTCGACGAGTTGGCCGTACTTGAAGTTTTCTTCAAATTTGAACTCCTGTTCGATGTCGTGCTTTCGGTTGGTGGAGGGATTGGCAATCCGAAATTCATCAGCTTCTACAATGAGTTGGTAAGTATCTTCCGATACGGGATTTACCTCAAAATACACGCCGTACAACTGCATCAGGGTATCTACAAGGTCAACCTCAAAGGGGAAATAGCTGTATTTTTCTCTCTTGTTGTACCATTTGCCAGCGTAGTAGCTCACTTCAAAACCCAGTGGAGCCACACTCTTTTTGACCATATTGTGTGTCTTGATGATTCCTATCTCATTGGCCAGGATTTGTTTTTTCTTCGATTGGAGGATGATGTCTCCCATCTCAGGATCAGGCGTTAAGGTCGACCTTTCCTGCTCCACAAATATAGTAGTCACACATTCATAGATCGGCTTGGATATCTTGGCGTAGAAATAAGCAATCGGCAAACAGATGGCCAGCGACAAAGCAAATAACCACTTCCTGCGAAGGATCTTCTTCAGCACAAACTTCAGATTGACATCTGCAAACGGGTTTCCATTGATGTTACTTTTTATGGCGTCCATACGCAATACGATCTTTGAATTCGCTAGATCAATCCCCTCCAAATAATGACTGAAACAGTTAGCTTTCGCTAAATGAAGTAGTTGGGCTTATGTATGGTTGAACGAATGTTTGCTCAATCGGTTTCAGTGCTCGATTTTTGGAATTGGTCAACGGTTTATGTTTTCTCATTGTCAAAAATAGTTCCCGGCTGATCCAATACCCCTATTTTAATTGACTTGGAGAACTATCTCTGGTTAGTTTAAGTGCGAAGTAGTAGTGAGGGCTTCCGGCGCGCTTCTCAGGGCTTCGTACATCTGATATTACCCTAAAACAAGCCGGACTAACTACAAAAATAACCAAATTTGCCAAATTGTCAAATTAAAATTCTACAGTCCACCTTTCCTCACGGATCCAGATGGTCAATACCACTGACGTACTTGGAGCTTTTCGTCAGCCGAAACGGAAACTGATTGCTGATCTGTTTGGCGTCCAGATCGTGCTCAATGTCGTACTTCAATTCTATGATCACCTGGTTGTCGACCTTTATTCGCTGCATAAACGAATTTTGATATCGTCCGATCCGAACAAACTGTAGCCGTGTATCCAGCGTAAGCCGGAACCGGCGGTCGGCCGACAAATAATACTTCCTAAAATAACGGTTTACGAGGGTTGGAGACTGATGGCTGAGCATCTCCCGGACTTCGGTGGGCAGATTCGACTGGTCGAACACTTGGTCGAAAGACCGTTGGTCAAATCCGGCTTCAAACGTAAATGGAACGAGCCGGTAATGCCTTTTGGCCCCTGCCAACCCCTTTTTTATTTTTATTTCCAGTACGGGTTTTTCGATTCGTCCAAACTGATCGCCGTACCAACGGATGCGGAACTTCGTTCTGTTTTTAGCTCCGACCACGTTATCACCATAGTTGCCAAAACGCTGCGAATCGAAATACACATTGTTGATGTACCTCGGCGGGAAAGGCTGTGAAAACATAGCCGGATGCCCTTTCACAAAAAATTCCATAGCTGGGGCATTCACACCTTTCACCAGAAATTTGCGTTCCTTACGGTAAACCAATGGCTTCAATGGTTTAGCGACGGCTTGCTTCCCCGTATTTGTTTCCATACAACAAATCTTTTACACGGGTATTGGTCGTATCGATCCTCACCCCGTCCAGATGGAATACTGATCCGTTTTCGATTAAATAATAATAAGGCTCCGGGTGGCTCAGTGTGATATTACTGTTATGTAAATTGGCCGTTGCCGGACCAAATTCGGCTTTTTTCTGAAACAGCGAAATGCCGATGTCGCAATCTTCAACCACAATATCCGCAGCTTCTATGTGCGACTTGTCTTTGGCGGTTAGTGCCAATGACGAATTTCGGATAGTTACCTGCACAGCTTCCATATACGAATCTTCACCGGCGCTCAACCCCTTGTCTTTGACCTGTTCCATCAACACATTGCTCACTTTGATGTGGGTGCCCGATACGTCGATCCCGTCATTACCTACGACGAGGAATTTGGAGTTGGTCACGGTTCCTTCGCAAAAGTCGCAGTCGAAAGCATCGGCTTTGATGTTTTTAAAGGTGGTGTGGTCCATGGTGAAATTGGTGCGTACAATGTTGAGGAAATCATCTCCCTCGATGTTGTTGTCGAAAGTAGTATGCAGAATATCTACCGGCGACTCGTAAAAAGTCATCGCACCGGGAATGCCATAGCCATAGTCTTTGGGCCGCGACAAATTGCTCATATGAGTGTGTTCCAGCCTCGAACGCTTATTTGCGCGAAGCACCAAAAAACCCCGGCTGCTCTTGTCGGAAGAAGTGATCTGTACGGGTTCTTCCTCCGTGCCAATGCTTGCCACTGGCGCATTGCAAATGATCTTGGCACCGTTGACCAGGTCGACCACAGCACCCGCCTCAAATGTAAATGTTTTGTTAGGAGGAATTATAAGGTCTTTGTCGATCTTCCAATTGCCCTTCGGCACTACAATAGCGTTGTCGGTTTCGCGTATGAAGTCAAAGTCGCGGTAATTAGGGGCTTTGACTACCGGGTTGACTGCCCGGTTGAGGCGCTCCTCGTATGGCCAGGGGAACACTAACGATTTTTTTCGTTTGGCCGTCGAGCCCAGCATCGCATAGTGGATGGTCAGCTCGTTCAATACCTGATCCAGAGTGACCGAATCGGACAGCAGCCCTTTGGGTATTTCAAAATCATGCAAATTGATCTGATTGGGGCCGGTCTTTTCCCTGGAAGGAATGACCACCGGCGCCACTGGCTGAAAGAGGATGGAATCATGCCAGGTCAGATAAGCCACCTCCACCGGCAGGTATTGGTTGTTGCGGATGTGCAGTGAAACCTTATTGTTCGCCTGTTCATCCCTTCCGGCAAAATAGGCGGCAATGAGGTCTGTTGCCGGGCGGATAACGTCACGGATGTATTGGGCATTTTCGTAGAGCTTGGTGGTAGGCACGTCGTAAAACGGCCAGTTGCGGTAAACTTTTTTGACCAGTTTTTCGATTTTCGGACCACGGGTCATCAACAAGGTGTCAATAAACAATTCGTCCGACATGATCTCCGCTTCCCGGATGTAGTTGCGTTGAAATTCCTCATTTTCATAAATGATCTTGAGTACGGGGTCGTTGCGGAGTTTGTTGTGGCGGTAGTTGCCTTCTTTGGGCTTTTCCAGGAAGAGTGCCAGGGTGGCCCGGTCGTATTTGTGGAGGCTTCCGTATTCGCGGGCGATGGGTTCGGCCAGCCCCGTTACGGGGTTGAAATAAAACCGGAGGTTGCCCGGATACAGCGGGTGCTTATTGTTAAACAAGTCGGTCGATACAAAAACCTTTGCCAGTTTGGGCATGTCGAAAAACTGTTCGGCGGGCAGATTGTCGGCCACCACATCCTGCCATAGTCTTTTGATCATCAGCAATTGGTCGCGGGAGCTTTCGCTGGCCAGTATGCGGCTTTCTTTGTAGGGTTTGAGGCCCTCGTTGAGTTTGAAGATGATGCCTTCGCGCAGGCGGCTGTTTTCAATTAATCGCTTGTCGAAGCGCTCTTCGAGGTAGAAGATGCCGTTGTCTTTACCGTTGATGGTCACGTTGACAAAATCGGTGCGCAGCCCCGTTAGTCCCCGTTCTTTTAGCACCTCGAAGGCGAGCCAATCGGTCATAAACCCCCTGGATTTGGGGATGAGCAGTCCAAATGTTTTCATCCCGTAGATGCTTTTTTCGCCTTTTACTTTCACCTCGAACGACCATTTGTCGGGGTCGACAATGTGGCTGGTCGTCATGCCGGTCAGGGCAAGTTTGACGTTGTATTGTTCGCCGTCGATGGTGATGGTGGCGGGAAATTTTTCGTTTTTAGATTCTTTGGGAATGTATTTTTGTTTGAGCGCTTCTTCGCGCAAATACTGAAGCCGGAGCAGGTGTTTGAATTTCAGGTCGATCTGAAATTCTGCAATATCAGCGGTGGCACTGGAGACGTAATTTTTCAGGAAAGAAAAATCGAGCTTGGCGATGTTCAGCAGGGTTTGGTTGTAGTAGGTGGCCTTTCCGATCTTCTTGAGGTAGGCTCCATAGCCCAGGGTAGCGAAGAAGAGGAGCACCGCTGCCCCCAGTCCGAGGATGGCGGTAACCCAAAGGGTCGACTTTCTGGACTTGCCCACCGTACGGCGGATGATGTTGTCGAGCTGGTGATCAGTGGCTTCCTGTTTGATTTTCATGATTATATAATGCCTTTTTGGTCTAAAAAGTTGATTTGCAAGCCATTGTCCAGTTGTAGCAACGCCGTCCGGGCCTGGCTGAGGCTGTTGTAGTTGGCAAATTCAACGAGGAAAGAGGCCTCCATGAAGTCGCCGTTTTCGTCGAGCCGTTTCAGTTCGAGGTCTTTACAATGAGGGCTCAATGTTTCGACGATGTTGTCGAGTGAAAGGTTCAGGGCTTTGTTGGCCAATACCGTAAAATTAAGGCTTTTGTTGGTGGCCCTCGGTTGGGTGAACATGGCTTTGAGCCAAATGATCAGAACGATGAATACAAACCCCAGCAGGGTAACCAGCCGTTGGTTGGCGCCTAAGCCCAGCCCTATGGCAATAGTCAGAAATATATATGCCAATTCTTCCGGCTCCTTGATGGCTGCCCTGAATCGGACGATCGACAAGGCTCCCACCAGCCCAAGCGACAGGGCCAGCGACGATTTTACAATGGTGATGATGACCATCGTCGTCAGCGCGATGAGTTCAAAATTGGACGCAAACATTTTTTTGTTGGACAGCGAGTTGCCATAGCGGCTGTAAATCCGCCCCAGCAGGGCAGCCAGGATAAACGTCAGTGCGAGGTTGATCAAAAAATCACCTGCGGATATCTCCGGTGTGTGTGTGGCCA
The DNA here is from genome assembly GCA_965222105.1 of Saprospiraceae bacterium. Taxonomy (GTDB): domain Bacteria; phylum Bacteroidota; class Bacteroidia; order Chitinophagales; family Saprospiraceae; genus CALGLS01. The sequence goes on along the minus strand of CBDCTQ010000060.1, from coordinate 25,927 downwards.
ACCACTGTTCAAATGTCTGGCTTTGGTTCAATGCTTGATTTTGATTCATATACTTTGTTTTAGGGACGAGTCCCGTTTTGCGAAAGCCACAAATTTAGTAAATGCTGCTGCTTTGTGGTCGCTGTGGTAATCGGTTTTAATAAGCCCTGTTGAAAAAAGGCGTGGTGCTTTATCAATGGTCCTTTATATGGGCATTGGTTCTGCTCTACATATCGGAAAGCATTTGTCAATAAAAAATTAGGGATTAGAAACGGTGGTGTCATCCTGTTTCTATGACGGTTTTGCCGACAGGCTTCAAAAGAGTGAAGGGTCACTGTCTGGAAAACGGGCTTTGTCAAGAGATTCTGTTTTGGAGATAAAACATCATGCCATAGATGCAGTTTCAGTGGCATTTCTCTTTGTTTTCTCAAAATATTTTGCTGCGGTAAACCAGTAAAGTACGGCTGATACTTCATTGGTTTAGAGGGAGAAGTGGTAGGTTTGGGAAATCGAAGTCGCAAATATACGAACCAAATTGATGACTAAAAAGCATTCCGGCGGGTTTCTCTGCCGAATACGGTGAGGAAAATGATCTTCAGGTCGAGCAAAAAGCTCCAGTTTTCGATGAACCAAAGATCGTGTTTGATGCGCTCTTGCTTCTGCTCCAGGGTTTGGGTGGGGCCCCTCCAGCCGTTGACCTGTGCCCAGCCGGTGATGCCGGGTTTGACGTAGTGCCGCACCATATAGTCGTTGACGATTTTGCGGAAATCGTTGTGCAGGTTGGTACGGTGCGGGCGCGGGCCCACTACGCTCATATCGCCGATGAGGACGTTGTAGAACTGTGGCAGCTCGTCGAGGTCGAATTTGCGGAGGTATTTGCCGATCGTAGTGATTCGGGGATCATTGACGACGGTCGACTTGGTGCCGTTGACGGGGTTGTCGCAAACGGACATCGTCCGGAACTTATAGCACCGGAAGGTTTTGCCAGCCACGCCTTTGCGGATCGGGGTGTACAAAACGGGCCCCTTACCATCCATGTAGATCAGAATGGCGATGAGCAAAAAGATGGGGAAGAAGACAATGAGTACGGCCAGGGAGAAGAAAATGTCGAACGTTCTTTTCAGCAGAAAGTTGTTGAAATCGTCGAGCGGCGTTTGGCGGTGTGGGAATACGGCCAGTCCGTCGAGGTCGTAGGTTTTGAGTTGGCCATTGATGTACTGAGGCGTTTTGGGAATGAGGTTGACCCGGACGCCCAGATAGTCGGCCATATCGAAAAGGCTTTTGAGCTTTCTTTTTTTGATGGAAGAGGCGGCTACAAATAGCTCGTCCACTTCTTTTTCTTTGATTACTTTTTTGAGTTGGGTCAGGTCGCCCAGGGCATTCAAGCCGATGGCGTTTTCTTCGTTTTTGTTTTCGCTGAGGAAGCCCACTACGTGGTAGCCGAGTTCCTGTATTTTTTTGGAAAAAGGGGAGACGTGTTTCCACTTGCTTTTTTTACCCAAAACGAGGAGGGCGGAGCTGAAGTGGGTCGTCATCGATTTGCGCCGGTTGTATTCGGCCAGCACCAGGAAGAGGACGAGGTTGAAGGTGGAAAACATGAAAATGGGCAACAGGAAAGAAGTCCGGTTGAAGTATTCCAGTTTGAAAAGGATGGCGATGGTCGAGGTCATTCCAATGAAGAGGAACGTATTGAGAATGATGTATTTGATCCGCTTTTTGAGGCGGGAACGGACGTAGAGGTCCAGTTGGCCGTTGAGCAATACGATCAAACCCCAGATGAGGTTGAAAATGAGTGTCAGTTTGATGATGTCGTCGATGTTGTCATAAACCCGGGAGGTGGAGAAAATATCGTAGTTTTTGACGTAGAACACCAATGCAATGGAGATATTCAACAGGAGAAACTCCATGAGAATATGACTGAAAACGATATGTTGTTTCTTCGGTATCATAGTTGATGTTTTTTGCTTGCCGGGCGAAACTATTTTCCCGACAAGGGTAACAGGGGGTCTGTTGCGTTGGTAGCTATGCACCTTTACCATTAACGCCAAGCCGCTTCATTAAAAAGCAAGTTGGATTAACGTTTAAAGACGGCTCTGAATGGGCTATTGTAGTACGATTGCGAAGCAACCAGATTGTTTTTCAACAGGGGAATCAGGACGGCAACGTATGCAATAGAATTACAAGGAGGAATCTTTTTGCAAAAAGTGGGTTAGTCTTTTTACAAATCTGTGCTTTAAAGGAAACAGTTTGAGGGAGCTGCTAATTGGTTTTTTTAGTTATACTAAATACAAAAATACGAAGTCTTTTTTACATGGCAAAAGATTTATACTCAAAAATTCGGTTTAGTATGCCTATGTTGGTTGGAGGGTTTTAATATGTTTTAGCACCGATCTTGGCTTCGGCTGCTGCGATCATCTCGCGTAGTATACGGTCCATGTCGTATTCGTAGGCAAAATCGGGATAGTGTTTTTTAAATTTACCGATGTCGGACACATACCATATGTGGTCGCCTATGCGGTTGGTCTCTCCCAGGGTATAGTTGAGTTTGTGTCCGCTCATTTCTTCGATGGCTTCGATGGCTTCGATCATCGAGATGTTGGAATGCCGCGAACCGCCTATATTATACACTTCTCCCTGGCGAGGGTTTTGATAAAAATGCCAGAAGGCGTTAATGAGGTCCACGCTGTGGATATTGTCGCGTACCTGTTTGCCTTTGTAGCCGAAGATTGTATAGTGTTTGCCGGAAACGGCACATTTTACAAGATAGGCCAAAAACCCGTGCAACTCCGCTCCCTGGTGGGTAGGCCCGGTAAGGCATCCGCCGCGGAACGCTCCCGTTTTCATACCGAAGTATTTTCCGTATTCCTGCACCATGATGTCGGCAGCTACTTTGCTGGCTCCGAAGATGCTGTGTTTGGAATTGTCGATAGACATGGTTTCGTCGATCCCTTCGGCGTAAAAAGGATGATCTTCAGCCACTTCCCATCGCTTGTCCAACTCCACCAGGGGCAGAAAATTGGGGGTGTCGCCATACACCTTATTGGTGCTGGTAAATATGAATACTGCATCGGGGCAGTGGAGGCGGGTCATTTCCAACAGGTTGATTGTACCGGTGGCATTGACCGAAAAGTCGGTAAAAGGTTCTTTGGCGGCCCAGTCGTGAGAGGGTTGGGCAGCTGTATGAATGATGACCTTGATGTCGGCATTGTATTGTTGGAAGAGTCGCTCCAGCCCTTCAACGTCTCTTATGTCAGTGGAATGATGGTGATACTGATCCAGTTGAGAGCGGAGTTGGTGCTCCATTGTTTTGGTACTGGCTTCGGGGCCAAAAAAATACTGGCGCATATCGTTGTCGATGCCGACTACGGTGAACCCTTGCTGATGAAAAAATTTGCAGGCTTCACTTCCAATCAGACCCGAAGAACCGGTGATGAGTGCTATGTTCATAAGCGTGTTGTTTGAAAACAGATGTTTTGAGTTCTAAGAGTCGTAAACTCTTATTAGTATTTTGTAGTTGGCCTCATTTCGTTACACAAGTTAACACCTTAATTGCTGCAAAGCCATCCACTAATTATGGTAAAAAAAATATACGATTATTTTATCTTTGTAACTTCCTGATAAACAATTATAGGTTTTGGGAAGGATATTGTTGCAAAATGCCCCCAATATTTTTAAAAAAGAAATGAGCGGCAAATATATGAATTATTTTTGTGAATTGCCCCAATGATGTCCTCATCCGGCACCGGTACTTCCTGGTTACTTCTATGTACTACCCGGAAACAGGTAGATATACATTTATATATTAGACGTTTTATTAAATTGAAAGTATCGGTTTGGTGTAAAAAATTATTTACTCCAGATGCCGGTATCGGTTTGCCGCAGCAATTTTCCAACCTGAATAGGGGAGAGGATGGCCAGTGGTATCATGCAAACGATGGTACCCAGCACGATGCCGTAGATACCCATGTCGAACCCTACGGCAAACAAAATACAGAGCGGAATGTTGAGTATTGCCGTCACGATCCAGGTGTACATCTGGAGGCGCACCTTGCCGGTGCCGTTGATCACCAGGTTGTAACTGTTTACCCAGGTGGTGATCGAAACCGATATGGCGATCATCGCCGTTAGCAGCAAAGAGGGGCTTTGAATGGTGCCACGCAGCCAAAACCAGTAAACCCAGGGCGAAACGGCGATCATCAGTAAGGTAACGCCTATGGTAGCCAACCAGATCTTGTTGATGTTTCGCATGGTTTTTTTCATCCAGGCCATATCCTTTTTGCGATAAGCCTCGATATTGGCCGACCAAAGCTGGTTGGTGATGATGTTGAACAGCAGTATAAAAACGCTCAAATATTTGTAAGCGGAATCGTATTGGGGAACCACATCCACCCCCACAAACCGGGAGATCAGAAAGATATTGGTACTGAAAATGACGATCATCGACAGCTTGATGAGAAAAAATTGCATACCCAATGAAAAAAGCCCTTCGAAGTGCGAACGGCTTACCAGTTTCCAGGTAGGTCGATAGGGTTTGAAGGCTTTGCGGAAATAGTACAATCCCACCAGGATGGGTACCGCCGCAAAGGTGAATATCTTACCGGCACCAAAAAGGATCAGCGAGTCGTCGGTGAAGTACATGATCAGAAGGATGACCACCAGAAAGGCCAGTTTTCCGATCATGGCAAATAGATCGACCATGCCCACTTGCTGTAAGGCGTAAAAGATCTGGTATACCAGGGAAGCCACAAACCGGATGGCAAAAGCCAAAAACATCAACATGGCCAGGATCATCAACTCGTGGTCGGGCACCGTTACCACTTCCATGTTTTCGGCTCCTTCAATGGTGATGAGGCTGTTCCAGGGAATAAAGTAACAGGCGATGATGACCAATAAAGAGGCAGCTGAAAATATACCGCCCAATACATAATAAGCGGTGCTGACATATCCTCTGGCCCGCTCCTCGTCGCCATCGGCAATGGCTTCTCCAAGTCGATTGCGCAGGCCATTGCCAATACCGAGGTCCAGCTCCTGAAACCAGTCTAGTAAAGACACAAAAAATAAGAAAATGCCGTATTTGTATTCGCCCAGATAGTAGGCAGAAAGGGGAACATACAGAAAGCTCAGGAACATGCCCACGCCCTTAAAGAACACGGCCTGCAATATATTCTTTTTTGCCTTGACCGTACGTTCATGGCCCCGGTTCATCAACTTGCTCCACAGCGCCTTAATATTCATATTCCAACTCAGAGACTTCCCGCTTTTTTGCGGAAGTGTTTTTTATGTTTATGGGATGTGGGATAAATTCGGGCAGATACCGGGCTCCCAGCCCCAACCCGATGTGAATGGCATACAACAATGCCAGATACCGCGAAAATAAGAAAGTATTTGTAATACTCCCAATGGCGTAGATGAGCGCCATCATAAAAGGAATGGCAAAAAACAGATGATACCGGATCAGCATACCAAAATAAAAGATGGCCAACAACACAAATGAAGTAAAGAAAAAACAAGCAGGTATGCCATAGTAAAAGAGGGTGGAAAAATAGCCACTGTGAATACCGCCGGTCGTGCCGGTGGCGCGGTTCATCTCACCGGTTATTTTCATCATACTGTAATAATACACCTCGTTGTTTTTGCCGCCAAAACCGAAAAGTGGCTTTTCGCCAATGTGATCGAATACCATAGTGTAGTAGCCCTTGCGGCCCCGCACGTGGTCAGTCATCCGGTCGCGGACAAAGGCCGAGTTCATGATCTCCTGATGAAAAAACAGAAAGATGGCCAGGATGGCGGTGGCCCCTCCAAGGCTTATCAATATGACTTTGTCGATGCGCATTTTATCGATCCTGAGGAAATAGATGGCGAAAATAAGGCTCATAATAAGGTAGCTCATCCTGTGAAAGGTAAGCAAGACGCCCCCCACAAATATTCCGATGAGCCCCCACTTCAGCAGGGGTTTGTGGACCGTTATCAATACCCAAACCATAGTGATGATCAGAAAATAGGAGTTGTAATTTTCGGCGCTGAAGAGTCCGTTGGCGCGCAGCAGTCCGGCAAATGCCACCCGGTGGTCGCCGAGGCGCATAAAGAGCGGATCGTAAAATATTTGTGCAAAACTGATCAGGCAGCTAAATATGGAAGTGATGATCATCCCTTTGGCGATCAGCTCCAGGGTGGCCTTGTTGATCATCATGCTCAAGGCATAAACGATGATGATGAAGTTGATGTTTTCGATGGCATTGGTCAACACCTTCATCGGTTTGATCTGCGGGATATGGGTGATCTGCGAAATGGTCAGAAAAATGACATAGGCAAATAGCATAGCCTGAAACCAGGGCATCCGCCAAAGGGAATGCGGCAAAATGCTCTCTTTGGAATAGAAAAACCGCCGGATGAGAAAAAATCCAAATACAAAAAACAGAGCTCTGGGCGGTTGAATGTCCATAATGCCCACATCGACGGTGAGAATTTCATTGGCGTTGCCCGTCATCAGAAAAAACAATAGGGCGAACATCTCAAAAGGATACTTGGGCTTCGCTTTGGAGATCAAAAACAGGACTATCAGCAATACGATGACAAAATAGCCGTAAAAAAATGGCAGATCTGCCGAATACCACCTTGATACTTCTTCTAAATTGTTCATGTTTTGAAAGTGTGTTATAAGTATATAGTATTAGAAGCGTTTGGCGCTATTGTTACCACGCAAAATCCGTACTCAAACCACTATGGAATCGAACATAAAACAAAACTTATTAGAATCAATAAGTCAGCCCATCGAAAATGGAACCAATCAGGTGGGCTTTAAAATCTGGTTTTAACTCACTTCTCAAGCTCGTTTGTTAATCTGATTTTCCAGATAGTAGTTTGTAAAAACGCTTAGTGAACCCTTATTTCCTGCCGGCTTTCGCAAACGGAGGAATCTTGAAATCGGCAAAAATCCAGCCGCCAACTCAACGCCCAAAGATACGATCCCTCTCTGTGTGTTGATCCAGCCGGACAATAAAGGTTTTGGGGGAGAACGACGTGAAGGAATATAAGAATCAATAGCGAAGATAGGTAAGATTTGGTTATTCTAAATGGAATGTCGGTAAATTATTGTAATTTTTTCGGTTATGATCAAATAAAAAATGTAAATTTGTTGTCTCGTTATTTCTTCCTGCGAGGTTTACCATCCTAAACCGGGTACTTCCTACATTGCTTTCCTTTTTAAACCGATACGCTGGGTTCGATTCGTTCCCAAAGGCATTTTTATGGGCTTTTCCTTTCATGCTTTCATTTCGGAAGTTGCTGGAAAGGATTCCCACATGGCTTATGCTCATTGACCCCTTAAATACCCAAAACATGTACATTAAAAACTGTTATACTCATGAACAAAATCCGAATCCTGCTTGTACTGTTGGCATTCCTGCTCACTGAAATTGAAATGACGGCCCAATCTGTTCTCAGAGGGCCTTACCTTCAACTAAATACCCCAACCAGCATCATCGTCCGGTGGCGGACCGATGCCCTTGTACAGTCGCACCTATGGTATGGCCTCAGCCCCAACAACCTCGATATGACGACCAGCATCAATGGGGCCACCACAGAACACGAGATCCAACTGGAAGGTCTCTCGCCTTCAACAACCTATTACTACCGCATTGGCGACCAAAATGGTCCTTACCCACCCCTTTCCCAGTCGCAATATTTCCGGACCCACCCCGCCGGTGCCGATCACGACCCAACGATCAGAGCATGGGTATTGGGAAATGCAGGTACCAAAACGGACGATCAGCGCGAGGTCCGCGATGCCTACTACGCCCTGGTGCAGGAGCAACACCTTGATATGATGCTCCTCCTGGGCGACAATGCCTACGACGATGGCAAAGACCACGAATATCAGGAGGCCTGGTTTGAAGACATGTACGAGCACCGCCTCCTCAACAGCGTCATGTGGTCCTGCTTCGGCAACCACGACGCCGGTGATGCCAGCAGCTCCAGTGAATCGGGCACCTACTACGACATCTTCAACTTTCCCCGACAGGGAGAAGCAGGGGGCATCCCGTCGGGTACGGAAGCCTACTACTCCTTTGACTACGGCAACCTTCACGTCATTTCCCTCAACTCCACCGACGTCGACCGCGAACCCGGCAGCCCTATGCTCCAATGGCTCGAAGACGACCTCGCCGCTAACAATAAAAAATGGCTCGTGGCCATGATCCACCACCGGCCCTACACCGGCTCCAACAACAACGACTCCGACGACGATCCCAAACCCACCGATGTCCGGGAACACATGTTGCCCCTGCTCGAAGCTGCCGGATGCGACCTGGTGTTGTCGGGACATTCGCACAACTACCAGCGCTCCTACCTCATCAATGGCCACTATGGCACTTCCGATACCTTCGACCCTGCCACTATGGGCGTCGATATGGGCAATGGGCAGTCCGATGGCGACGGGGCTTACGCCAAACTCGACTCCAACATCGGCACCGTATATATAGTAACCGGTTCGGCAGGTCAAAACAGTAACCCCGACGACCTCCACCACCCCGTCATGTACTACAATTCCGGATCGGCTGGGTCGGTACAGTTGCTCATATCGGACGAGACGATGGTTGTAGAGTTCATCAATGAAGATGAAGAAATAGAAGACCATTTCACTATTTTGAAAAATCCTACTCCGGGCTTTAAGATCATCCACCCCGTCAACAATCAGTTTTTTCCGGTGGGCCAGCAGATTACCATTGCAACCGATACCACCGATACGTTTTTTGACATTGACCACGTCGACTTTTTTGTCGACGACAGCTTGGTTGGTACTGATTACAGCTTCCCTTTTTATTGGCCCTGGCTTGTTCCCGGCAGCGGTCAATTCGACATTAAAGCCGTAGCTCACGAAGCATTGAGCAGCCGGTCGGTGTCTGCTTCCGTTCGGGTTTCTGCGGGCTCCTCCGAACGCTGTGCCGCCATTTCAAACCCCAACGACGATGCCGAGGAAAAAGCAAGTGGAACGGTAAAACTGCATAGCAGCGACCTGGAACTGGTTGAAGACGGCAGCATTCAACAGGTTGGACTGCGATTCCAGGGCATCGACTTGCCAAGTGGCATAGCCATCGACAGCGCCTTTATTCAATTTACTGTCGATGAAACCCAAAACACCAATCCCTCCAACCTTCAAATTTTTGGACAAAAATCGCCTAACCCGCTTCCTTTTACCGATGACATTACTTACGACATCAGCAACCGACCCAAGACGAATAATGTCGTCACCTGGAATCCACCCAACTGGGAATTTCTCAACCAATCCGGGTCGGCACAACGTACGCCCGACCTCAAACTAGTCGTGGAGGAGATCATTAACCAACCCGGATTCAATGTCGGCCAACCGCTAGCCTTCATCATCACCGGTCAAGGCGAACGGGTAGCCGAATCGTTTGAAGGCAAACCCGATCGTGCCGCTGAGCTTTGCATTTATTACACACCGACCCCTTGCTCCGATTTTGACAACGATGGCATTTGCGACGAATTCGACCCCTGCAACAACGGTCCCGAACCCGGCCACGCTTGCAACGACGGCAACCCCGCTACTTACAACGACCAGATCACTCCCAACTGCTTTTGCCTCGGCACCCCTTACGACTGCCCTGATTTGTTGACCAACATTGGAGCGCCCTGCGATGATAACAATCCACTTACACACGACGATGTGGTGACCAGCGATTGTCTTTGCCAGGGCACTCCCTACGATTGTCCCGGCCTGATGATGGATATTGGCACCCCCTGCGACGATAACAATCCGCTTACGCATACCGATGTGGTGACCAGTGATTGCCTTTGCCAGGGGACTCCATACGACTGCCCCGGCCTGATAATGGACATTGGCACCCCCTGCGACGATAACAATCCGCTTACGCACACAGATGTGGTGACCAGCGACTGCCTTTGCCAAGGCACTCCCTACGACTGTCCGGCCTGGTCGGCAGATATTGGTGCCCCCTGCGACGATGGCAATCCCGACACCAACGGAGACACTCTGGATGAAAACTGCAACTGTATCGGTTCCCTGTTTGATTGTCCGGTACTGATGGCCGACATTGGAGACCTCTGCGACGATAACAATATCCTTACGGAAAACGATATGGTACTCAACGACTGCTCCTGCCAGGGTACCCAATTGCCTGAGGAGACCATGACCGCCCAGGTAAGCCACAGCGACGACGATGCCGAGGAGCGCCAAAACGGTTCGGTGACCACCAGTAGCGGCGACCTGGAGCTGGTACAGGAAGCCACCCTGCAAACAGTGGGCATCCGCTTTGCCCAATCGGGCATTCCGGCAAGTGCCATTATTACATCGGCCTATATCCAATTTGTGGTGGATGAAACCGATACCATCGACCCGGCCATTTATACCATTACCGGCGAGGCAGTCGGCCAACCGCTTTCTTTTTCCAACCAATCTTTTGGCATCAGTTCCAGACCACGCACCAATGCCTCCATTACGTGGCAACCCCCCACCTGGGACCACGTGGGTGAGGAAGGTGCGGCCCAGCAAACCGCCGACCTTACCGGCATCGTTCAGGAACTGGTCAACCAGCCTGGGTATGCCGACAATGGCGCCCTGGTATTCATCATCGAAGGGCAGGGTAAGCGGGTAGCCGAATCGTTCGACGGCAAGCCCAGTAAAGCCCCCCGGCTGGTGGTTTCCTTTGTCGCGTTTTGTGAAGACGACGACGCCGACGGCGTGTGCAACCTTCAGGACGTTTGTCCAGGTGGCCCCGACCCCGGCACTCCTTGCAACGATAACAATGCTGCTACATACGACGACGTCATCACAGAAAACTGCAATTGTCTTGGCACCCCTTATGACTGTGCCCAACTTTTGGCCAACATTGGAGATGCCTGCGACGACGGCGACCCCAGTACCATTAATGATGAAGTGATGGACAACTGTACTTGTGCTGGTGTCGTTCCGGGTGCATCTATAACAGTGTGTTCACAGATTGCTGCTTCTAAAGATGATGCAGAAGAACGACCGGATGGCGATATGAGCCTGGGCAGCAGCGACCTGGAGTTGGCGACCGATCATCAGTTGCTACAAAACATTGGAATGCGATTCGGAGGGTTGGACTTGCCGCAGGGAGCGGTGATCGAAGAGGCCCGGATTCAATTTACGGTCGATGAGACGAATAATCTGGACAGTTGCCTGTTGTCGGTATACGGGGAATTGTCGGAGGAGCCTGCTCCCTTCACCAATACGGATTTTGACATCAGCAGCAGGCCGGTAACCGATGCCGCAGTGAATTGGTCGCCAGGTTTGTGGACAGAGACAGGCCTGACCGGACCAGAACAACAGACTCCCGATCTGTCGGAAGTGGTGCAGGAGATCGTCAACCAATCCGGCTATTCGCCCGGCAGTGCCCTGGTGTTGATGATATCGGGGACGGGCCGACGGGTGGCGGAGTCATATGATGGCGATCCATTGGGTGCTGCTCAGCTTTGTGTGACCTTTGTGGTACCTTCCCCTCCTGCTGCTGGCTTGATGTTGGGCAATTCTTCTTCTTTGGCGGACCTTCGGTTTGGAGGCAGCCCCAAAAAGGACCAGATCACCGATTGGCGGGTCTATCCCAACCCGGCCCACAACGATGTTTTCATTTCTTATAACAGTCTTTCGGAAACGGAAGTCCGCATCGAAATACAGGACGTCGATGGTCGTATTTTGCGAAAGCAGACGCAGTATTCGACATCTGGAAAAAACCTATTGCAACTGTCCGGGCTGAATCTTCCCAATGGGGTGTATGTGGTAAGGTTGGAGGCGGGAGGCCTTTGGTATACCCGCAAATTGGTGGTGGTGAAGTAGGTTGGTTCGGCGTATAATTTAACTTCCCATAAATACAACCCAGCCCATTCGGAAAAATGTCGGAAGGGCTGGAGTGTTTTTACAGCTTCAGGAATTTGGTGGTGTAGGTCTGTTGTTTTGTTGCAATTTTTAAAAAATAAATGCCTGTGGGCAACTTTCCAACATCAACTTTACGGGCGGCGGGGCCAGCCCTACTAGCCAGCAGTTTTCCCTGGAGGTTGTGGATTCCTATGAAAGTGATAGGGGCTTCGTCGATCCTGTCGATGAACATCCATTCACTTGCCGGGTTTGGGTAAATCGTAAAATGATCCTGGGAGGGGGTGATTGTATTTGTAAGCACAAAATTGTAGCTGTCGGACTGGCTTTGGCAGCCAAATGGATTGGTGACGACGACACTGTAATCGCCCGACTCCGTTGGGGCGTAACTATTGGTGGTGGCGCCGGGTATGCTGTTGCCGTCGAGCAGCCATTGGTAGGTGTAGCCAGTGGTGGAGGGGATGGATAAAATGCCTTGTTGCTCCAGTATCGTTTCCTGCTCAGGCAAAGGGATTATGTCGACCACAATGTCATCTGACAAGAGCAAGCATCCATTACAGTCAGTTGCTTCCACCTGGTAGGAGCCAGCTAAAGTTGGCGTGTACATATTGTTGCTTGTGTTGTCGATGGGTGCGCCGTTTAGATACCACTGATATTGTACGTTGCAGCCAATGGCATCCGCCAGAAGATCGGTAGGCTCGTCTTCGCAGAAGGAAATATCGGTGTCTTGATAGACAAATTCAAGAGGCGGGGCCTGACAAATGGTTGAATCGGCTGCCAGTGGGGCATCTTCAAAAAATACGTTGATGGAGTTGGGCGACAGATAGTCATGAGGGGTAGGGCCGGTGATGATATTGGAGGGGAGGATGTTGTGCCATTCTTTGAGTTGACAACAATCCAGGCTGTCTTCGATATAGTTTTTAATGGTGCAACTTCCGTAGACCCAGGGGTTTTTGTTGGGCAGGAGTGGGTTGGTAATGCCGGGAATAATGTTGTAGGCTTTGGCTCCCCCGCAGGCTACAATGGGATCGTCGAGGATGTGGTGCTGGTAGAGGTTGGGTTCGTTGCATTCGATAAGTCCGGTATCGTAAATTCCACCGTAAATATTGATGGCACCGATGAAATCGGAGGTGGTACCGTTGAGGTTGAGGTCGCCTTCTATAGAGCCCAGGTCGGGGCGGGCTTTGCTGGCAATGACCTGGCCCCATATGTTGGTGTAGTTGGCATTGGGTTGTTGGGCTGCGAAATCGGGTTTTTCAGATGGTTTTTTCATGTATGCAGTATGCAAAGCCACGAAGCCCCCTGCGCTTTGTCCGCCAACAAAAACTTTTGTAGTATCAATGTTATAGTCATTGGCCACACCTTTCAAATACCGGATGGCGCCACGGGTATCCTGAACGCTTCGGCAAATGGCACGGATCAGCTCTGCCTGATCGTAGGGAAAAGGGTAGGGGTGTACGCTCGTCAAGGCATCGTGGCCCCGGATGTATCCCAACCGGTAGCTGATGCTGGCGGTGACGTATCCCCTTTCGGAAAATTCTTTACAGAGTGTGGTGATGTGATAGCTTTTGCGGTTGCCACTGTAGAAGCCCCCTCCATGTACGGCCACCAGCAATGGTCTTGATGCGTTGGTGTCGAAGGCCGGAACATATAGGTCCAAAAACAGCTCTACGGTATCGCCATTATAGTCGATGGCAGAGCCGTAGTATAGGTCGGGTATGGTGGTGATGGAATCGTACTGTGGGTTGGTGTACTGACCGCAGTCCTGGGCGGGTAGCATCCAATGCGTGAGAATTATCAGCAGAAAGGAAAGAAGTAGTTTCATGATTTTAGATTTAGCGTTTTTTGGAATGATCCGTTGTTGGCCAATCACATGGACAATACACATAATCTTTTAAAGCCCCTTAGCGGGGAATCCAAAATTAGACCGCATTCTGCAAATAATGGACTGAATTTTCCGAATAAAGGGTGAAATGATCGTGCAGGTCGAAATAATTGCGTTTTTGGCGCCAGCCAGGCCAAGGAAGCAGTTTAATTGTAGCCGGGGTGGCAGATTATCTTTCAGATGTCTGGTAAAAACAGCCTAACTTTAACCCATCAATAACTAATCTGTCTTGGAGAGCCTTATATTTTTTTGGAAAATGCATAAGGATGAATCCGAAACTTCCGGCCTACTATATCGAAGCCCATCCGTCGAACCAGTTCAAGCAGTTCATTAACTGTTTCAAAGTGTACCAGTTTTACGGCACAGAACCAGTGCATCTTAATCCGGAGGGCCTGTTTGAAATTATTTTTCAACTGGATGGTTCCTTTTCGCAAAAAGGGATTCATGCCCAGCGTTGGGAGCGCCGTCCCGACCAGTTTATAGGGGGGCTGCACAATCGTTCTTTTTTCATAAAACCCCATAAGAATGCCACCCTCATCAGCGTCAACTTCAAACCGGGCGGAGCTAAATATTTCATTCCCGATGACTTGCATCGCTTCAAAAACAAGATTGTGAGTCTCGATGACATTTTCGCGAAAGCCAGCCTGCGATACATAGAGGATATGGATCATCAGGACACTCCTCAGAAGAATTTGGGCCGTGTAGAAGCTTTTCTAAATAACATATTCCAACCTTCCTGTCGGCCAGGCAGGCAACCGTCCTACTCCCCAATTGATGAGGCCATTGAACGGATGCTCCGCGAAAAAGGAATGGTGAATATTCAGGTGGTTGCCGGATCAGTGGGGTTGAGCCCGGCCCATTTCCGGCGCCGCTTCAATGCAGAAATTGGTATGAGCCCCAAGGAATATTGCAAGATCGTGCGGATCAATGCCATTATGCAGTCGCTGTCCCAACCCCTTCCCTTCAACCTCACCCAACTCGCTTACCAACACGGTTATTTCGACCAGTCGCATTTCATCAAAGACTTCCAATCGGTGATGGGGTGCCCTCCCCGGCAAATGATGCAGCAAATGTCGGCATGAGCGATTTTTACAATTTCTGACCTTCCGGGCCAGGTATCTTTGTTTTGATATGTGCCACTTTGTAACCGGCGCTACTGTTATTTTTTTAAACCAAAACAAAGATAAGTTATGAGGCTTTTTACACGTTTCACAATCATTTGTATTTGTATTGTTACAAATTTTTCTGCCTTTTGTCAGGAATGCGAAATTTATGTTAGCGATGCCGGCAATTTTAACAACCCACCCTGGCAGATCGTAAAGTTTGACCAAAATGGCGACAACCCCGAAGTGTTCATCAAAGACAGCATCGTCTGGCCACAGGACATTTTGTTTTTAGACGACAATACCGTCCTCATCTCCAGCCTTACGGCAAATGGCCGCATCACCCAACACGATGCTGATTCGGGAGACTATCTCAACGATTTTGCTACCGGACTGGCAGGCCCTACCCGGATGAAGGTCGGCCCCGACGGCCTGTTGTACGTATTGCTTTGGAGTAATTCGGGATTGGTGATGCGGTACGATCTTGACGGAACGCCAATGGGCGCATTTACCTCTGAAGTAGTGCCTCAAAGCATCGGGCTGGATTGGGACAGTGAGGGCAACTTGTATGTATCGTCTTATGGCGATGCAACGGTACGCAAATTCGATACGGACGGCAATGACCTGGGCTTATTTATCGACTCCGATCTGGATGGACCCACCAATATTTGGTTCGACGACAACGGCGACCTTTTGGTGGTGGACTACAATGGAGGCGCCGTCAAACGTTTTGATTCGCAAGGTGTCTTCCAGGGTATTTTTATAGAAGGTATTGATTATGGCGAAGGCGTTGCTTTTCTGCCCAATGGCAATATCCTGATTGGTAGCGGTGGCACCGGATGTGTGCTGGAGTACGAACCAGATGGCGGATATATTGGAGAATTCATCGCACCAGGGGGCGGCAACCTGCTTACGCCTAATGTAGTCGTTGTGCGGAAGGTTACCCAGGTGTCGGTTTTGGAGCTGGGGTTGGAACAATCCTTTGTGCAGCCAACTGTCGGCAGGCGGTTTTTCCTTCAGTCGGAGGTGGCGGTGTCGGAAGTAGCAGATGTCGAAGTGTGCAATGCGGCGGGCCTATTGGTCGATCACAAAACGGTTGAGAATACATTGATCTGGGACGCAACCGTTTTCCCGAAAGGGGTATACTTCATACGCGCACAAAGAGAAGATGGAGCCGTATGGGTCGACCGGGTGGTGGTGGAGTGACGTGACGGAAGGAATCAGCGAGCAGCTTTATTTACCACAGCTTGAGTTAGGCTGTGAAAAGCGGTTACCTGTTTGGGTAGCCGTTTTTGTTTGAGTGCGTGACAAATCTACCTGTCGGTAGACAAGCACCCTCAGGGTGGCGAACAAAAACATATGTGCAAAATATTTATCTAAAAAATAAAAATGTATTTATGCTGCTTTGTCAGTTCCAAGGTTTTCCTTTCGTTTCGTAGGGTGCAGGAAATCCCGCCTGAAAACCCAAAAATCAAATGGTGTAATAATTGACTTCGTCGAATCTTCGATTTCGGACTACCTGTCCCGCAGTGCGGGAGTCTCATTAGTGCGAATACTTTGTACACTAATGCTTTGCCCCACTCCGCAATAGCCTCCAATCCAACATTAGCCCTCTCCATGTGCCCATTCTTGACTATCTTAGCAACTTCACCCGGATACTCAACCTTTTTGTATGAAACAACTGCTCCCTATTTTCCTGCTCGCTGCCGGCGTATATGCCTGCTCCGAACCGCCCACCGTTCAACCTCAACAGATGGAGGAAAGGGCACTTCCCACCATGCCCGCCAACCGCTACAACGTAGCGTTCCTCATCATGGACGGGGTGTACAACACCGAGTTGACAGCACCCTACGACATTTTCCAGCACACCATTTTTCGCGACAGCATCAAGGCGATGAACGTCTTCACAGTGGCCAACACGCTGGAGCCGGTCACCAGTTTTGAAGGGCTGCGGCTGTTGCCGGACTACAATTACCTGACCGATAGCTTGCCGCGTATCGACATACTGGTCGTACCCAGCGCAGAACACCATCTGGATACCGACCTGGAAGATGAAGCTATGATCGGTTTCGTGAAAACGGCGGCCCAACAAGCTGCTTACGTGACGTCGCATTGCGATGGTTCCTTTGTTTTGGCGAAAGCCGGATTATTAGACGGACATGTTTCGACCACTTTCCCTTCTGACATCGATGCTATGCGCCAACAATTTCCACAATTAGAAGTGCGGGAGAACGTTTTGTTTGTACACGATGGCAAGTACATCACTTCGGCAGGTGGCGCCAAATCCTTTGAGGCGGCCTTGTATTTGTGCGAGTACCTTTACGGAAAACAGGTGGCAGAGCGACTGGCGCAGGGGTTGGTGATCGACTGGGATTTGGAGGCGGTGCCGCATTTGGTGGAGTGATTAATTTGCTGATTCTTGCCGTGAAGGCGAAGCGATAGCGTAGTCCTTCGCGGTGCTGATATGCTGATGCGGACCGCTTGTTGGTCGGCAGAGACATTGCCTTTATGGCAGGCGTGAAATTTATAGCATAGCGATATGCAGAGTGAGCGGTGATGGCCCCCACCCTGGACGGAAGCAGACTCCCGTAGCAAGTTTGGAACGGGTTTAATGGCGCGCTAATGTATCCAGGTCTTAAACAAAATCAAGTCATTGTCACAGCCTTTTGTTTTCTGATTGCGTTGTATGTTTACAACAAAATGATAAGTACTATGAAAAGATTGCATTTCCTGTCTCTGTTCTTCCTGATCGCAATAATATCAGATGCCGCGACGGCGCCCGAAGAAGTAAAAGTCTCCTCTGAAATAAAGCGGGTAACCGTTTTCCGGAAAGGGGCTCAGGTTTCCCGTGAAGCGACAGCAAGTATTCCCCTCGGAAACAGCTTGTTGAAATTTGCCGGGATATCTCCTCATATCGACAAAAACAGTATTCAAATAAAAGGCGATGGCGATTTCACCATCCTCTCGGTCAACCATCAACTCAATTATTTTGAATTGCCAGATAAAACAAAGAAGATCGAATCTTTGGAAACTGAAAAAGAACGCCTGGCTGATCGCCAAAAAGAAACACAGGCATTGTTGAATGTTTTGAAAGAAGAAGAATCATTGTTGGCTGCCAATAAAACCATTGGCGGAAGCCAAACGGGCGTTCAGATCGACAACCTCAGAGCTACCGCCGAATTTTATCGTACCCGGCTCAAAGCCATTAAACTGGAAAAACTCACCCTCCATAAATCCCTCCAACTGGATAAAGACAGCCTCTCCCGCCTCACAGCTCAATTGAGTGAGCTCAATGCCCAACAAGGTATTTACACAAGCGAGATTGTGCTGGCGGTCAATAGCGAAAGAGCTACATCGGGCTCGTTTGTGTTGAGCTATATTGTGAAAAATGCAGGCTGGTTTCCCAACTACGACATTCGGGTTAAAGATGTGGAAAATCCCATTGAGTTGGCGTACAAAGGCAATGTCTATCAAACTTCCGGCGAAAGCTGGGACGACGTCAAACTCACCCTTTCTACCGGTGATTTTTCGCAAACAGCATCCAAACCCTCATTGGTGCCTTGGCGATTGACCTTTTATATTCCCGGTTATGCCTACAAGAATGGGCAGCGAAAATATCAGGGCGGTGTTTATTCTGGCGTTGGCGGCAGTGCTGGCCGAATATCCGGTATGGTAATGGATACCCATGGCGAACCTTTGGTTGGGGCCAATGTCATGGTGGCCGGCTCTACCATGGGTACGGTTACTGATTTTGAGGGGCGTTATTCATTGGAATTACCACCCAATTCTCGTAATATTATTGTTTCCTATGTTGGGTTTAGTAGTGTAGAAACGGCGATAAATTCAGCAGTAATGAATATTGTTTTAGAAGGGGACGTTTTGTTGGATGAAGTGACAGTTACAGCTTTGGGACGGAGAAAAAAGAAGAACCGCAGTTCCTTGATTCTCGATAGGGCACCGCAGAAAAAACAAGAAGCTACTGCCAATAATCCTGTTGTAGAAAAAATACAACGCAGCACTACCGTGGAGTTTGAAATAGAATTGCCCTACACTATTCCCTCTGATGGGAAGCAATACACCGTTCAGATGAAGCAGCATCAACTACCGGCCTATTACGAATATTCCTGTGTGCCCAAGCTCGATCTGGATGCCTTCCTAACTGCACAGATCACCGGATGGGAGGAATTCAACCTTCTCAATGGCGAAGCCAACCTGTTTTTTGAGGGTACCTTCCTGGGTAAATCTTACATCGATGTACAGACGGTGGAAGACACACTCCACATCTCCCTGGGCCGCGACCGCGACGTCGTCGTCACACGGAAAAAACAAAAAGACTTTACCAAAAAACAATTCATCGGCAACAAACGAACTGACACCCGCGGTTGGGACATTGAAGTACGCAATAAGAAAAAACAGACCATCAATATCGTGGTTGAAGATCAGTTTCCCATTTCTACCAACGATCAGATAGAAGTCAAACAAGAGTCTTACAAAGACGCCAGCCTCGATAAAGACACTGGCATCCTCACCTGGAAATTCAGCCTGGACAACGGGGAATCAAGAAAAATACATTTCCGGTATTCGGTAAAATACCCTAAAAAGAAAAGAGTGGTTTTGGAGTGAGTTGTTTAAGTCAGCTGCTTTCGTCTGCACTCAAGCAGCTGGGGCCAATTCAACAAACCAGCCGAAACCCCACCCCATGAATATTCTCAATTTTAATGGAAGCATCCCCTTTCAGGTATTTGCGCAAGCGGGAAATGAACACGTCGAGGCTGCGGCCCATGAAGAAATCGTCTTCGCCCCAAAGTTTTTCGAGGATGATGTTGCGTTTGAGTATCTCGTTTTTGTGTTGGACGAAGAGCAGCAGGAGGTCCGCTTCGCGCTGGGTGAGTATTTTTGGGTGGCTGTTGTGGGAGAGCTGGAGGTTTTTGTAGTCGAATTCGTATTGCCTCCCTATCGCGAATACGGACTGGGTGCCGGGGCCACTGATCTTGCTGCGGCGAAGGAAGACTTCTATTTTTAGGATGAGTTCTTCGATGCTGAAGGGTTTGGTGAGGTAGTCGTCGGCACCGAGCTTGAGTCCGTGGATGCGGTCTTCCTTGAGAGAGCGTGCGGTGAGGAAAATGATGGGCACCTCTGTGTCGGATTTGCGGATGGTTTCGGCGATGGTGAATCCGTCGGTTTCGGGCAGCATAACATCGAGTATACAAAGGTCGAAAGACTGTTGTTGGATGACGTTCATGGCCTGTTGTCCGTCGATGCAGTGGGTGATTTTATAGCCTTGTAGTTCGAGGTTGTCGCGGGTTACAAAGCTGAGGCTTTCGTCGTCTTCAACGTATAATAAATGTGCTTTCATTATTGCTGTTGGATTTGTTTTGTTAATCGACTATTCAATTGCCATGATAAGCCATGTTCGGTAATGGTGCTCCTTTTTTCAAAAATTTATCGAACCAATCGATGATTTGTTGGTCTACTTCTTTGCGGTGTTCGCGGATGCCGTGATCGCCCCCTTCAAAGATCATGAGGCGGTAGGGGACTCTGTGTTTTTCCAGTTCAAGAGCCAAACGGAGGCTATGCTCGGGCTTGACCCGCCAGTCGGCATTGCCATGCAAAATAAGCAAAGGTACGTTTTTAGGCAACTGGTCAGCCCAAAATATAGCGGAGCGTTTTTTCAATTCGACATCTTTTTGGGTTTCATAGTTAGGGACTAGTTCTGCATAGACTCCTGTCCCCATTCCAGGGCGGTCTTTGATCGATTCAAAACTGTTGGAAACGGCGCCGCCCACCACGGCTGCTTTTATTCGGTCTGTTTTGGTGAGGGCAATGTACGTCATCATCCCGCCCCGACTCCAGCCATACATCCCGATTTTGCTGGTGTCGGCTTGTTCTATTTCATTCAAAACGTCGATCAGATTTATCACATCGTTGACGTCGGCGCCACCGAACTCCTCTTGCCCTTCTCCGCCGGCATTTCCCCTATATTGGCTGGCAATGACGATATAGCCTTCACTGGCGATTTGCCCAAGCAAGTAGGCAACTCGTACCTTGTTTAATGCCCCAAACTCGCGGTTGCCCCCCCTGTTGTAAATCAAACAGGGGTATTCCTTTTCTCGTTTGGGTTTCACCAGGAAGCCTTTTACTTCCAAGCCATCGCTAAGGTAGGTAATGTTGTAAATATTAATACTATCTAAATGCGAAAACCTCGGCTTCCATTTTCTTTTTCCATTAACCTCTTCTGTCCATTTGTCAAAAAATGGTGTATCGGAGAAATCGGTGACCAGGGTTTGGTTCAGCAATAAATTCGACTGCTGGCTTGTGCAAGCCGACAACGACAGACAAAAGAGCAGTATCGATAAAGGGTATTTCATTGCTATTTTGTTTTTTAAAAAAATTAGAGTTAGTCAAGTCATAAATATCCGAATGGAAGTTCCCTCATTGAGCTTGCTGTTCAACTCCAGCTTCCATCCGTGGGCATCGCATACATTTTTGACGTAGTACAGCCCCAGTCCGAATCCTTTGACGTTGTGGACATTGCCCGTGGGTACGCGATAGAACTTGGTGAATATTTTTTGTTGAAATTCTTTTTTAATACCGATGCCTTTGTCGATGATGCTCAGGCATAGCGTTTCGTTGATGTTTTCGGTTCTGACCAACACTTCGGGAACGGTTTTGCAGTACTTAACGGCGTTGTCGAGCAAATTGTGAAGGATGTTGGTCAGGTGCAGAGGGTCGGCCAGTAGGGTGTGGTTGTTGGCAAGCAATTGTTTAATGAGTGTTCCGTTTTTTTCGATGATCATTACCTGGCTGCTGTCGAGTATGGGATGGAGGAGATGGTGGATGTCGATCTCTTCGGGGTTGAGTTTGAAACTTTCGCGTTCGATCTTTGCCAGTTGGAGTACCTTTTCCACCTGGGTGTTGAGCCGTTCGTTTTGTTCTTTCATGATCTGTGCATACCGGTGCAACCGCTTGTCTTTCTGTATGACGGGATTGTTGAGAAACACATCGGAGGAAACCTTAATGGTAGAGATCGGGGTTTTAAATTCGTGGGTCATATTGTTGATGAAATCTTTTTGCATTTCCGACAATCGCTTCTGCCTCAGTATGACGAACATCGAATACATAAAAAACAAAACGGTGATGATTAAAATAATGGAAAAGAACACCGATAATTGCATTTTGCCCAGTAAGTATCCCGATCGGTCGGGAAATTTTACGCCAAAATAATAGGTGAGGTCTTCGTATTTGGGTAGTTCTCCCAGTTTGACGTCTTTTTTTTCATCTTCCGTAAAACGGATGTAGCGGCCGTACACCATTTCGTTGCTGGAGCAATCGTGGATAGCGTATTCAAAGTTGACGATCATGCCCAGTTCCTGAAACTCATGTCGGAGGTAATAATCCAACTCGTTGGCGTCAATCTCGATTTCGAGGTTGACGATGTAGTAGTTCGACGTCTGTCGTTTTATTACGTCTTTGGGTAAGGTGCCCCCTTTCAATTCGACCAATGATTTGGCGACGTTCAACAAAACGAAATGTACCTTTTGGTCGAACTCCTCTTCGTTCAGGTTCCAACTGCTCACCACCCAATAGGTCTGTATGCCCAATATGCCGATGATGGCAATAGCTCCCAAGAGGACGACTATTCGGATGGTACTACTGTTCATTTCTTGTAATTAAACGAATTCCCCACCATAAAGTTAAGTCCTTCTCACCCAATTAAAAAACGGGTTAACAGCCCGTTAACAATTATTGCCATCTCGTTAACAAGACCTCCCGAAAATGCCGCTTACCTTTGTCACTGTCAAATGAAATGAGTGTGTGACATACCTGCCGGTCGGCAGGCGGGCCGCGACGAACGGCGTCTGCACAGAGATTTTCTCTGTGAATCTTTGTTTCTTCGTGTCTTCGTGGTAAAGGCCGCAGCGATTTTGTCACGCACTCAAATGAAATGATTGTACATTATTTTTCTAAACCATAAAATTGTTTTGTTATGAAAACCTTTTCTTTTTTTATGCTAACCCTTTTATTTGCCCTTTCGGTAAATGCTCAAACTGCTGTAGCCGTTGCTGAAAAGTCAATTGCACCCGCCATTTCATGGGACCAAACGACCAGCGAATTTGGAGAGATCGAACAAAATAAGCCCGTTACCGCCGAGTTTGTTTTGACCAACAACAGCGACCAACCCCTCCTGCTCACCAACGTCAAATCAACCTGTGGTTGCACCGTACCCAAATACCAGGAAGAACCCATCCTTCCCGGCGAGCAAACGACCATCAAAGCGACCTACAACGCAAAAAAAGAGGGCGCCTTCGTCAAAACGGTCAAGGTATTTACCTCCCTAAATGACCAACCCATCCCCCTCACCTTGAAGGGAAAGGTGGTCAAAGATCTGACGAAACAAAAGTAGGTGCTTTTCATGGAGAGTCTGACCCCTACGTTTTAAAACATTTATTTTTTTCATATAAGCCTTGCTCTGCAAGGCTTTTTTTATGCCGCTACTGCTGGTCATCTCCCCATTTGCACCTCTGGAGTCCTACCTTTCTTCTCTACTTGAATTGATACCCCCTTTATTTTGATGGAAATTGCCTTCAGAAACGAGACAGAGAATCCAAATCCCCCAATTTTATAAATCAAATTAATTCCATTAACATGTCTAAAAAACAAACAATCTTCAACCTTGCCCACCTTCTCAGGCTGTGGGTATTTTTCGTGCTGATGTTTACCATTACGGCAGCACATCCACAAGCGGTGGTCGAAGTCGAGCCCGTACTCTTTGAATGCATCGACGATAGCGTCATTGATCCCGATGTACCAGTACCGACCATTTACGAGCCGGTATGCGGATGCGACGGCGTCACCTATCCCAATGCCGAAACCGCCTTTCACCACCACGGCGTAATGGCCACCACACCCGGGCCTTGCAACCCCTGCAACATCGAACTGGAAATAGTCTCCCTGACCTTCGGATGCAATGGCGCCACCGCCTGCATTTCTATTTTTGGGGGAGAGCCACCTTACACCGTCAAGCTAAACGGACAAACCATCGACAATACCCCTGGAACCCTTTGGTATTGCTTCGACGATTTGCAGCCGGGAAGCTACGAGATTGCCGTAAAAGATGCCAACGATTGTACAGCCACCCAATTGATCCACATTCCAGTGATCGATTATTACCTGGAGGCGGAGATCACTGACGTCAGTTGTTTTGGCGGACAGGACGGTGCCATCGATTTAAAAATTTCTGAAGACATCCCACTTCAATTCCTCTGGACAGGCCCCAATGGCTTTACCGCTCAAACGGAAGACATCAGCGATCTAAGCGCTGGCATCTATACCGTAAAAGTGGTTACCCTAAATGGGGAATGCTATGGAACGGCCAGCTTTGAAGTTACCCAACCTACCCCCCTCGAACTGGAATTTGTAATAACAAGTGATCCCTGCGATGCCCAGGTAGACGGCTGCCTGAAGATCAATGGCGGCACCCAGCCCTATCACATTTGGGTGTTCACCTGCGACGATCCGACCGACCCCAACAACGATCTTCCAACTCCGGTCATCGACGCCAATGGCAACGTGACGGTAGATGGTATGACAGAAACGACCGCCGTCGTTTTCGGGGATCCAACCAACTCCGACTACGAAAGATGCGCCCAAGACATCCCCGCCGGTACCTACTACGTGCTGGTAATCGACCACAACGGCTGCTGGGCCTTCTTTCCGGGATTTCGATCACCTGGAAGGCCCAGCAGCCGTTGTGGTCGATTACCAGTACGTAGTAGGTACCAGCGGGAATGTCTTCAGCGCATCTTTCGTAGTCGGCACTATTTGGTTCGTCAAAAACGACGGCGGTCGTTTCCGTCATACCATCTACCGTCACGTTGCCATTGGCGTCGATGACCGGAGTTGGAAGATCGTTGTTGGGGTCGGTCGGATCATCGCAGGTGAACACCCAAATGTGATAGGGCTGGGTGCCGCCGTTGATCTTCAGGCAGCCGTCTACCTGGGCATCGCAGGGATCGCTTGTTATTTCAAATTCCAGTTCGAGGGCGTTGGTTTCCGGGATTTCGATCACCTGGAAGGCCCAGCAGCCGTTGTGGTCGATTACCAGTACGTAGTAGGTACCGGCGGGGATGTCTTCAGCGCATCTTTCGTAGTCGGAGTTGGTTGGTTCGTCAAAAACGACGGCGGTCGTTTCTGTCATACCATCTACCGTCACGTTGCCATTGGCGTCGATGACCGGAGTTGGAAGATCGTTGTTGGGGTCGGTAGGATCGTCGCAGGTGAACACCCAAATGTGATAGGGCTGGGTGCCGCCGTTGATCTTCAGGCAGCCGTCTACCTGGGCATCGCAGGGATCACTTGTTATTACAAATTCCAGTTCGAGGGCGTTGGTTTCCGGGATTTCGATCACCTGGAAGGCCCAGCAGCCGTTGTGGTCGATTACCAGTACGTAGTAGGTACCAGCGGGAATGTCTTCAGCGCATCTTTCGTAGTCGGCACTATTTGGTTCGTCAAAAACGACGGCGGTCGTTTCCGTCATACCATCTACCGTCACGTTGCCATTGGCGTCGATGACCGGAGTTGGAAGATCGTTGTTGGGGTCGGTCGGATCATCGCAGGTGAACACCCAAATGTGATAGGGCTGGGTGCCGCCGTTGATCTTCAGGCAGCCGTCTACCTGGGCATCGCAGGGATCGCTTGTTATTTCAAATTCCAGTTCGAGGGCGTTGGTTTCCGGGATTTCGATCACCTGGAAGGCCCAGCAGCCGTTGTGGTCGATTACCAGCACGTAGTAGGTACCGGCTGGGATGTCTTGGGCGCATCTTTCGTAGTCGGCACTAGTTGGTTCGTCAAAAACTACGGCGGTCGTTTCCGTCATACCATCTACCGTCACGTTGCCATTGGCGTCGATGACCGGAGTTGGAAGATCATTGTTGGGGTCGGTCGGATCATCGCAGGTGAACACCCAAACATGATAGGGCTGGGTGCCGCCGTTGATCTTCAGGCAGCCGTCTACCTGGGCATCGCAGGGATCGCTCGTTATTTCAAATTCCAGTTCGAGGGCGTTGGTTTCCGGGATTTCGATCACCT
>CBDCTQ010000059.1:0-158070 GCA_965222105.1 Saprospiraceae bacterium | reverse complement strand
TCGGCCTTCTGCAATTTTAGTTGATCGTCTAATGCCAGTACATGAAACCCATTTTGGCCAACCAATTCGTCCACACGTTGATAAGCACCGCTATCCGCCATATAAATCAGGGTATCTCCGGTAATACATTCCCGCAAATCCGACAGCATAGGCCGTTTGCTCCCCCCACGCGTCTCCACTGCCCGACTCAGCTGCGACAAGGCAATTACAGGTACATTCAGCTCTTTGGCCAGACTCTTGAGAGAGCGGGAGATGGCGCTGATCTCTTGTTCGCGGTTACCGCGACTGCTGTCGGGGCCGCCGCTCATCAGTTGGAGATAGTCGATGACGATCATCTGGATGTCGTGTTGCATTTTCATGCGTCGACATTTGGCCCGCAACTCAAAAATGTTGATGCCCGGCGTGTCGTCGATGTAAATGGGCACTTCACTCATTTTTTCGATCACACTTTGGAGCTGCTGCCATTCGTAGTCTTCCAGTTGGCCGGTGCGGAGTTTGCTTCCCGATATTTCGGCTTCCATGGAAATGAGTCGTTGTACGAGTTGGACGTTCGACATTTCCAGGGAGAAGAGGGCGACGGGCTTGTCGAAGTCGACGGCGGCGTTGCGGGCCAGGGCCAAGGTGAAGGAAGTGTTGTGGGTGACTGTCATATCTTCCAGAAGGAAGAGCTTGTTACCATCTATTTCGAAGCCATAATAATCATCTACTTTGTCATATTCAATATCGATTCCGGTAACTTGCCAATTTACCGGGCTTTTCCATGGATTGGCTATTTTTCTTTTGATCTTTACGGGTACTTGATCTATATTTCCATATATCCTCACCCGATAGACCGTTGTCTCATAGTCAATAGAAGCGATGGTTGCTTTCTTTGGGGTAAGCGAGGTTCGAAATCCCAGAGAGTCACACAAAAACTTAATATCGGAAGCCAGTTTTTTATTTTTTTGAGTTATTTCATATCCATTGGATTGGACGAGGTAATGCCCATCTGAATCGATCAATCCCGCAAGAAGTTCAAGTCTGTTGATAGTAGAATTGATAAGATAGCGATGTGGGATATGTTTGTTGTTCAACACACCGATATGGCGTAATTCCCGTTTGATAGAAAACCCTTTATTACCGGTATATCCTCCGGAAATACAGTATTGCGGACATTTTTCAGGACGAGTATGGTAGCGTTTCAGTGTCCACCCCAACTCCTCGGCGTACGATTCCAGATAGCCAACTACTTCCTCGTCCGTATTAGATATTTCGCTCTTACTTGCCGATCCGTCCCCCAGCCACAACCCAAGGAAGTAAGGGGGAAGTGGAAGTTCTTGTTCCTCAAATTCAACAGCCGTTTTATACCCTTTGTAGTTGGATTTGAATTTGGTTGTTTTCGACAAATAGTCTTTTACAGAGATATTCAAAACATCTCCATTTTGGTGCGGACCCTCCGTCCGACTACGTTTGAGGGATAATATGTGGCATTCATTTACCCGATAATCAATTCCTTTATTTTGCCGTATCCAGTACATTCTTTCTCTGCCCCTGGCCAGAGACAAAACTTTACGTGGAGTAGAATCGTTGCCCATTAGCAAATCACCTACCAGCACATCCTCGACTTTTTTTAGATTTCCATCATACATCAGAACTTTAGTTCCTTTACCCAGGCATTTCCCCATTCCTGGCCGAGCCGCTACAATAATAAGGTCAGACGACTGCCACCCCGACGTCAACCGGTCCAGGTCAGTGAAACCGGTTGGAACGCCGGTGAGCCCTTCTTTCTTTTTGGCTAGTTCTTCGAGTTGTTTGAGGGTGCGGCTGGTGAGGGTGCCCATACTTTCGTAGCTACGGCTGAGGTTCTGTTGGGTGATGTTGAACAGGCCCTGTTCGGCTTCGTCCAACAAATTGAACACGTCGGTGGTATCTTCATAGGCGTCGCGGATCACTTTCGTGGAAACGCGGATGAGTTCGCGCTGAATGTGTTTTTGAGAAATGATGCGGGCGTGGTATTCGATATTGGCGGCAGAGGCCACGCGGTTGGTCAGTTCAACGAGGTAGTAGGCGCCACCGGATTTGTCGAGGTCGCCTGATTTTTTCAGCTCTTCAGTGACGGTGAGCAGGTCGACGGGTTGTGTCTTCTCAAACAGGCGCATCATCGCCCGGTATATCAATTGGTGAGCATCGGAGTAGAAGCTCTCGGCAGTGATGATGTCGAGCACGATGGGTAGGGCATCTTTGTCGAGCATGATGGCTCCCAACACTGCTTCCTCGAGTGCGGTGGCTTGTGGCTGTACCTTACCGAATACATAATTGGATAAATCGGTTCCCTTCTTTTTACCCCGGTATTCAGGCAGCTTTTTTACCGGATTGGTTGAGTTTGACATTGTGTAATGTTTCAAAAGTGGTTATAAAAGACCTCCCAGTATAGCGGTTGTTTTCTCAAAAAGTCTGTAAAAGGTCTGATAGTGTTACAAGTCAAATGTATCGTTGGTTCTCTGTACCCGTTCGTTCAACGGGGCGACAAAGCTAAGGTATTATAAATATAAATACTAATGTATTGATCCCCGGTGAATGGTGGCGTTGTTGGTAAGTTATTCACAACTGTTGGCAACTTGGCTCCTAAATGTGTATAACTTTCCCTGGATGTTGGCAACTTTTTTCCGAAAGGGAATGCACTGCACAGCAATACATATCTTAAATCATCATTTGTAACGTGTATGTTCTGTTAGCTACATTTTTTGGCTGTTAAAGCCCAACAAACGATCACGTATTAGTATTATTTACATTTGTAATGGCATTTTGCAGATTGCCTGTTCAAATTAGAGCATGTGATGCAAATTTGTGCAAAAAAAAATTCACATATATGAATCAGGAGTTGAAAATTTAACCCCAGATTCGCATCCCATTTTTATAAAATACGGTTATCCATTCCCCCAATAAGATCATTTCAGCCAACAAAATAAGACAATCCAACGAAAATTGCAACAAAAAGTTTATTTTTTGTGTTTTTTTGCCGTTTTTCGAGTTATTCATGTGAAGTTTTATATATTTAGCGTTGACTTTCACTTATGTAACAACTTAACATACCTCATTCCACCACAAGCCAGATTATGGAGCAAACTTACGTTCGATTTTTTTTCCTGCTGGGATCATTGCTATTGCTGCAAATCCCATTGCCTGCGCAGGACATCCCGATTGTCCAGTACGAACAGGGCAAGATCATCGGCACCTTGCCCTATGGTCGCCATTTCTATATTGAAGGAAGCACCCAACTGCCCAACGACACCAGGGCCGATGAAGTACGGGTTCGGATATTTAGGGTAAACCGAAAAGGCAATCGAAAGAAAAACGACAAAATATCGCTTACCAAGGCCGAGCAGCAGGCCATTGCCCGCGATTCCAACCTCTTGGTCAACGCTTCCACCTGGTCGGCATTTAGGGCAACCGACAAAGACCGGTTCAAAACCTACATCAACACTTCTCTAAAATTCAAGCGGAATTACCTGGTCGAATTCAGTTACCTGAAAATTTTTCAATTTAATCTCACCGATGAAGAAAAAGACCTCGCCCTCCAAAGAGGACTCGACCGGGCATTCAAACACTACCAGGAAACAGAAGGGATCGGCACCGAACTGTTCGGCAATTTTCTCAACGACGAGGTCCGAAGAATCCTCACCGAAAAAGCCGCTGGCGACTATTTTTACACCCCGGAACGGATCGAAGCCAACATGCCGACCATCAAACAAACCTCCCTCAACGATCTGGAATCCGAACTACTGGCCTACGCCGTCGTCACCGGCTTCCGGTCCAACATCGACAAGTCGAGGACCGAACTCCTCGCAGTACAAACGAAACTAAGTGAGATTCCCAGCGACCACCCCGATAAAGCCGCCTACCGAAAAAGAGCCCAGGATATACAAGCACAAATAGAAGAAGACAACGCCATACTACAACCACTGGAGGAAAGCCTGCCGGAAGCCTCCTTCAGACGAAAACTGGAAGTGGTGAAAAACCAACTGATCGTGGTGCGCAGAGAATACGACCTGCAAACCGTCTTTGAGATTTCCAAAACCGAACTCAACAGCATTCAGATCGGCAGCTCATTCGGCGGCGGAGCAGTGGCCCTCAACAATACCAACTCCAATTTCGACGACCTCGACGCCTTTGGATACACCGCCCTGAAATTTTATTTCTCTCCCGTCGACAAGCGAATTGCGGAGCCCTATCTGGGACGCAGTTTCCTGCTAGACCGCATGTCGTTCTTGCTCGGTATTTCTACCAAAAGGAATTTTAATTTTAAAGGCCAGGAGCTCAAATCCATCCTCGGCATCACTCCTTTCCTTGGGCTGAGCCTCGACGTCAGCCGCTACCTCTCCGTGGATGTTGGCGCCACTTTTTTCAAACAAGAATCGCGTAGCCCCCTCATCAACGACGAAAAGATCAGGGTCGGACCTGTGCTCGGACTCAACTTCGACTTCGACGCCTTCAACCGCGTCAGCGCACTTGTAAAAGGAGAACAATTTAAGATCGATCCCTCTCCCAATCAATAACCTGGAAAAGTCCAATTTTCCTCAAACTCAAATCATCATGGCATTTCCCACTATTTCCTTTGTCGAATCGCAGCCTTGCAAAATGAAAAACGGTGTGAGCCAAAATATGCATATTTCGGTTCAACCCAACGCTGCCGGTAAATGGAAGTTGAAATTGTACATCAAAACGCTCTCCTGCACCTTCCAGGACGGCACAAAAGAAATGATCCGCCAGGAGGACCCCGTTGGTGACGGAGAAGTAGTCGAACTGTCTATCCCGATCACTTTCAAAACCGATAAAAAAGATACACTGATCTTTACCCTCAACGCCATAGCTACCAACGCCGACGAGGTCGAAGCCAACGACCGGTTGCTGATCCAACTTGGAAAAGCTCCGGAAATATCTCCGGCAACCCCTCCCCCTGATCCAACGCCCGAACCAGACAACGAAATGCTTGCGGATGCCAGCACGACTGACTCTTCAGAAGACGATACGCCCGATTCGACAGAAGGCGACACCTCAGATTCACCGGCAGATGGCGCATCCTCCGACACAGAAGACGCTACTCCCTAATGAACAAAAAAAACAAATTAGATGAAACAACACGACCTGCAACGCTTCGTAATTATATTGTTGGGAATATTTTTGACACTGCAAAGTTGTGAACTGGAAGACCCCACCGAGGGCATCAACTCCGACGACGTCATACAACTCACAGCTCCTGCCAGTGAACTCCTCGCCGATGGGCAAGACCGCCTCATCCTAACCGCTGAACTGGGCCCCCTGGCTGCAGGCGACGAGTCGGTCAGCTTTCAAACCAGCAATGGGAGATTCCTCCTGGCAACGGAAGACGATGGGCAGTCCGTCACAACTGCTGCCTCCAACAAATCGGCACAGGCTACCCTGGTGGGCAGCAACCTCGCCGACGACGATGTGGTGGTACAGGCTACTATTGAGGCGGAGAATGGGGAACTGTTTCAAGCCACTCTGCCGCTGGTTTTCCAACGGGCTTACCCGGACAACATGATCCTCACGGCGGAGAAATCCGTCATCCAATCCGACCGCATTGATTTTGCCAATATTTCCATTCAATTGTTTCGCGACAGCGGCACGCCTTCCGACAAAACCATCGTACATTTTGAAGTGATCCAACTGGATTCCGCCCAGGCCGAGATCGTTCCCTTTGCCTTTTCGGGGCCGGACGCTACCCTCACCACCCCCATCAAAAGCAGCAATGGCCTGCCAGGGGTGATACAACTGAAGGCCACTGCCGAAACCCAGGACGGCTCCACACTGGAGCGGGTGATCGAACTGGCGATTGAGGAGTAGGGACTCCTACAAATCCTCCAGTTTTTGGATCACCTTGCGAACGACTTCCTGCTGGTCTTCGATCTGTTTACGGGTACTATCCTGTTCCTGGACGTTTTTTTCGATGTTATCTTCGGCCTTTTTGATCTTTTCTTTGGCCTGTTCAATGTCGCGGTGGTAATTGTCGTTGGCGCGTTCGAGTTTTTTGAGGGTTCTTTCGAAATCTTTGAGCTTGTCCTCCTCGTTTTTGATCTCGATCTTAATCTTTTCCTTGGTCACCTCAAGGGCAAAACGCATGAGTAGTTTTTCGCCTTCGAGGTATCGGTCGGGGTGTTCGGCCGAGTTGAGGTAGGCGCCTCCCAGGTCGACCCAGAGAGAGAGAAATACGTCATCGCCATTTTCCCTAATGCGGGTATACAGGTCGACGGTGTTGGCACCTCCGATGGCGGGTATCTGCACGTCGTCGGTGAACAATTCGGGTTCTTTTTTGACTTTTTTGGTTTTGCCGCCTTTATAGTCTTTGAGGTATTTTTTCCATAGTTTATCCACGAATTTGTCCTGACAGTCGGGCAATTCGAGTACGAGTGCGTTGTGTAGACCCTGGCTCATGGTTTTTTCCTGCTCTGCTATTTGAGCGTTCAGGGGAGCGTATTGGGCGAAAAAAGCGAAAAAGAGAAGTAGCAATAGGTTTTTCATAAAAAATTTATTTGTTGGAGAATCAAAACTGTTGCGCCTGGATTGGCATATCCGGGGAAATAACGTTAAATTGTTGCATTATTTTTGAGATTGAATTAATGTTAAACAAAATTTAACAAATCCCGTAAACAATCACCTCGCCTTGATTGATGTTTTCGTTAGAGAGCTATTGTACCCCCAGGAGGGCCGCTATAACCGGCTTAAGACCGTTTTCGATATAGAAATCCGGATGATTCTTCCAGTCTGTTAGCAGCGTTTCCCGGAGGCTATTTGCCAACACGCCCCCTCACAAGATATAAAAAAGCCTGAATAAAATGAAGCTGAAAAAAAGACATCTCCTTTTGTGGCTATTCCTGGTCTTCGGAACAGCGACCATCTACGGACAAAAAGCCGATAAAAAGAAGGCCGATCTCCTCTACCGCGCCAAAGCATACGCCGAAGCCATCCCCATCTATGAAAAAGTGCTCGAACAAAAGAAAAGCGTCGCTGCCCGTACCAAACTGGCTTATTGTTACAAAATGCTCAACCAAATGGACAAGGCAGAATCGCATTACCAAAAGGTGGTCAACGAAAAATACGTCCGCCCGGAAGCATTCTATCACTACGGCGAAGTGCTGATGAGCAAATCGGAATATGCGGAAGCCAAAAACTGGTTTCTCAAATACCATGAATTAAAACCCGACGACGGGAACGGCCTCCGGATGGCCAACGCCTGCGATCAGGTGCCCTTCATCACCGCCCTGTTTCCCCAGGCAGCCGTCCGGCCCTTTCCACACAACTCAGAATACGACGACTCCTCCCCCGTATACTTCAACAACAGCCTGGTATTTTCCTCCGACCGGAAACCAGGCGCCAAACTCCTCAAAAAGAAATCGGGAGCTACCGGCCGCGACTTCATACGCCTCTATGCCAGCCAGCTCAACGGCAGCCAATGGTCCGATCCTTCCTCCCTTTCGGGAAAACTCAACGAACACAACAAAAACAATGCAAATGCCAGTTTCGGTACCAACCGGATTTTCTTTACCAGAAACGGCAGCGTAAGTAACCGCAAAAATGCTTTTACCCTCCAACTCTTTACCGCTACCCTCGAAAAAGGCGACAAGTGGAAAAACATCGAACTGCTTCCCTTCTGCCGACCCAACCACAACTATATGCACCCCGCCATATCACCCGACGGAAACACCTTGTTTTTCGTCTCCGACAAGCCGGGAGGTAAGGGAGGCACCGACATTTACTACGCCAAACGCAATGGCGACTCCTGGGGCAAAGCCATCAACCTCGACTCCACCATCAACACTACCGCCCACGAAGGATTTCCCTTCATGGATACCCAGGGCAAACTGTACTTCTGCTCCAAAGGGCACATCGGTTACGGTGGGTTCGACATCTTTGTCTCTGAACAAAACCCCGATGGCAGTTGGACTACCCCTGTCAACGTTGGACAACCCATCAACAGCTCTCACGATGACATCTCCATCTACATCGATCCCACCTACTCCAAAGGGGCCTTTACCTCTTCCCGAAAGGGTGGCGATGACGACATCTACCTCTTTTCGCTCACCACCGACCAACCCGCACTGGTTGTGGAAGAAACCACAACGATAACACCCACCGATGAAATAACCCCGGAAGTGATCGCTGAAACGGAAGACAGCTTTGAGGAGTTTTCACAAAATGACACAGCCCTCGAAGCAGAAGAAACCATAGATGAATATACAACCATCGAAACCCCGACAGAAGACGAACAACCCGCTCCAACCACCGTCGAATTGTCGAACACACCCCCCGATGTAGCTGACACCGTTGAAGAAGCGGTCACGAACGACTTCTCCATCGAACCAGAACAAACTGCCATCCTCATCGAAAACAACGAAACAACCGAAGAGGTTGAAGATTTTGTGTCAACTACCACCACATCCGAAACGGAAGACTTCGACACCCAACCCGACAACGGCACCCAGCCCCATACCACCTCAGAACCGGCAATACCCTCCGAAGAAGAGCCCTCTGACATGGCCCTCACCGACCCCGGCAACAGTACCGTCGACGTAGAAATGCCTCAGACGAACGATGAACCGATCGATTCCAAAACAATAGACGAAGCCTGGGAAAAAGTGCTGGAACCCTTGCCGGATGAGGAAACAATGGATGGCGTCACAATGAATGACGATATCGCAACATTGGAAACGGAGGTGGCTGCTGCTACACAACCGGAAGAAGTGGAAGCACCTATTACCAATACGGTCATGGAAACGACTTTCCCCGTCGAACAGCCTGTCGGCAAAAAGGTCAGTTTCAAAGAATTCCGGCAAGCTGTATCGAAAGACAGAACCGAAAAAGGCATGTACTACGTCATTGAAGACCTCAAGTACTACCCCGGCGAATATATGCTTCAACCCAAAATGACCCTTTTGCTCAACCCGCTGGCCAAAATACTGAATCAGCATCCCGAACTAATGGTCGAAATAGCCGCCCATACCGAAAGCATCGGTTACGACCGCAACAATATGACCGTTTCGGAAAAACGGGCCAAAGCCGTCAAAAATTACCTGCTCTACAAAGGGGTTGACACTTCGCGGATCATCGATGCCGGTTATGGAGAGACCCAGTTGGTCAATCACTGCAGCAACGGCGTCGTCTGTACCGAAGAAGAACACCAGGCCAACCAACGAATCGAAGTACGGCTATATGGTGAAATGGAATAAGACAGGGTCAATCCCGGTAAAACAACCACCGCCCTAACTCCCGGAAGGATACCTTCTTGCCGTACATCAATATCCCAACGCGATAGATGCGCCCCGACAACCAAACAAAGAATACCGACGAAACCGCCAACACCACAATAGACAACACCACCTGCCACACCGGAGGATCGAAGGCCAACCGGGCCGGCATCACAATAGGAGAAAACAAAGGGAATATACTCGACCACACCGCCATATTGCTGTGCGGCGACTGTACTGAAGCAAACATAATGTAAAAAGCGATCAACACCGGTATGGTGATGGGGATCGTCAGGGTTTGTCCCTCCCCCAGATCGTCGCCCATAGCCGAACCCACCGCTGCAAACAACGAGGCATACAAAAAATAGCCTCCCAAAAAATAAAAGACAAACAGAGGGACGATCATCCACCAGTTTTGCGATTTCAGCTCTTCTACTATTTCCATAAACCCAATGCCCAGCTCCTCTATATCGGGTGCAGAAGCACTGTTAGGCACTTGTTGAAGCTCTTCGGAGTTGAACCCAAACAATAATTGCACGACGGTCAGGATCACCGGTATCAACACCGCCCAGATGGCCACCTGTGTCAGCCCCACTGCTCCCACACCGATGATCTTGCCCATCATCAACTGAAAGGGCTTCACCGAAGAGATCATCACCTCCACGATCCGGTTGGTTTTTTCTTCCATCACCGAGCGCATCACCATCATACCATATATAAACACCGTGAAGTACATGATCATGCCCATTGCGCCTCCGATCCCCGCAGCGATGATACTGGCAATGGAGCTGTCGTCTTCTTCGGGGTTGCTGATGGGTACGGGGTCGAACACTAGGTCTGACTTCAGGGCCTCGAGTTGGTTTTTGTCGAGGTTGAGGGCACGGATCTTGTAATCGCGTACGCTTTTGCTCACCCGCTGTTTGATGGCCATGTTGACATTGAGGCTCACCTGTTGGTCGGAATAATAAAATAGGGTATCCCGCTTTTCGTAGACGTCGCGGATCGTTGGCAGCACCAGTATGCCGTCGTACCTTCCCTCCACCACTTCCTGCTTCAGGGTCTCCAGGGGTTTGACCGATTTGATGAAGTGAAGGGAATTGTCGTCTTCCGATTTCAGTCCGGCATGGTCGGCCAGCAAATGCCCCGGATCGATGAAGGCCACCCGGAGGCTCTCTCCGCTGTTGTAGGCAAAGATAAACCCAATCACCACAAAGAGCAGAGCAAAGGCCAGCGGCGTGAGCAAAGTGGCCAGGATAAAAGAGCGTTTTTTGACACGGGTCAGGTATTCCCGTTTTATGATCAGCCAGAGCTTATTCATTGGCAACTCCGTTTTTTACTTGGCGTATAAATATTTCGTTTAGTCCCGGAAGTATCTCATTGAAGGCGTGGATATAAACGCCGTGATCGAGTAGGTAGTTCAGCAATTTGTTCGACGACCGGTCGGCTTCCAACTGAACCAACAACTTATCGGCGGAATGATCCACTACATCGTATCTTTCCCTTAAGTCGGGAGGCAACTCCCCTTCATATACCACGCTGAACCGGTTTTCTTTAAACCTGTTTTTGATATCCACCACTTTTCCTTCCAGTACGTTTTTACCGCGATCAATGAGTACGATATTTTCACAGATCTCTTCCACCTGCTCCATTCGATGGGTCGAAAATACGATGCTGGTGCCGTTGCGACGAAGGTCGTAAATTTCATCTTTGATGAGGTTGGTGTTGATCGGGTCGAGGCCCGAAAAGGGTTCGTCGAGTATCAGCAGTTTGGGCTGGTGTATGATCGTAGAGATGAACTGGATCTTTTGTTGCATCCCCTTCGACAGTTCTTCTACTTTTTTGGACCACCAATCGGCGATGTCGAATTTGTCGAACCAGGCGTTGATCTCCTGGCGGGCTTTTTTTGCCGAAAGGCCCTTCAACTGGGCGAGGTACATCAGGTGCTCTCCCACCTTCATTTTCTTGTAAAGTCCTCTTTCTTCGGGCATGTATCCGATCTGCGCCGGGTGGCCCGAATGGAGTTTTTCGCCGTCGAGCCACACCTGCCCCGAGTCGGCGCGGGTGATGGTGGTGATGATGCGGATCAGGGAAGTTTTGCCGGCACCATTGGGCCCCAGCAACCCAAAGATGCAACCTTTCGGGATGTTGAAGCTGACGTCGTCTACAGCGAGGTGCTTGTCGTACGACTTGGTGACGTTTTCCAGTTGGAGAATATTCATATCTTGTAGGCTGGGTAATACGGGGCCTAAATATCCGAAAAATGCACCAAAGCACGACGCATTGGAAAGGCTCAAAAAAATAAATGTTACTTTTCATGACCATTGATTGGCCTACACATCATTCATTATCAGCAAATTGCGTTTAAATTATTGGAAAGAACCAGCAATTCTCAATTTAGATTTAAGTAATTTGCTGATTTGCTAATTATTGATGTGCTGATGCCCCTCTACCGCGAAGTTCCCCGTGTAGAACGTAAATATTGATTTTCAAATTGAGAACCGCTGGGAAAGAACAGCAGCTTTCAGTTTGAAATCAAAATATTCAAATGTAGCAGGATCTTGCGTGAGGAAACAAACAACCGTGAAGTACTTCGCCAGTGAAAGCCTGCCCCGGACTCGATTCGGGGGACTCCACTACGTTCTGCCAATGAAGGGCGCTGCCTTCACTGCATGCTTCAAGCGCGCCGTGCAGGCGGTAGTCCTGCATGGGCACGCCAAACAACGAACAACAAACAACGAATACCAAATGCCACCACCCGATTCGCAACCCTGGTGGGTCATCCTCAATCCCAGAGCAGGCAATGGGCTGGCCGCCAAAAAAAAGAAAGCCATCGAACGGCACCTGCAAAAACATCGGTTCGACTACCAACTGGTAGAAACCCAACACCCCATGCACGCCTCCGAACTAGTGCGCCAGGGCATCGAATCGGGCTTTCGCCAAATAATGGGTGTGGGCGGCGACGGCACCAACCACGAAATCGTCAACGGCATCATGCAGCAACAACTCCTGCCGCCCACCGACCTTGTGTACACCTTGTTGGCGGTGGGTACCGGCAACGACTGGATCAAGACCCACGGCATCCCCGCCAGTTGGAAAAATTGGATACCCCGGATAGCCCGCGGAAAAGCCATCTACCACGACGTTGGGTTGCTGACCTATCAACAGGAAGGGGAAACGGTGGAGCGGTACTTCGCAAATGTAGCCGGGCTGGCCTACGATGCTTACGTGGTCCGAAAAAAAGAAGCCTCATCGGGCGTATGGTTTCCCAAAATGTATTATCTGTGGATGGTGGTCCGCTGTCTGTTTGAATACCGTTTGCGTAAAGCGACTGTTTCGTTCGGCGACCAAAAAAAAGCCTCCAACTCCGCCCTCCATAAAATCACCGACCATTTTTACACGATCAATATCGGCATAGGGCGCTACTCTGGTGGTGGCATGCAGCTCGTTCCCCATGCCGACCCCACCTCGGGCCAACTGGCGCTAACGGTAGCCGGCCCCGTTCAAAAAATGGACGTACTGTTGTATACCCCTTCCATCTTTGCCGGCACCCTGCACCGGCATCCAAAGGTAAACATCTACCATACACAAAAAATAGAGATCAAATCGGAAGAAGAAAACCCCACCCTCCTGGAGGCCGACGGAGAGTTTTTGGGGCATACGCCTGTAACTTGTTGCGTATTGCCGCAGGCGCTAAAGGTGCTGGTGCCTGACGGGGAGGAGGATAATTTTTAGGATAGCGGTTGTAGTTCGAACGGATTTGTGATTGAATATGCACCAAATCGTTTAAGCAATTCCACTTCGTTATTTTTCTCAATTCGCTCCTTTTTAATAACCGCCAAAACTTTTGGTTGACTCAGGCTGGGGATTCGTTGCATGAAGAAAGGCAATAATTCTTTGCTTT
Organism: Saprospiraceae bacterium; assembly: GCA_965222105.1. Classification (GTDB taxonomy): domain Bacteria; phylum Bacteroidota; class Bacteroidia; order Chitinophagales; family Saprospiraceae; genus CALGLS01. The sequence goes on along the minus strand of CBDCTQ010000059.1, from coordinate 144,927 downwards.
CGTATAATTTATTGACATCCGGAAAATCCGTTAGTGGCTTAATGTCATATTGCTGTTTAAATTCATCGCTGTATCGATACGTCCAGACACCTTCCTTTAACTCAAGGAAGCCAATAGTTAGTTCTTTGTACCTGAGTACAAATTTTACGGCTAATCCTTTGGGAGTTTGAATTTCTTCTTGTCCTTCAGATTTCCATAAAGAACCAACAATTCTTTTGGCTTTATTTATCATAATTCGATTAACTACACATTTTGATTAACACAGAAAACCGTTTTTTCAGGCATCCTTCTATTAAAATAAGCCTTTTTTGCGAAAAAATGTCATTAAATTCACTTTTTAACATATTCAAAACATTCTGCAAAGATTTATTATTACACATGGTATTAAAGATGCCACGATATGTTGGATAGTCATTATAAATCAACGACATGAGTTCATAGTGGTTGATTTTTTTGTAGCCTTCCCAACCGATTTTTGGTTGAGAGTTAATGGTGTATTTATTCAGGAATGATTCAAATTGGCTTTTCAAGACTTCATTTCCATTTTTGAATAAATTTTCAATTCTTGCTTCTGAAGTATTCCAAAATAATCCTCTTGCCGAATCGTAAATGGGTGAAAAAACAGGTCTGCGTTTACCTCGAATATCTTTTAGTACTCCCCAATTGTAGAAATGCCTGTCGTTGTTTCCAGTAAGGGCATCAAAAATTAGCATTGCCAAAAAGGCTTCAATAATGTCTACACATTCGTCAGGAAAACTAAATCTAATTGCTTCAATTGCAAATTGAAATGTGAAAAATTCCCGAGACAGTTTCTGGGCTTCTATCTTTTCAACAAATTTAACATCTTATTTTCTCAAGTTTGTTTTTCATTTTTCTACTTTACTGCCCGGAAAGATAGTGATTTCAAGCAGAACCAAATTCGTGCTCGTCCTACATTTTTAAGCCCTCAGTTTGTAAATAAAAAATCCCCGCCAAAACAGGAATCGGCGAAGATTAAAAAAAAGTCATTCTTATAAAAAATGCGAAGCGGTAAGCGCCCGCTTACCACTCCGCATGATTGCTGGCTCAGCAATCAATATCCTGCAGATCTTCATTCCAGCAATGCCATTCGGTGTCGTTGAAATGGGCCTCATCTCTTACGCGACCATTTTTATTGGGGTCGTGCCATTGTATTTCGAGCAGATTGTCGGTCTCTGCTTTGTAGATGTCGTAGGCGCGGTTGAGATCGACAGTATTGTCAGACGATTTGCGGAACTCGATGTACCCGCCATTGCCTGCATTGCCGGGGATGATGTTGGTGTAGCGGATCGACTCCACGCCATTGCCGTCGTCTTTTTCGTATTCGGCGCTGATGAAGGGTTGCGGGTTATTGGGTTGGTGCTGAAGTGTCCAGGTGGCGTTGGCTCCGTTGTCGGAAGTGGTCCCGGAGTACCAGAGCACATCGGTGAATCCACCTGCCTGAGAGACGTACATCTCCCACTCGACGCTGGTACCGCCGGCCAGCAGATGGCCATAGAGTTTGGCCTGATAGGTGGTGCCGTTGGATGTTACGTCGTATGCCCATAGCCAGGTGCCGTTGCCTTCGTAGCTGGGCTGGTGGTTGAACGATTCGTAAAATGCCGCCACCGGAATGGCCAGGTTGAGGGTCAGGATGCCATTCCACACCACCACATTGGTAGCGCCATAGAACCAGTTGAAGAACGTCACCGTGCGCATCTCGGCACCTCCATCGTCGCCCGGAGGCAAAATACCGGTGGTGTCGGCATCTTCAAAGCCCTGGAAAGGCATGATGAACGACTCTACCGGTGGCAGATCGGGGGCCGTCTCAGTAGTCGGATCGGTAGCATCGTCTTTTACACAGGATTGGAATATAGAAAGGGCAAACAAAACAGCTAATACAAAACTTAGATTTTTCATGATTTTCTCGTTTAGACTCGCTCGAAAATAACTTGTCGCTCTCTGTCAAATAATTTGGAAACAAGTAACCGATAGGGAACGGTTTGCGAATTATTTGGCAGAGCTTAAAAAGATAAGTTATTTTTGAGCTTTACATTAATAATGTTTGTGGTTTAAAAATGGGTTCGTTAAGTTGCGACTAAAATTGAACCAAATTCACCCTTAATACACCGGGATTGATGGGTACCCTTAGTTGGAGGGAAGAAATAATTAGACACTATGAATGGATTTTTTGTATAGCAACTGAAGAGCAATTTTTTGTCTAACCAAGGAACACCCGGAGCCTCGTAGCCTTAGCTACGAAGGCGAGGATGTGACGTTGGGTAGGCAAAAAAGGGCATTCAGGCTGCATACAAAATTTCTGTTCATAATGTCTATTTTATTTGTGGAAAATGTTCGGATACCTGTTGATAACAGGATTAGAAGAGTTAATTGATGGGGGGAGTTAATTTTCACATACCAGCTGTTGGTGACGGTGAGGTCTAACGTCACAATGGTAATAGCAGCCGCGATGCTCTGGGGTGCGCGCCCAGCCACACCGTCTGAACTGGGATGGCTGGCGCGCCCAGTAGGCATAACGTAGTGACGTCCTTCTGGGGATTTTTGAGATTTATGGGATCGTTACACATCGACTACTGTTTTATCCTATACATCCCCAGAAGGACGCCGCCAGTGAAAGCCTGCCCCGAACTCGATTCGGGGGACTATCGCCATTCACTGCACGTGCACTATGCCTTCAGGCGAGCCATGTAGGCGATAGTCCTTCATGGGCACGCTACCCATCCCATTAATCCCAGTTCAGACAAGGGGCGTGCGAGGATCGGAATTATGTTGTGGAGGGGCACTTATAAATATCTCTATCGAATCAAAGTAACCTCCCCCGTCAACACCTTCACCAAAATCAACGGCCCTCACTCCGCCACCACCGTATCCACCCGCACTGCACAGGTGCTGAAAAATCCCAGTCCTCCGTTGCTGATATTGGTGGGTACGCTGCTCGAAGCCTCATCCAGCACGCCCCCTTGCCAGTCCGTCTCCATAAGTATGGCCCGGACATAGGCTGCAAAATCGTCGTTGAGGCTGTACTTTTTCACGATCACAATGCTCCCTTTCGGAAACGGCACCCGCACCCGGTCGGGCCGGAACAATTCATTGACGTCGAGGGTGGTCAACGTGTAGTAAAACAGCTTGGCGCGGCTCGAATCGCTCTCTACAAGGTGCCGCCAGTCGATGTCGACTTCGTACATGGCTTGCTCCTGCGGCGAATAAAAGCTGCCCACATCCCGCAATTGCAGGCTGTCCGTCTGGCCATGGGGCCGAAACCCTATTTCCGGTATCAAAAACACCGGCACCGACTGGCTCTCGGCCGTATAGGTTTGGCCATTCCAATCGACGGTCAATACGTGGTTGGTACTGATCTGGGCACCAGCGGGCTGATTGCTCAGATAAAGCCCAGGCAGGCTATCCTGATGCGTGAAGAACAGGGTGTTCTGTCCATTGGAGATCGACACCACGGCATCGGTCACCGGCGGAGGCGTTTCATTCAGATGGTCGAACGAAAGCGACAGCCATACCGCCTGGTATTTCACTTCATTGGTGATGATGGCTTCCACTACCAGTTGGCCATTGCCTTCGGATTGGAGCGGCCAGTCGGTGGCCTCTTCGCAGGAAAACAAGACCAGCATTTGTGCAAACACAAGAAAACGAAACAGGAACGAACGGATCATAATTTAAACTTGTAGGTCAATGAAGGCAAAAACCGGATCAGGTCGGCCTGGGTAGCTACCAACCGGGCGTCGGACAAGGCATTGGATTCGATCACGGGCTTGCCATTGCGGTTGAGCGATTTGTTGAAGTTGACGGCCACTATGTTTTTGCTGGCCAAGAGGTTGTAAATCGAAAAGGTGATGCTGTGCCGGTATTTCTTTTGCGGGCTTTTGTTGAGTATGAATTTGAAAGCAATGTCCAACCGCTTGTAGTTGGGAAGTCGGTCGTTGTGCTTTTCGCTGTAAATCGGAATGGTGCTGTGGTTGAAGGTGTAAAACCCCGTTGGTGACGAAAAGGCCGAGCCGGTATACCAGGTCCAGTAGGCCGAAAACAGGATGCGTTTCCGCAAAGGATAGTTGAGCATCAACGACAGGTCGTGCGGCCGGTCGTGAAATGCCGGATATTCCCGCCCCTCATTCACCGCATCGGTTTGCCGTAAGGCCCTCGACCAGGTATAGCTCACCCATCCCGTCAGTCGGCCGATAGGTTTTTTCAACAATAGTTCTACGCCGTAGGCATCCATCTGACCAAATCGAAGTTCTCCTTCCAACAGCGGATTCAACAAGGTGTTTGCATGATCCACATAGTCTATCTGATTCCTCATTTTTTTGTAGTACAGATCGGCGTTTAGCTCCAGCGAGTTGCCCTTCAACCGCTTTACAAAACCCAGCGACACCTGATGGGCCGACTGCGGCTGGATGTTCGGACCACTGGGCACCCACACTTCAAACGCCGTAAAGGGCGATACCGAATTGGATATCTGCTGTAGGTACTGATGGTAGATCCCGTAGTTGAGCTGAAGCAAAGCCGAGGTATCAAACCGGTATTGCAGGCTCACCCGCGGGTCGAGGTTCCAGTAGGTTTGGTATATCTCTCCGTTGGGCACTTTGACAGAGTCTACCGGTTGATGACTTTCGTCAAAAAGAACGTGGCGCGACGGGCCCAGGTTTTGCCATAATGTAAATCGCAGCCCCGCATCCAGCATCCACCTATCCCGCCAGGTCAGCAGCCGGTTGGCATACAATACGCTCTGGCGGGAATAGCCCTCCTTCAGGTTGGGAAGCAATTCCGTAAAATCCTCTCCACTCACGGTGCCGGGGTTGAAGGTGAAGGCACTGATCTCTCCGCCAAACCGGGTTTTGTTTTCGCCGCGGTGGTACCAGTTAAAATCCGTCTTCAGGCTCACCTTGGCGATGCCCGATTTCCAGGCGTTGTTGGCATTGGAAAGTTGATAGTTGTAGCTACCGGCATACACCGTCGTATTGGAAAACAGGCTGGTGCCATACAGGTGGTTCCACCGGATGGTGGTGGCCAGGTTGCCCCACTGCGCGCCGGTAAACTGCGCTCCAAAACTATTATTGGCCAGCCGGTCGTTGCCGACAAACAGGGTGTAATACAACCGGTCGCGGTGGCCAAATTTAAAATTCCATTTGAGGTTGAAATCATTGAAGCGCATATCGGCTTTCGGCTCTTGGGTTTGCAACAGCCAGTTGAGATTGGAATTGCGGACGGCCAGAAAATATGAACTCTTCCCCTTTTTTACCGGCCCCTCCACCGCCACCCGCAGAAGCACCGGATTGAAGGCCCCGCTGAATTCGGTCTTGTTGAGGTTGCCATCTTTGGTGCGGATGTCAACCACTGACGACAAGCGGTCGCTCAAATGCACCGGAATGCTGCTTTTGTGGACGGTTATGCTTTTCGCAAAATCGGGTACCACCACCGAGTAGAACCCAAAGAGGTGAGCCGGGTTGTAGATCGGCGCATCGTCTATCAGCACCAGGTTTTGGTCTTTGGCGCCACCCCGCACAAAGAAAAAGGCAGACCCGTCGCTGTGGGCTTTGATGCCTGGGCGCGTTTGCAGCCCCCGTATCAGGCCCGACTCGCCTCCAAATTCGGGCATATTGCTCAGTTCGCCGGGAGCCAGGTGGGCATTGCCGGTGTATTTGCCGGTGAGAAATTCCTGTGTAGACGACTGGATCACCACCTTGGGCAATTCGAGGGTAGTGGGTTGAAGGGGGACGTTCTTTTTCTGGTTGGCCGCCAGTTGGACGATCAGCCGCTGGGCTTCAAAACCGACATACGAAAACAAAAGGGCGTGTTTGCCTGCCGGCAGTTGCAAACTGTAAAACCCAAAGGCATTGGTGCTGGCACCTTTGGAGGTTCCCTCTACCGAGACGGTGGCACCGATCAGCGTTTCGCCCGAGGTGGCATCGTTGATGTAACCGCTTATGGAATACAGTGTTGGTTCCAGCTTCCGTTTTTCGCGTTGGCTGAGCTGGCGTTGGTGGAGTACGATCTGATTGTCCAACAAGGTGTACCCAATATTGAGCTTTTCGGTTAGCAGGTCCAGGGTAGTGGTGAGCGAGGCGTTGTTTACCGCAAAGGAAAGCCGCTGTTGGGGGTCGACGATCCGCGGGCTGTACGAAAAATACAGCCCGCATTGTTCGGTTATTTTCCCCAGCAGGTTTTCCACAGGGACATCCGGCTCGTTGAGGGTAATATTTTGCGCAAAGCAACAACCCATCGTGCCCATCAGAACCACGACCAACACAACACGGCAACGCAACCAACCCGGCGCCCCGAATCGGCTAATTGCAAGGTGGTCCTGAAAAAATGATCTGATCGCCATTGATGTCGGCTTTGATGTTTAGGGTTTTTGCTATGATCTGGGCTATCGCTTCGAGCGACTTGTGTTTATAAGTGGCAATCACCGGGCAATCTTTCAAATGGGGCTGGGCCATACTCACCTTCGCGTGGAAGGTGCGGTTGAGGTCAAACACCAGCCTTTCCAAGGGGGTACTTTCAAATACCAACATGCCCGTCTTCCAGGCCAGGTAGTTGAGGTCGTCGTTGGTCTTTTTAGTCAACCTGCGGGAGGCCCGGTGGTAGATGCCAATCTCACCTGCGTTCAAAATGACCTTATTGGTGTCGCTCTTCATGGCCACTGTGCCTGATTGTACGATCACCTGAACAGTGGGTTGCCCTTCGCGCGAGTCGACGTAGAAGGCCGTTCCCAGTACTTCCACCGTCACATCGGGGGTGTTGACCACGAATGGGCGCTCTTCATTGCGGGACACCTCAAAAAACGCATCGCCTTTCAGAGTTACCCGGCGGGTTTGGTCGGCTTCATCGGAGTAAGTTACCGTCGAAAATTGGTTGAGCGAAATATGGCTCCCGTCGGTAAGGGGCTGGTCTTTCACTTCGCTTTCGCTAAAAACGGTGAGCTCCGGGAGGGTGCCCTCCGTCCGGGGTAAAAACAACCAAATACCAGCCGCCACCACCACCGCTACTGCTGCTGCCATTGACAATAACCGAACCAAAGAGCGTTTTCGCTTAAGCGGCACCACGGGTGTTTCTCTGCTTTTTTCGGAAATCTGTGCAGCCACTTGTTGCCATTCGGCTTCTACATTTATTGCCTGGGAAGAAGGTTCTTTGTCAGACAGAAACCATGCCTGCCGCAGAGCGTGGAATTGCCGCTTGTGGTTGGGCGACGCCAATACCCAAGCCTCCAATTGCCGTATTTCGGCATCGGTGGCGTTGCCACTGAAGTATTTGGCGGCGAGCTGGTGATGGTCGGTATGTTGGTCGTCTTTCATATACCTTTTGTAAAATGGTCTTTTTTTATGATACACCTGGGGTGGGGTATACCCTATGTAGCGCGCCAATTTTTTGGCGAGGCTCCCCTAATCAAGCAAGGCGAATAAACCTGTCTGGCTAAAGCATGGCAAGGGGTTCGCTGCTATCTGATATTAGAGCTTGGCGAATAAACCTGCCTAACTAAAGCACGGCAGGCAGGTTCGCCGCAACAATTAGGATGTACAAATAGTCTTTCAAGTCTTCCCTCAGCCCCTTCAGTGCCCTTGACATGTGGGCCTCTACGGTTTTGACGGATATGCCGAGTGTGTCGGCGATGTCCTGGTATTTTTTGTGTTGGTAGCGGCTCAGCTCGAATACCTGCCTGCATTTTTCGGGCAACCGGGCCAGGGCTTTGGCTACTTTGCGCTGGAGTTCTTCCAGGGCCAGTTGGTCTTCTTCAAAGGCCAGGTCGATGTCGTGGATGTCGACGTCGAGTATTCGGCTGCGGTATTTTTTCTGGTCGCGGATGTGATTGAGGCACCGGTTTTTCACGGCAGTGAACAGGTACGACTTGACGGACTGCCCCGGATCGACTTTTTCGCGGTTTTCCCAAAGGTGGATGAATACTTTCTGGGCAATGTCGCGGGCCGTATCCATATCGTGGACGTATTGGGTGGCAAAACGGCATACCGGCACAAACTGGCTTTTGAACAATTGTTCGAAAGCCGCTAAGTCGAAGGAGGTATGGATGCCGGGTTTTTGCATTAGTCTTGAATTGCGGTGGCCGTCATCACAATTATAAACTGCGACGAGCGAGTTCAAAAATAGCAAAAAATATAGAAGTGGTGGAATGGCATCCTAACTCTCTATCAGTAATGCTCAATTTGAAAACCACAAAATGTCTTGCTTTGAAAATTCACTCTATGATTTGCCAGTAAAAAAGGCATCAGCAAATTAGCAAATCAACAAATTAGCAAATCAACAAATTAGCAAATCAACAAATTAGCAAATCAACAAATTAGCAAATCAACAAATTAGCAAATCAACAAATTAGCAAATCAACAAATTAGCAAATCAACAAATTAGCAAATTAGCAAATTAGCAAATTAATTTGAAGAATTGCAACCCCCGCTACTCATACCGAAGCGACTCAATAGGGTCGAGCCGAGAAGCTTTCAATGCCGGGTACAACCCCGATGCCAGCCCTACGACCATGCAGGTGACCACCCCGATGAATATCCATGCCCAGGGGATGAGGAAGGTGCCGCCCATGAAGAAAGTCACGAGGTTGCCGATCAAAATACCGAGCAGGATGCCGAAGATCCCGCCGATCTGGCAAATGACGATGGCTTCGGTCAGAAACTGGATGAGGATGTTGTTTTTGGTGGCGCCGATGGCTTTGCAGATGCCGATCTCGCGGGTACGCTCTGTGACGGATACGAGCATGATGTTCATCAGGCCGATGGCGGCGCCGAGGAGGGTCATCAGGCCAATGGCTACTGCGGCCAGGCGGAGTTTGACGGTGTTTTCTTTGAGGAAGGTTATGAGGCCGTCGGATTTGAAAATGCGGAAGTCGTTTTCCTGGGAGAGGCGCAGGCCGCGGATGTTGCGGAACAATCCGATGGTGTTGGCTTCGGCCGACTCGATGTCTTCAGCACGGCGGGCAGCTACGGAGATGTTGTAATTTTTGCGTTGGGAGCCGTAGTAGCGCTTGGCGTTGAGGAGGGGGGTAAGTATTACGCGGTCCTCGCTGGTGTTCATGCTGGAGCCTCTCGATTCGATGATGCCGACTACTTTGTATTTGATGTTGCCTACGGAAATGACTTGTTGGAGGGCTTTGTCGGGCTTTTTGTCGAACAATGATTTTACAATGTCCATCCCGATGATGGCTTTGTTGGTCCCGTTTTGAACTTCCTGCGATGAAAAATTGCGGCCATGCGAAAGGTCCATTCCCTTGATGTCGAGGTACATTTCGTCGATGCCGCGTACCACTACGTTGGGGTTGGTTTTTTCGGTGGCGTGTTTGACGGTGGCCAGACTGGTACCGAACATGGAGACGGCCACATCGGCCGGAAAGTCGAACCGCTCTTTGAAGTCCATCGCCTGATCGAAGCTGATGGGTTCTCCTCTTTTGGACCGGCGACCTTTGCGGTTGCCGCTGGCGCCATCTCCCCTGGGGTAAATGGAGAAGGCATTGGCGCCGAGGGAGGAGAAGTTGTCGTTGAGCGAATAGATGGCTACGTCGATGGCCGTCAGTATGCCGATCAGGGCAGTGATGCCTACGCCGATGATGAGGATGGTCAATACGGCACGGAGCAAATTGTTGCGTACCGATTGGAGGGCAACTTTTATGTTTTCTTTCAGGTTCATCTGATATGTGTTAGCCAAAGCTACGGCTAAAAATACAACAAAACCAGATTAGTAAAGGCTCTTATTGGATAAATCGCCCCTGTTTATAGATTGAAATCCACTCAGCGGGTGCTGAAATATTTAGAGATGACGCCCATCACCTCGTTGTGTATGGCCGTGGAACCCGCTACGATCTCTTTTCCGAAAAGGAAATTGTCTTCCCCCTTGAAGTCGCTGACCTGGCCACCGGCCTCCTGCACCAACAAGGCTCCGGCAGCTACATCCCAGGGGTTGAGGCTGTACTCGTAAAAAGCATCAAAGCGGCCGCAGGCGACGAATGCCAGGTCGAGGGCGGCGGCCCCAAACCGACGGATGCCGCGGGTATTTTTCATAAAGTATTGGAAGACCCCGAGGTATTCCTCCAGGTGGCTGTAGTCGAAATAGGGAAACCCCGTAGCGATCATAGCGTCTTGTAGTTGCGCATTGTTATTGACCATTATTGGTGTTCCGTTGAGCCAGGCACCCCCTCCTTTCCAGGTATAAAAACATTCCTTACGCATCACTTCATATACCACTCCCAGCACCGTTTCCCGGTTGTGCTGGAGGGCTATGCTGATCGCAAAAAACGGAAGCTGGTGTAGGAAGTTGGTGGTGCCGTCGAGGGGGTCGATGATCCATTGATAAGGGGCTGGTTGTGTTTCGACAGTTCCCTCTTCGGTCAGGAAGGCGGCTTGTGGCAACAGAGATTGTAGTTGATCGACCAATTGTCGTTCAGCTTGGGTGTCAACATAGCTCACCAGGCTATTGCGGCTTTTGACGTCGATGTCGCTGAGTTGTACCTGTCCGTATTCCTTGCGGATGAAGGTGGCGACCCGTTCGGCGATTTGGCAAACCACTTCGCAGGATCGTTTCAATTGAGAAAAAGGTTCTATATGATTTTTTTCCATAATTTAATCCATAACCTATATGTGGTAATTTTACCAAAATTCGTCATTTTATTTCCATCAAGTTGGGCAAAAATGAATGGCTGGGCTGATTTTTGCTGCCAGTTTAATGCTCAGTTAACGGTTCGACACATCCCCCCTTTCGAGCTGATTTCAACCTCTACTTTGCTATTTCCTAACCGGTTGTTCTCCCAGCAACCCTTTAAATGAAACCCTTCCATTGATCTTCATTTCCCACATGCTCCCCTAATTGCAAACACTTTTTTTTACAGATGGGGGTTCCATCCAAAAAAACAAACATGTCATGTATGCCCAAAACTTACCCATTGATCAGATCGAAGCAGCCTATGGCGTAAAAATATTGTTGATTTTTGAGGCAGGAAGTAAAGCCTGGGGAGTGGCTTCTGAATACAGCGACCAGGACCTGGGGTTGGTCTATTGCAGGCCACTCAACTGGTATCTTTCCGTTTCCGAAAAACCGGATACCATTCCTCTTTTGCAACATACTGATTACGACGGCTCGGGCTGGGATATTTTAAAGACCCTCCGCCTGCTGTTGCGCTCCAATGCTGTTTTATTCGATTGGCTGCAGGCCACCGTTTTGCATGAAGCCTATCCAGGCCTTAAATCGGACCTGTATGCTTTTGCCCAACAATGCTTTGACGCACGAAAGGTCATCTATCATTACCTCGGCATGGGCAACAACCTGATCCACAAATATAAGACGAAAGAGGAGATTCCCATCAAAACCTACTTGCTGCTGGTGCGTTCAACACTCGCCGCCATGTGGATCATGCAACGGGGAGAGGCTCCGCCCGTTCTCTTTTCCGAATTGCTTCAAATAGCCGAGTCGCAGCCCAAAGCCCTGTTGCCGATCCACCAGTTGGTGATGCTGAAAAAACAAGCCAAACCGGACAAAGAGACCAATAAAATCTCTATTGTCGACCAGTTTATTTCCGACAACCGGCGCATCTGTATGGATTTTGCCGAAGCCCTCCCTTCAAAGGACAGATCATTGGAGAAGGAAGCCGATGAGCTGTTCCGCAAATGGATACTGGACGACCAACTGCTGAAAGTCCGATAATAGCGTTTATACAGAATTCAGTATAATAGTCGTTACCTTTGTTGACACAAATTCATTGTTCGCCAACAAACCCTGCATCAATTCTGCCTCATGCTGAAAAACATCCTCCTGCTGACCGGTTGTCTGCTGTTGTTTACCACCTGCAAAAAGCAAGAAGACTTCCTCTTCGAGATGAATTACGATCTGGAGTTTACCATCCAGCCCGGACTAAGCCCTTTTGGTGGCATTTACGGTTATAAGATCAAGGACATACCCTCCAATTTCGACAACTATCTGAGTGCCAATGGCCGCAATGCCGACGACATCACCAACATTGCCTGCGGCTCGGCCCGGGCAACCGCCCTTTTTACCGGTGCCGAGTACGGCTTTATCCGCAATGCTACGGTCATCATAGCCAGCTCGACCGACACCGCTTTTTTCAAACCCGCCTTCGAACGCATCCAGGTACCCGATGACACCGGCTCTCAGCTCGACCTGATCGGCACCCTGGTTGATGCTGCTCCCATCCTCCAGGAAGAAACCTTTGAAGTGTGGTTTGAGATGGAACTCCGCCAAACGTCTCCTTCCCTTATCAATAGTCGGCTGGAGTTGACTTTCCTGGCACAGGGGGAGTAGGAAAAGGGAAGTTCAAAATGACACAGAACATGACTACCGACGTTGTCAAAACGGACATTCGACAATTTTCCGTAAACGAACTGGAAGCCTGGCTCACCGCTCAAGGCGAAAAACGCTTTCGCGCAAATCAGATATACGAATGGCTTTGGCAGAAAGGCGTGCATGCCTTTGCGGAAATGACCAATTTGTCGAAAGACCTGCGGCAGCTCCTATCCAACCATTTTGTGATCAACGGCATTGTGGAAGACAAGGTACAATATAGCTCTGATGGTACCATTAAACTCCGATTTAGACTCCACGACGGACACCTCATCGAATCGGTACTAATACCCGTTGAGCGCGACCGTCGTTTTACCGTTTGTGTATCCTCCCAGGTAGGGTGCAGCCTCACCTGTTCTTTTTGTGCGACGGGCCGGATGAAACGGATCCGCAATCTGGAGGCCAGCGAAATATTCGACCAGGTCGTACTTGTCAACCGGATATGTGAGCAACATTTCAACCATCCACTCACCAACATCGTGTACATGGGCATGGGAGAGCCGCTGTTGGCTTACCGCAATGTCTTGCAAAGCATCCATCACATTAGTTCACCTGAAGGACTCCATATGTCGCCCCGCCGCATCACGGTGAGTACAGCCGGCATCGCTAAAATGATCCGCAAACTGGCCGACGACGGCGTCCGGTTCAACCTGGCCCTTTCCCTCCACGCTGCCAACGACGCCAAGCGCAACCAGATCATGCCCATCAACGAACACAACAACCTCGACACCCTCCTGGATGCCCTCCGTTATTTCTACCGCAAAACCCACAACAGGATCAGCTACGAATACATCGCCCTTCGCAATTTCAACGACAGCATCGACGACGCCCGCCAACTGGCCGCCCTCTGCCGACATTTTCCTGTAAGGGTGAACATCATCGAATACAACCCCATCGAAAACGGCGCTTTCCAAAAATCGGAAGGGCAACAGGTCGACCGCTTTGCGCAATTTCTAACCGACAAAAACGTAACGGTAACCATTCGCCGAAGCCGGGGCCGGGATATTGATGCGGCTTGTGGGCAGTTGGCGAACCGAAAGTGACAGTATAACCGATTCTACACAAGTTTAATGGCGCAGCCAGGCAAATGATTTATTTCCTAACAACATAATTTCGTTTCGTATTTGAAATTATTGATTATCCTTTTCCTGACCAGATCCAGTTTTCAAGAACAACCATTATAGCCTATAAGGATAAAAAGGTGTATCTTTGTAAAAATTGACAAGGGCGATGAGAATAGCAAATCCGATATACGATGTGGTATTTAAGTATCTGATGGAAGATACGGAAATAGCAAGGAAGCTATTGTCAGAAATTATTGGGGAAAACATTACCCAACTAAGTTTAGAGCCACAGGAATTAATCGTTAAGTCCGACAAGTTTGAGGTAATTATACTAAGACTCGACTTTAAAGCAAAAATAAAAGGTGAAGATGGTGAATACAAAAAAGTATTGATCGAATTACAGAAAGGCAAAGACCCTTCTGATATATTGAGATTTAGAAAATATCTTGGAGATAATTACAGGAAGGAGGACACGTTTGTAAAAGATGGTCTGAACGTAAAAGAGTCACTACCAATAATAACAATATACTTTCTGGGATTTTTGCTTAAAAGCATAAAAGCAAGTGTCTTAAAAGTAAACAGAGAATATATTGACTTAATCAACAACAAGGAGATTCCATCTAAAGAAGAATTTATAGAAAAGCTCACGCACAATAGCTATATTATACAAATATTGCGAATAGGTAAAAAAGACAGAACAGAATTGGAAAGAATTTTAAAGATATTCAATCAATCTTATGTAACTGATGATAAAAAAATAATGGAAATATCGGAGAAAGAACTGGAGGGTAGCGAATTATTACAGAAAATGGCTGAAAGATTGAGAAAAGCCGCAACGGAAGAAGATATTTTGAAAAAATTAGAAATCGAAGAAGAAGTTGAAAACACAATAGAGAATCACATAAGAGAGAAACAAAATCTAAAAGAAAAAAACGAAGAACTGAAAGATCAAAACGAAGAATTGAAAGACGAAAACGAAGAATTGAAAAAGAAACTCAAAGAATTAGAAGATAAGCTGAAAAACGAAGATTAAAACGGCATTGAATAAAGCCTAAATCTAAGCCAAACCCCTTATTTTTGCGAAAGCATGATGTCCTTTTTGCAAAAAACAAACAACTACTGCGCTGCCCACAGCAGCCCGCCCGACGAACTCCTCCACCAACTCGAACGGGAAACCCACCTAAAAACCCTTGCTCCACAAATGATGTGCGGCTCGTGGCAGGGGCAGTTGCTCTACCTGCTCAGCAGCCTGACCCAACCAAAGTCGATACTCGAAATCGGGACCTTTACCGGCTACGCAGCCATCTGTATGGCCAGGGGCATGGCAAAGGACGGCCAACTGCACACCATAGAGATCAACCCGGAACTGGAACACCTTATCCGAAAATACATCCGAAAAGCCGGACTTGACAACCGCATACACCTCCACCTGGGTGATGCCAAAGAGATCATCCCAACATTGAACACACGATTCGATATGGTATTCATTGATGCCGGCAAACAGGACAACCGGTTGTACTACGATCTGGTCATGCCGCTCCTCCGGCCGGGAGGACTGATATTGGTCGACAACGTACTTTGGGGCGGAAAAGTAGTGTTGGGCGAAAAAGACCAGGACACGGAACTTGTCCGCAGCTTCAACAAAATGGTACAGATCGACGACAGGGTAGAAAACGTCCTGTTGCCGCTGAGAGACGGGCTGACCCTCGCAAGAAAAAAGAAACCATGAGAAAAACCGTCCACCAATTTTGCCAACGGGCCACCCGGCGAATAGCCCTCCCGACATTGCGCGACTGGTCGGGGCAACCCCTGATCCTGCCTTTTTACCACAGCATCAGAGGTACAGAACCGCTGCCGCACATCCAGCGATTGTATCAGCCACGCAGTTTGGACACCTTCCGGGAAGACCTGGATTTTTTTCTCCAACATTATGAACCCATTAGCTTGGGGGAATTGGTACGGCTGGTCAAAAAAGGAGAAGAACCGGAAAAGTCCTCTTTTTTCCTGTCGTTCGACGATGGCCTGCGGGAAGTCCACGACCTCGTCATGCCACTTTTGGTGGAAAAAGGCGTACCGGCCACCATTTTCTTAAATACCGATTTTGTCGACAACCGGGGACTGTTTTATCGCTACAAACTGAGCTTGTTGCTCGAGCGGCTGGCAAAAAATCAGTTGTCGAAAGCACAGAGCAGCGCCGTAGGAGCATTATTGAAGTTGGAGGCACCGGAAAATGCACTCATCGAAGAAACCCTGTTGAAAACCACCCACGCCAACCGCCAATTGCTCGACGAAGTAGCGGCCTGCCTCGACCTCGACTTCACCGATTTTCTTAAAAAGCAGCGCCCCTATCTCACCTCCGGCCAGATACGCCGCCTGATGGAAAAGGGGTTTACAGTTGGTGCCCATAGCTCCAACCACCCCCTCTACGCCGATATGAATCTCGCCGGTCAATTGCAACAGACCAAAGACAGCATCCGGTTTGTGCAGCGACAGTTCAAACAACGCCACCGGGCTTTTGCCTTTCCTTTTTCCGATCAGGGGGTCGGTCGTCGTTTTTTTGAAATGGTTGTCACCGAAAAAATTGCGGACATCACCTTTGGAACGGCAGGACTGAAAGAGCGGGAGGCTGATTTTCCATTCCATTTTCAACGCATACCGATGGAGCGGTTTGCGGCTACGGCAGAAGCCCAGTTGCGCGGCGAGTATGGTTATTTTTTGCTCAAAGCATTGGTGGGCCGCAACCGGATTGAGCGGTGATACATCGTTTTTAGCAACCGTTTTTTTGGGTTGAGCAAGTTGTTAATTTCAAATTTTGCTGAAAATAGGAAAAAAGACTATTTTTGGAAAACCTCCCTTCCTCCTTCAAACGCATGGCCCGGAACGTAAAACTAATGTTATGAAAAATCTGACCACAGTACTCTGTTTTTTCCTCCTTAATGGATTTTTGTCTGCTCAAATTCAACTGGGCAGCGACATCATAGGCGTGGGTGCCAGCGACCGGCTGGGAGAAGGTGTGGCGATTTCGGCTGATGGTGACCGCATCGTTGTCGGTACGCCCGGTACCGACAACGGTGGGTTCAATAAAGGCAATGCCACGATCTATCAATGGGATGGGACAGATTGGGCACCGCTGGGCAATCCCATTGTGGGAGCCGAATCCGGAGACCAGTCCGGAAGTACGGTGGCCTTATCGGCCGATGGCAGCCGGGTGGTCATTGGAGCCGCCGGGGGAGGCAATATGTTTATGGCGGGCCAGGCACGCATATTTGATTACAACGGGATAGAATGGACACAGGTGGGGAGCAGCATCAATGGGCTTGCTCAAAACGATCTTTTTGGCACCTCCGTAGCCATCTCCTCCGACGGGGATCTGATAGCCGTGGGCGGACCTGAAAACGACGATGCTGGTTTCAATTCAGGACACGTACGGCTCTTAACTTATAACGGCAACGACTGGGTTTCGCAGGGCAGTATCCTCTCCGGCACTCCACAACTTTACTTTGGCACTGCCCTCGCCCTTTCAAGCGACGGCAACCGGGTAGCCATCGGCGCCCTGGCACCGTCAACTCCGGGTTTTGTTTACGTATACGAATTTGACGGCAACGACTGGGCGACCATTGGCTCCACCATCAGTGGCGAAACCAATGGTGACCGGGCCGGGTCGGCAGTATCCCTGTCGTCCGACGGCAACCGTCTCGCGGTCGGGGTGCCGCATAGCGACCTGGGAGGCGTCAATGCCGGCCTGGTGCGGGTGTACGAATGGGAAGGCGGGGATTGGGTTCAACTTGGAGACGACCTCTACGGCGATACCCTGGTCGATTTTTTTGGCAGCGCCGTCCATCTCTCTGCCGACGGCCTTCGACTGGGCGTAGGTGCCCCCAACAATGACAGCGCCGGCAACAACGCCGGCAAAGCTTATCACTACTATTTTGACGGTTCCAATTGGATTCCAGTAGGCAATGCCATCACGGGGGCCGAAATTACCAACAATTTTGGATACGCCATCGCCTTGTCGGCAAATGGCAGCCGGTCTATCATAGGAGGGCCCGGCAACGCCGAAGGAGTCATCAATGGAGGGCGCGTACAGGTATACGAATGGAACAACACCGCTGCCACCATCGACGTGTTCTTGTGTGGCACAGAGAGTTACATATCCCCCAGCGGCAACTACACCTGGACGAGTTCCGGCACCTACTCCGACACCATTCCCAATGCCGCCGGATACGACAGCCTGCTGACGATCAACCTGACCCTCGATCCCGATCCGTTGGATACCGACGTTGCCGCCTCCGGTGCCACCCTTACGGCAAATACCACCGGAGCCATCTACCAATGGTTGGACTGTAACAATAATTTTACTGCGTTGGCAGATGAAACCAGTCAGAGTTTTACGGCCACCGTGAGTGGTGACTATGCCGTAGAAATTTCCCAGAACGGATGTGTGGATACGTCGGATTGTATCAATGTAATCATAACGGACGTCTACCAACCCTCCGAGTCGGCCATTAGTATTTATCCCAATCCTACTACCGGTATTGTTTTCGTCGGAAACCTCCCTGCCAACACCCGCAGAATAGAGGTGGTAAACTGCATGGGTCAACGGGTGAGCCGGATCCGCGACGTAGAATCCGTTGTCGATCTTTCTTTTTTACCGAAAGGCGTTTATTTTTTGGCTTTTGAGGTGGAGCAGGGACGGGAGGTGGCGCGGGTAGTGAGGTGGTAACTCACGTAAACACCCCATCCCCATCCCCGTCCTGAATGTAGAAATCGCCGGTGAAATACGGGTCAAGTGTTTTGGTCCAACCTACCATTTTTTGGAGGGGTACAGCAAATAACATCGGCCATCTTTTTTGCTCCAAAGGTGGCCACAATTTAGCCTGAAAACAGATGAAAGTTTGGACGCGGAGGCCCACCATTTCCCGGAAAAGCAGTCTGGCGGCTATTGTCTCTTTGCCGGGCAAAATATAGCAGTAAGGCAGTCTTGCGGTGCCGTCACGGAGGGTGAGCCACAGAAAGGCGATGATGGCCCCGTTTTGGGAGAGGCGGTACAGTCTGTTTTCAAAGTGGTTGGCGTGGGAGGAGAAATGGTAGCTTTTTGTAAAATTCTTGTTGGAAGTCAGCCAGGGGTGGTTGATGATCCAGTTGAAGCCTTCGCGGCTGCGATGGGGAAGCTCGTTGTCAGTTTGTGAGGCGATGAATTGCCAGGTTGGTTCATCTACTTCGCTTATGCGTTCGACGGTGATTTCTTTAGGCAGCTTATATTGAAACTTCCAGATTAGGCGGCCCGCTTGGGTGGGTAGGTTGAATAGCGTGTCCACTACCCAGAGTATATTTTTCAGCGGAGCGAGGATGGGCAGCCGGGAGGGGATGGCACGATGCAGTTTGTAGAGGAGGTGGACTTTCACACCTCGTATTTCCCGAAAGGAAAACCGACCCATTTTTTCCAGTACCTGGTGCGACCGGTCGGGCAGTGCGTCGAAGAGCATGTTGCCGCCCCATAGCTGGAGGGCTTTGTAAAAAACGGGCATAACGGCTGCTCTGCCTTTTTGGGGATCTGCCCACCAGCAACTGCTCCAACAAACCTTTTCCGAAGGTGCTGCATGTAGTTTCTCTGGCAGGCAGCCGAAGTAGGCGGCCACCTTTCCCGCCTCGTTGTAAGCTACTACCAGTGCGGGGTCGGAAGGCCGGGCATTGGGGTTGTGGTATTGCGATGTGGCGCGCACAGGGGTAATGGGCAGATGGGGCTGGGTCTCGAAATCAGGCTCTTTCACAAAGTCGGGTAGTTGGTCAACAGTGATTACACGCAATTTCATCATTTCCCTTTTTTGGTGGCGATCAGGTCGCAAATATCGCCTACAGATTGGATGCGAAGCATGTCCATCAGGTCGAATTTGACATCGAAATGCTTCTCTATGGCATCGATGAGTATGGCATGGTTGAGGGAGTCCCACTGGTCGATGTCGGCCTGGGTGGTGGTGAGGGTGATGGTCAGTTGATCGTCTTTGAAGACGGACTGGAAGAGGGGTTGGAGGGTTGAAAAGGTTTGGTTATGATTCATAAATCATTCAGCGTGGTCTGTTTTCAGGTAAAAAATTCAGACATACACTAACAATGCACTTGCTGTATGTGTGTTATGAATGATAAACGCGAATAAGTCATTCAATAGTTAGTATACCTGATTGTCTTTTTTTGCCCCAAGAACGATTAAGAAGTAGTGTATGGTTATTCAGTTTGGTAATCATTCCGAGATTGACATGTAACTTGTTTCCCTTACCAACTTCATTGATGGTCTTTTTTCTGATTTTATCGCCTGTTTCAGCATCGTAATATTGAAGGAAAGTCATTTTTCCATCGACATAAAACAAGCCGATCTTATCTCCCTGGACAACTATTTGCGAGGGAGTAATCCAGTCTTTGACTTTATGATTGCGGTCAATGGCTTTTATCCACTTAATTTCTCCGTCGGGAGAGTACACCGTAAGTACAATTTTTTGTAAAAGGTAGACAATACCATATTTACCACCCCCTGCTTCTACAACAACTTCTGATAGCTCAGCTACATCGCCGTTTTCCATTTCTTCAATTTCATTGATGGATATTGATGATATACCCAGATCAATTCGTTTAGGTTTTTTTCCTTTACGAGGAGGATTTGACCTAGAAAGCGATTTGGGAAATTGCATATACTTTTTGTCAGAAAAACCATCTTCATTATTGAATTGAAAAGTCACTTTGCCTGTAACCTTCGAGTTCTGATAAATAACAAATTTATCCTTATCAGGTGCAAGGAATGCTTTGTCGTAGTATTGTCCAAAAATGTTGATGCCTTCTTGCCCTGGAATTGCTTTAATTAACATATCTTTTATACGTCTTTCAAATGACTCTTCAATGTCTATTACTTCAATTGCATTGTTATCTGGCCTGATGACCAACAACTTTCTCACCAGATTGAGGGACTTTTTGCTCTCCTGTTTAAATGAGACAACGATATAAGCGTTTCCCTGGTCATCTATGTCTGAGGATACAAACTCTCCATCAACATATGGAAACGATTTCGTTTTGTCTGATACCACCTTTAGTTGTTCATCGTAAAGCTGTAGTGTTATTTCACAGGTATTTTTCTCTGTGTTAGTTGATACGGCATTTAAATAAGACAGGCCCGATTCAGATGTCATATAAGTAATGCTATAGCTTTTTCCGACAGCCGGCAATTCTATTGGTTTTTGAGAAATATCTATTTCTAATTCCCGGGTATCAACTTTACGTACCAATACAGGCTTTTTCTTATTAATTGGTACAAAAGTCAAATAGACGTCGCCATTCAGATCGATGATCCAGCCTGCATCGCACATATTGCAATAGTCTAATGAACTCAATTGCTTGGTTTCGATAAGCCCTCCATCTTTACCAATTTTGCTGATGGCAAACTTTTTTCCCCCTCCGCCCGAAATTGCTCGAGCTGAGTGTGAATACATCTGCTCGCTATAAACAAAGTAACTATTGCTATCGATAGGAAATAGCTGCGACATACGTATCGTCTTTTCAGTGTTTTCATCCCATTTGAGCCGCACCCTATTTATCTGGGTTTGCCCATATGCTGTGATGGTACTACAGATAATGAATATTAAAAAACATATCTTTTTCATAATAACAGAACATTGCTTTTAAAATGAAACAGTTTGGTGCTAAGAATTGCTAAATAACTTAAGGGCTTGCTGCCTCAAAGTTAGCTTTTTTAAGGTCAATTCCAAACACTAAAAAGCCCCCAACAACCAAAAAATATCAAAATCGCAATAAGTCCCAAAGCCAATCTGACGGTACAGCGGCGCCCCCATCTCACTGGCCTCCAGATAGGCGGCCCGGCAGGACCGCTCCCTGGCGTCCTGAAGCATATGCAGGGTTAGTGCTTTGGCAAAACCCCGGCGGCGGTGCTTTTCTGTGGTGGCCACCATATAAATGCCGAAACCCCGGTCGAGGATGTATCCCAGCGCTGCCGAAGCCAGTTCTCCATTTGCCGAAAGGCCATAAAACAAAAACCGGCCCGACAACATCATGGCCTGTGTTACCCCAAAATCCAATGGCCGACTGACAAACAATACCTTGTTGACAATCGATAACCACTCCTGCAGCGACACCTCATCCGCAACCAAAGATACAACTCCATCCGACTTTGTAAAAGAATTGTTGAGCAGGTCGATCGCCATCCCCGGCCAGGTCATCATTTGGCGAAAGCCCAAACGCTCCAACTCCACATACAATGGCTCCGAATGGACCGGCCGCCGAAGGATCAGTCGAGGTGGCAATTCCTTTTGACGCATAGCTGCTACCACCCCATCCAATTGATTGATTGCCGGGACCCCAAATAGCGTTCGCGGCCAACTAGCCGGATACACATCCACCCCTTCCAAGGCCTCTTCTTTCCATACGGACTTGCCGACACAGGCCGCCGCCACCCGATAGACATCGAACAAATTGCGGCTAATGCGCCCGGCCATTTCCTCATCGGTTATAAAGTCAAAATCATCCCCCTGGAAAATGCGGGATAGCCCCGGCCGGTCGATTTTCCCGCTAAGGGTAAGCGGCAATTTTTTCAACGCCTGGATGCTGCGCGGCTGCATATAATCGGGCAATTGCTTTTTTAAATGTTCTGTCAGGCCGACCAGATCAGCTTCCGGTTGGTCGGTGTACAGATGAATGTCTAACAATCCTTTTTCATTGCGGTGTACCCCTGCTGCCGTATTGCCCTTTTTCAGAAAATGCCGGGCGTGTTGCTCAATGTCTCCCAATTCCACCTTGAAGCCCTGGACCTTGTACTGCGCATCCTTTCGCCCACAGGAATAGTAGGTACCTTCCTCATCCTTAAAGGCCAAATCGCCGGAGCGGTAAAAGCGAACGGTCTGTCCATTGATCTCTTTGTCAAAAAAAAATGGCGGCGTTTTTTTCCGGCATTTGCCAATAGCCTTGCATAACGTGGTCGCCGCCAAAACAGAGTTCGCCCACCTCACCGGTAGGCAGGCCTACCTGACCGACTTTGACAAGGTTCTGTCCTAACTGACCAGTAGGCGTATTGGGATCGACGAGCAACACATGGGTGTTCTTCCAGGGGGAGCCAAAAGCCAGGATATTTTTGTGCGATTTGTTGTTGGAAAAATCGCGGCCGAGGTCGTAGCCCATACAGGCCATCGTCGTTTCGCAGGGGCCAGAGATATTGACGACCCGGGCATTGGGTACGCAGTCCATCCAGGCTTTCGCCAAATCGACATACAGTGGTTCGCCGCCCAATAGACAATACCGCAAAGCCGGAAGCTCCAACTCCGAAAAATACGGCCGCAATAGTTGCAGCGTGGAAGGCACCATGGCGGCAAAGCTCACCGCTCCCTCTTTCATTACTTTGGCGGCTTGCAAGTATTTGAAACCCGCCCCCCCGACTGTATGCACACTAGCTCCCAGACACCAGGCGGGCAGATACGACAGTAGCGACATATCGAATGTCAGCTCAAATAGTTGCAAAAAGCGGTCTTCCGGGCCAAGCTCATACCCCAGTGCAAAAAAAGCATCTAATGTGGTATTAATGTTTTCCGCAGTATAAGGAACGCCTTTGGGCACCCCTGTACTTCCGGAGGTAAACAACATACAAAGCAGCTGACCGGGATTGAGGCGGGAGAAATCCGGCGGAACGGCTTCTGCTTCTAACCCGGAGGTGAGTATCCATTTCAAATCGGTGCTGTCCACCAGGTTCGAGTCGGGCGGTTTGCTGCTCATGATGTAGCGACTGTCTGCCAGTTGGAGTATTTCGCCATTGCGGGTTGCAGGACTTAGCGGGCTCAGGGGCACAAAGGCATAGCCCTCCGCCCATAGCGCCAGGATGGCGGCGTAGGTCTCGATGTCGTTATAGGCTGCCAGACCAATAAAGCGGGCGGTGGGGCGTTGTTGTTGGAGTGCCTGGCGAATACCGCCAATGCGCAGCAACCACTCGGCATAGGTGTAACTTTGCATTCCAATGCAGAATACTATTTTTGTGGCGTGTTGTTCAAAAGCCGTTTTGATCCGATGCAGCATAGCGGCAAATATAGGAAGAAGTGACTTTTTTCATATGCATTCAAAATCCATGTACCAGGCCTTTTGCCAATCAGAACCCGAACTGCCCATATTCATGCAGCCCTGGTACCTCAATGCCGTTTGCCAAAAGGGGAATTGGGAGGTGGTTTGTGTGCAACGTGGAGGCCAGGTAGTGGCTGCCCTGCCTTACTACCTGGTGAGAAAGGGACCATTTAGATACATCGGCATGCCCTGGCTGACCAAGATGATGGGGCCGTACGTAACCCGGTCGTTCCGGAAGTCACCCAAATTGCAGCGCATGGTAAAAGAGCTGATCGAACAATTGCCGAAAGTGGCTGCTTTTCACCAAAATTTTCACTACGCCATCACCGACTGGCTGCCGTTTTACTGGAAAGGATATCGCCAAACGACGATGTATTCCTATGTGTTGGCCCCGCTGAACAACCTGGACGATGTGTACAAAGGCATCCATTCTGATTACCGCAACAACAAGATCAAAAAAGCCCGGTCGATCGTCCGCGTTACTTCCAACCGGTCGCTGGAGGATTTCTATCGGGTGCAGACGATGAGTTTTACCCGTCAGGGAAAACCCTTTGCCATCCCCTTTTCTTTTTTGAAAAAATACGACGCCGCGATGGAGCCTCATCAATGCCGAAAACTCTTTTTTGCGGTTGATGAGCAGGAGCGCATACATTCAGTGGTTTACTTGCTTTGGGATAATCAGTCTGCTTATTACCTCATGGCTGGCGACGATCCGGCTTTGCGCAGCAGTGGCGCGGGTATATTGTTGGTTTGGGAAGCCATTCAATACGCCCAAAAAGAATTGGGTCTCGACCGGTTCGACTTTCAGGGGAGTATGATACCGGCTATTGAAAAGGTACGGCGAAAATTTGGAGCCAGGCAGGCGCCGTATTTCAGGGTTTGGAAGGAGGATTCGGTATTGCTGCGGTTGGCGAGGGGAGGATGGGGAAGGGGGATGTGATGGCCAGGCTTGCAATTGTCTGTAAGAATACCGTTTTTTGTTGTGCTTAAACTGACGACCAACCATGAAACTACTATCAATATATCCAATCTTATTCATTGCCATGTTGTTGGGGCTGGGCTGCGGAGGAGATGCACCCACTGCCTCCACATCACCATCTACTGAAACGCAACAAGAAGGTCATAAAACAAATACGACCGCTCCAGAACGCCCCGCCCAATCCGCCACCGCCGACAAACATAACTGCCAACCCGAAGGTTCCATTCTCGACAACAATCAACACTGGATAAGACCGGCACAAACCCTGGTAACCATCAGTGCCGACTCTACCACCAAAGACATCGATTTTGGCGAAAGCCACCGCATCTTTACCGCCATCAACACCACCGATTGCAGTACCGTTTTTCGGGAAACCCTCCCCGTCAACCACAGCCCCGACTTTCCCTGGTACCTCAGCCCCAATACCTACGAAGCCACCAACCAGGTGTTGTGTATGCAGGGTATGGAATTCGTATTTTGCTACGACCTGCCCGGAAGGAAAATGTTGAAGCGGCTTTCGCCAAAATACCTCAACAAAAGAATGACGCAAGACGCCCAATCCGGCGCCCCCGCCGGACTGACCACCTGGAATCAGTACCTTATCGGTTACGCCCTCGACCTCGGGGCCTGGGTTTTTGACCTTTCCGACAAAGACAACGTCCGCCCCATCATGCCTCAGGCCGAATACTTCTCCAACGACGACGAAACATACCACTCCCTCTTTCTCCTACCCGACGACAAAGGTAACATACAAGCCTTCCTCCCCTCCCTCAATCAGGACCAGACAGGGATGACCACCAACCCGCTTTTTGAAGAAGCCAAACCCCTCAACACTTCCATCAATGCCCGTGTGCGAAACAACCGCTACATCGTGTTGAACACCAAAGAAGGCTCCGAAAAAACAGCCATCGATATGGAAAAGATGCAAGCCGTTGGCATTCCGGAAGACGTCGCCAAAAAAAATGTAAACGCAATACTGGAATGGCTGAAAAAATGATTGGCATCCTTTCACAATTCTCAAAACCAACCCTACAGCAGTACATCAACAAATGCCTAATAGAAGCGAACCACCACCTGTACAGACCATCCAGAACCTGCAACTGCCCTTACCGGAAAAACAAGTCCTCGACTGTGGTATCCCCGTATACCTGGTAGACATGGGCACACAAGATGTGATCAAAACCGACTTCGTATGCCACGCCGGACGGCCCTACGAATCCCGCCAAATGGTGGCGAGGGCCACCCTGACCATGCTTAAGGAAGGCACCACCCAACACCATGCTGCTGAAATAGCCGAAAAAATAGATTTTTACGGAAGTAACCTCAGTTTTCCGGTCAACCTCGACACGTCGAATATAGAACTGGTATGCCTGACCAAACATTTCGATGTAATGGCCGCCCTGTTGGCCGAGATGATCATCCATCCGTTATTCCCCCAAAAAGAACTGGTCAACTACAAAGAAAACAGTCGGCAACGACTACGGATCGAACTGGCACAACCCGATGTGATCGCTTATCGCACCATCACAGAACTAATGTTCGGCACCGACCACCCCTATGGTTACAACAGCCACATGGATGGCTATGCCATGCTTGACCGCACCCATCTGGTCGAACACTGGAAAAACAACTACCTTTCCAACCAGTGCTGCATCATACTCAGTGGCAAAATAAGTCCATCGGTTCTCCCCACGCTGAGCGATTGCTTTCGGCAAATGCCCACAGGCGCTACCCCCCTCCGGCATTTTCCCCGACAGGATGATCTTCTGGCTCCTCAACGGCTACACATCGATCAGGAGGGAGCTGTGCAATCGGCCATCCGGGTGGGCCGACGGCTCCGCATCAACCGCAAACACGACGATTTTCACGACCTCCTCCTCCTCAACACCGTGCTGGGGGGCTATTTCGGCTCCCGCCTGATGGCCAATATCCGGGAAGAAAAAGGCTACACTTACAATATTTATTCGACCATTGACGCTATGCACGAAGACAGCTATTTTTGCATCGCCACCGAAGTGAGCAATGATCAAGTAGCGGCCACTTTACAGGAAATTTACCACGAACTGGACCGGTTGCAGCGGCAGCCTGTCGGCAAAATGGAATTGAAAATGGTTCAAAACTATATGAGCGGCAATTTGTTGACTATGCTCGACGGCCCGTTCAACATTGCCAACGTAGTAAGGACCATTGTAAGTGAATCACTCGAATTTTCTGATTTCGACAAACTGGTTGATACCCTCCAAACGATCACCCCCGACCGGTTGCAGGAACTGGCCAAAAAATACCTCCATCCCGCCGAAATGTGCCAGGTTGTTGTGGGGAGTCCCGCATAAGAAATTTTTCCTGTATACTGTCATAATAATTCGTTAGCTTTGCAGGATTCTTAAAAAAGGCCCCTGGCCTTTTTACCGACCGAAAGGGTAAAGGAATGACGCGGCGTGCTTCCTTTTTTAGTGCGGCTGACTGCCCCCTGACCCTATGCAGAAAACAGGTAACATAAATTAATGAAATTATTTAACTTTTTCACACGGGAACTGGCCATCGACCTGGGAACGGCAAACACCTTGATTATTCAGGAGGATAAGATCATTGTAGATGAGCCGTCTATTGTAGCCATTAACCGCAAAACGGGAGAAACCATCGCCGTAGGCACCAAGGCCATGCAGATGCACGAAAAAACCCATGAGAATATCAAAACCGTGCGACCACTAAAAGATGGGGTCATAGCCGATTTTCAGGCCGCCGAAAGCCTCATAGAAGGCCTGATCAACATGACCGGCACCCGGAAGAAGTTGTTCAGCCATATGAAAATGGTCATCTGTATTCCTTCTGGTATAACAGAAGTAGAAAAGAGGGCGGTATTTGACTCCGCCGACCATGTCGACTCAAAAGAAACCTATCTGATCCACGAACCCATGGCTGCTGCATTGGGCATCGGGCTGGATGTGGAAGAGCCCGTCGGCAACATGGTCATCGATATCGGGGGCGGCACTACCGAGATCGCCGTCATCGCCCTGTCGGGAATCGTCTGCGATCAATCCATCCGTACTGCCGGCGACGAATTTACCGCCGACATTATGAGCTACATGAAACGGCAGCACAACATACTCATAGGAGAACGAACAGCCGAGCAGATCAAGATCAACGTGGGGTCTGCCCTACAAGATCTGGACAAACCTCCGGCTGACTTTGCCGTCAACGGGCGGGACCTCATGTCGGGCATTCCAAAACAAATTACCATTACCTATCAGGAAATAGCCCATTGTCTCGACAAGTCCATTACAAAAGTAGAGGATGCCATCCTTAAAGCATTGGAAACGACCCCTCCCGAACTGGCTTCCGATATTTACAAAACAGGGCTTTATCTCACCGGAGGGGGGGCCTTGCTTCGCGGCCTGGACAAACGCATTGCTGCCAAAACAAAGTTGCCGGTACATGTTGCCGACGATCCGCTCCGGGCCGTTGTAAAAGGTACCGGGATCGCTCTGAAGAACACCGACAAATTCTCCTTCCTCATCGATAGAAGGAGTGTTTGACATTGGAGGCTGACACAGCCCGACTGCTTTCTCTGCAAGGCGCACACCCGGACGGCAACGTTACACCAATAATTATTGTGATAATCCATCATGCGCAATCTCTTTTTTTTACTCTATAAGTATGGCGGTTTGATCTCCTTTGTCGTATTGCAATTCATTTGCTTTTCTTTTATCATCAACAACAACGACAATCAAAAGGCCATATACGACAATACCACCCAACAGGTCACCGGTTATTTTTACAATACCATCGACCAATGGACGCGCTTTCTGAAAATGTCGGACATCGCCGACACCCTCGCCGCAGAAAATGCCCGACTACGGGCACAACTCAGTAATGCCCGCTTCGTTAATACCATCCTTAGAGACAGCACCATGAGCTCCGACTCAACCCAACAATACACTTACATGTCCGCCAGGGTTACCCGAAATATGGTAAACAGTGCTCACAACTTCATCCGCATCAACCACGGAACCGATACATCCGACAAAGTACGCAAAGGAGTGATCGCCGCCGATGGTCAAAACGGCATTGTCGGCATAGTAGTAGCCACATCCGATCATCACAGCAAGGTGATGTCGTTGCTCAATCGCAACTGCCGGGTCAGTGTCAAATTCAAAAAAAACAATGAGTTCGGATCTTTGCTGTGGCGGGGCTTCGACCCAAGGACATTCCGGATGGAGGATGTACCCAAATACGTGGATGTGGCAGTGGGCGATACCATCGTTACCAGCGGCTATTCCGACCTTTTTCCCAAGGACTTGTTGGTGGGTACGGTCGACTCGCAGTGGAACGAACCCGGCAGCAATGTTCACGGCATCAGCGTCCGGCTGGTCAACGACTTGCGGCGGCTCGAATATGTCTATGTGGTCAACAACCTGATGAGGCAGGATATTGAGAAACTCGAAGGCAGCAACTCCAAAAATGAATAATGCCATCCTTACCAATACCGTTCGTTTTATTGGCCTGGTGTTATTGCAGGCAATGGTGTTGCAGTATATTTCCATAGGAGGAAGTCGTTCCAATTATTTTCATGCTATTGTATTCCCCTTGTTCATCATTTGGTTGCCCCTGCGTATCCACCACGCCCTCCTCGTATTGTTGGGGTTCGCCATCGGCATCACCGTCGATCTGTTTTACGACTCGTTGGGCATCCACGCGAGTGCCTGCGTATTCATCGCCTTCATCAGACCGTTGATCCTTCGGTTTATTTCGCCGCAAGGCGGGTACAATATGAACTTCAGCCCCACCCGGGCCCGGTTCGGGACCTCCTGGTTTTTGATCTATGCCGCAATCATGATGCTGGCTTACTTATTCTTTTACTTTTCAGTAGAAGTTTTTACTTTTTACCTTTTTGGGGAAATAGCCCTGCGCACGCTCTGCAGTTTCTTTCTTTCCATGTTTTTTATCACTATCTTGCAATTTCTGGTCAACCCGCTGGATTGAAAACGAGGTTGCCCAAAAGCGTTGCCCAAAAAAATTTGCATGAACGATAATAAAAACAGATATGGTATCATCCAGACAGTATTTTTGCTGGCTGCCATTTTACTGCTCGGCAAAGCCATGCAAATACAACTGCTGGACTCCTCCCACAAAAAAAGGGCACAGGCCATTGCCATTGGTGCCGATGTACAATATCCCTCTCGCGGGCTGATATACGACCGCGATGGAAGACTCCTCGTTCACAACAAGCCCATCTACGACCTCATGGTCACCTACAACCAGATCGACCCCCGGATGGACACTTCCTATTTTTGTGATCTCGTCGGCATCGATTCCATATCGGATTTTGAATCCCGTCTGGACAAAGATTTCAAAGACATCCGCTATTCCAAGAGAAAGGCATTTGTCTTTATGTCAAAACTGACTTCCGAGACCTATGCCCGCCTTCAGGAAAACCTCTATCTCTTTCCGGGATTTGAAGTGCGGCTTCGCAACGTGCGCGGCTATCCACACCAACAAGCGCCCCACGTACTGGGTTACCTAAGTGAGGTAAGCCGTGTCCAGATAGAAGCCTCCAAAGGCAAATACCAACTGGCCGACTACATCGGCGCCACCGGCCTCGAACTTCAATACGACGATGAACTGCGAGGCAAAAAAGGCGTGCGCCATATTTTTAAGGACAACCTCGGCAGAATGGTAGGCTCCTACGAAGGAGGGGGGAAAGACTCCACCGCCGTTTCCGGAAAAGACCTGGTCACCACCCTCGATCTCGAACTACAGGCCTATGGCGAACGCCTCATGCAAAATAAAAGCGGAAGCATCGTAGCTATAGAGCCCGAAACAGGAGAAATACTCACCATGCTGTCATCGCCGGGTTATGACCCCAACCTGCTGACCATCAACCGCAACCGCGGAACAGCATTTACCCAACTGTTGCAGGATACCACCTCCAAGCCTTTTCTCGACCGGTCGCTTATGGCCAAATATCCCCCCGGCTCTATTTTTAAAACCGTAGTGGCCCTCGTTGCCATGCAGGAAGGCGTACTCCAACCAAATCAGGGATTCGCCTGCGCCGGAGGCTACTATTACAAAGGCGCCGACAAACCCAGAGGATGCCACCTCCACCCCTACGCCTACAACGTGTCGGTGGCCCTGCAACACTCCTGCAACACCTACTTTTTTCAGACCTTTCGCAACATCATCGAAATAAAAGACTACTACCACCCCGAACCCGGCCTCGACCTTTTCGAAAAATACCTCTACGAATTCGGCCTGGGCAAGCCCCTCCAAATCGACCTACCCAACGAGGGCGGAGGCAACGTGCCCAACGTGGAATTCTACGACTACCTCTACCGCAACCAGGGAGGCTGGAAATCGCCCACCATCATGTCGATAGGTATCGGACAGGGAGAAATAGAGATGACCACTGTCCAGATGGCCAACCTGGCCGCCATCATCGCCAACAGAGGTTTTTACGTCACCCCACACCTGGCCAAAAGATTCAGAAACGGGATCGCTCCCATCCCCGACCGTTTTCTGAAAAGAAAAAAGATGAGCATCGACCCGGAATACTTCAACTACGTCGTAGATGGTATGGAAATGGCCGTACGCGGAGGTACGGGCAACGCAGCCGCCGTATCCGAAGTCGTCGTTTGTGGTAAAACGGGTACCTCCCAAAATCCACATGGAAAAGATCACTCGGTATTTTTTGCTTTTGCTCCCAAAGAAAAACCACAGATCGCCATCGCCGTATACGTCGAACACGGCGAATGGGGCTCCAACTACGGCGCTCCCATCGCCGGACTGATGATCGAAAAATACCTCAAAGGGGAAATCAGCGAGTCGAAAAAATACCTGGAGGAAAAAATGGTGAAGGCCGATTTGGTCAATCCTTAAGTCCCCAAATCGTATCGGGATCAACAAATCAAAATGACCGTATCCGCCATAGCAGCCATTGCCCACAACAACGTCATAGGAGCCAATAACGGCATCCCCTGGTATCTGCCTGCCGACCTGAAATATTTTAAAAAAACCACATTGGGCCACCACGTTATCATGGGTCGTAAATCGTATGAGTCGATTGGTCGCCCCCTGCCCAAACGCACCAACGTGATCGTGACCCGCGCCCCCTTTTACCGGGTGTCGAACTGCCTGGTGGTACATTCGGTAGAGGAAGGCCTCCAACTGGCACTCGACAACAGTGAGGAGGAGGCCTTTATCATCGGTGGTGGAGAGATCTACCAACTAAGCATGCCCTACATCGACCGGTTGTATTTGACGGAAGTCGATCTGAAAATAGCAGGAACGGTCTACTTTCCCGAAATCGAACTCGACCAATGGAAGGTGGTATGGGAAGAAGCACATCAACCCGACGAAAAGAATGAGTGGGCCTTTGTGTTTAAGGTGCTGGAGCGGAAGAGGGAATAACAGCCCTCACTCCCCAAAAATCCTCTTCAACGCCAACTCCAACTGAGCCCCACGAAGATTGCGCGCCAAAATGCGCCCCTCCTGATCGAGCAAAACGGTATGCGGAATAGAACTGACCGAGTACAACTGTGCCGCCTTATTTTTCCAACCCTTCAAATCACTGATGTGGTGCCAGGGCAACCCATCTTTTTCAATGGCTTTGATCCAGGCTCCTTTCTTGCGGTCGAGGCTTACGCCCAAAATGTCGAAACCCCGGTCTTTGTATTTGTCGTAAACGAGCTTCACTCTTGGGTTTTCCTTGCGGCATGGTCCGCACCAACTGGCCCAGAAATCGACCAATACGACTTTGCCCCTCAAATCGCTCAAACTCAGGGGCTGGCCTTCGGGCGTGTTTTGGGTGAAGTCGGGGGCCACTGCTCCAGTGACGAATGCTTTGGCTGCTTCTATTTTTTGTTGCAAGGCGCGGGCATGGGGATTACTGTCTTCAAACAAAGCTACGTATCGCTTGCCATACTCGACGAACAAGGGAGAGTGGCCCGTCTGCAGGGAGTTGACAATACCGCCTAGCGCATACTTCATCGCTTTTGTCCCGGGGGGGATCCGCGTCAGCGTACTGTCCATATATTGTCTTAACACCGATTCGGGAACACGTTGTTGTGCCAACACCTTCGACCAGGTCTTAAATGCTTCATAGGCGTAGGGAATGTCGTTGTAATCAGGGTCCGACAAGTCCGCCTTTTCAAAATAGGTATAGGCAAAATAGTCCAACTCGTTGTCGAAGCGCCCCTTGTTGTGGTTTTGATAGCTGAGGTAGGTGTTCAGCGCCGCTATCTTGGCGATAAATGGATTGGTCGTTTTCAGGGAGTCGAACAAATGGATCTTTTCCCGGTCTATTACTCCCATTTCGGCGACAGCCTCCCCCATTTTTTCCTGATCGCCGGCAGCAGCAGCCTTTTGCAGGGAGCGGCTTATTCTCCTCACGTTGACATTCGACTCATTGAACCGCTGGAGCAGAGCATCGTAGCTGGCATTGAGTGGGGAGCCACTGATCGTTGCCCGCCTCATATTGTTGCACCGGCCCGATAGGGCAAGCCCTTCTTCCGGGCCAACGATCACGGGCCTTTTGCGCGGATCTTTGGTACCCACATAATAAAACCGGGGTTTTCCGGCTCGCAATTTGAAGTGCTGCGTATCCCGGGTCGTTCCCCATTGTAACTGGCGAAAGGCGATGCCGTCAAATTCATATAACCCCACAGAGTCGGTACAGTTGGATAGGGCCACTGTAAGGCCGACTTGTTGCTTGGCTGTCGGAACAACCGCTGCTTTCCTGGCAGCATCACACCCCAACAATACAACTACAACAATAATAAAAATATGGATTATTTGATTTTTCATTCCACGTAAGTGAGATCAACCGTTAATCAATGTCAAAAACTCCGCTTCCGTCAAAATATCGATGGTGTCCAGCTTTTGTGCTTTTTTAAGTTTGGAACCCGCCTTTTCGCCCACCACCAAAATATCGAGGTTGGAGCTCACGGCTGAAATATTTTTGGCGCCAGCCAACTCGGCCATCCGCTGGGCTTCCTTTCGACCCATTTGCTGAAGGGTGCCGGTGAAGAGGATGGTTTTTCCCGAAAGGGGGGCGTTGGCGGCAACGGCCTTGGGGCGATCGTCGTCGGTTTGCGACATATTAACGCCCAGAGCTTCCATTTGTTTTAAGAGGTCGATGTTGGCGGGGTTTTGAAAAAAGTGGATGATGTTTTCGGCTACGACCGGCCCGACGTCTTTGATGGCTGTGAAATTGTCCATCGTCCAATCTTTCAGATGAAAGACGTGTTGTACCTCTTCGGCGATGAGTTTAGACACTTTTTGTCCGAGGTGGTGGATGCTGAGGCTGTGCAGCAGGCGGTGTATGGGGTTGGCCTTGGCTTTATTGATGGAAGCCTTGAGGTTTTCGGCCGATTTTTCGCCAAAGCCCTCCAACTGAGCGATGGTCTCGTAGTCGAGTCGGTAGATGTCGGCAATGTTGTTGAGCCAACCCAGGTCGTGGAAACGCTCGATGTACATCTTGCCAAAGCCGTCGATGTCCATGGCATTTTTGGAGACGTGGTGGATCATACGCTGTAACACCTGTGCTTCGCAGGCGTAATTTTCGCAACGCCATGCCGCCTCGTTCTCTGCGCGTATCAGGGTGGTTTTGCAGACGGGGCATTTCTTTGGGAAACGGATTTTTTTCTCGTTGCCATCGCGGAGGTCTTCCATTGGTTTTACGATGTAGGGGATCACGTCGCCGGCACGTTCTACCAGCACCGTGTCACCAATGCGGATGTCTTTGGAGGTGATGAAGTCTTCGTTGTGCAATGACACCGAAGAGACCGTTACGCCGGCCAGCGCAACCGGCTCCAGCTTGGCTACGGGTGTCACCGAGCCTATCTTGCCGACCTGATATTCGACGTTGAGCAGTTTGGTAGTGGCCTGCTTGGCTTTGAATTTGAAGGCGATGGCCCAGCGGGGGTGGTGGCTGGTATAGCCGGCAATTTCCTGGGTTTTCAGGTCGTTGACTTTTAATACCATTCCGTCTATTTCGTAATTGTAGCTTTCACGCCGTTCCTGCCACTCCAGGCAAAAATCGATGGCCTGGTCGATGTTCTCACATACTTTTCTTTCCGATACCGGCACTTTAAAGCCGAAATTTTCCAACAATACAATTCCGTTGTCGTGGGTTTTGAGGTCTTTCAACCGGTCCTGGCCATCGGCATCAAGGGCATAGGCGATGTGGTAGACAAAAGCCACCAGTCCTCTTTTGGCCACCTCTTTGGGGTCTTTGATGCGGAGCCCTCCGGAGGCAGTGTTACGGGGGTTGGCGAAGAGGGGTAGGTCCTGTTTGGCGCGAGCCTCGTTCATTTGGTCGAATATGTCTTTGCGAATGACGACTTCGCCGCGCAACTCCACTTTATGTAAGTTTAATGTTGAAAAGGCAGCGCGGAGGGGTATGGATTTGATGACGCGGGCGTTGAGGGTGATGTCTTCGCCGGCCACGCCATTGCCGCGGGTGGCGGCGCGCACGAGGTGGTCGTTTTCGTAGACCAGGGCGATGCTGCCCCCATCGTATTTGGGCTCAACACAATATTCGATGGGGGTGCCGTCGGGGATGTCGGTATTTTTTCGGACGCGCTCGTCGAAATCGCGCAAGTCGTCGGCGTTGTAGGAGTTGTCGAGGGAGAGCATAGGCACGAGGTGCTCAACGCTGTTGAAGTCTTCGATCAGGTCGTTGGATACGCGTTGGGTGGGCGAGTCGGGTGTTATCAGTTGGGGGAATGCCGCTTCGATGGCTTCAAGTTTTTTGTACAACTGGTCGTATTCATGGTCGGAGACGAGGGGGTCGTTTTGGATGTAGTATTTCCATTCGTGGAAAACGAGGACTTTGCGCAAGTCACCGGCCTGTTGGGCAGCCGGATCGGGAGCAGTAGCCGGTTTTACTTTAAGCAGTTTTTTGGAAAGGTCAAAAAGGGCACGCTGGTCTTTTTTGTTGTACATTATAAGTGGGCAGGTTTAGGATCAGAAAAACGAAACTGCAAAATAAGGACGTTTTTGGACAAATGAGACGGAACGGATGGATAATGAGAGGAGGGGTAGCGCCTATCCACCTGGGTCAATAAAAGCCGAAAGGGTGCTTCCTGGTTGGAAACACCCTTTTGTCAATGGACTATTAGCATTTTCTCTGTTCCTTATCTATTTTTTAATCAGTAATTCTGTAGCGGTTTTTCCATCCTTCAACAACTGGAAGTGATACAGGCCTGCGGCAAAGTCATTGAGCGTAAGGGGAACCTGGCTATGGCCTTGCGGCAAATCTTGTTCTCCTGCCTGAAGGGTGCGCCCCAACTGGTCGATGATACGCCATTGATACAGACCGCTTTCCCCGGTTTGCACCGAAATGGTCAGTTCCGTTTCGACGGGGTTGGGGAATAGCTGGATAGTAGCATCCAACTGGGTATGGCGTACATTGGAGATGTCATTTTCTATGAGGCTGTACTGACCATTGGTAGCACCGTCGCCTGTGGCCATGTTGTTGAGGTTGACCCCATTGCTGGCGGCATAAAAAGTGACTTCGCCCGAACCCGAGGCAGGAGCCGTCCAGGTCATTTCGAAAACATTGGAGGAGCTGGGGCCGTCGTGTTCCACATAAGTACGATTGGTATTGGAAGCAGTGGCAATCTGCACATTGCTACCAGATGTGACCGCCCAATCGGAGACTTCCGAACCATCCATACCGGCAGGCGCATTGAGACACAACATCTGGAATCCAAATGCTTCCGGGCCACCGGATACGGGATTGACAGTCAATCTTACTAT
Organism: Saprospiraceae bacterium; assembly: GCA_965222105.1. Classification (GTDB taxonomy): domain Bacteria; phylum Bacteroidota; class Bacteroidia; order Chitinophagales; family Saprospiraceae; genus CALGLS01. The sequence goes on along the minus strand of CBDCTQ010000059.1, from coordinate 108,693 downwards.
ATGATCGGCACCGGGGGTGTAACCAACAGAGCTGACATCGTTGCCGTCCATATCGGTGATTTCAAAGGTTTGGGTTACCTCAATGGCGTTACCCTGGTGACAAGTGGCACAAACCCAGGGGTTGTTGTCTGGCCCTGGAATCACCTGGTCACCTGGAGCACCGGTATTGCCCTCATTGGCAGCGTTGGCACGTCCGTCTTTGCTGGAGGTGAATACCACCAAACACATTGTTAAAGCAAAAAAAGTGTAAATAAGTTTAAACTTCATAGATTTTGATTTTTAGGTTAATTTCAAAATTATATAACAAAAAAGAAACATGTGATGTCTATACATTAAAAGTAATACAAGATTCTCACAAGTACTACTCTTTACCATTGATTGCAACGAAGATTATGAGATTTTGTCATTTAAACTACCAAGTGAGTGAGGCCAACCATTTTCGGGTATTTTTCCGCGGGTGTCCCGAAAATGCGTTTTTAAGTAGTCAAAATCATCATCTTTGTTGCCGGAAGGGTAAAAAGGCTCGCTGAAATGGATGCGACCCTTACCCCAATCGAAGGAAACCAATATAATGGGCAGTTTTGCCTGGAGAGCGATGTAGTAGAAACCTGTTTTAAGCCGGTCTACCTTATTTCTGGTTCCTTCCGGAGCGATTACAATGGCAAAAGATTCTCTTTGGTTATACATTTCCACCACTGCTTCCACAAAGTTATTGCTTTTTGACCGATCAACCGGGTAGCCTCCCAGCCAGTAGAATAAAAACCCAAATGGTGGTTTGAACAGTGAAGCCTTACCCAGATAGACGACGTCTATATCCAGGGCTTTACGAACCAGGAGGCCCACCGGAAAATCCCAGTTGGACGTATGCGGCACAGCCACCAGAATGTACTTTTTCTCCGTAGGCGGTTTCCAGTTTTCTATTCGAAATCCCATCAAACGGAGTATCCAACGACTTAACTGACGGAGCATGCGATTTGTTGAAATTTAACGCTTTTTTCTATTTCTACGAACAAAGCCTACTTTGTTGACAACTTCTTACTATTTTTGACATCCTTTTGAGCAATCTAACGTATTACCCTCATCACCTTTTGGAAAAATAGGTACTTTTTTTGGTATATTATGCTTTTTTCACCGATGTAACCCGGAATTTGAAAAACCCCTTTTACATATTCCCCATTTTGCTGTTGCTTTGGCAAATGCCTGCCGCGCAGGACGTCCACACATCCCCGAAAAAAGACAAACCTAAAAAATTATCCCTGGAATTTTCGCAGGAAGCGGGTTTTTATGAGGGCAGCATCATCCTCCGCCTTCATTCGCCCGGAGCCCGTATCTTTTACACCCTCGACGGGACAGCCCCTTCCTACCAGTCGGCGGAATACGACAAACCCATTCTTATCCGGAAAACGACCGTTGTGCGTGCCATTGCCCGAAAGGGAAAAAAGAAAAGCAAGCTCAAGGGGCGCACCTACTTCATCGATGAACCGCGATCGACCTTCCCAACGGTGTCGATTGGGGTGTCGCCCAATGTGTTGTTCGACCCCGAAACGGGCCTCTACATGAAAGGCCCCAACGCCATCGACAGCCTCTGGAAAAAGGACGGCGCCAATTTCTGGAGCCGAAGAGAGGTGAAGGTACATACCGAGTTTTTTGAAGTCAATGGCAACTGCGAATTTTCGAGCCAGACGGGGTTCCGCCTCTTTGGAGGAATGAGCAGACTGTTTCCACAAAAATCGATGACCATTGTGGCCCGCGACCGCTACGGCAAAAAACGAATTCGCCACCCCCTCTTCGGCAAAGCCGGCAGAAAGGGCTACAAGTTTATGGTGCTGCGCAACTCCGGTAGCGACTGGGGCAAAACCCACTTCCGCGACCCATTTATGATCAGCCTGGTCGACCATTGGGACCTGGAAAAGCAGGATGCCCGACCCGCTCATGTATACATCAACGGCCGCTACTGGGGCATTTACAACATCCGCGAAAAAGTGAACAGACATTTCCTGGCCGACCACCACGAAGTACATAAAGACAGTGTCGACCTCATAGAACACCAGAAAACCACCAAACGTGGCAGCCGCCGTCATTACCTCCGCATGCTGTCGTATATGCGCAAGCACGACCTAAGCGACCCCGCCCACTACGCCTACATCCAGTCGCAGATGGAAGTAGACAATTTCATGGCCTACCAGATCGCTCAAATCTATTTCGACAACCAGGACGCCGGTGGCAACATCAAATTCTGGCGCCCTCAAACACCCGACGGCCGCTGGCGATGGATCCTCTACGACACCGACTGGGGCTTTGGTCTTCACAACAAAAACGCCTGGAAAAACAACAGCCTCGCCTTCCACACTGAGGCCGACGGCCCCAACTGGCCCAACCCGCCCTGGAGCACGTTCATATTGAGGCAGTTGCTCAAAAACGAACAATTCCAACACCAGTTCATCAACCGGTTTGCCGACGAGCTCAACACCAGCTTCAGCACAAAAACAGTAGAACGAACCCTCGACCGGTTTTACGTAAAGTACAAACCAGAGATCGACCGCCACCTCGACCGGTGGAACCTCCGCAAGAAAGAATGGCAAAATCAGGTGTACACCCTCCGGCGGTTTGCCCGCAAACGACCCGACGTCATGCGCCAGTACCTGATGGACCACTTCGACACCGGCTACCTCTCCAACCTCGACATACGCGTAAAAGGAGGGGGCACCGTAGTAGTCAATGATAACATTAAAATTACAAAGGAGCCGTTCTCCGGGCAGTATTTTCAAAAAATACCCATCGGCATCAAAGTGGTACCCAATTTCGGATATCGGTTTGTGCGGTGGGAAGGCATTCCGCTCAAGGCCAACTTCCACGAAGCCCGTCTGTTGCTGCGCAAAAAGTCGACCCGCATCACCGCCGTCTTCGAGCCTTACGTACACCCTATGGCTGGCCGGATCATCATCAACGAGATCAGCGCCAACAATAAAAAATCGAAAGACTGGGTAGAACTGCACAACCTCTCCGATAAGTCCATCGACCTCGACGGATGGCATTTTACCGACGCCACCCACACTTATGCCCTGCCTGACATACGGATAGCGCCCAAATCGTATCTGGTACTCACCCAGGACCAGGAAAAATTTAACCGCACCTTCCCGAACGTTTATGCCTATGCCGGTGACTTCCCATTCGGACTTCACAAACGCACGGAAAGCGTCTGCCTCTACGCCGCCGACGGCGCCCTGATAGATAGCGTGGCCTACGACCTTCCACCTACCGACTCTACCTTTACCCTCACCCTGTTGCTCCCCCACCTCGACAATAGCGACCCCGACAACTGGGAGATGGTCAAGGGCACCGGCACCCCCGACGGCCCCAACCCCTATTACCTGGAAAGTCATATACAGGCCAAACAGGAGTTGTGGATGCGTATTGGGGTAGGCGTGGGGATATTGTTGTTGTGTTTTTTTGTGCTGCGTACGCGGCGGTGATTTTTTTAAATTACTGTCGCACCAACTTACCGGAAGTCACTATCTTATGTTTTTCCCGAACCTCATACAGATACACCCCCTTTGGCAAATGACCAAGTTTCAGGCGGTTGGCACCAAAAAACGCGCGCTGCCGGAACACTTCTCTGCCTACTGCATCCCTTAGCGTTATGGTTGCATCCTGCGGCAGATAGTCATAGACAAATAAAGTCGTCATTTCCCGACAGGGATTTGGAAATAATTTGGTCTCAAAATGTGGTGTGGCTGCCGTACCGACCGTACCAAGTTGTAGTGTCTGACAATACATATCTCCCGCCGGAAGATTATTGTTGGAAACAGTGAGACAGACCTCGTATATGCCCGGTGCGGGGAAGGTGTGTACGGGGCAGGTATCGGTACTCGTGGCATTGTCGTCGAAGTCCCAATGCCAGGTGGCGGGCTCGTAGTACGACAGGTCGGTGAAGTAGACTTTCAACTCGTCGAGGGTGTCCTGGTCGTGGCGGTACTTGGCTACGGGGAGGTTGTCGATGCCCAGGGTGTCGCAGGGGCTGCCGTCTATGGGGCCGAGGCGGTAGTTGGGAAAGTGGGGTTTGGAAGCTACAAATTGGTTAGGGAGTTCCAGGCCATGTTGAATGACATTGCAGTTTAGTCCCATCTGGTTGGGTTGATCGATGTAATGCATATATATATTTCCACCCACAGGAACAATATAAATTTTTCCATCCGGCATGGTTTGCATACTGTAAAAACTGGTAGTTTGCCCCATCCAATCAAATCCGTCATAAGCAGCGACTACTGTTTTGGAGGCTGTTATGTTGATTGCATGCAAATCATATTGAAAGATCGTATCTACAAAGCAGGTATACAGGTAGCGACTATTTGGAGATATTTGACAGCCAAAACCCGAAAAAAGCGGGTTGTTATGAGAAATAATGATTGGATTACTCAACTCGCCTGTACATCTATCGAAGTCAAATATTCGGATTCCGTTGTAGTAGTCGTAATCCACATATTTAGTGCCGTCAGGTGAGAATACATTTTGGCCACCACCATCGTTTTCTTCAGGAAAGGAAGGCTTTTGATAGCCCAAATCGAAAGTAACGGTATCCTGGATACCTTCGGGGGTAAGTAAAAACCGAAAAGTCTTTGCAATGTGCCAATAAGGTGCCAGCACCCACCAATCCCGCCCGTTGGCATGTTTTAATGCAGAAGGAGAATCAAATGAAACAGTTTCCGCAATTAACTGTTCTTTTTCACTAACCGCACCCTTACCATTATCTAAATTCATATCTATTTTAGAGTACAGTAATTTTGGAGCCAGGTTTAAACTACCGAACTCTTTTAAACGGTAGATGACGTAATAGGATTGGTTGTAATTGGGTTGGGGTAATACAAAGATATTGTCTAGTTCTGGATAACCTGAATCTTCAAAGTCTTCCGCTAAAAAACCTGTAACAATACTGTCACCATTTACCATGAGCTCGAAGTCGACATTCATCATTTTGATGTTATTAGAATAAAAGATAAGGTTACCTTCTTCATCGCACATGCTGACAAGAGAAATATTAGTATTTAAGTTTAAGTCTCCTTCTGAAATTGATACTACGTTCATGGAAAAATCGAGCATGTTAGCCCCTTCAAAGCCCAGTAATCCTTCTGTGTCCGTCACCCATATTTGGTCGTGTCTTTGAGCAGCAAGGAAATTGGAGTAAAGTGATAAAAAACTCAGAAAAATAACTGTTTTCATTGTTGAATAATAAAGCTAATGTTGAATAATGATCTTGGCTGAAATTACATCCGAGGTACTAACACCAATTAAGTGAACTTGGTAAATTCCAGCAGGGAAGGTTGAAGTAAGTAGATCATACTTGTAAGAATTTGCAGGTAGTTGCACTGAAAAAACGGTTTGACCCGTTACATTTGTTACTTTTAATAGATATCCATCACCGCCTTCCATATAAGGCAGCAAAAGCCGGGCTGACTCACGACTTGGGTTAGGGAAAACTTTCAGTTTCTGCCCCGTTATGGTCGGTTTTTCTGAGTCTTCATTATCATCATAAGGGTTTGCACCACAAGTATTTATTTTATTAAATTGATTAGTCCACGCCAGTAATAAAGCGTTCGCTCTATATACAGCGTTCCCACCCTCCAGTGGGCACATTTCAGAAATACTCTCTATAGTCTCAATTTGGGTCAACATCGGAGGTGCATTTTGCACTTCGGTCTTTAAAAGAATGTCGTTTATCGTTTTTTCATTGCTCTCATAGTCAGCAACTGTGATGATTGTATCATTGGCGTTAATTAAATCATTGGCCACATTTAATCTGTTGGTTATATATCCTTGAATGATCAAACTACTTTCCTGTTGAAGTGTTTGGAGTTGCTCGAATAAGTTGGATCTGTCAACCAAGAAAGAAGCCAGGTTGTTATTGTTGTTTATGGCAATTTTAATTAATGAATCGGTTTCATAGATGTCATTTAATAAGGATTGAGAAGAAAGAGAGTTACTTTCGATCGTTTCATGGTTAGAAGGAGTCAAATTGAATAATTCTGAAATTTGTTTTTCAATATCATAAAGAAAGCCCCCTGACGTATTGGAATACGTATTCACAAAATCATACATAGTGGTATTTGTAAACACTGAAGAAGGGTGCTTATCAATCTTTCTAAATAGATGGCGTTGTAGATTCCAATTATATCCCTCAGAATAAGTACCTACCTCTAACCCATTTGTTACAGTTAATGTGTCAAGGGCATCAAAAAAAGAAGTCGGTTCAATTAACATTTCTTCAGGACAAATATTACATATGATTGGATCATCAAGAATAAACCAGTTAAACGGTTCCCAAGATGGAGGAGTTTGGTTATTACTGTTTGCTCTCGAAAATTGTGAAAGAGAAGCAATCCCGGGATCAGTATGTAAAGCCCCCAGCCAAAAGGTTCCTTCCCATACATTTCGATAATCCAATTGATTTCCAGTGCTGGCTAAGTTATCAAACAGAAGACCATATGTGTTATCGCTAAATTTGTTACAATTAATGATTGTTCCTGGATTTTCAAACGAAACATTGAATCCCTCACTGCATAAACTCGACCCATTATTTAAAAAGTGGCAAGATTGACTAGACAATAAACTAAGACCTCTATCCCCGTCTCCAGTGATTTTATTGCATGAAACTGTACAATTCTCAGAATGCCATATTGAAATTCCTTGAGTGGTTGATAAGGACATTTGAACATTGTTTAATTCAACTATTCCTCCATCAACACTACTAAGGAAAATCCCAAGTGATGGGGATGTTAGATTGTTATATTGAATAACGTTATTTTGTGAAATTAAAATGTCATGAGCACTAATCAAACCAATTGGGTCATTCATAATCCAAATCCCCACATCATTTCCTAATCCAAGTGTAGTTACATCATTTGATATTACATCTAAATAGGAAGTTGGGCTTGAAAGAATGGTTTGTATACCTCTACCAATTGCAGTGATGGTATTGTTCGTGATTATAGCCGGTATTTCTTCATTTACCCCCAATGAGCCTTCAGAAGTAGCTCTAAGAAAATACCCGGTCCCCATATTTTCCATCACATTATTTTGACTTCGTAATTGAATTTGTGGGCCGGAGAATAAAAGCTTAATACCTGTCGTACAGCCATTAAATGTTATTGGGGTTGGATCAAAAGGAGAAGGTAAAATCCCTAACTGTTGAAGAGAGTGTCCACCATCGGATTCAAATAAAATACCATTCCCAGCAATAAAATCATATGGCCCAGCCTCTATGTCTTCAAACCGGCAGCGATGAATAATTGCATGCGTATTATTCATAGCAATGCCTTGGGCCAGATTCGTAAATAGATTAGGAGGGATAATCGGATTGTAATCAAAAAGATTTAATACTGTTTCATTGGTCTGAATACCTGCATAACTTCGATTGGTGTTGTATCCAGGGGTATAGGGAAAATTATCCGGCAAGCCACCTATCGGGTCAAGCATTGTCCCGTCAAAAGCAAAGGTGTTGCCTCGAAATAAAGGAGTAGAGACATTCCCCTGAAGATACATTCCTACAAAATTGTTATTAAAATTAGTATTGTTTACTTGAAGTACTATGCTTTCACCAACTGTTTCAACTCCGTAGTAAGCATCCTTAATGGTACTATTAAACAACCCTAGTCTGCCATTGTCGTCAACTCGGATGCTTCGCCAAACAGCACACATTTGCTGATCGCTATTGGATACTTCCGACATATTACCTATGCGCAATTCTTTGGCAAATGGACTATTGTCTTTTCCAAGGTTAATTCCCGCCCTTGGAATCATACAAACATGACAATTATTAAGTGTAAAAAAATCTTTATCCGAGTTTAATTCACCATCAATATGAATGTTTTCGCCCATCATATCTGTCCCCGGAAAAAGAAGCTGCCCATCAATACTGCTGACCACATTGTTCATACTCGTTTGAACACCCGGCATACCTACATAAATCCCTTGGTGTTCCTGTTCAAAAGTATGCGTTTTGGAGCAGGCAAGCGTTGTTCCCTGATAAGTAATAGTATGAGTAATGGCTACACTGGGAGTAACGCTCGTATTCAAATTGGTGTACTGATGCACCGGATTCACTTCGTTGGAGATCGGTGTCCCATCCCCAAAATCCCAGGAATGTATGCCATCCTGAAAATCGCTTTCGAAGTAAATGTTCAATCGGCAACAGTCATCTTGTTCCATTAAGTCAAAGTCGCAGGTAAAGCTGCTTCCACAACTAACTGTTACATCATCACTGCACCAATAGATGCGAGTGATCTCCGGCTCGCCCCAATCAGTAATCACTGCATGAAAAACAGTGTAGGTACCCGATGAAGGAAAAAGGTGGGTTGGCGAAGGCTCATTGTATATTTCTGGCGAACCATCACCGAAGTTCCAGGTATTTCCAATAATGGATACGGGGGGTATGGGCAATCCATATACCGGTTCGAAATTGACTGTACATCCCATAACATCGTTGATTAAGTCTCCAATGACTTCGCCACATCCATCGCCGGCATACACTTCTTCGTAGCACTGTGAAAATACAAAATCGCTTTCTACAAAAAGGCGTACATATATCGGGGAGGTGAGGCTGAACAAGCTTTGCGAAAGCGTTAGTGTCGTAGGTCCGGTTACTTCTGTGATTTGACCATTGTCATCGCTTACGCCCCAGGTATACGTTGCACCTGGAATGTTCGGCATATTGGCTGTAAACACAATATCACTCCCCACTACCTGGATCGTAAATTCAGATTCTGGGGTACATGGTTGGGCTAATAGCGCGTCTGGCATCAGGGTACTGAAAAAAAGCAATACCGCTGCCAACCAGATTAGGGGATTCCGGTTTTTACAGGATCGGATTTTTTCATGGATCAAATAAAGTGCCGCGGGGGGGGGGGGGCAGCTCTTTTGAAAATCAGTTGAAGGGAACATATAGCAAAGGTTTAGAGGGTGAAAAATATTGGATATAAAGCAAATATAGCAATAACGTTTTGATATTATCAAATATTCAAATACTTTTTTCAACTCATCTTTCCCCTACCCCCATCCACCCCGCCACCAACCCATGAAAATGATGCACCCCCCGTTCCATCGACGGCGAAAACCTTCCCTTTCGATAGTACCTCGACCGGATGCCCTGCTGTACCGAAGCCACCACGGCCTCGTCCTCCATTTCCGTTTGGTGCAGTTGGTTGGTAGCCCATTCGCCTGACCGGTCATTCAGGGCATAGGTCCGGAAGCTGATCCGGGTGCGCTGATGGTTAATCGGGTACACAATGTTGAGCGACAACCCCCAGGGATAAAAATTGAACATCAGATTTGGGAACACCCAAAAATAATAGGCGTACACCCGCTTGCCGTAATCGGGAGAATTGGGAGGCAGATCGAACACCGGTTCGCCCTCTTTAGCGATGCCGAGTTGGAGGGAGGCATGTGAAAACAGCTCGTAGCCATAGTCGTCGAATTGAAGGGCTTTATTCAATGCCGGATGGACGAACGGAATGTGGAACCCTTCCAGGTAGTTGTCGCAATACAAGGCCCAGTGCGCATCCAAAAAATAATCCTGCGAGGCTTCGGGTACAAACTGCATCTCCTCCCAGGGCCACCAGGACATCCGTTGCTGTAATGGGCCAAACACCTCGTCAAACCCAACCCCCGGCTGCAACGAAACGAACAGCAGTCCCAGCCATTCTTTCCAATCGACTTGCGCAAGGTTATCGGCCGGGGAAGGAAAATCCAGGGCATCCTCAAAGCCGGGGGTGCTTTTGAAACTACCGTCAAGACGGAAACACCTGCCGTGATAACCACACCTCAACTGAGGCATCTTGCCCGCCTGCTCTACTATGACCTTCCCCCGGTGAGTACATACGTTCGACATGCAACGGAGTTGGCCCTCCTTGTCGCAGCTCAACAACAATGGCTCGTCCAGGGCGTTTTCCAAAAGGATGAAGGGAAGCACCTGCCCTGGCTCGTTCACTTCGGATCGGTCGGCAACGTACTGCCAGGAGGCGGAAAAAATGGATTCGAGCGATTGGTGGAAGAGGGCTTCGCTGTTGTAAAAATCAGTGGGCAGCGTGTGCGCCTGCCTGATGTCGGGGTGGATGTTCATTGCGTCTGATATTTAATTTGTCCCTTTTTACCTCTTTTTTCACGAAAGTAGCCATACCTTTACAAAAAATTGATTCCCTTTGCCAGGAAAGATGCTACCTGGAAAACACTGTATTCTATTCACAAAAATTTGTTAACTCATTTATATGGACTCTGAGAAAAAAAGTTTTAAAAAAGGCGACATCGTAAAGATAAAAAAAGGGGAGGAAGACCCCGATTTTGAAGGGTTGGATATTGGCGGCTGGGAGGGAAAAATTACAGACTTTCCGGAGGAGGGTTTTGTAACGCTCCAATTGGGAGCAGATACCATTTTAAAAATGCCGGATAAGGCAATTTTAGATGCCATTGAGAAAGGGCTGGACCTGGAAACGATGACCCTAAACCTTTCAGACATTGAGCATACGCCCCTCCGCCCTATAAGCCAAACGGCAAAACGGGCGGCGGCGGCAAAGCTCCAATTGATAGAATTATTTGAAGAAAAAGCAAGCTATTACAGAGAAGTGTTTAAAGACGTCAATCTCCAGGATGAATTTGAAATGTACGAAAAATGGGAGTCGTTTTTGGATGAAAAGCTGACCTTTCCCTTTGAGGTAAAAGTGATGGAATACCAGCAGGCTGGTCCTGTACAGCAGGGCGATGTGGTGGTACTTAAAAAATTAATGAGCTGGGAAGACCCTTATGGCATACTGGGAAAAGGCAGCAAGGACGGCACCAATATAATCATTCCCATTTGCGAACTGGAGGCCACCGACCCTGAATCGGATAATCACCAGTGGTTGGAGGATTATTGCAACTGGTACAGCAACCAGTGAAGCCAAAAAGTTTTGAAAAACAGCTATCCACAAATCCATATGGCCAAAAACAATTTCGACCGGTCGTTGACGCGTTTATTTGCGGGCGCACAGGTAGCGGCCTTGATCGGCACGGCGGTCGATTTTGTAAGTTTATTGTTTTTTAAAGAAGTGTTGGGACTGTGGTATGTGGTGGCCACCGCCCTGGGAGCTACCCTGGGTGCCGTCACCAATTTTTTGTTGGGGCGCTATTGGGTCTTTTCATCAACGGAAAGCAAACTCCACCACCAGGCATTTCGCTATACGCTGGTGTCGGCCGGAAGTCTATTGTTGAATACTTTTGGCGTGTTTTTGATTACGGAATATGTCGGCATTCATTATTTTTATTCGAGGGTGATCGTGGCCATACTGGTGGCGGTGACCTACAATTTTATTTTGCAAAAAAACTTCGTATTCCGGTAAATGGACAATCAACTGACCATACAAACCACTGCCCTGATCGCCCGCGATTTCGGACTCGACATCGGCGACCAGCCCCTCTCCGAAGAGGAACTCCTTCAGCTCGTGGCCAACGAAGTAGCCTATATGCTCGAACACCGCATCGACTTCCTGATGAGCCTCCTCTATCGCCTCGACGTCGCCGAACACAAGATCAACCACGTCCTCTCCCCCTGGTGTACCGAACCCGGCAATGTGGCCCTCGCACGCCTCATCGTAGAACGGCAGCGACAGCGCATCCTCACCAAAAGACAATACAAACAAGAAAAACCCGACGACCTCGAAGGATTGGAATTTTAACTGCAAACTGTTTTTATAACTATGGAAAAACACACCACCAACATCATCCGCCAGAGAGCTGTGTTCTGGATACACATCTTTTTCGTGCTCATCGCCTGGCTGGGCCCCTTCCTCATCTGGTGGCCCCTGATGATAGTGGGTTATATAGTCGTTCAAATACAGTTTTACTACTACCGTGCCTGCTTGATGAACCATGTCCACCAACTCGACGAAGCCGATCACACTACTTTTTATTCCCACCTCTTTGAGTCGTGGGGCTTTCGCCCAAACCGTAAAATACTGAAATTCTTTGTCCGGCAAATATTGTACGTCGCACTGGCAGTTTTCACCCTTCTTTGGCAGGTGTGGCTGGGGCATGAGCCGGTTATCCAGCCATGAGCAAGCCACTGAATATTCATTTAGATTCCCCACCAATAACTGATCTTCACCACCAGTGCCCGGTTTTTGACTGCAAAATCTTCGGAAAAATAATTTTCGGTGTACACCAGATAAATATCCGACAAGGGTTGGAAGCGCCACTGAAAACGACTGTTGATATTAATGTTATTCGTCTGTGTGTTGTATTGCAGGTAAGTAGTGAAAAAGAGGTTTCGGCTAAAAGAAAGGTCGATCTTAGAGCCCAGCAATATAAAATGCGCCTCTCCATAGACTTCCGGAAACTCGTACAGATTTTTTTGTGAAAAGGTCAATCCCAACGTAGCGTAATGCTTCCACCGGTAGTTGAGTTCGCTTTCCACCTGAAAAGTTTTTCCCATGTATTGGCGGCCGCCGCCTACCCGGAAGTTGTAATACAACCCCTTCCGTTTGCCGGTGTCGAAAGCTACCTCGTACAGTCGCCTCGGATACCTCCCCACCGGGAAAGGGCGGTCTAGCCCCGGCAAGCTAAAGGGAAATAACAATTTCTGGTCCCGGTGGTCGTGTCCAAGCGTCAACGCACTCCCATCCATAAATCGAACGATCAGGTCCACATTGGCCTGGTATTCCTGCAGGTCTCCCTCCCTGCCGGTAAAGAATTCGAGGTCGACATCGGGGCCGATGTAATCTATCAGCGTATTTTTTTCAAAAAATATCCGGTAGTAGCTATTCCACCGCCACTGTTTGTAATGTACCCGGGTGGATTGTCCGCTTTGCTCAACCTCGTGATACAATCTCGGCACGTAGCCCATATCCGTGAGGTAGTTTTCGCCAACCACATCCAGGGCCGCCCTTACGGAAAATGTCTTGATCTTGTACCGGGCTTTCATGCTATAGGAAAAAGCATCGTCGAGGGCTGTTTCGGCGAAAGCCCGATGCACAAAACCCTTCCCCACCCAGCGGGCATCTTTCGACCGGTAATCAAATTCGAGCCCTGCCACCCGGTTGAAGTCGGCCATAGGAGAAAAATCCAGGAATCGCTGCCGGTTGGCCACAAAGCCAGTAAGGGTCGATCCGGAGAAGATGGTCCGCTGAAGCGCCGCCAATGAGAAATTATTGTTGCCTGTCATATTGATCGCCGAATCCGGCAAGGCGGTGTGTATGGTCATCAATCCCATGCGCCAGTCTTTGTTGAGTTTACCGCTGATGCGGGCACCAAAGTGGATCGTCACCGGCTCTTCATCGGCCCCTCCGATACGCCGAGAGAAAAATGGGTGGACACGACGATTGCCCAACGAAGCAAAGAGGTCACTGTTTTCCAGAAAGAACAACCGTTGTTCGGGAAAGAACAATTCAAACCGGCTCAGATCGATCACCTGCTGATCTACTTCCACCTGCGAAAAATCGGGCCGGGCCGTCAGATCGAGATAGAGTGAACTGTTGAGGGCAATTTTGGCGTCAGCCCCCACAAAAGGGCCTGCCGTTGTAGAATCGGGGTAGTCCTTTCGGACAAATCCGGCAGCATACGGGATGAAAACGGCGTTGGAGCCCGACTTGGGTTGGTATGCCAATGTCAGACGGCCTTTGTTGGCAAGGGTCGTTACTTCAAAACCGCGGGCAACGGGCACCCAGGTAGAAATTTCATTGCGGAACAAATCGTTGCGGGCAAAGTTGATGCCCCAATGACCGGACCGGGCCGTATAGCGCAGGGTCTTCAAGGGAATGGCCATTTCTACCGACCAGTAGCCGGGCTGACGGCTCACTTCCGCCAGCCACAGGCCGTCCCAGCTTTTGGTTTCCCCCCTGTTACCTCCATTGGCGATCAGCCCGTCGCTTTGCGCCCCGTAGGGGTTGACGGTGAAGCCATACCCCGAAGTGGCATCGTTGTACGCATCGATGATTACGGAAAAGGCTTCGTTTTCCCGAAAGGTAAAATCCCGCTTAAGCGATTGTACCACATATTGATGGTTGCCGGTTTGATGATGGCAAATGGCACCAATGTACAGGTGGGTTTCGCTGATGAGCATCCGCACCTCCGTCTGCGATACTGCCGACAGGGTATCAAACGGATAGTTCATCCAGAAAGAAGAGGCTACATCGGCTTTGGCCCAATCGGCTTCCGCCAAACGACCGTCGAGGTGCAATTCGGCCGTCAACAGGTGGGCATCTAAAGTATAGGGCTGAGAACGGGCAACCGTACACACCAATACTAAAACGGCGATGCATGCTTTGAAATACCTCATCTACGCTAAGTAGCAAGCCCCGCAAAGGAGCCATGAAAAATAGCGTTTTGGTTGGATTGTAAGAGGAGGTAGAGACGTGTTACCGGGAACTGGAAAAAATTTTGCTAAACCCAATACGAAGTGCCAACAATAATCCTACAAAGATCAGCAAAACATAATAAAAAGGCATACTCGTAAAAGCCACAACAAATATCCGAGTACTATCAACTACCCACATCAGGATCAGTACGACAAAGATCATCATCATCAGGCCCGACAGTTTGCCGAAACCAGGGATCCGGTCGAGGTCGACATTGTTGCGGATGATCAGCAGGGTAGCGATCATCGACACGATCGGCAGTATCTGAGTGTAGATATCGGTGTTGAGTATCGGTTGATTTTCAAATAAAAATAAATACAGATTGAGCGTTACCGCAAATATTCCCGGCACACATACCAGATAGATCAACACTGCATACAAGTATTTCCAGGGGCTGATGTGGCCTTCGTTCTTGCCAAACCACCCCGCCAGCAATGCTGTAAAGGGAATCAGGAGGAAAAAAGCAATGATCAGGCTGGGTTGGCTGGCCAACAAATCGAATAATTCTCGGAGGGTCATCGTCGTTTTTTTGAGCAATACATACCAAAGTTGCCAAAACAACCTGGCGAAAACACTACAAATATTATGCTACAATAGACATTCTCAAATGTCCAATAGCAGCTTCACGGGGTCTTCCAATAGTTTTTTCACCTTTACCAAAAAAGTCACCGACGAACTTCCGTCAATAACGCGGTGATCGTACGAAAGTGCCAGATACATCATCGGGCGTATGGTCACCTCGCCACCCACCGCCATCGGCCGCTGTTGTATGGTGTGCATACCCAGGATGGCCGACTGGGGTTCGTTGAGGATGGGGGTACTCATCATGGAACCGAAGATGCCGCCATTGGTGATGGTAAAAGTGCCGCCGGTCATCTCTTCCAGGGTGAGTTTGCCGCTGCGGGCCTTAGTGGCGAGGCCTTTGATCGCCAGTTCAATTTCGTGAAGGCCGAGCGATTCCACGTTCTTTACGGGAGGCACCACCAGCCCGTCGGGGGTGGAGATAGCGATGGAAATATCGACGTAGTCGTGATAGATCAGGTGATCGCCGTCGAGTTGGGCATTTACGTTGGGCATATCCATCAGCGTTTGGGCGCAAGCCTTTGAAAACAAGGACATAAAGCCCAGTTTGATGCCGTGCTTTTCGACAAACTCTTCCTGGTATTTTTTCCGTATGGCGATGATGTTGGTCAGGTCCACTTCGTTGAAGGTGGTGAGCATGGCCGTGTTGTTTTTGGCACTGACCAACCTTCTGGATATGGTGCGCCGCATCCGGCTCATTTTTTTGCGGGTGGTTTCTCGGCTGAAGGGAGTTGGAGCGGCCTTGCCAGGTGTGGGGGTGCCATTGGTGGCGGGAGTAGGGGCTGGCGCCTTGGCCTTGTTGGCAATGGCGCGCTGCACGTCTTCCTTGGTTATTCGGCCGCCTTTGCCGGTGGCGGATATTTCTGCCTTGGAAAGTTGGTTTTCGCGTATTAGTTTGGCGGCAGCCGGCGAGGGATGACCGCTGGCGTAGCTCGGCTGCACAGATACCGGTGCTTCCACCTCTTTTGCCGATGCTTTTTCCACGGGTTTTTCCGCTGCCTCTGCCGGTTGGGGTGGTGGTGTCTGACTTTCGGCAGGTGCTGCCACATTGGTATCTATTCTGGCCACGAGGGCGCCTATCTCCAGATCATCGCCTTCGGCGGCCACCCACTCCAGTTGACCACTGGCTTCCGCCGGAAATTCGAGGGTGGCTTTGTCGGATTCAAATTCGCAGATGGGTTCATCCAGGCGGACGTATTCGCCATTGCCTTTCAGCCACTGCGACAAGGTGACTTCTGTGACCGATTCGCCAATCGTTGGGACGCGCATTTCTACTTTGCTCATTTCTTTGATGGGTTTGGTTTGTGCTGTGCTTCCAGAAGCTACAAAGATAATACCCTCAGCACAAATAATCGATGGAATTTTTTGAAAGCACGAGTGGTGGACAATTGATATGTAATTGATATGTATTGTGAAGCAGCGGTTAAACGGTATTTTGAGCAAGCAGGCCAGCCCCTTATTACCCAACTCTGCATCTTGCACGAAGTTTGCAGGATAGATAGAAAAGTTTAAAAATATAAAAATATTTTCCTGTCTCCGCGCAATTTGATAACTTTGAAAACCCAACTGCTCTTAGCTTGCCCGTTTAATCACGATCTCATGAAAAATCTATACACCCTCATCTTTTGTATCCTTCTGCTTTTTTCCTGCAACAACGACCAACCCCAACCCACGCTTCCTCCACCAAGCCCCACAGAGGACAGTCAGGCGGCCAGGATTTCCTTTTCAAAACTCGATCCCGCCAGCACCGGCCTGACCTTCAAAAACCAGGTCGACGAAAAAATAGGCCGCAACGCTACCAACTACGACTATTTTTACAATGGCGGCGGCGTAGCACTGGCCGATTTCGACAACGACGGCTGGACCGACATTTTCCTTACCGGCAACGACAGCCCCAACGCCATCTACCGCAACAAAGGCAACTTACAATTTGAAGACCGCTCGGCAGTAGCCTTGCCCAAAGACAGTAAATGGACTTTTGGCGTTACCACCGTCGACATCAACAACGACGGATACCTCGACCTTTACCTCTCCAACTCCGGCCCCGAAACCGATGACCCCAAACTGGCGAACCAACTACTCATCAACAACGGCGATTTTACCTTCACCGACCAAGCCAAACAATACGGACTCGACATTGCCAACTACGGCGTACAAGCTGATTTTTTTGACTTCGACAATGACGGCGACCTCGACGCCTGGCTCAACAGCCACGGTAACCACAAAGTTGTCGAAAAACGCATCCGGTCAGAAGGCCTCGACAAGGTCAAAAAAGGCAACGTGCTGTACAACCTCAACAAACTACAGATACCCGAAATAGAAAAAAGCAAGATCCGGTTGCTCCGAAACGATGGAGGACGGTTTGTCGACGTCTCCACCGAAGCGGGAGTGCATACGTTCGCCTTCGGACTGGGATTGTCGGTGGCCGACTTCAACGATGATGGATTTCTCGACGCCTATGTGGCCAACGACTACTGGACCCCCGACTTTTATTTCATCAACAATGGCGATGGAAGTTTCACCAATAGAACCGACTGGGTCAGTCACATCTCTTATTTTTCAATGGGCAGCGACGCCGCAGATTACAACAACGACGGCATCCTCGATATGATGGTCGTTGACATGACCCCCAAAGACCATTACCGCAACAAAACCCTCATGGAGTCGATGGACGTCAATCGCTTCTACGTTTTTACGGAAGTGTACAAATTTGCAAGGCAATATATGTTCAACACTTTTCAGGTGGGGGTAGGCAAGGGCCGCTTCAGCGAAATCGCCAATGCCCTCAACATCAGCCTGACCGATTGGAGCTGGGCACCCCTCCTCTTCGACATGAACAACGATGGCTACAACGACATCTACATCACCAACGGTTTTTTCAGGGACACCAAAAACCAGGATTACCGCAAGCGGTTGGAAAAACTTAAATCCACTCCGGGGTATCGACTCACCCCAGAAGTACATTTTGAAGAGCTGCAAAAAGTGAGTTCCAACCCCGTCGAAAACGTCATTTACCAAAATGATACTGACTTCCATTTCAACGACGTAACCTCCGGAGGAAGCGACCTCGGCCCCACTTTTTCCAACGGCGTGGCCTATGGCGACCTTGACAACGATGGCGACCCCGACCTGGTGGTCAACAACCTGAACTCAACCGCTTCCATCCTCAAAAACAACACCGACGGCAATCATTTTCTCAAAGTCCGCCTGACCTCGACCAACGAGGCTAACATTAAAAATACACGTCTTACGGCATACTCTCCTTCCGGCATATTGCGCAGAGATTACACTTTCACCAGGGGGTATCTATCCTGTATGCAGCCCCTCGTTTTTTTCGGACTGGGCCCTTCTTCCAAATTGGATAGCCTGGTTCTGGAATGGCCCAACGGCTCCCGAACCGTCCTCAATGATGTAGACGCCAACCAAACGCTGGAAATCGATTACGCCGCCCATACTAAAAACGATGCCGTTCCCACTCCGATAGCCACAACCTTCCTGGATGCTTCCAACATTTTTGCGAAAGCAAACTTAAAACACGAAGAGTCTTTTTTCAATGATTTTAAAAAAGAGGTATTGCTGCCGCATAAATACTCAACCCTGGGCCCGGCATTAGCCTCAGGAGACATTAACAACGATGGCAACGACGATTTTTACCTCGGTGGCAGCAAGAGCTACCTGGGCCGCCTCTTCGTCATGGGGCCTACGGGTTTTGTGGAGGTTTCCCAAAATACATTTGCCAACGATAAAAATTACGAAGACATTGGTGCCGTTTTTGTCGACGTCAACAACGACGGACTTCAAGACCTCTACGTCTCTTCAGGTGGAGGTGGTGAGATAACAGACCACCAAATGCTGCAAGACCGGGTTTACATCAATAAAGGCAACAACCAATTTGAAAAAGACCCTTCGGCCTTGCCCCGGATACTGTCGAGTACACAGACCATCCTGCCCATCGACATCGATAATGATAAAGACTTCGACCTCTTTGTAGGAGGCCGGAACCAACCGGGTAAATACCCCGACAAAGCCAGCAGTTATTTGCTGGAAAACGAAGGGGGAAAATTCCGAAACATCATCGACGACTCTTTTCTGAAAGCCTTGCCCAACATGGTGACCGACGCCACTTCCGCTGACCTCAATGGCGACGGATTTTCTGACCTGGTGGTATGTGGCGAATGGAGTACCCCACAGGTGTACCTCAACACCACCCGGCGACAGTTCAAACGCCGTCAGCACGACGAACTGTCCCACCTATCCGGCTGGTGGTACTCCATCGAAAAAGCGGATTTCAACAACGACGGCAAAACGGATTTCGTACTTGGCAACCTCGGCACAAACAATAAATTCCACGCCACCTTTGACCACCCGCTGAACGTCCTTTTCGACGATTTTGATGAAAATGGCAGCCAAGACATCTTCCTCACCAAGCACTACAACGGCAAGGTGGTGCCCGTAAGAGGAAAAGAATGCTCTTCGGAGCAAATGCCTGTATTAAACAAAAAATTTCAAACCTATCACGACTTTGCCTCAGCCTCCATCGAAGAAGTCCTGGGAAGAGACAAGGTGCGATCTTGCGGTAGTCTGACAGCCACCTATTTCAAATCGGTCGTGTTGATGAATACTGGATCGTCGTTTGAAGTGAAGGAATTGCCATTTGCCGCGCAATGGGCTCCCATATTGGACTCCAAAATCCTGGATGTCAATGCCGATGGCATTCCCGACATTCTGGTAGCTGGCAACATGCTCAACACCGAACCGGAAACGCCCAGTTACGACGCCGGCAAAGGGCTCCTGCTATACGGCCGGGGCGATGGCAGCTTCGATTGCATCATCGATATATCCCGCTCAGGTCTGAACCTGAAATACAACGCCAAAAAAATCGAACTGCTGAAACGGGCCACTGGCCAGTACGCCCTGCTGGTGGCCAACAATAATGGGGTGCCGCAGCTTTATATGAAGCGATAGGGAGGGGTATGCAGCTTTTGGTCTTTATTCTTTATACTTGGACTTCAACTTTCAATGCCCCCGCTCCGGCTGGTACTCAAATCGCAGCACCGTGCCATTCCCCTCTTTTTTTCCTTCGTTGGAAATGTAAAGCGTGCCGTCGGCATCAAAGGCCAGACCTTCGGGTTGTGGGTGAACGGATTTGTCCATTTTTTCGAGGTGTAGTATCCGGCCACCCACATCAATGACCATCATGATCTTTTTGGCTGAGGAGGTCATATAGAGGTGCCCTGTAATTGGGTGGACGGCAATGGCCGAAGGGCTGAAGATCAGGTTTTCTACATCAGGGTTGAAATACCCCGTGAGTTTGTCGTGGTATTTGGTGGCCTTGCATTGGCCGAGGTAGGTCTGTATGCTTTCCAGGGTGATGACGTAGGTGGGCAGAATGTCCATGCTCTTGTCGGAGAGGTTGAAGCTGAAAATGGCTTTTTTGAATTTGGCTTTTTCAAACGACTCACCGGTGGCGGCCAGGCCCTTGCAGGCAATCAGAAGGCGGTCGTTGGCGGCGTCGTAGCAGAGCCCTTCTACGTCGTTTTCTTTGGAGAGGAAAAACTTGTGCTTCAGCACATAAGGCGGCGTTTGATCCAGGTCTTTCACTTCGTAGATGGTGCCGGTACTTTTGATGACGTATACCGATTCGCCCACCACTTCCACGCCCTCGTAATCGCCGTCTTTGTAGAAGGTCAATTCCCGTTCGACTTCGCCGGTTTGTTTGTTTATGTAGAAAAGGATGCCGTTTTCGTCTTGTATGGCCGTCAGCAATTCGTCGTTGCCGGGGGTCAGGCTGAGGCCGGATATCTCGTTGAGTATCTTAGGCAGTTCGTGGCGCTGTGCCGGCTCGTTGAGGGCGTAGGGCAGGTGAAAATCGTGGGCAGTAGCTTCTGAAGCAACCGGATGATGTGTCGTATCCGAAGGCATGTCCGGATTAATTCCATTGAAAAGAAGCGGGATGGTGGAATCGCTGTGACCGATGTTATTGCTGGTGCTAAACGGGGTAACCAAAATCAAAAAAACGAAAAGCAGACTCATGTGTTTTGTAATTATTGCGTTGGTACTAAACGAATTATCAAATCAAGGTTCGCGGAGTTCCTGGATTCGTTGTCGAAAGAGGAATTTGGGGATGGTATGGTAGAGGGATTGGTAAAGATCAAACGCTTTACGGCGGTGGATATTACCTTTGGGTTCCAATTTGGATAATTCGTAATATATGTCGGCTTCTTCTTCCGGGCCGTTGACGGCTGTCAAAAGGCGTTCCAGGATCGACATCGCCTCTTTTTTGGCTCCTTTCAACCCCAGTATCTCTACCTCCAGCAGGTGAAGTTGAAAGCGGAGATCGTGTTTGTCGAGAGAGTCTATTAGGTCTTTGGCTTCCAGCAGGCAGGCTTCGGCCAGGTCGATGGCATTGGTTTTGGCGTAAGCAAAGCCCAGCTCTACCAGTCCGCTGCTGAGTATGGGTACGTTGTCGATGCTGCGCACCAGTTCGTTGCTTTCCTGATAGAAATCGATGGCTTTGTCGTATTCTTTTTTGTGGTAAGCAATATCGCCCAGGGCGTTGAGTGCCTTGGCCACCCCTTTTTGGTAGCCCAGTTGCTGCGACAAGGTCATTTGTTGCTGCAGGTGTTCGGCGGCCACGTCGAAGGGCGCCCTCCTCCGTACGCAGTTCGCCGATGAGGCCCAGCACGATGGCAGTGCCTTGTTTGTCGCCCAGTTCGCGGCAGAGCTGGAGGTCGAGGGTGTAGTTTTCGAGTGCGAGGTCAAAATTTCCTTTCTTCTGATAGACCGTGCCGATGCAGCCCGTAGCGATGGCGGTGAGTTGTTTGTTTGCCCAGCTCTTCGCTGATGCTGAGTCCTTCTTTGTAGTGGGAGAGGGCATTGTCGAGTTCGCCTTTTTCGTAGTATACGATGCCGAGGTTAGTGTGGAGGGTAGCCATGCCCTGTTTGTCGCTTTCGTTTTCACAAATTTTAAGGGCATCGAGTTGACAATAGATGCCGTCCTGGTAGTTGCCCAGATTCATATGGGTAAGGCCAAGGCTCGATACAATTTGCGCAAAGCTGGTGCTGTGTGCAATGTGTTGGGAAATTTTTATACTTTCGTTGAAATAGGTTTTTGCCTCCTCGTATTCTCCCTGCCGGAAATGGAAATTGCCGAGATCGCCCAGCACTTTGAATTTTCCGAGAGCATCATCGAGACGATCAAAATAGGTAGCTGCCACTTCAAGGTATCCGTGGGCATTGTCGTACTGCCCCTTCAATAACAATAGTCTTCCGATGTTGTTATTGACACGTCCGTTGAGGAGGGCATCGTCGAGTTTTTGGGCGATGTCATATGCGTTGCGGTAGCAAACTTCGCTGGCCTCCCACTCGCCGATGAGTTCGTGTATGGCGCCTTTTTTCAATAATACAATTGCGCGTTGGGTAGCATTCCCGGTTTTGTGGAGGAGTCGAACGAGCTTGTCGTAAAAATCGATGGCCTGACGGTTTTGAAAATTGTACCTGGCAAAATCACCTGCCTTTTCCAGGTATTCGGTCGTTTTGTCGATCACTTCGGCCTGCCCGAAATGGAATGCCAGGTCGACGTATTTTTCTTCCAGATTTTTGGGGTATATTTTTTCAATGGCGCAACCGATGAGCAGATGCAGTTCGCGCAAGCGGGTGTTGAGTTGCATATCGTACACCGTTTCGCGTAGCAGCGAGTGCCGAAACATATACCTCAAATCGTTGAGGGCCTGCCATATCTGCCCTTTCTCGGCTGTTTGCACCTGCTCTTTTAAGACGTTGACCACATTGCCGTTGTTGGCTACAAAAGCGTCGTTTTGCTTCATCACTTCGGTGAGAACGGGTATTTCAAATTCGCGGCCGATCACGGCGGCAGCTTTCACCGTTTCCTTCACCAGTGTCGACAGCCGGTCGATGCGGGCAATAAGAATGGCATTCATCGATCCCGACAATTTAATATTGGAATCTTCTACATGCCACCGGTTGTCGACCTGGATCATCTGGTCGCTTTCCAGAAAATAAGCCAGTATCTGTTCGAGATAAAAGGGGTTGCCATTGGAGGTTTTCACCAAAAAACGCCTTGAACTCGGGATGTATCGGACCTCCAAGTTTTTTCTCCGCAAACAATTCCAGTCCTTCCTCCGGCAGGATGTACAGGTCGATCTCCTGGGTTACGATTTGGTGGGTCTCCAGGGTGTTTTGCGCAAACAAAACGGGCTTGGTGCCATCGTCGTTGTAGCGGGAAGTGATCAATACAAAGATGGGGTAGCGATGAAACCGTCCGGCCAGATCGTCGAGCAGGTCGATACTGTCGTGGTCGTACCAATGACCGTCTTCCAGCTCAAGGATGAGGGGGCTGATGATGGCCGCAGCTATGGTGTAATTGTGGATGGCGGCCAGGGTATTTTGATACCGCCCGCGAGCATCCAGATTTTCCCAAAGGGAGTTGGGGTAAAAAATACCCACCTGTGCCGCCAGGATAGAACGGGTTCTTTCCAGTTCTTTTTTGACGGCATCCGACTCTGGGTGGACTGATTCCTCCAGGTCGTATATCATCCATCGGAAGTGGCGTTCAAACTGTTTTTGGTTTTGCTGTGGGCTGTTGTCGGAAGACTGTCTGAAAAAATCCTTCAACTGGGCAATGAAGGGGTTGAAAGGCTTGCGCAAAATCTGATCAGCAGGGCAGGTAAACCAGTTGATCTTCCGCTTGCTTTCCAACTGTTTTTTGACTTCGTACGAAAGTCGGCTTTTGCCGATACCCGCCTCTCCATACACATAGGCAATGCCGGAAAATTGGTTTTCCAAAATGGGATTGGAAAAATCGATGAGTGCTTTTAGCTCTTTGACTCTACCGATCATCTCTCCGGAAAAGCCTTGTTGGCCATCCGTCTTGCGGCCCAAAAACTGGTAGGTGGTCACCTTTCCTTCAATGCCTTTATAAGTCCGGTCGCCCAGAAGTACAAATTTGTACAGACGGCTTTTCTGGATTTCCTCTTCAACCAATATCTCACCCCATTTGGCACGGATCATCAGGCGGGCAGCCAGGTTGACCTGGGTGCCGACCACTGCATACTGGCTTCTTTCATGGCCGCCTACAATGCCGGCATAAGCAATACCCGAAGTGATGCCGGCTCGGATGGCCACTCCTTTTTGCCGCAATGGCCGGACCGCTTCCTGCACGGCCAACAGAAACTCGAGGGCCCGCTCGATGTTGTTTTCGTAGGATACGGGGGCGCCGAAAAAGCCCAGCATAATCCCACCTTTGTCGCCAAAATCGATCTCTTTGAAATATCCCGAAAAGGAGTTGATCTGGTCGAGAACGATGGTGCCGAATTCGTTGAGCAGATCGTGATTGTCGACACCGGTAAAAGAAAGGAATACGGAAATGACATTCCGGAATTCCCCCGTTTGATTGAAGTCGATCACCGATTTGGGGAGGAAGGATTGTACGACAGAGCGCCCCAGCTTGGGCAGATTTTTTTTGCGGCTAACCGCAGCGATTTCGGTAATGTCCTGTGTCAGTTTAAAGTAGGCGTCGTCTACCACAACCGTTTCTACCCGTTTTTGCTTTTGCAAAACGGCCAGCATCTTTCGGTTGAGGATGATCTCTTCGTCGCTGGCGTGGTGTTCGCTGTCGGCACAATCGTCGATGGCCTCTCCGCGGAAGTAAAACTGTTTGTACTGGTCGCCGATGATGCCCCACTCAACTTCTCCGAAAGAAAGCCCTATTTTGACGCCGATCTCGAATTCGCCGAATTGTTGTTGTTTTTCATTTTCCTTGTCGAAGAGGTCGCGGAGTGCCTGAGCTGTCTGCAAAAAGGAGGCCGCTTCAATGTCAGACTGGTTGACCGGAAAAATGGCGGTAAAGGCGTCCCCTGCGAAATAGGGGATCATGCCGCCTCTTTCATAGACCATGCTCACCATCGGAGCAAAGATATTGTTGAGGATGATGGACAGTTGCTCTGCCCCCTCATTACCCTTTCTCATAAGCGTCTGGGTCAGGGCCGTAAATCCCGACAGGTCGACGAACATCGTATAGGCCTGGAAGCGACCATAGGTTGTCCCTTTTTTGCATTGATTGTATATGAAGGGTGGAATGAGGTTTTTCACTGTGCGCTTGCTGTCCGTTATAATGAAGAGCCCGACAGGCAAGGTAATCCTGCCCGGTCACTGGGACAAAGGTAGGGATTTACGGGGATATTCCGTTGGTAGGTTACATATCGCGGTGGCGCTCCCAGTAGTTTTGTTCCTCCACTTCATCGAGAATGGTAATGTAGTTGAGGTATCTCAGCTCGCTGATGGCTCCACGCTCTATGGCCTCTTTGACGGCGCATTTGGGTTCGTTGCGGTGGGTGCAGTCGTGGAATTTGCAGTGTGGAGAGGCTTCAAAAAACTCCCGGAAGTTGTGACTGACGTCCATGGGTTCAAGGTTGCTGAAGGCCAGCGTTTTGATGCCGGGGGTGTCTATGATGTGGCCTCCATTGTCGATGGAGAACATTTCGGCAAAAGTAGTGGTGTGCTGACCCTTGCCGGAGTAGTCGGAGAGGTGTTCGGTGCGGAGTTGCAGATCGGGCTGAATCCGGTTGACCAGCGTAGATTTTCCGACGCCTGACTGACCGCCAATTAAGGTGACTTTGTTTTTCAACAATTCTTTTACATGGTCGGTGCCTTCTCCCGTTTCAGCGGAAGCGAGCAAAGTGGGGTAGCCGATACTTTCGTAAATGGATTTTAGAGCCCGAAATAGATGCAGGTGATCTTCATCATACACATCTTTTTTGTTAAAAACGATGATGCAGGGAATGTCTTGGGGTTCTGTCATCAGCAAAAAACGGTCGATAAAGCCCTGTTTGAGGTCGGGTTGGGTAATGGTGGTGATGAGACAGGCCTGATCGACATTGGCAGCGATAATATGTAGCTGGTGTTTTTTCCGGGGCGACTGCCGGGTGATGTAATTGCGGCGGGGCCGTATTTTCCGGATGATCCCGGTGGGTTCATCGCCTTCTTCGACGAGGAGTTCCACTTCATCTCCTACTGCTACTGGATTGGTGGTCTTCAGATCATCGAGCCGCAGTTTGCCTACAATGCGACAGGGCAACTGGCGGCCGTCTTCCAACTGTGCCTGATACCACATTCCGGTTGATTTGATGATGGTTGCTTTTTGCAAAATTGTTTTTTTTAGGCTTTCCAATCCCGGTTCAAAACTCATTCTACACGCAGGGTTTCAGATGTTTCGCGTATGGAAGCTGCTATTTCGGTGATCAAACCGGGTTCATGTTCAGCGGCATTTCCCACCACGATAAGGTCGGCACCGGCCCGGACATTGGCGGCTGCTTTTTCGGGCGTGCGGATACCCCCTCCTACGATCAGCGGCACTTCGATGGCGCTACTCACCATATCGATCATGGTTTCGCTGACGGGGGTTTTCGCACCGCTACCGGCATCGAGGTACATCAGCTTGAGGCCCAGCATTTCGCCGGCCAGGGCGGTACACATGGCCACATCGGCTTTGTTGGCGGGGATGGGCTGGGTATTGCTGATATACGACACTGTGGTGGGTACGCCCCCATCTACCAACATATAACCCGTCGAAATAATTTCCAAAGGGCTGACTTTTAGATAAGGAGCCGATATAACGTGTTTGCCGATGAGCAGCTCCGCATTGCGGCCGCTGATCAACGACAAAAACAGCAAGGCGTCGGCCCGATAGCTCAGTTGAAAAGCGTTGCCTGGGAAGAGGATCAACGGTATATTGCATCGCTCTTTGATCGACTCCAGGCATTTGTCGAGCATATTATTGACGATAAGACTGCCACCAATAAAGAAATAGTCGACGCCTGCCTCCACGGACCGTTCCAGTACCTCTCCCATCTTACCCAGCCTTACTTTATCGGGGTCGATGAGTACGGCGAACTTCTTTTCGCGGCGACGTTTGGCTTCTACCAAAGAGGAATAAAGATTGGGTGTCATGTATTTTTTTGCCAAAGATAGGGATATTCAATAGACATTATGAATGGATTTTTTTTATAGTAACTGAAGAGTCCCGAATGCTTTCCGGATCTAACCAAGGAACACCCGCCCGCCTGCCGGCCAGCAGGGGGCATTCAGGCCTGGCTGGCGCCAGACAGGCTACATACAAAATTTTTGTTCATAATAAGGGGAGACTTATCATTCCACCAAAAAGGAGGCAGTGTTAACGTAATTATAACGCACCGCTGGTACATGGCGCAAAGTTCTTGGCGAAAAAACACCAAAGGTGTTTTGCATTGCGCTCGTGGCGGTTAAAAATTGGGCAAATCATCGAAGATGATTTTTATAATACAGCCCTTTATGACTATGGGACTGATTTTTGAGTCGCCAAACAGGTTACTTAGTGGTGGCCAATGCGTCTAATGAAAAGAAGCCTCCCGGCGAGCCGCTTTGGCTGTGACCTCACACTTGGACATCTATTGACTTTTGGATGAAAAGTTTCCTAAATTTATACTTTACCAAAATTTTATTTCTTACATTAAAAAATTGCAATATGAAATCGATTTTGATTTGTTTTTTCAGTTTATTGTTGTTTTCCCAGGCGGCCTTTTCCCAGTTCAGTATCGCCGTTGAAGAAGGTGAAATGAACATGAGCCAGGGCACCAACAACGCACTGTACATGAATTTGACGAAAGTCAATCAAAAAGACCTGGAAAAGGCCTGGACCAAATACATGAAAGACTTCAAAGGGGGCAAAACAAAGCGAAACAAAAAAACTAAGGAGATTTTTTCCGACAACATGGCGCTCAAAAAGCTCAGCTCCAACACCATCGACGTGTATGCCAAGTCTACCTCCAAAGGGGATGATGCCATCCAGCTTGCTGTGTGGTTCGACATGGGTGGCGCCTACCTCAACTCTAAAATGCACGCCGAGGCGTATGCCGAAGCAGAGAAAATGCTACAGGATTTTGCCTTGAGCGTTTCCAAAGCGATGGTAGAGGAAATTCTGGACAACGAAAAGAAAAAACTCTCCAAACTGCAAGGCGACCTTAAAGACCTCGGCAAGCAAAAGAAAGGCTATGAGGACGACATCGCCAAATGCGAAAAGAAGATCGAGGAAGCCAAACAAAAGATCGAACAAAACGGCAAAGACCAGGGCGCCAAGGAGTCTGAGATAAAAGCGCAGGAAGAAGTGGTCAAAAAAGTCAAAGACAAGCTCGACAAGATGGATTAATGTTGCATCCTCCTGCCCTTTGAATACCGATGCACGGTGGTGTTGCTATTGAAAGCGCCCACCGTGCATTTGTTTTTTACTTTTAGAACTGCCAAATTTCTTTGGCTTTTTTTGCGAGTTGACGTTGTCGCTGGTTGATAGAGTCTTCAGTCCATTCTCCGTAATGCTTTGGAATTGCTAATGTAATCTCCAGGCTGCTGCTTTTATAGTAAGGTGCCTTTTCCTGAAAACTTAGTGTTCCCGTTTTTTTATTCAACTTTTTTTCCAGTATAGTCAGGTTGCCTAATCTGTAAACACATCTGTCCAGTGCATCATCTGAAAATTGCTCCCAGCCCGCGTCGGGTGATTCCGGTAAAATGTGTTCTATTGAATACAGATCGCTGAACAAGTCAATGTCACTATGGTACAGGTGCCGTTCCATCTTTGCAAAAATGTATTTTACAATTTTATGATTTCGGGAGGTTCTTTTGAACGACTTGTTCGAAAATTCCGTTTCAAAGCTGTCGTCTTGCGGATTAATGTTTTCCAACATTTTTGAATCAAAAACCTTATTTTTTTGCATATTCAGCGCAACCTCGTTGTACACTTTTTCCTGCTCATTGGGGTTTAATCCCCCGATAACATTATACCTAAAGGACAAGACAGAACAAGCTTTTAAAACTTTCCTAAATCCGTCAAGATCTAACTGTTCATATGCCGTTAATAAAAGGGAAAAAGGCTGCCTGACCTGAAAAATCTTCAACTCTTGAAGATGGCTTACAATCTTCTGTTCTCCCTTCCAGGTTTCGTCATTAGGGTTGCGTAAAGCAATATAAATGTCTGCGCTTGCTTCGAGTTGCCGCAATAGTTGAAACACCTGCGCCTTAGTCGCTATACTCTTCCTGATGGCTTTGAAAAGGTCGGCTTTTCTTACCGTCTTGTTTTTGCTGTTCCAAAAAACTCTAAGGAATTCCGGGAATTTTTCGCTGCCAAGCTTTCCAATAATAAAGCCCCACAAAGATTCAACTTCGTTTATTTCAGATACATGAGGCTGATTCGCATCAACCACTGAAAACAAATAATTCTTCAGCATATCAGCCGACGAAAGTTGAACTCCTCTTGCATTGAGCGTTTCAAATACCCGGAACGCATTAAGTTCATCACTTACTGTTATGGTCGTAAAGAACAATTTGTCCACAATTTTATCGACAAATGAAGCCAGTGCCTCCCCGGAGGAATGGATGCGCAGATTCTCAAAATACCAATTGAAGCAGGATTTCATTAACTTTTCAGAGGCATTGATATCTCTTGTGGGTAATTTAACAAGAGGAACTAGTTTCTGACGATAAAAGTCATCATTGTTTCTGTTCAGCTTTAATTTGTTGCTGGAAATTAACGTGACTGGATCAAGATAACCTATGTAGCTACTTCTGAAGGAGTCTATCCTTGCTTTGTTTTTGTCGGCTTCAATATCTTTTTCAACGAGTTCATTAAGGGCTTTGATAACAGCCAGAATGAGAATGCTCAACGTTATCATTCTTTGTTGGCCATCAATCACTTTAAAATTCTTGTTGTTTGTCGTTTGAAGTACGAGGTAGCCCATGTAGTGCGCTGCTCCCTCTTTCGAAAGGAAAACTTGAATGTCCTGCCACAAATCGTCCCATTGTTCCATCTCCCAGGAGTAGTCCCGCTGAAATTTGGGTACCTCATAGGTAAGGCCATTTCCCAGTAATTGTCGGAGAGTTCTGTTAGACGTATCTTGAATTCCGGTCATAGTCGCTGGCTTGGTAAATAATGAAAATGGACGCCACAAATATCGTCATTTTTTCCTATTCACAGAACGACAAACCAAAGTCGGTAATAAGCACATCAATAGAAAGGGTAGCGATCAAGTCCGTTTCTTCACCAGTACCAGCTTGGTCGCATCCCACTCCGCCACTTCTTTTCGGAATGAGCGGAAATCTTCATATTCGGCAGCAGGCAACGACACCGGCCACATTTCGAGCCGACGCTTGCACTGGATTTTAGATGAGTCGGTGGTCGTTTCGAGGCGGTATTTTCCGTAAGGGGTATCCAACACAATGTCTTCATCAGGGCCACTTTCCAGTTCATAACCTTCCGGCAAATGGAAGGTCAACTCATCTTCATAAACGAACCCCTTTGTAACCTCAATGGGTTGGCGGCGGTGTTCGGTCTTCTCGGGTACATCGTCGTAAGGGTTGACGAGGTTGAGGGGTACAAACAGCCGACGACCGCTCTTGGCAGCGTATTTTTTCACATCTATTTCATAGCTAATGGCTACCGAAGGCCGGTCTTTATCAGGGATAAATTCCAGTTGGCCAACAAAGGCAGAGGGGAAGTGACTGTTTTCCAAAAACCATTCTTTCAGCTCCTCCTTTGTCTGCTCAAAGGTCCGGTATCGCAGTTGCCCTTGCAGCGGCCCGGTGAGCGCACCTTCATTGACGATGCGAGCGTCGCCATTTTCTGTAAGAATAATGTTGGATTTGTTGGTAGACTTTGCATCTTCCGGCTGAAAAGCGGGGGTTTGTACCAGCTCGCCACCGTTTGCTGTAAGACGTAAGGCTTTGCGATTTTGGTTGAAGGCACCGATGTAGTTGGGAGGAGAATAGCTACTCGTACACTCCAGCCAACAATCTTCGGAAGGAACGTGGAGAATGACGTGGTTGAAACCCGGATACACAAAATCCTCCGAGATAAGCGCATCGCTTTTTTCATTTCCTGCCCCGATCATTACCGGGCAGGCGGTAATGTCTGCCGCTTCGAGCATCGACTTCATAAACCAGGTCAGAGCCTTGCAGTCGCCGTACTTGTGTTTCTCTACGTATTTGGCGTCGAATGCCCGCCAGCCGCCTACTCCCAGCTGGACGCTGATGTAGCGGGTATTGTCTTGCAAATACCGGTAAAGGATGTCAATCTTTTCGCGGTCCGATTTGGCGGAAGCCGTCATGGTTTTGACTTGAGCGGTCATCTCGTCGGAGAGGTTGTTGTGGTCTTTGTTGAGGTCATTTAAAAAGCGGCCGAAGGACTCCCAGTCGGTCATACGGCCTTCGTATTTGCCCAGTTTGAAACGGTTGGGCTTCAGCAACACAATGGGCAAGGTTTTTTCAGGCGGAGGGCTGTAAGGCACTTTTTTGATTGCCGGGAGCTCGGCAACCGACCATCGAACCACCGCGTTTTGGCCATTCATTTTTTCAGTTGGTACCAGGTCTGTGTTGAGTGCTTTATAATCGAAAAGCCCCCTATCGGCAGCACTTATGGTAAAGATCGCCTTTTCGACCGACATACCGTAGCCTTGAATGCTCCAGGCCGGGTAGTACATAAAGTCGTTGATCGTGTACTTGTATTCAAACTCGACGGTATAGGGATATTCATTGTGTTGGACTTTGATCCACTTCACCCGATTGTCTTCATACAGTGAAAAAGAGGATACGGCGCTTTGGTCGGTGATCTCTTTTTTGCGGATCTGTCGCACCAAGTCGCCGTTGGCATCGTATATCCGACCTTTTATAACATTAATTTTACGAAAGGAATTGTAGACCAGCACCAACAGGTTGGCATCGCTTTGTCCGCTCAGCAGGGTAATCGCCTTTTTGTGGGTAACCACGATTTTATCATACGATGGTATATCGACGCGATAGTCCTCGAACCGCACCACTGAGTGAGCGTCTTTTTTGAGTGGTTCGGCAATCAGGTGGGCGGCATACGATGTGGGGGTATGCGCCATCATTGCGCTTCCCTGCAAAAAAAACAGGAAGAAGGGCGCGGCGATGCAGATAAACTTTGTCATTCAACTTTTCTTTTTAAAGACGATCTGTTCGCTTAGTTTTTCCACGATCAGGTCGAAAAAATATTTGATGGCCTGGTATTCTTCGGGGCTGTAATAGAGTTGTTTGATGCTGATTTTACTGATGAGTTGGAGGCGGTTTTCACCTTGCATTTTTACCGAGTATCTGAATTTACCGCCATCGTTGGGCAGGGTCAGGTTGACAGGTTCGGGCATTTCATCGACGACATAACCAGCAGGCACCTCCAGGTTGAGCACATAGTTCTCTTTTATCGGGTAGGGAATGTCCACCGGATAATCGCGCTTTTCCAGTTTGAACGGATTTTCATCAAAACTGCCCATCAACACCGGTGAAAGGTAGAGGATGTCGCCATTGGCCATCGCCGCCTTGGGTATCCGGCATTCGATCTGCACTTTCAACGGGCTGTAAATGTCTTTTTTGTTTTTGACAGAAATGGAGTCGACCACTGCATCCGGAAACCGGTCGGTGAGATCTTTTTTCCAGCCGCCGTTGGGCCCCTCAGCGAAATCTTTGCGCCCATTTATGGCTCTGTAACCCGTTAGGCTGGCACTTAATTGCCCCGAAAGGGTGCCATCGGCGTCCAGCGCAAAAGTAGCCAGATATTTTTCGGAACTTTCGCGGGCAGAGATATTGATCCACCGGGGTTTTTCTTTGGCAACCAGCCATCCGGAATTGTTGAGTGCATTGATGTGCGGATAGCCCGCCGGATGAAAGGCATCGTGGGCATCGAGTATCAATGATTTGTCGTCGACTTTTGCGTACACCAGCAGGTGGTTGAACTGGTCGACAAAGGGATAGAGCGGCATCATCTTGCCGTGATTCCTGGTGCTGACCAGTACGGGGAGGGCTTCCAGGCCGGCATCTCTCAGCAATGCCAGCAGCATCATGTTCATGCTGCCTGAGTTGGCCTGTTTATTTTCGTATTGAGCATTCAGGCTTCCGTTGGCGAAGTAACCATAGCGGCCATTCCACTTGACGCTTTTGCAAATGAATTGTTGGGCAGCAGCGATTTTTTCCATCGGCGTACTGGCCTGAGTCATCACGGGCTGGGCGGCTTCCAGCAGGTGCTTGTGTTTCCCCTTGCGCAAGAACTGCCCGCCAAAAGAGCTGGACTCGTAGAGCTCTGCGGCTACTTTTTCCCAGGAGTGCAATACTTTACGGTATATGCCCCGGTTGTCTTCGTACTCGTTGAGTTGAAACTTGACACCGGCGCGATAGTCGTTCATCGTGGTGATGTAGGCCTCTTTTTTGATGGCGGGCACGTCGGTCATGAGGTAAGAACTGCGACGTATAACAGCATCTCCAAATTCCGGGTTTTTTCCCGTATTTCCTTTGCCAGTAGTCGATTTTCGAATTTGGTTTTCTGACTGAAACAGGAAAACATAATCCAGAAACTCCGGGATGTTCAGCCGTAGTTCGCTATACCGTGTGGGGATGTCTTCCTGAAAATACCAGTCCTGCAACGTAAATATCTGGTCGGAGAGCAACTCGTAGGTGTATTCGATCACACAGCCTTCCTGGAGGTTGGGAATGGCGAATTTCTTTTTCTTCCATCTGTCGGTGACCTTTTCAGTAAAAATATCTTTGTTGGCGAGTTTTTGTTTGGTGCCATCCATCTGGAAGACCTGCGCTTTGATAGCGGATAGCTTTTCGCTTTTTTGATGGCTGTAAAATGGGATGGACACATTGCCCTTTTCAAAGGCCGACGATTTGAACAGCTTGATCCTTTTGTGAACCTTGTATCGGTAGGCCAACCCCTGGTCGGGGATGATCGTAAAGTCGATGTTGGCATAGGCCCCCAGCACGACGGCTTCCGCCTCTGGGTCGGGGTCGTATTGGGTCATGGCCAGGTCTTCGGCCGGGATCTTTCCCCACTTTAGCGGGTTCTTTTGAGCCGACAATTGGGAAATGGAAAACAGGACGATCAGCCATCCGGCAATTAGTTTTGTGCAGCGCATGAGTTGGAGTTTGTTTTAGTTAACAATAAGAACCTACCCTGCTTATTACAAGCAAGTGATTTTGCAACAATTAATTCCCGTTTTTACGCCTTTTGGTAAATATAGCTGTTTTTTGGGAGGTTTCCTAAATAGACCTTTTGAATAAATATTTTGTATGTAGCCTGTCTGGCGCCAGCCAGGCCTGAATGCCCCTCTGCCTTTGCCTACCCTGCCCTGAATCGAGTTCGGGACATGGCAGGCCGAATACTTAACAACACTATTACAAGCTCGGCCTTTTTCCAGAAAATGTCTTGAAAACATGGTAAATAATCGTTACCTTTCCTGTTCAAACGTGCCTGACACGGGTTCGATATGGGAATGACAACTGAGTTTTAGGGAAGATGGTTTATTTTCCTGCCTGACCCGAAAATACCTTTAGGGGAAGAATCTCTGGATCATTAGTAAAATCGCCTGCTTTGGGCATGGTTGTTCAACAGAAGCATCAATCGAAAATACACTTTGCTTTAAAATAAAAAATGTATATAATTAGTTGATTATCAATTTCAAGATAACGTTAATGGAATAGAAATTAACAAATTCAAGTTTAACTCTTTCCATTTTGGATAATAGTTTGTAAATTGGGATAAAACACAGTACTTATGGAATTAAAAATAAAGATTGGATACAACGATATTTTAGATTTAATTAGACAATTACCAGCAAGTCAAATTGCAAAATTAATCTCGGATATAGACTCTAAACTTATAGATCAAAAATCAAAAGGAGATATCTCGATTTTACAAAATTTATTGATTGAAGGGCCGATTATGCAAGAAGATCAATATGAACAGTTTTTAAATAATCGAGAATACTTTAATAAATGGAGAACAATTTAATTTGTCTTGACACAACAGTTCTAATAGATTACTTTAGGAAGACAAAAAAGGAAAATTCATTTTTGTATAAGTTAACTCAACAATACTCATTATTTGCAGTTTCAATAATTACTGAAGTTGAGATATATTGTGGAAGTACCAATGAACAAAAAGAATTTTGGGATAAGTTGTTTAGTAATTTTATGATTATCCCATTTGACAAAAAAGCGAGCCAAGAGGCTGCTAATATCTATAAAGATTTACGTAAACAAAATAAATTAATTGGTTTCCAAGATTTATTAATTGGCGCTACATCAAAGGTACACAAATTAAACTTGGCAACACTCAATGAGAAACACTTTTCAAGAATAAATGATCTTAATTTAATATTAAACAAAGAATAGAAAGCCTGTGTCTAATATTAAAAGCTGAAAATTTGGCAGGCCGAATACTTAACGTCTAATAATTCCAATAAAAAATCCGTTTCCCCTTTCGGAAAAACGGATTTTCTACCTTGCAGAATACTGGGCACTTACCCCATCTCCGCCACTACCTCCGTCACCTGGGGCACCATGCGTTTGAGCATCCCTTCGATGCCCGCTTTCAGAGTAACCGTAGAGGAAGGGCAGCCACTACAGGCGCCCTGCATGATGACGGTGACCACGCCCTGGTCCCAGGATTTGAATTCGATATTGCCCCCATCGCTTTCTACGGCCGGTTTGACGTAAGTATCGATCAGTTCTTTCAATTTTTTTACGATCTCGGCATCTTCTTCGGAGTATTCGTAGCTGGCACCCCGTTCGGCTTCTACCTTTTCCATTGCTTCCGCAAACCCGTCGTTGATGATGCCATTGCCTTCTGAAATGTAATTTTTGATGAAGTCTTTCAGCAGGAGCATGATGTCTTCCCAGGCGTAGTTGAACTCCTTGGTCACCGTGATGAAGTTGTTGCAGATGTATACCCCCTTTACGTAGGGCAACCCGAATAAGGCCGATGCTACTGGCGACCACTCTTTGGCCAGCGATTCATCCCGGAAGTCGGCTGTCCCTTTGTACAACATGCGGTTGGTTACAAATTTCAACGTCTCCGGGTTGGGCGTTTGTTCGCTATACAGCATCACCGGGCTGGTTGTCGTGTTATTATCCATGTTTCTTAGGAACATTTAAAAAATATGATCGGCATTTTACCTACTCGCACCTCTTACTCCTAAAGGAGAACCCTGCCCGCGAAATGACGAAACAAGTGTGAATGATTGTTATTTAGAATTATTCTACAAAACTAACGCTTTTTCCCCAAAAATGTTGAAAAACGGTCAAATCCTCTGCCTATCCATACAACTCGTAGTGTACCTGCGATTTGTCATACCCCATTTCCAGGATGAGTTTGGCTACGGCGTCGTCGATCATGTTGCTCCAGCCGCAGAGGTAGAAATGCCGGTTGGGGTCAACCTCTTGATAATGCTCTTCATATATTTGGTGAACATAGCCTTTGTATCCCGGCCAGTCTGATTCGCGCGAAAGCGCAATGGAGTACTGAAACTTCGGCATTTTTTGCGCAAGCAGTTCAAACTCATCCCGGTAGAGAATGCCGTTTTCTTCGCGGGTACCAAATATCAGGTGGATGTTCCGATGTGGTTTTTGGTGATTGTATACGTCGTGGAGCATACTGCGAAACGGTGCCACCCCCGTGCCGGTACAAACCAGGATCATGTCGTGGTCGACCGGCTCTGGCAAAACAAATGTGCCCGACGGGCCTTTGAACCGAAGGGTGTCGCCTGGCTGCACCTCGTTGAAGAGATACTGTGTTGCTGCCCCGCCCTCCAGTGCCACAATGCAAAATTCCAACACATTGCTTCCGTTAGGAGCGTTGGCGATGGAATAGCTGCGCCAGCGCTTGTTGCGCCGCTCGTGGATGGGCAGGTCCATCGTCACAAACTGCCCGGCCCGGAAGTCGATGCGCTCTTCGCCGGGCACCTCCACCCAAAACCGTTTGGTCTTGGGTGAGGCATCCTCTATTTTTATCAGCTTGCTATTGTACCATTTCCAGGGCATACAGGTTGATTGATTTAACAAAAAAACACCCCAAAATCCTTTTCGTTGAAATAGAGTCGGTTTTTTTTCTGACTGCTCTCACAACTCGCTTTGCAAACAGGTGATATACATGGAAAATCAAAATGATGAGGGATCACCCAAGTGTCAGATAGACGACAAAAATACATTGTACCAAATACGTATATGTTGTTTTTTTTTTTTTGCACCTTTGCATAACAAGAGTATATTTTACCAATCCAAAAACCATACGCTATGAAGGTTCTAATTGTTTAAACAGTCGCTGACACGCGACGCTGATTTTCCAACTTAACTTTTTCCTCTTTCAACAGAACTGCCACTGAGCAGCATGACTTTGTAGTCATGTTGTTATAATCTGCTACCTACTTTCGAGAGGTAATGTGGGGTCGGAGTTTGTAATCGAAAAGCAGAGTACTTGCAGTGAGTAAAAACAACTTGCATGTAGCGGGCTGACTCTCCCCTCCTTGCCTGCCGGCAGGTATGGCAGGGGCTGGAGGCGGCCTGGGATCGGAATGCCTGTCCGGGAAGGATGGGCGTGGCTCTGGTGTTTAAGAAATGATTGTTCAAAAAACTTTGTCATTCACCCTCCCGCACCCTAGCCCTGAAGGGAAAAGCCACGCGCTAATACAGTTCATTGGACATTAGCCTTAAAAACAACTTTTTAATAACCAAAAAATTAGCATTATGAAAAAATCATTCCTGCAAAACTGGCTTGTACTTTTATGTTTTGTAACAACATGTTTGCTGGTAAGCGAAGTAACCGCTCAAACTCAATGGAATAGCACCTCCTCCGGACTTTGGACCGGCAACCGGGTATCATTGGATGGTGGTGGACAAATACCCGCTGACCAGCGTATGAGCATTCTAACCAGCAATGACCGATTTGGGTTGTATATTAAAAACACCACGACAGATGGCTCAACGCTACCCCCTCCTCCTGACGGCATTTGTTGGCCTAACGGAGACGAAGACTTTGTTGGTTTGTACGCTACATCTCCCGGGGGGTGGTCAGCTCTGCTGGACGGTTCAGTTGGTATCTGTGGTAAAATTCAAATGTGGGCGCAAAATTCTTTAAGCATTTGGAATATTGATCCTGACGATGTATCTGGGCAATTCTCCATTTCGGAAGTCGGAAGTTCAGCTTTCTTCAAATTGAATAGGAATGCTAACTCTGAGAATGCTTTTATGAGTGTTTCAACGGAAAATGGTAGCGATCTTGGTTTGGCTGTTTACGAAAATAATGCGGCGCAAAACCCTTACTTCAAAGTTTATGGTAGTGGGGAAACAGTCAGCCGGCACAGTGTGGCCGTTTACAATGGTCTGGCCAATCGTCCTATAAAAATGATATCCAGTGTTACAGGCAATGAAAACTTTTACGTAGGCAGCGACGGACATATTTTTAGCAGAGCAAGGCTGTCCATCAAAACCAATAAGGCTCTGCGTAAAAATAAGTGATACAGTAGGAGCCAAAAACAGCGTAATTTAGAGTAATGAAACGAGAAGAACAAATCGAATTAATTCGGAGCGAATTTATGGATATAAAGCAAGTGTTGAATGAAAAAAGCATAAGATGGTGGTGTGCATCAAGAGCAAAGACGTATAACAAAGTTAATTTTAAAGGCGGAGTAAGTTTGGTAAGTGAAGCAACAGGAATTAGCCGCTCTAGAATCTATCGAGGTCTAAAAGAAATAGCGCTAGGAAACGCAGAAGACTCAACAACTGGTATAAGAAAAGATGGAGGAGGACGAAAAAAAAATAACGGAACATCAACCGAGCGTATTAGATAGTATAGACAAATTAGTATCCCCCTTAACAAGGGGAGACCCGGAAAATCCGTTAAGATGGACTTGTAAAAGCACCTATAAATTACAAGAAGAACTAGATAAGCAAGGCTATCAGATAAGTCCAAGTACAGTTGGTAATTTACTAAAAGAATTAGGATATAGCCTACAAGCCCCAAGTAAAACAAAAGAAGGCGGAAGTCATAAAGACAGAGAAGCACAATTTAATCATATTAACGGTAAAGTATATGAGTTTCAAAAATTAGGTTATGCTGTAATATCAGTAGATGCTAAAAAGAAGGAAAATATAGGTAATTACACGAATAAAGGTCGAGAGTATCAACCTAAAGGTGGGCCTGAAAAAGTAAAAGTTTATGATTTTCCTGATAAGAAAAAAGGTAAAGTTACTCCTTATGGAATATATGATGTGGATAAAAATGAAGGCTTTGTAAATGTAGGAATAAGTAGCGACACATCGGAGTTTGCTGTAAATTCTATTCGAAAGTGGTGGTATAAAAAAGGAGAGGTAATTTATAATGATTCGCCTTCGCTGTTAATTATAGCAGACGGAGGAGGCAGCAATGGAAGCAGAGTTAAATTATGGAAAATAGAATTGCAAAAACTGGCTAACGAACTACAAAAAGAAATTCATGTTTGTCATTTTCCACCAGGAACGAGTAAGTGGAATAAAATAGAACACAAAATGTTCTGCTATATTTCTATGAACTGGCGAGGTAAGCCTTTAATCAGCAGGCAAGTTGTAGTCAATTTAATTGGCAATACCACTACTAAAACAGGCCTCAAAATTGATGCAGAGCTAGACGAAAATAATTACGAAAAAGGAATTAAAATATCTGATGAACAGCTAGCTGAGGTAAACTTGCATAAAGATGACTTTCAGGGAAATTGGAATTACATCATTAAGCCACAGAAAGCCAGTTAGTGTAGCGTTTATTTTTACGCAAGCCCTAACTCGATTTGGGAACCTATATTAGTACAAGAGGAGTCCAGTGGAGAAAGATTGTTTTCTGTAACAAAAACCGGCGAGATAAACACTAAAGGCGGACTGCGGTTGCTGGATGCCAACGACGATACACAGTTTAGAATATCAGATGATGGGCATGTGACGGCGCGGGAAGTGAAGGTGACCTTGAGCAATATACCAGATTATGTATTTGAGCCGGATTATGAATTGCGCTCCCTGGATGACCTTGAAAAATATATCAAAACCCACAAACATCTCCCCAACATTCCTTCTGCCAAAGAGATCGAAGCAACCGGGATTGGGCTGGGAGACCTTCAGTTGCGGGAGTTGGAGAAAATCGAAGAGTTGACGCTTTATATTTTGCAGTTGAACGAACGGCTGGAAAAGCTGGAGCGGGAGAATGCGGAGTTAAAAAAGGCCATTTCTAAACAATAAAACCCTAAACCTATGTTTATTCGAACTATAATAATATTAGCGTGTATTCCTGTTCTATTATCAGGACAGACGCTTAATAATGGTGGGCTTGAAACACCCAATATACCTGACTTTCCAGTGGACAAGTCCCAAATGGATGAGGCTGATTCGTGGGAAGCCGATAATGGGTCAAACGGTACCCACTCTCCCGACTGGCTGAGCGATTGCTTGCCGGAGCATATGTTTGTTTTCGAAGAAGAACCTGGTTTCCCTAGTAATTTTGTACCTATTCCTGCTCAAGCCGGTTGCAAATACGGGGGTATGTTGGCAGCAGAAATGGTTCAACAAAATATCGGTGGTTTTTGCTGCGATCAATATTCCATAACATTGAGTATGTACATTCGCTTGCCGCATCATACTTGGTATTTTTCCAATGAAAGCAGCTTTCAGCGGGTCCCTCTGTGGTCATCCGGGATGGCGTTAGATATTTATATGGCCAAAGAAAAGATTACCTACCAAACAGAGGACTTTTGCTTTGAAGACTCCGGCAGCGGTTATGCGAAAAACGGGGATGGACTCATTAAAGTGGCCTCATTGCCCATCTCCACCGATCTTTATCCCACGGGTGAATGGCATTTGGTCGAGTTCAATTTTAGCGCTCCCAGTAACAATCACGATTGGTTGGCTTTTGAATATTTTACACCTTACGAAGGGATAGACTGGGTTTGTAATTTGGATTATCTGCTTTTTGATGAAGTCAACATGGAAGTTACGGATTGTGCCAATTGTGAGAACTGTTCTCCTTACGATGGGTGTATTGAGTTTACAACATTGAGTACCTTGCACGGTTGAAGATACACCATTTACCATTGGGGGTTTGTCCAATGTAGATTACTTCAAGTTAGAAATTTTTAACGATATTGAACAGTTAGTGCGTACCATTTTGATTGGAAATTCACCGCAAATGGTAAGTTGGGATGGAAAGAACGATGCCGGTGTAGAAGTGGCAGCAGGAATTTATTTTTACGATTTGGAATTGATAAACTCCTGTCAATATGTAAAGAATAAACATGATCCTGATGCACCGGATTATCAAAAAATCGTTAAAACCAACTCCGCTGGTGATGAGACGGTATTTGTAGAAGCAACCATGCATTATAATTCGGTGCCTATTCAAGACTTCAATGATTTTTGCTGCTATCATACAGTTGAAATAAATGCAAACAACATTGCCTATTTGAACCCACCGACAACTGTAGCTGAGGCTGGAATTTTAACCACAACCTCACCTTATATTTCCAGTGATATAAGCATAGTTGCCAAAAATAGAATCACCATTGATGAAAATATAAGTGTTACTGTTCTGCCTGGTGTTACGTTATTATTGCAAACTGGAGAAGAGCCTGAAGATGAAATATTATTAAAAGAGGCTATCAATATGGTGGTAGGATCGGAGGTTCTTTGTACTATTGACGATTGTCTTCCGGGGATTAT
Source organism: Saprospiraceae bacterium (assembly GCA_965222105.1). GTDB lineage: Bacteria > Bacteroidota > Bacteroidia > Chitinophagales > Saprospiraceae > CALGLS01. Next base: position 67,174 of record CBDCTQ010000059.1, on the reverse strand, counting down.
TGACGACGATCCTCCTTCACAACTTGTTGCCAATAACGGAGGAAATGCGCTACCTGTTGCAAAAGTAGCTGCCGATTCGTTAGTAACTATAAATGAAGCATCGATCTACAGACAGGAAAAAGAGGCTGATGAAAATTCGGTAAATAATGTGGAAATCTATCCCAACCCAAGTCAGACTGGTGCTTTCAGCATTCATTTTCTTGGAAAGCCGAAAGAAGGGGCCTCGATAAACGTCACTGATTTATTCGGTACGGATATATTGAACACCAAGGTTTCACAATCCCATCACCAACTCGACCTTACTACCCAACCCAATGGAATTTATTTTGTAACGTTCAATTTTAAAACCAGTAACGTCGTTCTAAAGATTATCAAACAAAATTGAATGTGGTTTAAAAATGGAATTCTAATCTTTTTGGGGAGTTTGTGTTTAGCTTCCCTCTATGCTCAAAACCTGGTCCCTAATCCGGGTTTTGAGCTTTATCATAGTTTGCCTGATAGAGTTGGAGAATGGTGTACTGCCATGCATTGGGATAACCTCAATGGTATTTGTGAATATGATACAGATTCTATTTATGGGTCGCCTGATTATTTCCATGAAGAAGGAAGCTATCCCGTTTCTCTTCCCAACAATATTTTTTCTAATACCTATCCCTATGAAGGAAAAGCCAGTATCGGATTGATTGTATGGGATGGTGTTGAAGACAAAATGAGTCGAAGAGAATACCTTTCTATCCCTCTTACAAATCCAATGATAGTTGGGACTTCGTACAATATTTCATTTTATACATCTAATGGCATTAATATACGACATGGGGGATACGGTATTAAAAATATTGGTATCTATTTTTCAAAAATCAAGCCCATCCAATTATTTGCAAATCCTATTTTGATAGAACCTCATTTTGAAATCAATGAAGTTTTATATAATAATGAGTGGGTAAAAATCAGTATTGAATTCATTGCTGATGATGATTATCAGTATATTTCAATGGGTAATTTCAGAAATGACACCAATACGGAAGTAGAGCAATTTGATTCATATAGTGCAAAAGGAAGAGCTTATTACTATATCGACAACGTCTGCGTAGTCAAGCAAGGCGATCACTGTTGCGACTCACCCACTTCCATCACGGTAATGCTGGAAAGCGGCCTGCCTTGCCTGGAAAATGCCATTCTTTCTGTATCGGCCAATCCAAATGCCAGCTACCAGTGGTATCACGACGGTTTTGCTATTGAGGGAGCTACCCAGTACAATTATGCCGTACCGGAAGGACTGGACGCGGAAGGATGGTACCAGGTCACCATAGCAAGCGACTCTGACTGTTACACCACCACGCCTTATCTCTATATCATAGAAGGCTATCCCATAGCAGACCTGGATTCCGCAGCAGTACTCTGCTCCACCCAACCCCTCATCCTGGGCGAAAACAACGAGGGCACTCACTTCCAGTGGAGCACCGGTGAAACCACCCCCACCATCACCCCGACCGAGCCAGGGGTATATGCCGTCACTGTAACCAACGAATGCGGAGAAGCTACCGACGAGATCACCGTACTCGGCGAAGGCGAGGTGTCTTCCTGCGCTTTTGCAACCCCCAACGCCTTCACTCCCGATGCCGACGGCATCAACGACAGTTTTGGCCCCCTGACGCTTTGCTGCCTGAAAAACTACGACTTCCAGGTGTTTTCCCGCTGGGGCAAACGCGTCTTTCAAAGCAATACCCTGGAACACCGCTGGGACGGCACCTTCAGCGGCCAGCCCCTGCCACCGGATACCTACGTCTGGAAAGTAGTGTATGAAGTGGTGTTCGAAGGCCAGGAAGAGATCATTACCAAGTCTGGTAGTGTATTGTTAGTACGGTAAGTCGATTTTTATACGCCATATCCCAATCCCAGTCAGTCCGGTTTTTTCAATATTTATTTTCGGGGTGGGCCAGACGAAGTAGTTTCGATAGATATCGCTGATCTATTTGGCACGAATATATTGAATACGAAGGTTTCCCAGCCCCATTACCAACTCGACCTGACCACCCAACCTGACGGAATTTATTTTGTAACGTTCAATTTTAAAACCAGTAACGTCGTTCTAAAGATTATCAAACAAAATTGAATGTGGTTTAAAAATGGAATACTATTAATTTTGGCAGCGATGTGCCTGTTCTTAGTCTCCCTCCCTGCTCAAAACCTGGTACCCAACCCGGGTTTTGAGCTTTATTATCAATTGCCTTCAAGGGCTGGAGAATGGTGTGCTACTTTGTATTGGGATAATTTAAACGGACTTTGTGAATATGATACATCATATGGATCTCCCGATTATTTTCATGTGAAGGGGGAGTTTCCAGCTTCATTGCCTGCTAGCGGTATTTCATTTATAAACCCTCTTTTTGATAGTGCAATTGCAGGGCTAGGTATTTGGGCTGATAATAACCAAACATTAAATTACAGAGAATATATATCGATACAACTAGCTCAACCATTAACACCGGAACAGATATATCATATATCATTCTACATTTCAAACGGATTGGAAGATATACGCTATGGAGGATTTGGTACAAAGAATTTAGGTCTGTACTTTTCAGTAAATCAACCAGTGCAAGTTTTTGGAACTCCCATTTTGGTTTCTCCTCAACTTGAATTATCAGAAATCTTTTATTCAAACGATTGGGAGAAAATTAGTTTTACTTTTACTCCTGATGAAGCCTATCAGTTTCTATCTATTGGTAATTTCAGAGATAGTAGTAGCACAGAAGTGGAGCAGTTTGAGTCGTTTAGCACGGCAGGAATAGCCTATTATTACATCGACAACGTCTGTGTAGCAAAGCAAGGCGACCACTGCTGCGATTCCCCTACTTCCATCACCATAACGCTGGAAAGCGGCCTGCCTTGCCTGGAAAATGCCATTCTTTCTGTACCGGCCAATCCAAATGCCAGCTACCAGTGGTATCACGACGGTTTTGCTATTGAGGGAGCTACCCAGTACAATTATGCCGTTCCGGAAGGACTGGACGCGGAAGGATGGTACCAGGTCACCATAGTAAGCGACTCTGACTGTTACACCACCACGCCTTATCTTTATATCATAGAGGGCTATCCCATAGCAGACCTGGATTCCGCAGCAGTAATCTGCTCCACCCAACCCCTCATCCTGGGCGAAAACAACGAGGGCACTCACTTCCAGTGGAGTACCGGTGAAACCACCCCCACCATCACCCCGACCGAACCGGGGATATATGCCGTCACTGTAAGCAACGAATGCGGAGAAGCTACCGACGAGATCACCGTACTCGGCGAAGGCGAGGTGTCTTCCTGCGCTTTTGCAACCCCCAACGCCTTCACTCCCGATGCCGACGGCATCAACGACAGTTTTGGCCCCCTGACGCTTTGCTGCCTGAAAAACTACGACTTCCAGGTGTTTTCCCGCTGGGGCAAACGCGTCTTTCAAAGCAATACCCCGGAACACCGCTGGGACGGCACCTTCAACAGCCAGCCCCTGCCACCGGACACCTACGTCTGGAAAGCAGTGTATGAAGTGGTGCTCGAAGGCCAGCCACAAGTCATCACCAAATCCGGAAGTGTATTGTTGTTAAAATGACTTCTTGCAATTGGATGTTTGTACTTTCTATCGTCGACTTTTGAGTTTTGCCGCTTTCAATCGGAGGAACCTTTCTCTTTTATCAGATTTACATACCGAAAAAACACCCCAAAACCCCTCTCGCTAAAATACCGCCGTACTTTCTCCTCCGGCCACTCACTGGTGGCAAGCACAAAATCGCCTCCCCAGGCACCCAGCGACTTGACCGTTCCCGGAAAGTCGGAAAAATAAGCATCCTTTACCAACGGCATTTTCAAATGGGTACTTATCAGTTGTTCATGCTCCCGGATCAGTTCTTCAAAATCGGAGAGGGTGGAGGCCCGAAGAAGGGCCCGTGTTATCTCGGAGAGCCGGTTGGCGATACTCCGCTTTTCGGCAACCACCTGGCGGTAATGCTCTATTCCACTGCGACTGCTCTGTTTTTTGCCCAGGTAAATAAAATACAATTGAGACAGAAACGGCGGGTTGAAGTCCGCAGCCTGAACCATTGGCTTACCCTCCCAGTCAAGCTGATACAAAATAGGACCCCTTGCATCGGCGCAGGCAATATCGTATCCCGATCCGCCCAGGGTCTCGGACAGCAACTCATAGGCGTCGACTCCCGCCCATTTGGCCAATAGCCAGATCAGCGTAGAGCTGGTGCCCAGCCCCCATTGGCGGGGGAAGTCGAGCCGGGTGGTGATGCGAAGCCCTTTTTTCCGATTAAATAAGGTAGGTCGCTCCTCCCGCAAATGCGTTAAGATATGTTGAAGGGTGGCAGCGGTTTTTTCATCCGTACTCAACGAACACTCCAGTTCCGGCATGGAAAAAGCCGCCCGAAACCAACAATCGTTATGCGCGGTATAGCTTTCCCACAACAGGGTGTTTGCAACAGCATAGCCCTTCACCTCCAACGATTGCCCAAACCGCACCGGCACGGCCAGCGCCAACGCCCCGTCGAGGACAAAATACTCCGAAGTCAACAATAATTTTCCGTTGGCTTTGTACACAGGTTGGTATTAATGCACATTATCAAAAGAAGGTATTTTAGAGTCTATTCAGAAAACTGTGACAGCGCACGGCTGTTCCCTTCAGGGCCAGGGTGCGAGAGGGCAAGTGACACAGGTTTTCTGTACACGGTCCCATTTTAGACAGCTTCTCAGTTTTTCTTCTGATTCTCCAACAAGGATTTTACAGGCCGCGTCTTTCCGCCCCGCTGCTTGTCCAAAAAATCCCGGACCGCTTTAAACGACACCACCTTTCCATGAAAATGGTCGACGGCTGCTGCTGCTTCTTTCTCCGAGGCCTCCAGGTGGTTGAGCATGTTGAGCAGATGCATTTTCATATGCCCCTTCTGGATGCCGGTAGTGATGAGGGAGCGGACGGCGGCAAAATTCTGTGCCAACCCCGTGGCTGCTATGATGGTCATCAACTCCCTGGCATCGGGGTTGCCCAATAGCTCCAGCGACCGCTTGGCAACGGGATGCAATTTGGTAAGGCCGCCCACCGTACCGACGGCCAGTGGCAGGTCGAGCCAAAAGCGAAAGATGCCGTTTTCGATGCTACAGTGGCTGAGGCTGCGGTATTGGCCGGTACGGGCCGCATAGGTATGGCCGCAGGCCTCTATGGCTCTGAAATCGTTGGCGGTGGCCAGCACCACAGCATCCACCCCATTAAAAATGCCCTTGTTGTGGGTAGTGGCCCGATAGGGGTCGAGGTGGGCGATGCGTATGGCCTTGCGGAATTTTTCGGCGAATTGAGTTGGGTTCAGTCCGTTGTTGTCGCCGAGTAGTTCAACCGGACATTCCACCCAGGTACGCACCATGCACTTGGGTGTGTAATTCGACAGGATGGCCATGATGATGTCTACCTCTTTTTCTTCTTCCACGAATCGCTCATCGTTTTGTATGAATTGGACGAAAGTCCGGGCGTATTGCTCCAGGATCGAATTGATGAAATTGGCGCCCATCGAATCGCAGGTTTCAAAACCGGCTTTTATCTGGTAGTAGCCGGGGTCGGCATCGGTCCAGTCTTTCAGAGCGATGTGGGTGACGCCGCCGCCCCGTTTTTTCATGTTGGCGGTGAGTTCGTCGTCGGCCTTCAACAGTTCGGCTTTTATGTCGGGAAAGGCGGCTTTTAGTTTTTCGGGATCACCCTGCCAGTAAAAATGAATCTGTCCTTCTTTTTGGGTCGACAACACTTCGGCGTGAAAGCCGCCCCGGTCCATCCAGAACTTGGCGGCACTGGAAGCCGCTGCCACCACCGAACTTTCTTCGATGACCATCGGCACACAATAGGTCTTGCCATTGACCACAAAATTGGGTGCCACACCATAGGGAAGGTAGTAGTTGGAGATCGTGTTTTCACTAAAACCGTCGAGGATGCGCTGCTGGTCTTCGTTGCGGAGCCAATAGCTTTTCAGTTCGCGCATGACGTGGTCCGGGTCTTTGAAAAAGTTTTCAACGATCCATTTGAGCTTTTTCCGTTTCGACATTTTGGAAAACCCGGAAATTGATCTTTTCATGTTATATTTTTATGACCACAAAGGATCGAAGGCACAAAGTTGCAAGGTTTTTTCTTGATTTTCTCTTTGTGTTACTTCGAGCCTTTGCGTCTCTGTGGTTTACCCACGTACCCGCAAAAAAGCCTTAGCCAGGGCAAGCCCTTTTACCTGGTCGGAAACGTGTTGGTGCAAGCTGTCGTAGTCATTTCGGGCGTGTTTCAGGAACCCGGAAGCCTGTCCATATATGGCTGGCAATGCTAATTTATTAATAAAATAGTAACCATCCAAAAAAGTTTGGACACCGCCCGACACAATTACCTGATGGCAGCGGCGTTTATCGCCCAGCTCGGCCACTATTTTGTTGGTCATTTCGACCATGTCGGCGGCGGTGTGCCCCACCAGCGCCAGAGGATTGTAAGTGTGTTGTTGGGCGGCATTACTTCTCAACAGCTCCAGCCGTGAAAAATTGGTGCCTCCGCTTGCCGCAAAGTCGATGGCTGCCAGTGGCAGTTGAAATAGTGCCTTCAAACTTTCGTAGCCCATGCCCTGCCCTACCTCTTTTACGACGATGGGGAAGGGCAGAGCCGATACTGCTTTTTCGACGGTGTCAATGGGAGGGACTTCTATCCGGTCGCCTTCCGGTTGGAGCCACTCCTGGAGGGGGTTGACGTGGACGATCAGCCCGTCGGCCCGGAGTTGTTCTACCAGTTTTTCAACGCGGAAAAGCTCGTTTTGTTGAATGAGTTGTTCCAATTGGGCGATGCCGAGGTTGGCGTACAGTGGTAAATCGTCGCCGATGATGGGGCGCACGTTGAAGTCGTCAAAGGTCTCCTCGCTCCATAGCAGGGCGCGGCACGACCCCAACCCCATGCCCATGCCAAAGTCGCGGCAAGCGCGGGGCCAGGTGTTGGTTGATGGTTTTGGCCTGAGCCGTACCGCCCGTCATGCTCGATACCCAGATGGGCACTTTCAGGGGTTTTACCCAAAAAAGAGATCGCCAGGGCGTCGGAGTTCGGCGGGTGGGTGCCCAACATCGGCTCGTAGTGGAACCGCCGGTCGAGTTCACCGGATAGCACCTGCGACTGGAAGGCCAGCTCGATGTGGTCCTGCTTGCGGGCGGGGGCGGTTGGGTCGCTGTTGGGCATTGAGTTATGTTTATTCCTTCACTACTTTTTCTATACCGGTTTTGTCATTTTCATCAACCACTTTACAAAAATATATGCCTCGCGGCAAGCTGGATATGTCGATGGTATGATGTGCTGACTTTACCAACACCATTTCACCGAGTTGGTTGTAGATTTCAATTTGGGCAATGGGGTTTTCTGATTGGATGGTTAGAGCGTTTTGGGTGGGGATGGGGTAGAGGGTGAATTGTTTTTCAAGCGTTTCTTTAAGAAAAGAAATACCTGCGTTTTCATACCAGGCTATTTTATTACCTTTTGTAAAACAAAAAACAGCATCATTGTCACCATCATTATCTATATCGGCGGCATAGACAGATCTTGCCTGATTACTGAAACCATCAACAATTAGGTGGGAATCAAAATTACTAGCGTTACCGATGTTTTCATGCCAAAATATTTCGTCTTGAGAAGCGGTTAATATATCTAAATCTCCATCATTATCCAAGTCTGTGAGGTAATGTGCCATTGGGAATTCGACTGCCGAAGTTATCACAATTTGTTCATCAAATGTACCTGTACCATCTATGTTTTCATACCAAGCTAATTTATGATCTACAAACGACGTAGACACAACATCTTCATCGCCATCATTATCTAAATCACCTGCTTGTACATAAACTGCTCCGTCAGCAGATGTAGTGATAATTTGCTGAGGCCCGAAATCACCTAAGCCGTCTACGTTTTCAAGCCAAGCTATTTTACTTTCAGCCCAAGAAGTATAGATTATATCCATATCTTCATCACCATCTATATCTGCTGTGAAAGATACAGAAGGTTCAATAGCATTCGTAGTAATAATCTGCTGAGGACCGAAAGAACCCAATCCGTCGGTATTTTCATACCAGGCGATTTTGTTATCGTCGAAGGAAGTTGACAAAACATCTACGTCTCCATCATTATCCAGGTCTGCTGTATGTACATGTTGTGGCATGGCAACATTTGTTGATATAATTTGTTGATCACCAAAATTGCCCAGACCATTTGTGTTCTCGTACCAGGCTATTTTGTTATCTGCCCAAGAAGCAGAAGCCAGGTCGTTATCGCCATCATTGTCTATGTCTGCAAAATCAACGGAGATTGCCCCTTCAGCAAACACTGTTACAACTTGAGGTTCCCCAAAATCACCTTGACCATCTATGTTTTTAAACCAAGCAATTTTGTCGTCATTTGAGGAGGCGGAGATTAAATCCTTATAACCATCGTTGTCTATATCTGTTATTACAATTGACAACGGACTATTGATGACAAGTTGTGTGATAATTCGTTCGTCCCCAAAGTTTCCCAATCCATCTGTATTTTCGTACCAGGCTATTTTACCATCATGGTGAGAGGCAGAAAGAACATCCAAAAAGCCATTGCTATTTACATCATAGGCATATACCATCTTGGCATCAGCGGCATTAATGGATAAAACTTGTTGGGCTCCAAAATTGCCCAGGCCATTCATGTTTTGATACCACGCTATTTTATGATCTTTGTCTGATGCAGAAAGAACATCAACATCGCCATCATTATCAATATCAACTGCAAAAACTGATCTTGCTCCATCCGCGCCAGAGGATATAACTTGTTGGGCTCCAAAAACACCCGTGCCATCTATGTTTTCATACCAGGCTATTTTATCATCGTTGAAGGAAGCAGAAAGAACATCCATATCACCATCAGCATCGACGTCTATAGCATAAACAGATTGCGCTCCCTCTGCTTCCGATGAAATTATTTGCTGACCCCCAAAGCTTCCCATACCATCCGTATTTTCATACCAAGCTATTTCATCATCGTTATATGATGCGGAGAGGACATCTATGTCTCCGTCGCCATCTATGTCGGCAGCATAAGCATCTCTAGGGTTGGCAGCCTGTAAAGTAATAACTTGTTGGGGCCCGAAGTTCCCCATGCCATCCATATTTTCATACCAAGCTATTTTATCATCTCCTAAAGAAATATCCGATGCTGACAATACATCCATATCACCGTCTCCATCGAAATCGGCAGCAAAAACTGATCTTGTACCTTCAATATTTGTCGTTATTAGTTGCCCTTGTCCAAAACTGCCCTGGCCGTTTGTGTTCTCGTGCCAGGCAACACTAAATCGATAGCCACCCACTATATCAATGTCGCCGTCACCGTCTATGTCCGATGGAAAAGCATAATTCGGATTATAAAGATTGGTTTCAACAACCTGCTGTACTCCGAAATTGTAACCATCCAAATTTTCATACCAAGCTATTTTATCATCTAACTGTGAAGCAGATAACACATCAGGATCGCCATCACCATCAAAATCGGCAGCAAAGACAGATATTGCTCCACGAGCAGCATAAGTGTCATCAATAACCACATGCTCCTCAAACCCAATCTGCCCAAAACAAAAACCCAAAGCAAAAACAACCAAGCAAAAAGACAATCCTGATTTCATTTTCATAGTTTTTCGTTATCAAACCACACAAAGATACCCAAACTTTTACAGTGAGTAAGGTAATCCCCTGGTTTCTATAGGAGCCCTTAGCCAACGCACAAAGTATCGTCTTGCTTCTCGGTAAGGTAGAAACGGCCCGCTAAAAAACGACCTATAAAAGTTTCTGTGCGAAAATCACCCTGTTTTTCAACGACTTACGCAACCAAAAAATAAAATTTCTTTGAAAATCCCTTGTTTTTCGACCCAAATAAGCCTACCTTTGCACCTGCTTTTCAAAAAGCAGTAGAATATTATCGTTTTTCAACATAGAAAATTCGTAAAAAGTGGATACACTAAGTTATAAAACCAAGTCGGCCCGCAAGGAAGACGTCGAGCACAAATGGCATCTCGTCGACGCCACCCACCAACCCGTGGGAAGGATGTGCTCGGCCATCGCCACCGTCTTGCGTGGCAAGCACAAACCCTCCTTCACACCCCATGTGGACTGTGGCGACTACGTAGTCGTCATCAATGCCGACAAGGTGCGATTTACCGGCAATAAAATGAGCCAAAAGTACTACCTCTCCCACTCCGGTTATCCCGGCGGACAGAAAAAGGTCATCGCCGAGGAACTGATGGCCAAAAAGCCCACCGCCATCGTGCGCAACGCCATCAAAGGCATGCTGCCCAAAAATAAACTGGGACGGGCCATGTACAAAAAGCTGTTCGTCTACGCTGGCGATGAGCATCCCCATCAGGCTCAAAAACCAGAACCTTTAAAAACGACTAAATAAGCTGATTTATGGAAATGATAAACGCCATCGGCAGAAGAAAAGCATCCGTCGCCCGCGTCTACCTCACTAAGGGCGAAGGCAATATACGGATCAACAACCGCGAACTGAAAGACTATTTCCCACAGGTACACATCCGTTCCAACGTGACGGCTCCCTTCGATGAAGTAGAGATCGAAAAAAACATCTACGACCTCAAGGTCAACGTCTCCGGCGGTGGGTTCAAAGGACAGTCAGAAGCCATCCGCATGGGCATTGCCCGCGCCCTGGTCAAACTCAACGAGGAGTTCCGCAAACCCCTCAAAGACAAAAAATACTTGTCGAGAGATGCCCGCGTGGTCGAACGCAAAAAATACGGCAAACCCAAAGCGCGCAAGAGCTTCCAGTTCAGCAAGCGATAATTGTTCTTAGTAACTGACCTTACGCAGGCCAAAAATTTTGAAAATATAGAAAAAATGATATAAGTCTTAACTTTGGTAGATAAAAGTATCTGCCTAATGAAAAACCCACACATTTTAGACCTGTATTCGGACTATCTGATATCGTCGTTTAAGTTAGCGACGGCTACGGGGATGTCTCAGGTGTTGGACGGGGCGTTAAGCCACGACAAGATCACCCGATTTTTGGGTCAGCAACGACTGACCCAAAAGGATTACTGGAAATGCGTTAAACCTATTGTGCGTCGAATTGAATCTTCCGAAGGAGTGATAAAAATAGACGACACAATAGAACACAAGCCTCACACAACAGAAAATGACATTGTATGCTGGCATCACGACCATTCGAAAAAGGGACGCGATAAAAATGTCAAAGGCATAAACATTATCAATTTTCTGTATCAAAGCCCTTTGGCTGAGGTAAGCTATGTTTCCGTACCAGTAGCCTTTGAGCTGGTCAGTAAGACCGAATCCTGGTTTGACAAAAAGAGCGGCAAAGTGAAAAGACGTAGCCCCATATCTAAACACGATATGCTTAGAGCCCGACTTTTGATTTTGCAACGTCGCAACAGATTGAAGTACAAGTATGTGCTGTGGGATACATGGTTTTCCAGCGCAGACAACTTCAAATTTGTTCACCACGAGTTGAAAAAATACTTTGTGGCGGCACTCGTAGCCAACCGCAAGGTGGCGCTGAGTAAGGAGGATAAGCTGCAGGGTAAACTCAAAAGAGTCGATGAACTAAGTATACAAAAGAACCAGGCATTGCCCGTTTGGATTAAAGGACTGGACTTTCCAGTCTTGTTGACCAAACAAGTCTTTAAAAACAAAGATGGTAGCCAGGGCGAATTGTATGTGGTTACTAACGACATGAGTTTGTCTGCTCAAGCTATCTGTACAACCTACGATCAAAGGTGGGGGGTAGAGGTACTCCACAAGTCTCTGAAACAAAACGTAGGACTGCAACAATCTCCTACCAAAACAGAGAACTCCCAGGCCAATCATATCTTTGCGGCTATGATCGCCTGGACTAAATTGGAACTGCTCTCGAAAATGAAGCAGACCAATCATTTTGCCCTCAAGACTCAGTTGTACGTCAAAGCAGTTACAGCTGCTTTTAAGCAACTTCAAACCCTTAAACCAAAACGGGCAGTAGCACTACCTGTGGGGCAAGGCTAGTCCCATTCCTCTTTTGGAATAGGCTCGTTTGGCAAGTTTGAGGTTTTTTTAATAGAGCCCTTGCTCTAAACTATAGACTATTGGCTCCAATTAAGCTAAATAGCCTATAATGCTAAATTTTTCTTTTTTCAAAATATTTTAAGTGCGTAAGCTCAGTTTGTAACACTCAAAATATTATTTCGCCATTTCGTGGGATGGGTTCTCCTAGGAGTAAGAGGTGAGCGAGGGCAAAATGTCGATTTCTTGCCTGCTGGCAAAAAGGTATTTTTTAAATGATTCTTATTTATTCCTTAATCTGAAAGTATTTGCCGAAAGGCAGCTAACTATATCAAAAATGGCAGATCCAACTTACAAAGAATTACTCGATGCAGGCGTCCACTTCGGACACCTCAAAAAAAAGTGGAACCCCAAAATGCAGCCCTACATCTTTATGGAGCGCAAAGGCATCCACATCATCGACCTCAACCGCACCCTCGAATGCATGGAACGGGCCGGTAATGCGCTCAAACAGATTGCCCGGTCAGGCCGGAAAATTTTGTTCGTTTCCACCAAAAAGCAAGCCCGTGACATCATCACCGAAGCAGCCAAAAGCGTCGAGATGCCCTACGTCACCGAACGGTGGCTCGGCGGTATGATGACCAATTTCAACACCGTCAGAAAGTCCGTCAAAAAGATGAACACCATCGACACCATGCTCGCCGACGGATCCCTAACCAGTGTAACAAAAAAAGAACGCCTGACGTTAACCCGGGAACGAAATAAACTCGAAAAAGTACTCGGTGGCATCGCCAACCTGACCCGGCTCCCCGCTGCCGTTTTCATCGTGGATATTTCGCACGAACACATCGCCCTTTCGGAAGCCAAAAAATTGGGCATGCGCACCATCGCTATGGTTGATACCAACTCCGACCCCAACACGGTGGACTTCCCCATCCCGTCGAACGACGACGCTTCCAAGTCGATCACCGTCATCGTCAAATACATGACCGAAGCCATCCGGGAAGGACTCAAAGAGCGACAGGCCAACAAAAACAAGGGGAGTGAGGAAGCCGCTGCCACCAATTGATTCTAATTGATAAAAAATTCAAAAAAATAATCTTAATGGATACTGTAAAAATTTCTGCTGCCGACGTAAAAAAACTACGTGACTCCACCGGCGCTGGCATGATGGATTGTAAAAAAGCCCTCACCGAAGCCAACGGTGACATGGAAAAAGCCATCGAAATACTCCGCAAAAAAGGTCAGAAGCTTTCCGCCAAACGAGCTGATCGAGAAGCCAAAGAAGGCGTCGTTTTTGCCCTTACCTCTCACAATCGCAACAACGGTGTGATCGTTCGGCTGAGCTGCGAAACCGACTTTGTGGCCAAGACGGATGGCTTTATCGATATGACTAAATCGATCGCTGAAATAGCATTGAAAAACCTGCCGGAAAATGCAGAAGCACTGTTGGCGCTCCCATTTGACAGCGAACTGTCTATAGGCGAGAAGATCACCGAACAAACCGGTGTCATCGGCGAAAAACTCGAATTGAGCAAATACGCCAAAATTGAAACCGCTGCCGGAGAAGGCCAGGTCATTCCCTACATCCACATGGGATACCGCGCCGGCGTTATCCTCGCCATCAACCTGGAAGGCCCCGACTATATGGAGCCAGCCAAAAACGTGGCCATGCAGGTAGCCGCCATGCGGCCCATCGCCATCGATAAAGACGGCGTGGATGCCACCACCATCGAAAAAGAGATCGAGATCGGTAAAGAACAGGCCCGCCAGGAAGGCAAACCCGAAGCCATGCTCGAAAAAATCGCGATGGGCAAACTAACCAAATTCTACAAAGAATCGACATTGCTCAACCAACAATACGTCAAAGACAGCAAACAAACCGTCGGTGCATATCTCAAAAGCATCGACGACAAACTAACCGTCACCAACTTCAAACACGTTGAACTAGGCTAATGAAGGATGGATTTTAAAAAAGCGAATTAAGATGATTAATTCGCTTTTTTTTTGACCATCGCCAAGCCACTTTTACAAAATCAACTAATATTCGAGACCATGCACATAAAATACAAAAGAATCCTCCTAAAACTAAGTGGCGAATCCCTCATGGGCAAACAGAAATTCGGCATCGAAGCATCCATGCTCCAACACTATGCCGAGCAAATTAAAGAACTCTCCTCCGCCGGCGTCGAGGTAGCGGTCGTAATAGGTGGTGGTAACATTTTCCGCGGATTGCAAGCCGTCGAATCGGGCATCGACCGGGTACAGGGCGATTATATGGGCATGCTCGCCACCGTCATCAACGGCATGGCCCTCCAAAGTGCCCTCGAAAGCAATGGCGTATACACCCGGCTGGTCAGCGCCATCGACATGAAACAAATTGCCGAGCCCTACATCCGCCGTCGCGCTGTCAGACACCTCGAAAAAGGCCGGGTCGTCATCTTTTCCGCCGGTACGGGAAGCCCCTACTTCACCACCGACTCTGCTGCCGCCCTCCGCGCCAACGAAATCGACGCCGACGTCATCCTCAAAGGCACCCGTGTGGACGGAATCTATACCGCCGACCCGGAAAAGGATCCCAATGCCACCAAGTTTGATCGTCTTTCATTTGCAAAAGTGATCAGCCTCGGCCTCAGCGTAATGGATATGACGGCCTTCACCCTTTGTCAGGAAAACAACATCCCCATCATTGTCTTCGACATCAACAAGCAGGAAAACCTGCGGAAGATCGTACAAGGAGAACCAGTGGGCACACTGGTGGAGGGGTAAGACGGATTCTCTATGAAAAAATGTTGGTAAGTTTTTTTGGCATTTTCAAACAAATGTTTTTATTTTGTGGTGTTGGAATTAAGATTTTTTGATGCCCGTACAATGCCGTCCATATGAAAGAGAGAAACGAGCCAATTACATCCTTTATTAGTGACTTGTACCCGTGTAATTACCAAATGATTACCGGAGACACATTGGAAGAAATCAAAAAGCTTGAACAGGGTAAATTTGATCTAATCATTTCCTCCCCACCTTATAACATCGGCAAAGAATACGAAGTCAAAAAGTCGATTGAAGACTATCTGGAGTCCCAGGAAACAATTATTGAGCAGCTTGTAAGGGTACTTTCAGACAAGGGCAGTATTTGCTGGCAAGTAGGAAATTATGTTGATAAAGGAGAAGTATTCCCATTAGATATTTTTTATTACCAAATTTTTAAACAGCATGGGCTAAAACTTAGGAATAGAATCATCTGGCATTTCGGTCATGGGCTTCATGCCTCCAACCGTTTTTCAGGAAGGTATGAAACAATCCTTTGGTTTACCAAAAGCGACGGCTATACCTTTAATTTAGATAGTGTACGGGTGCCATCGAAATATCCGGGAAAGCGGCATTTTAAGGGACCTAAAAAAGGACAACTCTCCGGCAATCCAAAAGGCAAAAACCCATCAGATATTTGGGAAATTGTAATACGCGATTGGGAAAAAGAATTGTGGAATATTCCAAATGTCAAATCAAATCATCCCGAAAAAACAGAACACCCTTGCCAGTTCCCGGTTGAACTGGTGGAAAGATGTATTTTGGCTTTGACCAACAGAGAAAGCTGGATATTAGACCCATATGCCGGAGTAGGCTCTTCACTAATCGCTGCCATTAAAAACGATAGGAATGCTATCGGAATAGACAAGGAAGAGAAATACGTAGAAATTGCTAATCACCGGTTAGAAAAACTGAAAGCTGGGAAACTAAAGTTGAGACCCATCAATAAGCCTATCCACAAACCTAAGCCTACTGATAAAATTTCTCAAACACCAACCGAATGGAAAAATGGAAATTTATTTAAGCAATAGCGGTAAAACCAATGAAAATTGCACACAAATACTCACATCTGAATGGAGAAGAATACCTCATCGTCCATCATAACCATCTTTACGATGAAATCAAATTAGTGATTTCAACCATTAATGCCGAACAATATAAGACAAAGGTCAGCAAAGAAAAACGAAAAAAAGACAATCTCCTCTTCAGTCCAAAAGACTTGAATAAAATCTTTGACCAGAAATTTTCAATGTTGGGGTGGTCCGAAAGCAGGTATTCCTATTACATCACACTCGACAGAGACTTGATGGAGCAAAGCATTTCAATGCCTATAAAATCTCAAAAAAAGTTTTTAGCTGAACATGGGGAAAACGAACCAATATTCAGTTATAACCAAACTGATTTTGTGAAAGATAAAATTGCCATCGAAGTTCAGTTTGGAAAGTATGCGTTTGTTGCGTACGATCTTTTTGTCAAACACATGCTGTTTTATTCGGGAGGTGTAATCAACGTTGGCGTTGAAATTTTGCCTACCAAAAAAATGCAATCGCAGATGTCCAGCGGAGTTGCCTATTACGAAGGTGAAGTTTACAACGTAATGAGACAAGGAAGAACAAGTCCACCCGTACCCTTACTGATCCTTGGAATAGAATAAAAAACCGCCTCTGACTATCTGCTTCACGGGATTATTGCCTGACAACCCGTCACAATTCGTATCGGGAACAGACAGAGGTAGAAAAACCATAAAAATACACCTAAGTCAAAAAACATCCAGTTCCCCATGTCCTTCAACCTAACCTCTCCATTCTCCCCCACTGGCGACCAACCCTCCGCCATCCAACAATTAGTGGAGGGTGTCGAAAACGGTGAATACGCCCAATGCCTCCTCGGTGTTACCGGCTCCGGCAAAACATTCACCATGGCCAACGTCATTCAGGCACTCAACCGGCCAACACTCATCCTCTCCCACAACAAGACACTTACAGCACAACTATACGCCGAGTTCTGCGAGTTTTTCCCCGACAACGCCGTCGAATATTTTGTATCGTACTACGACTATTATCAGCCCGAAGCCTATATCACCGTCAACGATACCTACATCGAAAAAGACCTGCTCATCAACGAAGAAGTCGACAAGCTGCGCCTCCGGGCTACCTCCTCTCTTCTTTCAGGACGACGCGACGTCATCATCGTCGCCTCCGTATCCTGCATCTACGGCATGGGCAACCCCGACGATTACAAAGGCAGCATCATCCGGCTGGAACCCGGTATGAAGCTTACGCGAAATACCTTCCTGCGCGAGCTCGTCGACAGCCTCTATTCCCGAACCGATATCGATTTTGCAAGAGCTACCTTCCGCGTTCGTGGCGACACCGTAGATATCAACCTGCCATATGTGGAATACGGATACCGCGTCGTTTTCTTCGACGATGAAATAGAATCGATCGAACGGATCGAAACCGTTTCCGGCAAACGGATCGAACAAATGTCGAGCGCAGCCATCTTTCCCGCCAACCTCTACGTCGCCCCCAAAGGCCGGATACACAGCATCATCAACGATATCCAGGACGAACTCTACGAACAGGTCAAATACTTCGAGTCGGAAAACAGGGTCATCGAAGCGCACCGCATTAAAGAACGCGTCAATTTCGACATCGAAATGCTCAAGGAACTCGGATACTGCAACGGCGTGGAAAATTACTCCCGCTTCTTCGACGGCCGCGAACCCGGCACCCGGCCCTTCTGCCTGCTCGACTATTTTCCCGACGACTACCTGATGATCATTGACGAGAGCCACGTCACCGTTCCACAGGTGCGCGGCATGTGGGGCGGCGACCGGGCCCGCAAACTCAATCTAGTCAATTACGGCTTTCGCCTACCTTCTGCCATGGACAATCGCCCCCTCAACTTTGGCGAATTCGAAGGCCTCCTCAACCAGGTCATTTACGTAAGTGCCACCCCCGCCGACTACGAACTCGAACAAACCGGTGGTGTGATCGTAGAGCAGGTTATCCGTCCTACCGGACTCCTCGACCCTCCCATTGAAGTGCGCCCCAGCATCAACCAGGTAGACGACCTGCTAGATGAAGTCGACGAGCGTATCCAGCGAAAGGAACGGGTGCTCATCACGACCCTTACCAAACGCATGGCCGAAGAACTGAGTAAGTACATGGCTAAACTCAACGTGCGATGCACCTACATCCACTCTGAGGTAGACACATTAGAACGGGTAGAAATATTGCGAAACCTGCGCCTGGGAGAGTTCGATGTACTCATCGGTGTCAACCTGCTGCGGGAAGGATTGGACCTGCCCGAAGTATCGCTGGTAGCCATCCTGGATGCCGACAAGGAGGGCTTCTTGCGCAATGCCCGGTCGCTTACGCAAACCGCAGGGCGGGCAGCCCGCAACGTCAATGGCCTGGTCATCTTTTATGCCGACAAGATGACCGACTCCATGCAGCGCACCATCGACGAAACCAACCGGCGACGCTCCATTCAAATAGCCTACAACACCGAACACGACATCACCCCCCGCACCGTCACCAAGTCGAAGAAAGAAATTCTCAGCCAAAAATCCATCCTCGACATCCGGGGAGGAAAACGCGCCTACATCGAAAAGGAAGACAACGTCGACCTGGCTGCCGACCCCATAGTCAGCTACCTAAACCGAGAACAACTCGAAAAACTATTGTTGGAAACGGAAAGAAAAATGAAGGCTGCCGCCAAAGACCTCGACTTCATCACCGCCGCTCAGCACCGCGACGAAATGCTGGGACTGAAAAAGCGATTGAAAGATTTGTAAGATAAAGCGATAGGTAAGCGAAATTTCTGAACACTGCCGAATTTCTTGCCATTGCCAGGGGCCAAAAAGCCTATTGTCTTTAAACACCGATAGCACTCTGGGCTGAAATTACGTTTGGGTTGCCTGCCTACCGGTCAGGTAGAATGGCGGACTTTCCTTTCAGGGGATCGAGGCACACGCGGAAACCACGTTCGTCGAAGTCTGTGACCCCACGTTCGTCGAAGTCTGTGACTTCGATGCTCCTCACCCCGCCACCTCAAAATCCCGTTCCACCTCCACAATACTTCCCTCCCGTAGCACAGTGGCGATGATCGTAAAAGTACCTCCTTTTTTCACCTTTTTGATGAGTCGGGCCATTTTAGAGGTGATCTTTCCGGTGCTGGTTTGCTCGGTGTAGTAGCGGTTCTTATGGTAAGCAAAGGTCAGGCTGCTGATGCTCACCTCGTCGCCATATTCATCGCGGACGAAGAGCTTCTTAAGGAGGTGGGATTTTAGTTCTTCCCGCGAGGTGCGTTTACCGCTGAGGTTGCCCCACTGGATCTGGTATTTGCTGGCAAGCTGATAGTTGGCGTCGTTCAATGAAAACGTTACGGGCAAATTCAGCCTGACGGCAACGGGCTGCCCCTGGTCGAGGGCCGGTTCCCAATCGGGCATCAGGCGGACCATGCGAATCGCTTCTTTGCCACAAGCACCCCCAATGTCGCGAAGAATGGTGGGGTTTTCGATTTTTCCACGGGTGTTTACCACAAACTGCACCAAGACGGTACCTTCTACGCCGCTCTGCAGGGCTTCTTCCGGGTAGGTAACGTTGTCGCTTATAAACGCGATCAGTTTTTCGTTGGAACAATTGCGCTTGTCTTCTGTACCGTTTTCCAGGTTCTGACAACCTTCAAAATAGGGCATTTGCTCGGCAGTGGTGGCGATATCATCGGATGGCTGAGCAACCAGGTAGGCACTGAAAAGTAAAAATATTGTTATAAAAAATAATTGTATCCGGGTCATAGTATTAATTGAATTAGCAACTTGGTGCTGTTTATTGGCCTATCTCGAAAGGCGGTTCAGTGTCAGTTTCAGGTCTTCGGGTTTAAATTTTTCGGGCTTTTCAGCAAATTGGCCTTCTTTGTTGATGAGGAAATATTGGGGAAGTATGCGCACTTCGTAATCGGTAGCCACCTGCGAGTCAATATCTCCATTGGCGAGAAGATGCACTCCGCCAAAATCGCCGCTTTGGATGGCTCTTTTCCAGTCGCTTTCATTCCGGTCGAGAGAGACGTTCATAAACACCACGCCCTTCGATTTCAACTCTTCTTCAATGGGCTGCATCATCCTCATTTTCGCCATGCAGGGGCGGCACCAACTGGCCCAGAAGTTGAGCAACACCACTTGCCCACGGTAGTTGCTTAGGGTAACGACTCTGCCCAGTTCGTCATTCAGTTTAAAATCGGGTGCAGGTGCCCCGACGGTTTGTTTCAATGCTTTTTCATAGGCGGCCACTACTTTGTCATTGAATTCGGGGTAGTCGGTGTTTCGCACAAAATCCCAATACCGGTCCAGCAATTCTTCCATGTTTTTGGCTGCAAAGCTCTTAAAGATCAATTCCGATTGGACAAAAGCCTGGGGCCTCCCGGTCATCAATTGGGTGGCCAGTTCGTATTGCTTCAGATAAGGGTTTTGGGGTTGATCGATTTCTTTAGTGATGAGGTAGTTGAAATAGGCCATCAGGAAATCACGGTAACGGTAATTGCCAATCATTTTGCTATTGATGGGTACTTCGTCAAGGAAGGAAAACCACTCATCAGTCAATTTATGTTTGTTTTTCAACACCGAACCATAGAGCATCAAATGATATGCCCAATCGTAAATGATCTCCGCAGACAAAAATTCTTTAAACGAATCACTCAAATACCCAGGTTGGTTGGCGACGTTAAACTCCAGGTCCATCAACGCCTGCTCCTTCTTCAACAACAACATTTTGTAAAAAGCCTCGGGGTGATTGTTCTTCATCTTATTGTCCATATCCACATCGACGTAGTACCAGTAGTTGCCTTTGCGATACTGAAGAAGTTTAAACGGATTGAGTTCTTTGGGGTGCCGATCGAGGTATTTGTACAGATAGCGATTGTTGGCTCCGCCCCTTCCGGAAAAAGCAGTGCTGAACGGAAAAGAAGGGCCTTCGCCATAGATGACCAAGGTATCATTGGGTTCCAGATATACCAGCACCTTGTTTTGAGAATACCGAAAAGTCGCATACTGAGGTTCTACTACATTAACCGCAAAAGCAAAACTGCCGTCGGCCAGCAAATTGGACTCGAATATCTCTATTTCATTGTCGATGTATCGGTTATTGACATGAAGTTCAACCGTTTTAACCAACTTGTTGTGTTGGTTCATCTGCCCCATCACCAAGGTGTTGGCCTGACCGATTATAGAGGAGTTTGCACAAAATACAGCGATTATAAACAGTAAAATACAGCACTTCAGGTTCATTGTCTGGTACATTAAATTCGCGATCTGTATCCGGGGCTATGGCTTGCACATGGCGGGGATCAAAAATATAAATAAGTTTCTAATCAAACAACAAATTCAAGACCAATGGTATTGCCAGCTATTGCCATTTTGATTAAACAATAACAAATATAAACTAATTTTCATATTCTTGCTTTCGCAAAAAACATACAAAATATTAGGGGAAGGCTCGCTCGAAAAATAAATTTCCGCTATCTTTGAAAAAGGGAAGTTGTTTTTTGAGCTTTACTCACAAAGAAAGAAAGCCTGATTTCGGTGTCCCTTAACTCCTGATTACTATGACAAAACTGAAGCAAAACGCTCCGGTGGATGCGTTTGCACTGGCTGAATTGCAACGAGCCACCGGCCTCGACGAGTTGTTCTGCAACCTACTCCTCCAGCGTGGCATCACTACTGCCGCCGGGGCCCACCAATTCTTCCACCCCGACCTGGACCATCTCCACGACCCCTTCCTGATGAAAGACATGTACACCGCCGTGGGCCGCCTCAACCGGGCACTGGACCAGGGGCAGTCCATCCTCATCTACGGCGATTACGATGTCGACGGTGTCAGCTCTGTCGCCATGATGCATTCCTTTTTGAGCGACCATTCCTCCCAAATACAGTACTACATCCCGGATCGATACCGCGAGGGGTATGGCATCTCCAATGAGGGCATCCATTTCGCCATCGACCACAACATCGACCTCCTCCTCGCCATCGACTGCGGTATCCGGGCCATCGACCAGGTGGCTTTGGCCAAAAAGCATGGCATCGACACCATCATCTGCGACCACCACCTGCCGGGCAATGAACTGCCGGAAGCCCTTGCCATCCTCAACCCCAAACAGGCCAACTGCAAGTATCCCTACGACGGCATCTGTGGCTGTGGCATCGGTTTCAAACTCATCCAGGCACTTTGCATGGCCAACCAATGGCCGGAGGAATCATACTATTCTTTGCTCGACTTCGTAGCCACCGCTACAGCCTGCGACATTGTACCCCTGACCGGCGAAAACAGGGTATTGGTGCATTTCGGCCTTCAACAATTGGAGCAAACCCAACGGCATGGCTTCAACGCATTATTGCAGATAAGCCAACGCGGCACACCCCTCTCCGTCAGCGACCTGGTGTTTGGCCTGGGGCCCATGATCAATGCCGCCGGCAGACTGGGCGATGCCCGCGAGTCGGTACGCCTACTGCTGGCGCAAAACGAAACAGAAGCCAACCACCTCGCCGTACTGCTCCAACACCAAAATGAAACCCGCAAATCCATCGATCAAAGGACAGTAAAAGAAGCCACCGAATTGCTGCAACAGGAATCACCCGACACCAAAGGGATCGTCTTGTTTCAACCCCAGTGGCACAAGGGCATTGTCGGCATTGCAGCCAGCCGCCTCGTGGAGCGCTTTCGCAAGCCAGCCGTTGTGCTGGCAGAAAGCAACGGACAGGCGGTGGGGTCGGCCCGTTCCATAGCCGGGGTCGACATCAGTCACATCATCGGTCAGTGCGCCGAGTTGCTGACCACTTATGGCGGCCACCAGCACGCCGCCGGCCTGACCCTTCCCATCGAAAATGTACCCGCCCTCAAAGAAAAAGTAGAACTATTGTTGCAAGATCAGCCACCCCCTCCTCCTACGCTGCCCTATACGACCCTGCTTCCACTGAATAAAATAATGCCCGCGTTTTACCAAACCCTCCGTCGGTTTGCCCCCTTTGGGCCGGGCAACCGCAACCCCGTTTTCCTGGCAACCAACGTCGAATTGTACGATACCCCCCGGCTATTGAAAAAACGACATCTGCAATTCAGGGTTACTCAAAACGAGTCAGATCCTTTTAAATGTATTGCTTTCAACCAGCCCCAGTCGCTTTCCATCCTTCAGGAAGCAAGTCCATTCAACATTTACTTCAACCTGCAGGAAAACAATTGGAACCAGCAGTCCATCCTCCAACTAAATATAAAACGCATTGAGCAAACGAAGAGCTGAACACTCTCATTCCCATGAAATGAACAGTTCACTCCATGAGGAGTTTATACTGTAAATGCGCCAGCCAATGTCAGAACAACCACTACCTATGGAGCCACCCGAAAAAACACCCTATACCGACGAGCAGGAAGCGGAGGTATTGAGGTCCATCAGGGTGTCGCGCATCATACTGCCGGTACTGATAGGAATTGGGGTGGTTGGGTATATGATGTGGCGACAGTTCGACCCCGATGATTTTGCACAGATCGAGTGGAACCGGCATTTGATAGGGTGGGTGGCCGTATCTTTTGTCATTTTAGTGATCCGCCATCTGGCCTATGCTACCCGCCTGCGGATACTCTCCGACAGGGCCTTCACCTGGCGCAAATGCATCGAGTTGATCTTTATCTGGGAATTCAGTTCGGCCGTATCGCCTACCAGTGTGGGAGGGTCGGCCGTAGCCCTTTTTGTATTGGCGCAGGAAAAACTTTCGGCCGCTAAAACGACGACCATCGTTATCTACTCGGCAGTGCTGGATAGCCTGTTTTTCATACTTAGTTTGCCAACATTATTTATGCTGTTTGGCTGGGTGATGGTGCGCCCCGAATTGGGTGATGGAAGCACAGTGCGATCTTTTGAAAGTTGGTTTTTACTGGCTTTTCTTTTCACCTTGACCTACGGCAGTTTGTTTTTTTACGGTCTATTCGTCAACCCAAAATCCTTCAAATGGGTATTGATGGGCCTGACCCGCATCAAGTGGCTTCGTCGCTTTCGCAAAAAAGCACAAGAACTGGGCGATGATGTGGTGGTTGCTTCACGCGAAATGAAAAACAAACGCTGGGACTATCATTTTGCCTCTTTTGGATCGACGGTGATGGCCTGGAGCTGTCGATTTTTACTGTTGAGTTGTTTAGTCATTGCCATGAAACCTGGGATTATCCAGGGGTTCATGGAGCAGTTACTATTATACGCCCGCCTCGAATCGGTATTCGTCATCATGGCTGGCAGCCCCACGCCTGGAGCCGCTGGCGTAGCCGAGTTCGCTTTTTCCAATTTGATAAAAGACTACGTTCCCGAAACGGGTATCGCCCTGCTGATCGCTTCTGGCTGGCGGCTGCTGACCTATTACTTATACCTGTTTGTCGGCGCCATCATTATTCCCAACTGGATTCGGAATATCCTCAACGAACGCAAAAAACGAAAGCAGGAAGAGGCCTGAGCACCATATCAAAAAGCAACTTGTTCAGAAGGCCATGTAGATCAGCCAACCATAGATTTACGATTCAAGGCCAATCCCAATCCGGTCTGCCAACAACAACAACTTCATGGCCCGTTCACGGTCGTCCTGACCGTCTAACAATTCTTTTGCATATTGATGGAGCCGTGCTTTGGCCCCTTCCAGTTTGAGGATACCCTTTACCACCGGTTCCGTTTTTAATGCTTCCACAGCATCTTCGTTGGGCATAGTTGGCAAGCCTGCTAGTTGTCCAAGGTTATTTCCCGTAAGGATGTAGCTGTACCGAATGCTTTGGGGCAATTGGTCGTAACCGATGGAAGCTTGCATCACCGGTTGTACAATGGTGTGGATGGAAGTACCACTGGCACGGGTGTAATAGGCCCGCCCCATGCGACCCATCAGGTCTATCTTGTGGGGATTGATGCGGTCGCCGTCGAGTATGTTTTCGTCGATGTGCATGCGGAGTACATCGCAAACAATGAGGTTGCCGGCACCGCCTTTGTCGCCTAGTTTGATGATGTCCTTCACCTTGCACTCCATATGTACGGGCGACTCTTTGACGCGGAATGGTTTTACCAGGTCGGAGGGCAGAGGTGTCAGTCCCGACTTTTCAAATTCGCTCACCCCTGATGGAAAGGAGATACTCGCCACCGCCATTTGCCGGACGATGGCATAGCTGACGACGTTGATGACCACTTCACCCGTTTGTTCGATGTTGTGGAGGGTGTCTTTGGTAGTGTTGTCGGCCACCCGCCGGTTGGAAGAAAAGATCAGGATTGGCGGGTTGGAACTAAAGGCGTTGAAAAAGCTGTAAGGAGCAATGTTGGGATTGCCCGCTCCGTCGACGGTGCTGGCAAAGGCAATTGGTCGTGGCGCCCACCGAAACCAAGCAGATATTGGTGCATATCTTTGGTGGGGGTTGTTTTTAGGATCAACAATTCGCATGTACCGTCGTTATTTTTAACAATTGGAACCTTATTTTTACCTCAAAACAGGCAAGGTCCGAAATTTTCACGCGAATATAAGAAATTTGGCAAGGTGATGCACAGATTTTTGAGGGCAGAATGCATATCTCAACCATCTTATTATGACTTTGAAAAAATTCCCCTGGTTCTACACTTTTTTAGCCCTTGTCATTGCCGGACTGGTGTTTCGCTATTTTTTACAAAAAACCCGATGTCGACAGCGGTGAGATGGCTCCCGTATTTAGCGCCGTGCTATTAAACGGAGAAAACTTCAAACTCACCGACCTCAAAGGTAACATCGTCTTACTCGATTTCTGGGCGAGTTGGTGTGGACCCTGCCGGGTAGAAAACCCCAAATTGGTAGCCCTGTACGAAAAAATACAAGAATGCCTCCTTCCAAAATGCCAAAGGCCTCAGGATAGTAAGCATCGGCATCGAAAAGAACGAAGTCCGCTGGAAAAAAGCCATTAAGGCCGATCAGCTCCCCTGGTCTTATCAAATCATGGACGTGGTTACTAATTTTAAATTTTTCGACGCCGCTATTGCCAACCAATACGGCGTTACGGAAGTGCCCGCCAAATTCCTGCTCAATGCCGATTTGCAAACGGTTGGGGTCAACCAGAAAGTCGAAGAGATCGACCTTTGGCTCCAAGAGCAAGTGAAGTAGGTATTCTCCAGATGCTTCAATAACAAAGACCACCACAAGCTTTCCTGCCAAAATGACCGAAACACCGCCGTGGCAGCGTATTTGATTAGTAAAAATGATTATACTTTACTAATCCTGTTTATATGCTGAAAAAAATCAAAGACGCAATGAGCAAGAAGGAAAAAAAGACGTCCAAAAACGAAAAGCCTACTTCTACTAAAAACCTCGGCACCTGAAGACACCCTACCTGAAGAAATGATCGACCAGTTGGAGTCGGAAATCACCGATTCCGATGAAGAAGAGCCTGCTGAAGAAGTAGCTACGCTCAACCCCCTGGAGGAAAAAGAAGCCGAAATGGCCGAATTAAAAGACAAATACATTCGACTGATGGCTGAATTTGAGAACTACAAAAGGAGAACCATCCGTGAGAAAATGGACCTTCTGTCGACGGCAGCGCAGGACACATTGGCAGCCCTCCTCCCCATTCTTGACGATTTTGACAGGGCCAAAGCCACCGCCGAAGACGAAAACTCCAAAGAACCCTTCAGCGAAGGTGTTCTGCTGGTATACAACAAACTCTACGCTACCCTCCAGCAACGTGGGCTGAAACCAATGGAGACCAACGGCTCCAACTTCGACCCCGAATGGCACGAAGCCATCACGGAAAATTCCCTGCCCCCTCCGACGATATGAAAGGAAAGATCATTGATACGGTCGAAAAAGGATACACCCTCAAAGACAAGATCATTCGTTTTGCTAAAGTGGTGGTCGGCAAATAGCCCGGCCTCATCGACAGCAATTAATACCAAACCATGGCTAAAAGAGATTATTACGATATACTGGGCGTCAGCAAAAATGTTGACGAAGCGGAACTCAAAAAGGCGTACCGGAAGATCGCCATGAAACACCATCCCGACCGCAATCCCGGCGATAAAGCAGCCGAAGAAAAATTCAAAGAGGCAGCCGAAGCCTACGAAGTACTCAACGATAAAGACAAACGAGCTCGCTACGACCGCTTCGGTCATGCCGGCGTACAAAACCACGGTGGCCGGGGCGGATTCAGAACCGGCATGACCATGGACGAGATCTTTGAGCAGTTCGGAGACATTTTCGGCCAGGGAGGGAGCAGCCCATTCGATAATTTCTTTGGCCGCGGTGGCCGAAGCAGGGGCAGGTCGCAGGGACAACGGGGGGGCAACATCCACATCAAAGTGAAGATGACCCTCGCCGAAATAGCCAGCGGCGTCAAAAAGAAAATAAAAGTAGAAAAACAAGCCGCCTGCTCCACCTGCAAAGGCTCTGGCGCTAAAGACAGCAACTCCGTCACCACCTGTGGTACCTGTCGCGGCGAAGGACAACTCCGGCAGATCAGAGATACCTTTCTGGGACAAATGCAAACCACTTCCATCTGTCCCACCTGCCAGGGGTCCGGTCAGGTAATCACCGCCGTTTGCAACAGTTGTAAAGGCAAAGGCCGGAAACCACAAAAAGACGTAATCGAATTCGACATCCCCGCCGGAGTAGCTGAAGGAATGCAGCTCTCCGTCAGGGGCAAAGGACATGCCGGCCTCAAAGGAGGCTCCCCCGGCGACCTGATCGTCACCATCATCGAAACGCCACACGAACACCTCCTGCGTGACGGCCACAACGTCATCTACGAACTCTACCTCAACTTCGCCGACGCCGCCCTCGGCACCTCCGTCGAAGTGCCCACCATTGACGGAACCGTTAAGTTCAAAATACCACCAGGCACCCAGTCGGGTAAAATATTTCGCCTCAAAGGCAAAGGACTCCCCTCCGTACAAAGCTATGGCAAAGGCGACCAGTTGATACACACCAATATCTGGACACCGAAAAAGTTGTCGTCAGATGAAGAAGCATTGTTGAAAAAGTTGAAAAAAATGCCCAATTTCCAACCCAATCCGGGTAAGTCGGAAAAAGGGTTCTTCGACAGAATGAAGGATTATTTTAGTTGATGACGGATTCTCGTTCTACCACCCAACTCATAGGCTACTAACCTTCACGCGCTCTATGCGGGCAATGGTCCTTCAGAACACTGCACACCGTGTACCGTGTACCGTCAACCGTCAACCGTGTACCATCAATCGCACCCCAGGTCCGACTGCGAAAACGGATCATTATTCGGGATACAATTACCAGATAGGACGGCATCGGGCACATAGCGGCCCATGTTGGGATCGTAAAGGGATTGTTCGATAAAGCGGGTAAGGTCGGCTACTTCTTCCTTTGTCATATTTAGTGGCCGGAAATACGGAGAGATTTGAGACGAGGGTACATTTTCGTTTTCCGGAATAGCATTGTTAAAATACTCAACTACTTCGCGAAGACTCGTTTTGGAGCTGCCGTGAAAATAGAATCCGGCTTTTTGCAGGTTGTATAGTTGAGGCACCCTGAATTTGAACATGTCTTCTTCCCTTTCGGTAAACCCACCTCTTCCCAGATTCTTTTTGTCGTGTATGTCTGTATGGAGGCCCCCGTTTTGATACAGGTCGTCTACTCCCAGGGCCGCAAATTTCATACTGTTGAGGGCCGGACCACTGTGGCAATTGACACACCCCGCCTTTCCGAAAAACAGGAGGGCGCCATTTTTTTCAGCGTCGGTCATAGCTTCCAGATCGCCCTGGAGCCATTGCTGAAATGGTGCCTGGGTTGGGATAAGGGTACGTATGTACGCAGATAAGGCAAGGCCGGCTGTTTTTTTGGAATAGCGTTCTTCCACCGGTACTTCGGGGAATGCGGCGTCGAATAGTTCGGTGTAACCGAGGTCAGCCACGACCTCCTGATTGTAAACCATACGATGAAGGTCAATCCCTTCCATGTTTTGGCTTTCGATGCCCGAAAATCCCTGATGGTTGATCTCGGTGAGGGGGTCGTTGTCCCAGAGAGCTTCTGTTCCTTCGTTGATGCCGCCAGCGCCAAACTGGCCGCTCCAGGTGGTGTTGGTCGCAAAAGTTACATTGATGAGAGAGAGGGGGCGGATACCTTGCACATCGAGTTCGTCGTCGTCGTAGAAGGGAAATTTGTCGCGGCCCTCTCCGTTGTTGCCGAAGCCGGCGCCACCATCGGCAATGCCCTGGACGCGGCCGGGAAGAAAACCAGCCGAGGGCACATGACAACTGCCACAGGAGTAGCTGGCCTTGCCTATTTCGTGAGCTGGGGCCAGAGCCACACCGGTCTCAAAAAACAAGAGGTTGCCCAGCGTTACTTTTTCAACGGAGAGTGGATTTTGGGGGTCTTGTGGCAATAGGTCCAATTGATTAGGGTCGGGAAGGATAAAAGATTGGTGGGTGCCGTTCTGGGCGGCTTGGTCCAGGGCAGCGAGCAGAGTCGAGTCGAGGGGGTTGTCGAGTTCGTCTTTGGTGCAACCATTCAGGCAAAGGCACCCAAGCAACAACAATCCCAGCATTAGTGCGAAAGGTGTTTTAAAATTGTTCATGGCGTTTGTACAGTCGTTTTCGTCGGTTGGCAAAGTAAATCCTCCCATTTATCGACCGGAATGGTTGGGTACTTCACCAAGTTTTAATGTAAAATACGGGGATACTTTGATACTTTAAAATTAACTAAAAATGGCGCTTGGGTAAATACCGGAAATGGGTAAATAAAATATGTCGGTTTTGTCGATACGGGATCGGACAGCAAAGGTAGAAATTTAGCCGTATATTATATGTGTTTCAAGCATAATTTGTACTCAGTCTAAATACTTTTTGACTAGCCTGCCATTTTGAAAAACCCATAGGTTTGACTACATTTGGTTATCGTTGACCTCCAACCAGTAGCGTATGCCGATCATCCTTCATATAGAAACCGCCACAGATGTTTGTTCTGTTTGCCTTGGGGGGGATGGGCAACTATTATCCTTGCGGGAAAATACAGAGGGGTATACACATGCCGCTCAGATCACTTTGCTGATAGAATCTTGTTTGGCGGAAGCCCAGTTGTCGTTTTCCGATCTCGATGCCATTGCACTGAGTACCGGACCGGGCTCTTACACCTCCCTGCGGGTAGGCACCTCTGCCGCCAAAGCCCTGTGCTATGGACTTGACGTTCCGCTTATCGTGGTAGATACCTTGGCTAGCCTCGCCCTGGCAGCCACCCAACAACACCCCCTGCCTCCGGGCAGTCGCTGTATACCTATGCTGGATGCCAGACGGATGGAGGTATACACGGCGGTATTTGGTAAAAACATGGAAATACTGGCACCCACACAGGCAAAGATCATCGAAGAAGGCGCATTCAGTGAATGGCTGGAGCCAAACAACCGAATATTATTTTGTGGAAATGGGATTGAAAAATGCAAATCACTCTTGGACCACCCGCAAATGGCGTTTTCAGACGTGACTTGTTCGTCCCGCCACCTGATCCGGCCCGCTTTGGAATCGTACATCAATGACCAGTTTGAAAACGTGGCCTATTTCGCTCCTTTTTACCTAAAATCGCCTGTAATTACTGCCCAAAAGAAGAAAATCATATGAGATTTTCGATCATATGGCAACTTATTATGATTATTAAAATAATCTTTTTATTTTTGGCTGGAAGTCAATATCCTTATGTTTTACAAGTGTTATTAATGTCTCTTGTTGGTATAGTTTTTGGCTTCCGATATTTCGTCATTATTTAATTTATAAAAACATCAATATGAGAAAGCAGAAAAACGAGACTGTTATTTTGAAGAAGGGAAAAAAGGACATTCAGTTGGACTATGCCGAGCTTAGAAAAGCCGTTTTGGTACTCAGAGCCATTAATCACAAATTGCGTCAGAACATCATCGATTTGCTGGAGGCCAATGAACAAATGACCGTAACGGACATTTACATCAAGATGCGGCTGGAACAATCTGTTGCTTCTCAACACCTGGCCATTTTGCGCCGGGCCGGAGTGGTTTCCACCGAGCGTCAGGGTAAATTTATTTACTACTCACTCGATCAGAAAAGGCTCAACCAGATCTCTCGTTTAGTAGAAGAACTCGCTTCCTGATAACATAGATAAAAGCGACCAAATTCCTTTCTTCTACCCTCGGAAGACCGTCGACTAATTGTTCCGTCAGCCCGCGGGTTGATGTCCTTATTTCCCTGCGGCCCACCGTCGCCCCAATGACCGTATTGAACGGAAGGGGAATATCCGGCAAATTTGCATTTTATACTTTTATATATGTAAAAAATTGCTTCAAAACGAGCCAATCGCCTGTCTATCAAGTGGTTTTAAACGGCAACTGAGGGTTTTCAGTTGAAAAAAAATGCTGTATTCTTCAAAGGATACAGCATTTTTTATTGGTTTTCTTTTGTTAGGTTAAATATTTAACGCATATTTGCTAAGCAAACATCATTACATATTAACAAACCGTATCTATGAGAAAGTCAAAGGTGACCATTAATGAGGAACAGTTGCTGGAATCTTCCGAAGTACTTCGTGCTCTCGCTCACCCTTTGAGAATGAAAATACTCGGGTTTATTGACAAACACAAAACCATCAATGTCAATAAAATTTACAACAGTATGAAACTCGAGCAATCCATCACTTCACAACACCTCAAGATATTGCGCGTGAACAATATTGTTCAAACAGAAAGAGATGGTAAATTCATCCACTACAGCGTCAATTACCCCAGGCTAGCGAGTGTTTTGAAAGCGGTAAATAAATTCCTCAAAGACTAAGCAAAGATTCCTCACCAAACTGTGAAAAAAGGGCAATAGATCAATTTTCTATTCCCTTTTTTTATGCCTGGTTGTTTCTGATGGTAAAGCTTACCCCGCCGTTACCGCAAAGTCCAGTATTTCTTCTACATATTGCCGACTGTTCGACAGCCGCGGCACCTTGTTCTGATTGCCGTATTTGCCTTTGGCCCTGAGCCAGTTGAGAAAAGTACCTTTGGGGAGAGGGCGGAGGCGGAGTTGTTGGAGGGCCATGCTTTTGTAGCGTTTAGCCTCGTAGTCGGAGTTGATCTTTTGAAGATTGAGGTCGAGTAGCTCGTTGAAATTCGCCAGGTCGTCGGGCGCCTTTTCAAACTCAATGAGCCATTCGTGCCCCCCTTTGCCGGACCCTTTGAAGAAGACCGGCGCAACGGTATACTCCGATACGATGGCCCCCGTTTGCTGGCAGGTTTGTTCGATGGCCTTATCGGTATTGGCCACCATCACCTCTTCTCCAAAGGCGTTGACAAACTGTTTGGTGCGCCCGGTGATCTTTATTTTGTAGGGATATTTGGACGTAAACATCACCGTATCCCCGATCAGATAACGCCACAGCCCGGCATTGGAGCTGATGAGCAGGGCGTAGTTTTTCTCCAGTTCGACCTCTTCCAGTGGTACCGCCCGGGGGTTTTCCTCCTGCCATTGTTCCATAGGGATAAACTCGTAGTAAACGCCATTGTCGAGCAGGAGCAACATATCGTCCTGGTCCTTTTCGAGCTGGGAGGCGAAATAGCCTTCGGAGGCGTTATACACTTCTTGATAAGTAATGTCGGGGGAGGGAAGAAAGCGATACAATTGTTCGCGGTAGGGGGCGATGCTCACGCCACCATGGATATAGGCTTCAAAGTTTGGCCATACCTCCAGCATGTGTTCTTTGCCGCTCATTTCGAGTATTTGCCGGAAGAAGACGATGATCCAGGTAGGTACGCCCCCCACCATGCGGATGTGTTTGGATTCGCGGATGGCCACCTCGGCCATCACCTTGATCTTGGATTCCCAATCGTCGCTGAGTACAATGTCGAAATCGGGTTCAAAAAACGGACGGGCCACTTTGGGCATGCTGCGGATCATCAGGGCGGACACGTCGCCGTAGATGGTGTTGAGGTGGGGTTTGTATTTTTGGTGACTGCCGGCCATGAGAAAATTTTTGCGCGGAGAAAATTTTGCAGTCGGGGTTGTTGTGATACATGATGGTCATCGTGTCCCAGGTGCCTTTGATGTGGCACTCCTTGAAGTTCTGATCGGAGACGGGGATGAACTTGCTCTTATCGTTGGTGGTGCCCGACGATTTGGAGAATTGGGTCACCACTCCCGGCCAGAGGACGTCGGCCTCTCCCTCCATCATGCGTTGGATAAAGGGCTTGAGGGAATCGTAGTCCTGTACGGGTACGCGGTTGCTGAACTGTTCCCGGTTTTTGATACTGGAAAACCCGTATTGGTTGCCCCATTTTGTTTTGGCGCCGGCAGCCAGGAGGTTGTCGAATACCTGCTGCTGTGGCCTGATGGGGCTGATCGATGAATTGTTCGATTTGCCGGAAACGGTAGTTGTAGTAAGATTGAAAAAGAAAATTAGCCAACATTCTCATGGTGAATAATTTTTTGGGCTTATGGATTGTTTTTATTCACGTTGTCGAAATCTCTATACTGAAGTATTAGCCAAGTTACTAAAATAGGGGAATGTTTTGGTATTTGGTGCTTTTTGGGGGTGGTTTTTTGGTGATGTGGGGTGAAAATGAGGTTAAAAAGGGAAAACTACTGTCTAAATTTCATCCTGATTATCATTTTTCTCAGCCTCTCCTATTTTGGTCAAATTACTTACTTCTTAGAAAATATAATTTTTGCCATAGCCACATTAAGAAAAATACTATGTCATTCCTGTCTTTGATGCAAGCCTATTGTCCAATTGACTTTAATTGGCCGCTGCCATCTTCCTTTTAACTTTTAATCTTAACTAGCGATTCGCATTTTCTACATAAGTCCGACAATTCGGGTAAAGTAGGAAATAAAACGGATGAATTGTGGTATAAATTGAGTTATTATGTCTTCCCCATGATGAGAGGACAAGACAAGGGCTTTTTTTTTTGTAAAATAAGCGTCAGATGGCTTTCAGAATCTTACTGCTCATGGAAAGCCTCAGCTCATTTGATTAAATTTATTTTGATTATGGAAAAGATGATAGGAGAGAATATGCAATGGCTCGCTTATTTGCTGGCAGCAACAGCTCTACACGGTATATGGCTTGCAACTCTTCTCTTTTCTAAAGCTAAACAGTCATCGGAAGCAAAGTTATTGGGAATCGCTTTTGTAATCGTTTCGCTTCATCTGCTCAATTTTTTGATTTTCCTTACCGGATATATTCGCTTACTACCGCATGGGCTTGGTTTCATATACCCGTTGTTATTTTTGGTTGGCCCCATATTTTATTTTTTTGTAAAAAAAGCCCTTGAACCTGGCTTTCAGATTGCTTTTAGGCATTGGTGGCACTTGATACTCCCATGTTTGGCTTTTTTCGATACTCTTGACCTTTACCTGCTCCCTACGGAGCGTAAGCTCGCCATTATTGAATACATTTTATCGGGCGACCCATCCTTTACCTGGAAGGATATAATAAAGTCCAGTGCTTTTCAAATACAATTAGCTTTTTATGTCGCGGCGGCATGGTGGCAGGCCAAGCATACTGAAGGTAAACAGGAGAACGAAGCCAATCGCAAAATCGCCCGTTGGTACAAACGTTTTTGTGAGGGGTACCTCCTGTTGATCCTTATAGAAATGATGGTGAGGTTCGTGTGCTTTTCAACTGATACTCCTAACCCTGTATTGGAAATGGTTGCAGCTGCTATCCTCGCCCTGACCATTCAGCTTGCTGGCTATGGGGTTATACATAAACTGTGGGATTTCCCCAGATTGCTACCGATCTTACCTAAAGCCAGCCATCGTGAAAAATATAAAACCTCGCCCATCACGCCTCAACAAATGGATGCCTCTAAAAAGGCTTTACTGGAATTAATGGAAAATGATACGCCCCACCTCAATCCATCCCTTAAGATATCTGACCTGGCTCTTATGCTCGGCATCCCTTCGCATCATCTTTCGCAAATATTGAACGAAGGGATGAGAACCAACTTTTATGACTTTGTAAACACTTACCGGATAGAAGACGCCAAATGCCGTTTGAAAGATAAAAACTACAGCCATTATAGCATTTTAGCGATTGGGCTCGACTGTGGCTTTTCCAATAAAACGACTTTCAACCGCACCTTTAAAAAAATAACGGGTATGACACCTAGTGCCTACGCGGCTAGTAAAAATGTTTCATTGAGGTAACACTTAATCGAGTGGAGCGATTTCGCCCCCATTCTTCTTCTCTTTTGCAAGAAAACGCAACGATGAAACAATCAGCCCGCTTTTGCTTTTTCGCATTATCCATTATATTTTTCCAACCTTTTTCTACTTTTGCTCAGTGGTTTTCACAAGCCACAGATGCAGGAGACCCTGTAGAAGACAACCTACCCAACCCAGGGGCCAGTTGGAACGATCTCAATGGGGATACCTATCCAGATCTATTAATTACGGGGTTCGACCCAGCGCAAAACAACCGAATCTACCTAAACAATCAAAATGGTTCTTACACCGTCGTAGAAGAGACCCCTTTTACTCAAACTCCGGGGATATGGGGAAGTGTCGTTGGTCTGCTAGGCGATTACGACAACGATGGCGATGAAGATGTAATGTTGTGCAGTTATCGGGATATCAACTTTCAGCCCCTCCCTCTTTACCTACTCATTAATCAGGGCGCTCCTGACTATGGCCTCCAACCCGACACTACTTTTACAACACCCCTGGGCAGTTATGATAGTGGCAGTTGGGTAGACTATGACCTGGATGGCGACCTGGATTTTCATACGGGCGCTGCTAATAACTCTTCGGATCGCTTCTATAGAAATGATGGAGGTACTTTCACGCCACTCGATACCCTTTCTTTTTTACAATTTCGGTCTGGGTTTATTACCGCCGTTAGTTGGATAGATATAGATGAAGATGGCGACCTCGACCTTTATGTCGCTAACTATTCAGCTCCAAATGCGAATACCTTTCACAAGTCTATGTTGACAGAAACAGGCGACCCTAACTACTTTGTATCGTTAGCTATTCCCGGCCTGACGGGTGAGTCAGGTGCCAATATTGGTTTCAACTGGATTGATTTTGACAACGATTGGGACCTCGATCTATACCTCAATCATTTTAATGCTGCAGACCGTATGTTTCGAAATGATGGTGGTCTCTCTTTTACAGAAATTACAGGAGAGCCCATGCTAAATGTAGTAGATTACACCAACTTTAATGTATGGGCTGACTTCGATAATGACGGCGATCTCGACTTAGCGCTGGCCCATCAGGAAAGTTCCTCAAAAGGTCGGGTATATCGAAATGATTCCGGCAACTTCACCCAATTGACCAACGAAGAAGCCGGAGACTTTGCTAGCGTCAATATCGCTCAGGCCCAATCAGCCGGTGCTGCTGATCATGACCTCGACGGCGATGTCGACCTTTTTGTAGTGAATACCACAAATGCTTCCATCGGGGCTCCGAATTTTTTGTTCAGAAATGAGATCGGAAACCAGAACAATTGGATAAAAATCAAATTAAACGGACAAGCCTCCAATCGAAACGGTTACGGCGCCAGGGTCTACGTCACTACAATGATTGACGGAGATACCGTCCGGCAAATGCGCTACGTATCGGGCGGCACTGCTAGCCATGCTTTTCAGGATAACATTGTGCCCCATTTTGGGCTGAGCGATGCCAACGAGGTACTTTCAGTAAAAGTGGTTTGGCCATCCGGCATCGTGGATATTTGTACTGGACTAGCAGTGAATCAACTGTTCGAATTGAACGAAGGAGCCTGTATATTAAGTTCGACAGAAGCAAAACCATCACATAAGGCGGATTTGCAAACACTTCAGCTTTACCCCAGTCCCGGAGACGACCGCTTGACATGTTCCTTTACTTTACAAAAAGAAAGCAGCCTTCATTGGCGATTTATAAACACTGATGGAAAAATAGTCTTGTCCTCAAAAGCGTTTTCTTTTCAACCTGGCCAGCATCAAATTTTCATTCAGACAGAAAGTTTGGCAAAAGGATACTACTATATTGAGTTCAGTACAGAAAGCGAAAAAGAAACCCGAAAATGGTTAAAAGTGAATGGGTACTAAAGACTAGTACAGCGGAAATTAAGATCGTTACAGGTGTAAAACCACTCTATCGCTTCTAAAAAAGTGGTCAGAAATTGATGATCTAATTGACTTCGTCGAATCTTCGATTTCGTGCTATTTGTTCCGAAAGTAGGGAGTCGCTCTACTCTGACACCCTTGGCCTGGGAAAAAACAGGTGCTGCATAAAGTTTTTAGTGCCTTGTTCAAATCCGTTTTCTCACAACTCCCCCCTCAAAAACGCCCCCGTAAAGCTCTTCTTATTTTTAGCCAGTTGCTCCGGCGTACCTTTCCCCACCAGGGTGCCGCCTCGGTGGCCACCTTCGGGGCCCATGTCCAGAATGTAGTCGGCCATTTTGATGACGTCCATATTGTGTTCGATCACTACAATGGTGTTGCCCTTGTCCACCAGTTTGTTGAGTACGTTGAGGAGTTGGCGAATGTCTTCGAAATGAAGGCCCGTGGTGGGCTCGTCGAGGATGTAGAAGGTGTTGCCGGTGTCGCGTTTGGAGAGTTCTTCGGCCAGTTTCACACGTTGGGCTTCGCCGCCCGACAGGGTAGTGGCCTGCTGCCCCAGGGTGATGTATCCCAGTCCTACGTCGACCAGGGTTTTGATCTTTCGATAAATGGAGGGGATGGGTTCAAAAAATTCCACGGCTTCGGCCACCGTCATATCCAGTACATCGCTGATGGACTTTCCGCGGTACAACACCTCCAGGGTCTCGCGGTTGTAGCGGCGGCCCATGCATTGTTCGCAGTCGACCTGTACATCGGGCAGAAAGTTCATTTCGATCACCCTACGGCCGGCTCCCTGGCAGGTTTCGCAGCGACCTCCTTTTACGTTGAATGAAAAGCGCCCCGGTTTGTATCCGCGTATCTTGGCTTCCGGCAGTGCAGTGAATATTTTCCGGATGTCGGTAAACACCCCGGTATAGGTGGCCGGGTTGGACCGGGGTGTCCGACCGATGGGCGACTGGTCTATCTCGATGACCTTGTCGAGGTGTTCCAGCCCTTCTATGCTGTCGTATGTCAGCGGGCGGGCATTGCTTTTGTAAAAATGGGAACGGAGGATGGGGTAAAGCGTTTCATTGATGAGGGTCGACTTTCCGCTTCCCGACACCCCCGTTACACAACAAAAGGTGCCGAGGGGTATTTTGATGTCTACCGACCGGAGGTTGTTGCCAGCAGCCCCTTTCAGCTCCAGAAATTTGCCGTTGCCCTTGCGCCGTTTGGCAGGGACAGGTATTGTAGAACTATTGTTGAGATAATTGGCGGTGACGGTATCCTTTTTCAGGAAACTGGAGGGCTTACCCTCACCCACCAGAGCGCCACCGTATTTGCCGGCTCCGGGGCCCAGGTCGATCAGGTAGTCGGAAGCCATCATAATGTCGCGGTCGTGCTCAACGACTAACACGGTGTTTCCGATCTCGGTCAATTCTTTGAGTGCTTCTATCAGCCGTCGGTTGTCGCGTTGGTGGAGGCCGATGCTGGGCTCGTCGAGGATGTAGGTGATCCCAGTGAGCTGCGACCCGATCTGAGTGGCCAGGCGGATGCGCTGCGACTCGCCGCCAGAAAGAGTGCGGGCCGGCCGGAAAAGATCGAGGTAGTCGAGCCCCACATGAAGTAGGAAGCCGAGGCGGAGGCGGAGCTCTTTGAGGATGTCTTTCGCAATGGCGAGTTGTCTTTTGGACAGTTTGGCATCGAGGTCGCGGAGCCAGTCGGCCAGTTGGGCGATGTCCATACGGGCCAGCTCGGAGATGTTTTTTTTGTTGATCTTAAAGTGAAGGGACTCCTTTTTGAGGCGCTGCCCTTTGCACTCGGGGCATTGGTCGACCATCATAAAATTTTCGGACCAGCGTCGTATTTTCTCGGAAGACGACTCCTTATACCACCGGATCAACATATTGGTGAGGCCCTCGTAGGCGAGGTTGTAGGTAAAATCGTGTTTGCTGTATTTGAGGTTGACCTTAAAGCTCTTGTTGCCGCCATAAAGGATGGCGTCGAGGGCTTCCTGAGGCATGTCTTTTACGGGAGTATCGAACGAAAATCTGTACTTTTTGGCAATAGCCCTCAACTGTTTGAAGGTCATGTTTTGCCGCACTTCGCCGAAAGGCACGATGCCAGTTTCGTTGATGCTTTTGGTATCGTCGGGGATCACCTTTTCCATGTCGATGGTTTGGATCGATCCCAGCCCATTGCAGCGGGGGCAGGCACCGTAGGGCGAGTTGAAGGAGAAGGCATTGGGGGAGGGCTCTTCGTAGGAAAGTCCGGTTTCGGGATCCATCAGGTGTTTGCTGTAGGGGTGGAGCTGGCCCGCGTCGTAGTCGAGGAGGAGCATGCCGCCGTTGCCCATTTTGAGCGCGGTTTGCAGGGAAGCGGCCAGGCGGTCTTTGCGGCGGGTTTCGGCAGTGAGCCGGTCGATGACCACTTCAATGTCGTGGGTTTTGTAGCGGTCGAGTTGCATGCCGGTTTCTATGTCACGTATTTTCCCATCGACCCTTACCTTGGTGTAGCCTTGCTTTCTGATCTGATTGAACAGCTCGCGGTAATGGCCTTTCCGGGCTCTGACCAGGGGGGCGAGGAGGAATATTTTTTTGTTTTTAAAATTCTTGAGGATGTGTTCAAGCATTTGGTCCTCGCTGTATTTGACCATCTTCTTGCCGGAGAGGTAGGAGTAGGCCTCGCCGGCTCGGGCGAAGAGCAACCGGAGGAAATCGTATATCTCGGTGATGGTACCAACGGTAGAGCGGGGGTTTTTGCTGGTCGTTTTCTGCTCGATGGAGATGACGGGGCTCAGGCCGTTGATCTGCTCGACGTCGGGGCGCTCCATTTCGCCGATGAACTGGCGGGCGTAGGCCGAAAAAGTTTCCATGTAGCGTCGTTGGCCTTCGGCGTAGATGGTGTCGAACGCCAGGGATGATTTGCCGCTGCCGCTGATGCCGGTGACCACGACGAACCGGTTGCGGGGGATGCGCACGTCGATGTTTTTGAGATTGTGTTCGCGGGCGCCAATCACCTCAATGGTTTCTTCTATGCGTTTGGCTCCCCGGCCCACGCCGTTTTTACTGGCTGTTGTTGTCTTTTTTCGCTTTTTCGTAGGCACGTCCGACATATATTCTCAGATTTTGCTGGCTGCTTTTTGCGGCAAGCTGCAAAAATACGGAAAAGAAAGATCGTTCTTTGACAAATGCCGGGATATTATTTCACCTATACGCACCACGCTATGTTGCCAATAGGAAAATCGTTCGTCTTAAAGGCAGAGTATCCACTTTTCCCCTTTACGAAGGTGTCTGACCTAAAATTTGGCCAGGTCGGAAATTTCAACTTGCGAAGCTGTTAATTTTAGATTAGCTTTGTAATAAGTTTGATGCGGTATCCTCCACCCATTTGCCATTTAAAAACTTTACCTGAAACATTAATACTCAAATTAATGTATAATTGGGGCCGACTTATATCTTTGCAGCAATAAAACCCCATTCTTCGGTCGCTATTTTCTAAACCGGAATCAAAAATCCACACCAGGTAATGTACGATGTCATTTTAAGTTTTATTACCGCTTTTACGCTCACTTACTTTGCGATCCCGCCGATCATCAACATCGCCATTTCTAAAAATCTGTGCGACGAACCCGGAGAGCGCCGGTCGCACCAATCCAGCATTCCCACCCTGGGCGGCATTGCCATATTTGCAGGACTGTTGTTTTCGATCATTATGTGGACGCCGTTCAACGTGTTTGGCGACTTGCAGTACATACTCTGTGCCTTCATCATCCTCTTCCTCATCGGTGCCAAAGACGACATTGCCCCCGTTTCGCCCTTCAAAAAGCTGATCGGACAGGTATTGGCGGCAGGCATCCTGGTTTTTAAGTCGAACATCATGCTGACGAGCCTCTACGGCATTTTTGGCATTGAGGAACTGTACGGGTGGGCCAGTATTTTGCTTTCTATTTTTACCATTCTGGTCATCATCAACGCCTTCAATCTGATCGATGGCATCAACGGCTTGTCGGGAAGCATTGGTACATTGATCTCCCTGACGCTGGGCACCTGGTTTTTGTTGATGAAGCGGATCGACATGGCCATCGTGGCCTATGCCCTGGCCGGCGCCGTTATTGCCTTTTTGAAATACAACTACTCTCCCGCCAAAATATTCATGGGTGACACGGGAGCCCTCATCATCGGCCTGACCTGTTCGATCCTGATCATCGAGTTCATCGAATTGCATCAAGTGGTCAAAGACAGCCCCTACGCCTTCAAGGCCGTTCCGGCGGTGGCCGTGGGCATTATGATCCTGCCGTTGTTCGACACACTGCGGGTATTTTTCATGCGCACCCTCAGGGGCAAATCACCGCTGTATCCCGACCGCTCGCACATCCACCATCTGCTCCTCGATTTTGGCTTCAGCCATATGCAGGCTACGGGGATCCTCGTATTGGTCAATGTAGTGTTTATTCTCCTTGTCATCAGCTTGCAGGGCATTGGTTCGGTCAATTTATTATTGGTCATCCTCGGCCTGGCAGCTGGCTTGACGGCTATTTTGTACTATTCTGTCGACCGGCGAAAACGGATAAAAAGAGGGGCCTTGTAATGACGTCGTGGCTGCTGGTTTTTGTCGGAGGCGGGTTGGGTAGTATGTGCCGGTATGGGATCAGTCGTTTATTTTTTCATTCCAATTTTCTTTACAGCACCTTTGCGGCAAATGCCATCAGTAGTTTTCTGTTGGGTATTTTTCTGGGGTTGAGTTTGAAGACCTGGTCGAGCTCCAAATGGCAGTTGTTGCTGATGGTCGGCTTTTGCGGAGGGTTCAGCACTTTTTCCACTTTCTCCGGCGAAACGCTACAATTGATACAGTCAGGGCAGTACGGTATGGCCGCCGTCTATGTGTTGGGTAGTGTGGTAATTTGTATGGGATGTATTTTTTTGGGGATGTGGTTGACGGGGGAATGATGGGATTTGCTATCTTTAAGGACCTGAATTAAAAAATCACCAGCCATGATGCTACGAGATTGCAAATACCTGTTCGCATATCTGGTACCTGCTATGGGCTTCGTCGGTATCTATCTCCAGGGAGGGTGGTCGTATGGCGTGGCGATTATCGCT
Organism: Saprospiraceae bacterium; assembly: GCA_965222105.1. Taxonomy (GTDB): domain Bacteria; phylum Bacteroidota; class Bacteroidia; order Chitinophagales; family Saprospiraceae; genus CALGLS01. The sequence continues at coordinate 25,161 of CBDCTQ010000059.1, read as the reverse complement.
TTTGTATTAGTACCTGCGATAGAGCTCGTGGCCCCTTTTTCGAAAGCCAACCATTCCGATGAAGCCGAAGCCACTTTGAAAGACCATCCTTTTTTCGATTGGCTATTATATCTGCATGTGCCGCTGCTTTACGCAATGTTGTGGTATTACTTCCAAACCATTCAAACAATTCATTTACAAGCCTGGGAATGGATGGGGCTCACATTGAGCATGGGCGTAATCGCCGGCTCCTTTGGCATAAATGTAGGGCATGAATTGGGCCACCGCAACAAACCCCACGAACAACTACTTGCCCGGCTCCTCCTGCTACCTTCCCTATACCTTCACTTCAACATCGAGCACAACCGGGGCCACCACAAATGGGTTGCCACACCCCAGGACCCCTCCTCCGCCCGCAAAGGCGAAAACCTCTACGCCTTTTGGGTGCGTTCTGTCAGTCAGGTATATATCAATGCCTGGCGTCTGGAAGCCACCCGGCTCCGCCGCAATGGAAAACCAGTGCTCCACCCATCCAATGAAATGATCTGGTTTCAAGGCATACAAATTCTTTACTTGCTGGTTGTAGGAGCTTTGTTCGGATGGTCTGCCCTGCTTCTTGCCCTGGCAGTGGCCGTTATCGGGTTTTTATTGTTGGAAACGGTTAATTACATCGAACACTATGGCTTACGCCGAAATAAGCTGCCGTCGGGCCGCTACGAAACCGTCCTGCCCAAACATTCCTGGAACTCCAACCACGAACTGGGCCGCATCTTCCTCTACGAGCTGACCCGCCACTCCGACCACCACTACAAAGCCGACCGCAAATATCAGATACTCAGGCATATGGACGACAGTCCCCAACTACCCTATGGCTACCCCATGTCGATGCTGATGGCACTGGTCCCGCCCCTTTGGTTTGGGGTGATGGATCCACGGCTACACTTAAAAGATCATTGATCTTCTAATTCCCCACCTCCTTCCGGTTTGGTGCCATTGTTGCAGGTTTAGGCTCATACTTGTCGTACTTGTTAGTATCTTTACCGGCCAAAAAAACGAGCATGAGCCAGACTTTGTCCATTGTCATTCCCGCTTACAACGAAGAGCGCACCATCCACCTGATCCTCGACCGCATCAAAGAGGTGACCCTCCTCAACGACATCCGCAAAGAGATCATCATCACCAACGACTGTTCCAGCGATGATACCGAAGGAGCCATTAAGCAATACATGGCCGCCAACCAACAGATGAACATTCAGTACTATGCACACGAAGTAAACCAGGGAAAAGGAGCTGCCCTCCACACCGGTATCAAACGGGCAACGGGCGACTTCCTCATCATACAGGACGCCGACCTGGAATACGACCCCCAGGAATACAACATCCTCCTCCAACCCATCGTCGACGGTTTTGCCGACGTGGTATACGGCTCCCGTTTTATGGGAGGCAAACCCCATCGGATACTCTTCTACTGGCACTCCCGCGGCAACCGCTGGCTGACCGGCCTGTCCAACATGTTTACCAACCTCAACCTTACGGATATGGAGACCTGCTATAAATTGTTCCGTACCGACATCATACAGCAGCTCCACCTGAGAGAAAAACGATTTGGCTTCGAGCCGGAAGTTACGGCCAAGGTCTCCCGCATTCCCGGTATTCGCATCTACGAAGTCGGTATTTCCTACTATGGCCGCACCTACGAAGAAGGCAAAAAGATCGGCTGGCGCGACGGCTTCCGGGCCATCTACTGCATTTTGAAGTACAACCTTCTTTCCTGAGGCCGGATTTGGCAGTTATTGATGTTCCCATTGCCAAAATTGATGTCACAAAAACGCGCATCACTTCTATCTACTTTTCTTGCAAAACTACAGAAAAACACCGACGTATATAATTAATTGCCTTTAGTTATAACTTTCATATATTTTTGCGTGTAAACGAGTGCTTTAAATCGGAAAATAAAAACAATGTAATTGATTTTTATTGTTTAAAACACTGACAATGAATAGCATGTATTCAATACCCTCAGCCTAACACTGCTTTTGCTTCCTGGAAAAAATGTGGAAAAAAATGCGCCTGAAAACGGTTATTCTTTGAATCATTTTTAGGATATTTACTCGAAACAGAGAAAATCAGCACCATGAAGCAAAGAAATTTTAAAAACAAAAACCAAGTCGAAACGCTTGTCATTGAGTATGAGGCCATGTCACAACAGGGAACGGTAGGTTTTCTTGAGGAAACGGTAGTTTTGAAAATTGCAGGCTATTACGAAGAGCGGGATATGATCGACAGCGCCCTCGACGTCATTTCTCACGCCATTTCGCAAAACAACTACTCTCCACCCCTCTTACTTCGAAAAGCGAGACTCCTTTTTGAAAAGGGTTGCGACTCCCTGGCACTTGAACATTTGGACAAAGCAGAACTGCTGTCACCAGGCGATATCGATGTCAAATTGTTCAAAACCGAAGTCATGATTAAGCTCGGTCAACTCAACCAGGCCCTATCCATTCTCAAAGAGGTCAAACCCATCATAAAAGACGCCAAAACCATTGCACAGATCTATCTCCTCAAAGCCCTTGCCCTCGAACACAAACGCGATTATCTGGGCATGTTTCAGGCGTTGAGAACTTCTGTGCTGGCCAACCCGGACAATGAGCCTGCCTTCAAAAAACTGTGGTTGGGTGCCGAACTGTCGGGCTGCTATGTAGAAAGCGTTTACCTCCACCAAAAGATCACCGACAAAGACCCTTTCAACGCCCAGGCATGGTACAACATGGGCTACGCACTCTACCGGCTCGAAGACTATGAAGAAGCCGACCTGGCCCTGGAATACGCCTTTTTAATTGACAAACATTTTCAGGATGCCTACCGCGATTGCGCCGAAGTCCGCGTCCAAATGAAAGACTACGAGCGGGCACTCGATTGCTATGAAGAGATGCTGAGCCTGTTCAAACCCGACGCCGACCTCTTTGTACATATCGGCTACTGTTACGAAAAAATGGAAAAACCCGACCTGGCCCTGTTGTGCTACGAAAAAGCATTGCAATGCAACCAAACACATGGGATGGCCTGGTTTCGCAAAGGCAATTGCCTCTTTGAGCGGGGGCAATATGAAAAGGCCATCGACTGCCTGGAAAAAGCCAACGACCTGGAACGGAAAGAACAGTATATGTACATTTTGGCGGAAGCCTATTGCCGCTGCGGACTGGAAGACAGAGCCGATGAGCTCTTTTACAATGCAACCGGAGCAGCACCTGACCTTTGCGACACCTGGGTTCTCTACTCCCGTTTTTTGCTCCAGCGCAACCGGGCCGACGAAGCACTTGACCTAATACAAGAAGCGGAAATGTATGCCATTGGGGTCGAATTGTTGTACTGCAAAGCGGCCTGCCTCTTCCAGACAAATCATTACCACAAAGGGATAGCCGTCTTAAAACAGGCCCTCAAACAAAACTTTTCCCTCCACTACCTGCTTTTTGACTATTGCCCTGCTCTGAAAGAGGATGTCGACGTCATCATCACCATTTCAAACAGCAATAAACGAAATAGGAAGCGTTAATTCTCCAGTGGCATATTTTTTGCATCGTAAGAGCATCACCTCCCTCTTTGTCTGACACACTTCACAAACAAGGCAGCCAGCCTGTGCCCGATCTCATTCATCCTCTTAACGGTTATTATGATGCAGCCATTTTACAAACAACGCAAACAGACTACGCCTCTTCTCTTCCGCAACACCAGGTACACCCTTCAGCTGGGGAGCTTGCTTTGCCTGATGGCACTCCTGCTATTTAGCGCTTGCCGCAAAGAAGAAGACCCCGTAGAAAAAGTCGATAAGGAAGAGTTTAACGCCGAAGAACGCCAACTCATCAGCAACGGCATTCAACAAGCCATCCAGGCAGATACGGATGCCTTTACCCTTTTAGACCCACAGGCCACCGGCGATATTGGCCTCGTCTACGACTACCTCAACACCATCTATCAATCATTGGTCAACACGGCATTTGTCGCTCACCGCAACGATTTGAACTGGACCATCCACCTGCTTCACGACGACCAATCGGCCAATACCTTCATCACCCCAGGAGGTGCGCTGTACATCACTACCGGGATGCTCAAAACCATCCGAACCGAGCACGAACTCATCAACGTACTGGCCCACGAAATGATGTATGCCGACGGAATTGTATTGTTGGAAAAGCTAAAAGATCAATTTGGCGGCGACGTGCTTGGCGATATTATTTTGGGCCACAACCCACCCCAATTGGCTGACATCGCCTTGGCCTTGCCGGAAATCAACTACTCCGAAAAAGAAGTGTTAGACGCCGATAGTTACGCCCTCGACATCATCTGCGATTTTCTGTACGACCCCCACGGCATGCGTGATTTTCTGAAAAGATTGGATGTGGAAGAACAGAACATCAAATGGTTAAACAACCGCACCGGCTCCGACGACAGGCCCATCCTGGTCGAACAAGGTGCTTCCGGGTGTGGTCCTGGCAGCACTTTTGAAAGCCGGTATCAATACCATATTGCCAGGTTGCCCTGAATCGGATTAACCGTTCGCTTTCGCTAAAAGTGCCGCCCCTACGATGCCCGCCCCATTTCCCAGGGTAGCGGGCACGACCTTGGTTGGAATGTCGATAAACGGTTTGATCTCTTCGTAGTATTTGCTGCCACCACCACCCAGGATGATGACATCGGGAGAAAGCAGTTTTTCCAGTTCGGCCAGATACAGGTTGAGGCGTTTGCCCCAGGCGATCCAGGATAGGTTTTCCAGTTTGCGGATTTTATTGGACGCATAGTGTTCGGCCAATATCCCCTTTTTAAGTTGGAGTTGTCCGAGTTCGGTGTTGGGCACCAGTTGTCCATTGTAGAACAGGGCAGAACCCAGCCCCGTCCCGATGGTAATAAGCAGTACCGTGCCCTTCCGAAAATCACCATCAGCCCCTCCGCCAAAACTCAACTCTCCCAGACCGGCCAGGTCGGCATCGTTGGCTACGTATACGAGCTGCCCCGACACCGATTCAAACAGTTTGCGGGCGCTGGTACCGATCCATTGATGGTCGATGTTGGAAGCAGTATAGGCCACTCCGTTTTTTATGATGGCCGGAAAGCCGCAACCGATGGGTCCTTCGTATTCCAACCGGTTCACTAATTCCAAAAACACATCAGCAACGGCATCGGGAGTGGCAGGAGAGGGGGTGGCTATCTTGATGCGTTCCGACACAAAAAGGCCGCTTTCAGTATCTACTACTGCGCCTTTGATGCCGGTGCCACCAATGTCGATTCCTAAAATGGGTTGCTTCATAGCAGGTGGTTGAGCAGAACTGTATTTCTATTTTTACTTAATCGCCCTGATCTTCATCTTCACGTCTGCCGCAGGTCGGTCGCCGGGCCCTGTCTTGGTAGCAGCGATCTTGTCGATCACGTCCAGCCCTTTGATCACCACGCCAAATACGGTATACTCCCTGTCGAGGTGGGGGGTGCCGCCAAGGGTGGTGTATGCCTTTTTTTGTGCATCGGTGTAGCGGAGGTCTTTCTGTGCTTCTATCAGATTGAGTTGGTTGTCGGCAAGTGGTTTGCCCTGTACGATGTAGAATTGGCTGCCCGACGATTTTTTCTCCGGGTTGTTGGTGCGGGCCGCTGCCAGTGCTCCTTTGACATGTACAAGAGTATCGACAAACTCAGCGGGGATCTGATAGCCGGGCCCGCCACCACCCAGCCTTTTGTTGGGAGCGGCTCCTCTGGAGTCGGGGTCGCCGCCCTGGATCATAAATCCATTGATGACGCGGTGGAAGAGCAACCCATCGTAAAACCCCTCTTCGACCAGTTTGAGGAAATTATCGCGGTGCTTCGGAGTTTGGTCGTAGAGGAGGATGGTCATATTGCCAAAACTGGTTTCCAATTCTACCAAACATTGCACAGGAGCCGTGATCAACACTTGTTTTTTTTGGATGTTGGACTTGTCGCCTTTAATGGCCCGGAGCTGCACGGTGTAGTTGCCCGATGAAGTGTATTTGTGGGTAGGGGTGGCTTCGTTGGAAGTATTTCCGTCGCCAAAGTCCCATTCGTATTGGTCTGCTTTTTTCGACTCGTTGGTGAAGGTCACATCGGTAGGAGCCACCAATTTTTGGCCCGACCAGGAGAATTCGGCCACTGGTCGTGCACAACTTGTTACAATCAATATCAGGCAAAGGGCAGGGAAATAGCCAAAAATGTATTTCATCATTGTTTGCAAATCATTAAATTAGTAATCAATAATTCACTCCTTTCCGATATATCGAATTTTCATTTTCACATCGGTTATCGGTCTGTCTTTGGGATTGACATTGACGGGGACGGCAGCGATCTTGTCGATCACTTCCAGCCCTTCGACTACTTCGCCGTAAGCGGTGTAGTCCATATCGAGGAATGGAGAGCCGCCGATCTCTTTGTAGAGTTGGCGTTGTTCGGGGCTGTAGGTGATCCCTTTCTGGCGTTGGAAACCGTCGAGTTCGGCATCGGTTAGTTTTTTACCCTGAACGAGGTAAAACTGGCTGCCGGAAGATTTTTTTTCGGGGTTTTGGTTGCGGGCTGCTGCGATGGCACCTTTAAGATGGGGAGCACCGATCTCGGCATCGATCTGATAGCCGGGGCCACCACTACCGAGGTGTTTGCCGGGAGGCGCATTGCGCGATTCGGGGTCGCCGCCTTGTATCATAAAGTCTTTGATGACGCGGTGGAACAGCAAATCATCATAGAACCCTTCTTTGGCCAGTTTGATCATGTTGTCGCGGTGCTTGGGGGTGGTGTTGAAGAGTTTGACTTTCATGTTTCCAAAGTCGGTCTCAATTTCGATATATTCGTGTTTCTCGGCCGAATTGCAGGCAGCTAACAGAAGCAGAAATACCAATGAGAACAGGAAGTTGTAATTTTTCATCTATGTTTTTTTTGCGAAAGCATTTTAATTTAATAAAATGATAATCGACACCCCCGTCATTCCTCCTCATCGAGCAGTGTCCACTCTTTCTCCAGCACTTTGAAGTAGTCAATGATTTTTTCTTTGAGCAACCGGCTTTGGTTTTTGACGCCTTTTATGGCCACCGGTTTTATTTCATTCCAGTGGGGCCAGCCGTCGGCATCGCGTCCAACAAATTGGTAGTGGCCTTCAGCGCTCAGCAACCGGCAGATAGCAATGTGCATCAGGTCTTGTTTTTCCTCTTTGGTAAAAGATGGTTTCCACCGCCCGAGCTCCTGTATGCCGATCAGGAAGAGCAGGGCGTTGAGGTCGGGCAGGGCATCTCTTCCCATTTGTTCTTTGACGAGGTGGCGGATGCGCAACCACTCGAAGTCCAGTTGCCAGTCTTCCATGTAGTTTGGTCAAAATTAAACGACGGCAAATATAAGGAATAGATTCAATATCGATTAAAAATTGTAGTTTTCCAATGCAATATCCTTGTTTTTAAACAGCAGCGCATAGCGATGCACCCATTGATAGCAGCGCATAGCGATGCACCCATTGATAGCAGCGCATAGCGATGCACCCATTGGTATTTGTCATGGGAGTCAGGCGAATAAATTCGCCGACTACTCTATAGACCCCTCTTTGAGTTTTTCGGCGTTTTCGTACACCTGGAGGGCTTCGATGATCTCATCGAGCTCGCCGGAGAGGATGCGGTCGAGTTTATTGAGGCTGAGGCCGATGCGGTGGTCGGTCACGCGGTTTTGGGGGAAATTGTAGGTTCGTATCTTATCAGATCGGTCGCCTGACCCAACAAGGCTTTTACGGGCGGAGGCGATGGTTGATTCGTGCTCCTTTTTTTGGGCCTCGAATATTTTGACGTAGAGGCGTTGGAGGGCTATTTCGCGGTTTTTGATCTGCGAGCGTCCGTCGGTACTTTCTGCTACTACGCCAGTGGGCAGGTGAGTGAATCGGACGCCTGACTCCGTCTTGTTGACGTGTTGGCCCCCGGCACCGCTGGAGCGAAAGGTATCCACTTTCAGGTCGGTCTTGTTGATGTTGACGTCTTCCATTTCGAGTTTGGGCATCACTGCTACGGTGGCAGCGGAGGTGTGAAGGCGGCCTTTCGATTCGGTTTTGGGGACGCGCTGCACTCGGTGGGCACCCGACTCGAATTTGAGTTTGCCATATACCTGTTGGCCGGTCACTTCAAGTACCAGTTTGTTGTATCCGCCTACGGTGCCTTCGTTGAGGGTGACGATTTCTGTTTTCCAGCCCTGTTCATCGAAGTATTTGGCGTACATTTTATAGAGGTCGCCGGCGAAGAGGCTGGCTTCGTCGCCGCCGGTGCCGGAGCGGATCTCGAAAATGACGTCGCGTTCGTCTTCGGGGTCTTTGGGCAGGAGCAGTTGTTTGATCTTTTCTTCAAGGGTTTCTTTTTGGGGCAGCAGCTCTTCGAGTTCGAGTTGTGCCATTTCCTTCATTTCGGGGTCGTTGAGCAGCTCGCGGGCGGTGTCGATATTGGAGGTCAGCAGGAGATAGTCTGTCCGGGCCAGGACGATTTCTTCCAGCCCTTTGTATTCTTTGTTGATTTTGGCAAAGCGATCCTGGTCGGAAAATATTTCCGGGTCAGCGAGTTGTTCCTGCAGGTGGAGGTACCTTTCCTGGATGGCGTTTAACTTGTCGAGCATATCAAATCTGGTTTGCCGGACAAAGGTAGTGAAATATCGCAGGGCAAAGCAAATCTGTTGGGATACCTCATTTCCGACGAGGGTCCGTTGATCGGTTAATAAAGCTCAAAAATTAAATTCCCTCTTTTGGATCTTTGAAAAACTTACAAAACGCTCATTATCAATCGCTTATTTGCAAATTTTGTCAAAGATGTCGGTAATTTAAATTTCGAGCGAGCCTAAGCGACCAGGTTAGGAGAAAAAGCTAAGCGGTAGTTTTGATTTTGTCTTTGATAGACTGGATGAGGGCGGGAGAGACTTTACGCCTTTGGATGCGGCTTCTTAAAAATTCTCTAAAGGATTTTTCCTTACTCAAAACATCTCTGTAAATGGGATTTTGCTTGAGTTCTATTAGCAGTTCGCGTTCTGCTTCTTTGCTGAGTTCGTTGTCTAAGTACAGGTTGACTTTGTCAACGAGGGTCAGATGATTTTGAAGGTTACCCATTGTTTGAAAATTTTTGGTTGAAATAATTTGGTTCATGTCTTGCACATTGGCTTTGGCGGGTTTTTGGTGATGTATTAAAACGAGGAAAGCCAATTTGTACATGTCAGACAAATTGGCTTTTCCATAGATTGCTAATCGGGTATGGCGGCGGGTTGGGAAGTACCGGCTCCGCAGGTCGTTACCACGTCGGCTGGTGTTGGTACATCTTTATCCGTTGTACAAAACCAGGCATTGATACTATTTGGGCGCAGATCGATCATGTTCCAACCAGCTTTAATCAATTATCTATTTTCGGTGTATCCCTGCGATTCGGCGTAAGCCCGCAGTTTTTCTTTGAGCATATTCCGGCCACGGTGCAAACGCGAGCGGACGGTGCCAATGGGGATGTCAACGATTTTGGCAATTTCTTCGTAAGAAAAAGCCTTCAATGTCGCACAGGATGATGACCACCCTGAAATCGACCGGTAAAGCGTTGACAGCCAGGAGTCACCTCGTCTCCGATCATGTTCTGGTACAGTTCTTCCCGCAGGTCGACATAGCCGCTGAGGTTAGAGCCTTCTTCCCCGTCGCGGTAGCTGATGAAGTCCTCCAGGTCTACCTTGGTGGGCTGTTTGCTGTTTTTCCTGTATTGGTTGATGAACGCATTTTTCAGGATTTTGAACAGCCAGGCCTTCGCGTTGGTCCCTTCGTGGTAGCGAGAGATAAAGCGATAGGCTTTGAGATAAGTTTCCTGTACCAGGTCGGCGGCGTCGGCCTCGTTGTATGTTAGGTTGAAGGCGAATGTGTACAGGGCATCGGCCAGCGGATAAAATTCTTCGTCGAAGATTTTATCGTAATGGTCCTGATTCGTCGTATTGTCTGCCATAAGTATCATAAAGGTAACGATTTTTCCCTGTTTAATAGGGGGGGGCTTTTCAAAGAATGTGTACAGGGCATCGGCCAGCGGATAAAATTCTTCGTCGAAGATTTTATCGTAATGGTCCTGATTCGTCGTATTGTCTGCCATAAGTATCATAAAGGTAACGATTTTTCCCTGTTTATATAGGGGGGGGCTTTTCAAAGCCTTTCGGCAAAAAGGATAAACACCCTAACCACAGCTCGTTCAAAAAAGTTTCTTTTTTTGTAGATTAACGTTAAAAAAATGTGATTTAGCTTTTTTTCTTGTTGAATTGAACGAAAAGAACTATCTTTAACGTTTTGATTATAAGTTCATTACCCATTAAACCTTTGAAAATGAACATTCATGATCTCCCGGCTGAAGTTATCAGGCGAACCCTTGTAATGATATGCGTGTCAACACCTTTGCCTAAACGCATCCCCATTTCTGCTTTCCCAAATAAATTTCCGGCCTTCAACTGTACCGCACAACCACCATACACACCTTAAAAACTCACTTAACTTATGCGAACGCAACATCAATTGCTTTTTATAAGCCTGCTTGCCGCACTCTGTTCTCTGACATCAGGCTGCAAAGACGACCCTCCCCCCACCGGGTTTTCCGCCGATTTCAACCTCAGCCTGTACAACGACGGCATGGCACCGGACACCCTCGAACTCAGGGCCGATTTTGCGGGTGCCGATAGCTACGACTGGCAACTTCAGGGGCTGAGTATTGGGTCGGGACAACACCACATCGAGCCCATCTCCAACGTAGATGTTTTCTCGATCAAGCTAACCGTCAAATCGGGCAAACATACCAAAGAAAGGAGCGAATCCTTCGAGGTGGATAATTTTCCGCCAAATGGCGGTTCTACCCTAACCGTTTTTCAGGGCAATGGTGAGCTCGGCACCATTGGTATTGATGGTAGCGATCCGTTTTTACTTCCCATCGACGACCTTTCTGCCGACAGTGATGGTAGAATGGATTACGATGACCATTCCCGCGAACTCTACTACACCGGCTCCATTATCCGCTCTTTTCCCAACGGCGCCCAATCGGTCACAATAGTATCCGATCCACTGGCCGATCCGACGGACCGTATCGTCGACCTCGCAGTAGACCCGGAAGACCAGCGCGTTTTCTTTGCAGTAAATCATAATATCATCGGCGGGTTCATTTCTTCAGTTGATACAGATGGGAACACCGAATTTGTTATTGGTTCATTTTCCGATTGTACCGTTTTGGACATGACCTTGCACAAAGCCGATAATAAAGCCTATTTTACTTGTGCTGACCAAAGCAACATCCGATTTGCAGTCGGTAATGACGTTGGCATTTTATTTAGTCACAATGCCAATTTGTATGCCCTGGTCTACGATAACACCGAAGATTGGCTCTACTTTACGGGTGACCTGGATTTTGATATGCTATACGAAATTTACCGCATTGTCCCGGTATTTGGAGTCGCCCCGGAGTTGGTAGTAGATGATGCCAGTGCCCAACCCATTTTGGGCATCGACATCCTCGAATCAAAACAACAATTGTTTTGGTCCGACAGCGATGAAAATGCCATCTATCGGTTGGAGCTGAATGATCCGGGGGCCACGCCCGAAGTCGTTTTTACCGATGTCACTAATCCCAAAGCACTGGCGGTGGGAGATTTTGAAAATTAAAAAAACAACATCATATCATGAAAACAAACATCTATAACCTCATCCAACTCTGCCTGCTCACTGGGCTGATCTGCCTGACTGGAAGCTGCAAAAAAGCACCGGAAGGATTTTCAGCCGACTTCAATATTTCCCACAAAAACGGCGGTATGGTGACGGATACCGTCGAATTGTCGGCCCGCTTCGACGATGCCGACAGTTATGAATGGATCATCCAGGGGCTGCCACCCCGGTCGGGCCAAAATGTGGCCGTGGTATTTCAAACTGCAGGCAGTTTCTCTGCTCAACTTACCGTTAAATCCGGCAAACACAGCAAAACCAATAGCGAAGGACTCACCCTCAACAACTTCCCCTCCGGTACTGCCCTGACCGTTGTACAAGGCAATGGCGAGGTGGGTACTGCCGGCATCGACGGGTCGGACCCCTTCTGGCTGTCTTTCGACAATGCCGGAGCCAGTGGAGGCATGGACTACGACGATGACACCGGGCAGCTTTATTACTCCGGCTCCATCAAACGGGCCTTTCCCAACGGCGTCGATCGCGAGATCATCTACACCGAAGAAGCCTGGGAGGAGATCACCGCCCTGGCTGTCGACTCGGACGATAAGCGTGTCTATTTCGACCGACTCTCCGATGGGTACTACTCCATATTCTCCATAGACACAGAGGGGACAGAAATTCCTACCCAAGAAGCCTTTTTTATGGATGGATGGCTGCGCGACCTTACCCTCGACGCCGCCAATGACCGGGTGTACTTCACCAATGGCATGTACGACACTACTTGGCATCTCTTACACCATCCTGGGAGACGTGGCCACCATATACCCGGGCAGTCCTTCTGCAGCAAAATATGCTCTGGCTTATGATAATACCGAAAAATGGTTGTATTTTGTTGAAGATAATGACGGCAACGGCCAATACGACATTCTGCGGCTCCGGCATGAAAACCCACAAGTCTTTGAAGTCGTGGTGTCAAATGCCAGTGAAGAACCCATATTGGGGCTGGACATTCTGGAGTCGAAACAGGAACTCTTTTGGTCGGATAGCGGAGAGCAGGTCATCTACAAAACCAGCCTTGCTTCACCAGGAGCTAACCGGGAAGTGGTACTGACGGATGTGACCAATCCACGCGCCATTGCCGTTGCCAATTTTAGTAATTAATCGTCTCCCCCTTTCGGGAAACGAAAATCGAGCTGATGATGAGCTTTTGCAAAAGACAACTATATTTACTGCTTGCTACTCTGTGCTTTTTGGCGACAGCCTGCAAAAAAGACTGCAAAGTGGCTCCTGCCGACTTTAGCCCTACCTTTTTGTATCACGATGGCATGGCTCCGGAGGGGGTATTGCTCGAACCGCGTCACAACGAAGCCAACGAGTACTCCTGGAATGTGCAGGGTTTTACCTCCGACCAATACCGCGACACGGTCGACTTTGATGCCAGTGGCGACTTCGATGTGACCCTGACCACCTCCAAAGGCAAACACGAGTGCCAGGAAACCCTTACCATCACCATACGGGACTATCCCTACCTCAACAGCGACCGGGCCCTGTCCTTTTTTGAATCGAATGGGACCAATGTGCGGCTTATCGCCAAAGTGATCGACTTTCCGGATGCGGGCAACTACGTGGCCATCTCCTACGAGGTAGGATTGCCCGAAGCGGGTGGTGGAATGGATTACGACAATGGTCGTCAAAAACTGTTTGCCGCTCCGTTGGCCCTGTTGGCCAGTTGCTACCCCAACAATGCCGACCTCCAGTTTCCGGTGCCTCCCGACGAGCAAAGCGACCGGGTATTTTTCGACACCGCACTCGACCCCGGCGATGGATTTGCCTACCTCTCCGGAACCGAAAACGGCAATATGTTCATTCGATCAACGGAGGCCTACGGCACCACTGGAGTGATGACCGATGTAGTCACTGGACCGGTCCAGTCGGATTTCGTTTACCTTACCTTCGATCGTGTAAACAATGTTTTGTATTGGACCAACAAGGGCGGCAACAGCATATTCAAACTGGAAAATGGCAATACTGTAGTAGCCCTTGTCGGCAATGCCTTTTTCGATCTGGACTTCGACGACAGCAATGGACTCCTTTATTTCGTGGAAAACGAAAATGGCATCAACTATATAAAGAGATTTGATCCGAATACCGGAGAAGTGCTGGAAGATGCCGGCCCCATTGTGGGAGAGGTGTCTTTTTTGTATATAGATGAAGATACGCAGGAAGTATTTTGGGTCAACAATACCGACCGCGAAATTCTGGGCAAACGCATCACCTTTCCGGTGAGTGCAGCTACGGTACATGCTTCCAATCTGGGGGAAGTACGTGGTATGGCCGTCGGCAATTTTGTAGAGGATTGATTGCTGCGGGTAACATTAATTAACCAACAATCTCCTTGCGACATACTATTGTGAAAGAATTGTTAGATGTGAATTTTTTGGAACATGGAGCTACCTGTTGTTTTTCTTGCTTTCGCCAATACGACCGAAGACCCATTGGGGTTGTTGGATGAAGAGCGCAAAGCTATTTGCGATGAACTAATTCCGTTGGAAAGCGAACAGTATTTTCAACTGTATCGGGAACCTACTGCGGAGACGGATGACATCGTACAATACCTCACCGAGTTTAAAGATCGGGTGGTGCTGTTTCACTATGGCGGTCATGCCAACAGTGAGCGGCTGATGCTCAGTGGCGAAGAGGCTCATGCCGATGGGGTGGCGCAATTGTTGGCACAACAAGGCCGGCTCAAGGTGGTGTTTTTGAACGGTTGTTCTACCAAAGGACAGGTGGACTTGTTGTTGGAATTGGGCATCCCGGCAGTGATCGCCACCTCGGTACCCGTCAACGACAAGCGGGCAATGGAATTTGCGGCTGCTTTTTACAAGGCCCTGGCCAATCAGTTTTCACTGGAAGAGGCTTTTAAAACCGCTGCCGCCGCACTCAAAACCAGAGAGGGTAGCGATGTGCAGATATACCGGGGCATTGCCCGAAAAAAAGTTTTTGAAAAAACAGATATGCCCTGGGGGCTATTTGTATCCGACAACCAGCAGGAAGTACTCAAATGGAAACTACCGCGCAAAAGCCACAAAAGTATTATAATAGAAGACACGACTGCTGCTTCCACTCCCGAACAAGTACCCATCAACACTTATCTGACCCAAACGCTTTTTGAAGCCTTTGCTCCGTACAACGAATACCTGGAGTTTGCCCTGTTCAAACATCAGAAAGGGCAGAGTGTGGAGATCCGAAAAGTACGACAAGCCATCATGGACAGCGTGCCGGCCCCCATCGGCGACCAGATCAGACGGCTTTTTGCACTCGACGAGATCGGCCAGGACCGGCTCGAGCAGATCATCAGCACTTACAACAGTTTGACGGAGTTGGTGGTATTTGCCATGCTTTCTCAGTTGTGGGATTTGAAGTTTGGAAAAGGCGACGCGGTCATTTCGGAAGAAACCCGGAAAGTGATCGCCGATTATTTTCAACTGGAGGTGGAGGAGCTGTCTTTTTACGACTATATGCAGTTGTTGCGGTCGATCCGGAAAGTATTTGAGGAAAACGAGGTGTCGTATTTCATCGACGAATTGAAGGAGTTGCGCCAACTGATCAACAACGATCCGGTTTTTTCGGGGGCGCACGAATACCTCCAACAGATCAAACAACAACTTTACAAAGAAAAAGAAAAAATGAGCGCTGAGGAGATGCGTACTTATTGCGTCAATGCGGAGCGCCATCTGAGTCATATTTTTCAAAAGCTGGGATTCCTGATCAAATACAAACTCGTTACCGTAAAGGGGATCGGTCTGATCAAGGCCCGCCATAAAGATCCGAGTTACCGGGTCAAAAAGGTATTCCTCGACAACATCACAGCCGGACTCCTCGACGAAGAGGCCATGTACGATACCTTTACCGACAACAATGCCGTAATTTTGCTCAAAGCGAAAGACAATTTTTCGGAATACCTCAATCTGTCTCCTTTCATTATCGACGAGAATGCCCTGATCGGAGAGAAGAAGTCAAAGCTGTATTTTTTCTCCCATTTCGACCAGCAGGGCGGCAATTATCATTATAAATTTGCCTTTAACACCGGCGACAAACTGATGATCAACGACCAAAAATACCCTGGCATCAAATCCGATTTCGTCAACTTCAGCCAGCTTATTTTGGGTTAATCAAAATATATGAGAAACATTAATAGTCCGTTTAAGCTCTTAGACCCGTACACACTCGAAGACCGCGACATCTTTTTCGGCCGCGACCGGGAGATCGAGCAGCTCTACGAGATGTGTTTTCACACCAGCCTCATACTGGTGTACGGACAGTCGGGTACGGGCAAAACCAGCCTGATCCGATGCGGGCTGGCCAGCCGGTTTAAAAAAACGGATTGGTTCGATTTGTTCATCCGGCGGCAAACAAATATCAATGACTCTCTGCGCCAGGCCATTCTCGACCATGCAAAAACGCCCCTGGAAGACGACCTCTCCCTTCCGGAAATGATCAATTCGCTTTTTCTGGATTACTACAAACCCATCTTTCTCATCTTCGACCAGTTTGAGGAATTATTCATTCTGGGAACGAAGGAAGAACAGGATGTTTTCATCCGCGACATTGCCAATCTGCTGGAACAAAACGACCTGCCCTGCAAGATCATCATTGCCATGCGCGAAGAATACATCGCTCAGTTGTACGATTTTGAAAAGGTGATCCCCGAGTTGTTCAACAAGCGGTTGCGGGTCGAACCCATGAGCCTGGCCAACACAAGGGAGGTCATTACCCGGACTTGTTCCAAGTTCGGTATTGAATTGGAGGAGGGGGTTGCCGAAGAGATCGTCAACGTCATTACCGAAGAGCGCGGGCGGGTTCAGTTGCCCTATCTGCAGGTGTTTTTGGATATGCTTTACCGCAAGGCTTACGCCAAAAATGCAGAACAAATCCGTTTCGATCATCAACTTCTGGAAGCCACCGGCCGGATCGATGACGTGCTGGTCGATTTTATGGAAGAACAACTGAATGCTTTTCACGATACCTATGGAGACAAAAATACGGCGCTTCGGTTCTTGAAAATATTTGTGACCAACAAAGGCACAAAAATACCAGTGCGCCAACATCGCCTCCTCCACCTCTTGCCCGGATTTAGCGATCAGGAAATTTTGGATTACCTCAACTTTTTTGTCAACAGACGGATTTTGCGTCCTTTGGAAAACGAGCAATTTGAGCTGACCCACGACAGTCTGGCTGCCCGCATTGCCGCAGCCGAAGTGGAACTGTACCGGATGCCGCCCCTTGCCGATTCGACCTATCCGGTGCCTGAAAACTCCCGGATAGGGTATTATGCTTACAACCAGTCACTGACCCGTTTGTTTTTTGGCCGCGACCGGGAAATAAAAACGCTGTTCGACAAAGTAGCCAACGAACCTCAGTCGCGCACCACAACGGTGTACGGCGCTATGGGGGTGGGTAAGACATCTCTGGTGCTGGCAGGGCTCCTTCCGAGGCTGGAAAAATACTTCACCACCCATTATGTGCGCATTGGGCCGGCGATGATCGAAGAGCTGGAAGACTTGTTTGGCGAAGGCCAGCCACCGGAGGATCTTTTATATCGCTCATTGGTTTCCAACAATGGTGTTACAGAGGGCAATGAAGTGGTGATTCTCGACCAGTTTGAAGAATTTTTCATTTGGCTGGACGATGAGCAGCAACGCGACCGGTTGTACATGCATTTGAACGTTTTGGTCAAGAACCACCCCAATACGCGGTTGGTCTTTGTGGTTCGGGAGGAGTTTTTTGCCCATCTTTCCGATTTTGAAACCATTATGCCCGATCTGCTCGACAGCCGCCTGCGGATCGACCCCATCGATACAGAACAGGCGCACACCATCATAGAAGGGATGGCGGCTCATTACGACATCGAATTTGAAGACAATTCGGTGATCGACCGCATCATTCAAAACCTCAGCGAAACGGATGGGAAGATCAATCCCACCTTTTTGCAGATATATATGGAGAAATTGATATATTAATAAGGCTCACTCGAAAATTTAATTAACGCTAACGTTATATGCGAAAAGTAATAGACCATCGGTTGTTGGAAAGGGTGGGTGACCCCAAACAGATGGCGCAGCGCCGCCTCGAAAGGATAATGACCCGTACCGATGCGGCTGCCGCCAGTACAGAAGATGGGTTGACCCGGCGCATACTGTCGTTGTTCATTCCGCGGGAGGGGGTAAGTCGTCCCTTATCATTCAACGCGGTTATGGAGGGGCTGGGCTGGTCGGCCAATGAAAAGACCGATCTCGTGCAAACCGTGTTGGACACATTGGAAGAAGAGGATGTATTGCAAACAGATGACCGGTGTGTATACCAACTAACGAGTAATGTGCTGGCGGCTCAGTTTTTCAACAAAATAGAAGCCGACCAAATGATGATGCGAAAGGTGGAAAATTTCATCCACGACCGCTATCGCATTTATCAGGAAAAAGAGATATTGCTCACCCAACCCGACCTCAACTACATCACGCCCTATCTGCCCACCGTTTCCATTTCTGAAAAAGAAGCCGCCTTTATTCAGGAAAGCAAGGAGAGTCTGGAGCGGAGAAAGCGGCGGCGTGCATGGATTATAACGATGGTTATCACGGCATTATCCTTACTTTCATTGGTGGCCTCCTGGCAATACTATCGGGCCAATGAAGCACTAAAAGATGCCCGGGAAGCCCGCATACAGGCCGATATGGCCAGACAGGATGCTGAAAAAAACGCCTTGCTGGCCATAGCCAACGAGGAAAAGGCGGTAGAAGAAGCAGCCCGCAATGCGCAGTTGGCCGTACGCAACGACTCCCTCAAAAGAGTGGCCCTGGCAGAAGCCCGCCAAAGCGCCCGCCTGGCAGCTAAAAACGAAGAACTGGCCCGGAAATTTGAACAGCAAGCCATTGAGAATCAACGCCTGGCAGAAGAAAACGCGCAACTGGCAGAAGAACAAGCCCAACGAGCAGAAGAACAAGCCCGGCTTGCCGCCGAAAATGCCGACCTCGCTGCCCAGGAAGCCCAACGGGCAGAAGAAAAAGCCCAACTTGCCGCCAAAAATAAATCCTTACGGGAAATTGCCTTTTCCCACAGCCTTGCCAAACAAGCTACCCAACTGGGATACGATCAGGCCGAAATAAAAGCCCTGCTCGCCCATACGGCCTATCAGATCAATGTCAATAACGAAGAAGGAGATATTTTTCAACAAGACATTTACAATGCGCTGTATCAGTCCGTCAGAAGCATCAACCAGGCCAATGGCAGCGAAAATTTCAACCGCATCAACAACGAAAGAGGGCGGATACGGTCCATCGTTTTTGCAAAAAATGGAGGAGACCAGGTCTTTTACACCATCAGCAGCAGCGGGTATTTGAAAAAATGGACGGTCAAGCGATGGCGAAAGCTGGCTAAACCACATTACAAAGTAACCACCCTGGCCCGACTCGACGCCACCCTCAACCAACTCGTGATCAGCGACGACAATAAATGGTTGGCAGTAGGCGGTGAATTATCGCATGTGTATTTGTTCGATCTCGATAGGCTGGCCGAAAAAAGGGGCGATCCTTTTCGATTGTCCTTACACGGAGGAAAAGAGATTTATGCACTGGGGTTCATTCCTGGAAGCCAAAAACTGGTTAGTCTGGGAGCCGACAACCGCATCCAACAATACAACATCGCCGACAATACCACTCAAACGCTTGTAACCGGAACAACCCTTATGACTACCCTGGCCATTTCGCCCGATCCGCCTCACACGCTGTATTACGGTACGGCAAAAGGAGAGTTGTACGAGTATGGCTTTTCAGGAATACCACAGGAGTTAGTGATCACCAGTCATGTCGAGATACCAAAAAAGATCACGGCTATCGGCGTCGGCGTTTACAAGGGTCAGCGGCTATTGTACATCGGACATTCCAATGGGATGCTCAAAACACTTCAGGCTAAGCCTGGAGGCTGGTTTCCGGTCAACCGGGGCAATGTAGCTTTGTATCAGTTGTCCGTTTTTCACACCGCCCAAATCGCCGACATACAGTTCAGTCCCGACGGTCGGTATCTCGGCATAACCTCCTACGACGGACGAGCCAGCTACTGGGACATCGACAAGGCGATCAATAAACGGTACTACCAACCGATGATGCTTTCGGGTGAGAGCTGGGCTACCGCCATCGCATTTCCGGAAGGATCGAACCATGTAGTTGTGGGATACCGGGAGGGTGACCTGCTATTTTTTAACCCTGATCCAACGGCCTATGCCAATGCCATTTGTAAAAAAGTGGACCGGTCTATGACTTTGGATGAGTGGGATTTGTATATTGGTAATACGCTGGAGTCGGGGGGGTATGGGTGCGATTGAATTGATTTGCTGATTAATGTGCTGATACTTGCCCAAGCAGGCTTCATGACACTTATTTACCTTCACTTTGTTCTGGCGAAGGAGTTTGTTTGCTGATTGATTAGCTGGTTGTAAAAGGAAATGGAGTGGGCTAATTTGGAAAGGAGAGAAAATAAATGAAAAAAATATGCAATGAAACGAATGATTGCGATAAGTTTACTGTTGTTGTGGGGTGGGGTCAGTACCTCTGTAATTGGGCAGCAGGGAGGAGGGAAGAAGAGTAAAAGAAATAAGGACCGGACGGAGGTGGAGCAGGAGTATGAGATCATCAACCGGTTGAGTTGCAATTTGCGGTTGGACCGGGCGCGTTCGTATTTTGAAAAGGGGTTGTTGGAAAGGATCCCTCCGCTGCTGTCGGATTGTGGACGAAACTCCAAGGTATCGGTCGGCACCCGAAAAGACATTTTGAAGTTGTTGGCAGAGACGCATTTGTTTCTCGACCAGGAGTCTCTGGCGGCTGATTATTATGAGATGTTGTTGAGGTTGACTCCATTCTATGAGCCGGATGCGGAAGTGGACCATCCGGAGTTAGTGTTTTTGTCCAACCAGTTTGAATCGCAGAATTGGATATCGTTTGGGGTGAAAGGGGGAGGCGATCTCACCCTGGTCAATAGCCAGGAGCAATACATACAGGGGGACACGGTGGTCAGTCAGAGAGATCAATTTGACGGACAGTGGAACTCCTTAAGTGGGCTGTTTTGTTCATTTCGGCCCGGAGGAGGGCGGCTGGAGCTGACCCTGGAAGCACTTACCGCCCGGTCAGCCTATCAATACCGGGGGCAAATAGAAACCGAAGCAGCGGGGGAGACGGCCTCCTTGTGGTTTGATGAAATCCATAAAACCATCCGGGTTCCTTTTTCTCTGAAGTATCTCTTTGGGAGGCAGCGCATCCAGCCCTATGTATATGGAGGCGTGGCTGCTGTGTTGGTACGGCAAGTGCGCCTCGAAGATGTTACGCTGACGATCCGCGATGCTCAGATCTCCGCTCAGGAGTATGCATCAGGCATCAATCTGACGATGTCCGACCCGGTGATTTTGCGTAAAAATTTGAACGCCACCGGTATGCTGGGGTTGGGATTTCAGTACCATATAAAACAGTTATATTGGTTTGTGGACGTCCGCTACAACAAGATGCTTACAAATATTGTCGACACCGACAACCGCCTCCGTCACACCGAACTGAACGAGGAATTCTGGCATGTGGACAACGATCTTTTTTTGGATAGTTTTAATGTGTCGGTGGGGGTGGCTTATTCGCTTTATAAGACGGTTCGGAGAGAGTGAGTGGAGGCGGTAATTGTTATTTTTGATACGCCAGGGTGCATAAAAGGGAAAAAGGGGTTATATTTGCGGTCGTTTTGGCGTGGTAGCTCAGCTGGTTAGAGCGTCGGATTCATAATCCGGAGGTCGAGAGTTCAAGTCTCTCCCACGCTACGAATTTTTCTATAATACCTTTCATAATAAATGTTTTATGAAAGGGTTTTTTATTTGGGTAGCGCTGTGGGGAGGTTGTGAAAGTTACAGATACTTTTTAACTGAGCTTACGCACTTAAAATATTTTGAAAAAAGAAAAATTTAGCATTATAGGCTATTAGCTTAATTGGAGCCAATAGTCTATAGTTTAGAGCAAGGCTCTATTAAAAAAACCTCAAACTTGCCAAACGAGCCTATTCCAAAAGAGGAATGGGACTAGCCTTGCCCACAGGTAGTGCTACTGCCCGTTTTGGTTTAAGGGTTTGAAGTTGCTTAAAAGCAGCTGTAACTGCTTTGACGTACAACTGAGTCTTGAGGGCAAAATGATTGGTCTGCTTCATTTTCGAGAGCAGTTCCAATTTAGTCCAGGCGATCATAGCCGCAAAGATATGATTGGCCTGGGAGTTCTCTGTTTTGGTAGGAGATTGTTGCAGTCCTACGTTTTGTTTCAGAGACTTGTGGAGTACCTCTACCCCCCACCTTTGATCGTAGGTTGTACAGATAGCTTGAGCAGACAAACTCATGTCGTTAGTAACCACATACAATTCGCCCTGGCTACCATCTTTGTTTTTAAAGACTTGTTTGGTCAACAAGACTGGAAAGTCCAGTCCTTTAATCCAAACGGGCAATGCCTGGTTCTTTTGTATACTTAGTTCATCGACTCTTTTGAGTTTACCCTGCAGCTTATCCTCCTTACTCAGCGCCACCTTGCGGTTGGCTACGAGTGCCGCCACAAAGTATTTTTTCAACTCGTGGTGAACAAATTTGAAGTTGTCTGCGCTGGAAAACCATGTATCCCACAGCACATACTTGTACTTCAATCTGTTGCGACGTTGCAAAATCAAAAGTCGGGCTCTAAGCATATCGTGTTTAGATATGGGGCTACGTCTTTTCACTTTGCCGCTCTTTTTGTCAAACCAGGATTCGGTCTTACTGACCAGCTCAAAGGCTACTGGTACGGAAACATAGCTTACCTCAGCCAAAGGGCTTTGATACAGAAAATTGATAATGTTTATGCCTTTGACATTTTTATCGCGTCCCTTTTTCGAGTGGTCGTGATGCCAGCATACAATGTCATTTTCTGTTGTGTGAGGCTTGTGTTCTATTGTGTCGTCTATTTTTATCACTCCTTCGGAAGATTCAATTCGACGCACAATAGGTTTAACGCATTTCCAGTAATCCTTTTGGGTCAGTCGTTGCTGACCCAAAAATCGGGTGATCTTGTCGTGGCTTAACGCCCCGTCCAACACCTGAGACATCCCCGTAGCCGTCGCTAACTTAAACGACGATATCAGATAGTCCGAATACAGGTCTAAAATGTGTGGGTTTTTCATTAGGCAGATACTTTTATCTACCAAAGTTAAGACTTATATCATTTTTTCTATATTTTCAAAATTTTTGGCCTGCGTAAGGTCAGTTTTTAAGTGATATACTAAAATGCTATACCGAGAACGGGGTACCTACCACAGGTTTACCTGCCTTTAGACATGGCAGGCCGGAAAAACAAAAAACTTAAAAACAGGTTTTACCCCTTCGGCATAACCATTTAGTAACAACAAAAAGCTAACGTTTCGATGGCATGTAAAAAAATAAACGGGCTGGGGATGGGAATTCCTTCCTGTCGCAGGAAGAATAAAAAAGAATGAGGGGTAAGAGGTTGAAATCAACCCCTTACGGGTCGCATTTGGAGGCTCGTCAAATTCATCCAAAAAAAACAGTGTCGGCACAAAAGTGCCCACACTGTTAGAAAATTACGCTACGAGAAAAACTTAAACTCGCGTCAACAATTACAACAATCGTTTTGTATCAGATTTGTATTTCGGTCAATATCTCTTTGCGGGAGTGGCCATACATCATCGCAGGGGTCGTAACCGGTAGCCCTTCACGCAGTAGCAGGTACGATATTACTTTATTGGCCCGGCTTTGGCGCTGTCCCAGATCTCAAGACCCAGACCGACGACGCCTAATACTATGGCGATGGTGCCGAGCGTATTGGTAACAATGGGGGTAATGCCTCCGTTGGTGATCATCATACCACCAACGATGATCAAAATGGCCCATGTGACGAAGTAGAGAAACTTTTTGGAGATTTTCATTTGATTGAAATTTTAATGGTTAAAAAATTTGGTTGTTTGAGGTGCTTTTGGGGTTTAGAAATTGTATTGTTATAAAAACGGGGTTATACAGGATGAATAACCCAATGCAGTAGGTGGTTGCAGTAGGCTTCCACTAATGCGGATCAGTTCGGCCGATCTACTTTATATTCTGATAAAGCAAGCTGTTGACCAAATTGCGCAGGTTGGTGTCGTTGGCACCAATGGCGGAATTGACGTACACGCCCATCTCCATACCGTCGGGCAGAAAATAGGCCATACACTGCTCCGTCCACATATTGTTATTTCCGTCTATTCGCCTCCAAAGGCCGCCTTTTTCCCACCAGTAGCCAGCGGCGGTATAACGGCGTCGGTCGATGCCCAACCCATTATTAAGGGCTGCAATTGCTACTGAAGAAGGAACGATGCCACCACCACGGCGATACTCACTCATCACTTTGAGCAAGTCGTTGAGCGACAAATGCCAGCCAGCGCCACCCGATACAGAGCCTTTATAGCCCGAATTCCAGCCATAGAGCTCGCCTTTATAATCATATGCCAGCACACCAGACGGATAGGCGGGTTGCAGAGAAGCTGATACGCCAGCCGGTGCAAAGACGTTGGCATTGACGTATTCACTGTAAGCGCGAACGGTGATATGATCCCATACCAGGTCTCTGAAGAAGTAAGGAAAATTGACAAACAAGCTGCGGTCCACCTTTCCGGAAATAATGGCAATGAGGATGCGACACAGGCCGAAGTTCATGTTTCTGTATTTGCCAACGCCGACATTCGATTCCAATACACCATTGGCCACTGCATTGCGCATGGTGTAGTAGTCGGTATCTTTGTCGAGAAATCCGGATCGGTGGGTCAACAACATTCGAAAGCTGATCCTGTTGACCAACGGGCCAATCTTCCAATAGGCCGGAAGATAAGAGGCGATGCAACTGTCAAGACTGATATTTTTATCGCGCAACAATTTTACCATAGCCATAGCGGTGATCAACTTCGATACGCTGGCTACGTGCATCTTCTTGTCTTGCCCCCACCCGATATTGCCATTTTTAGGTGTTCGGGCCCAATTCCA
This sequence comes from Saprospiraceae bacterium, assembly GCA_965222105.1. Classification (GTDB taxonomy): domain Bacteria; phylum Bacteroidota; class Bacteroidia; order Chitinophagales; family Saprospiraceae; genus CALGLS01. The sequence continues at coordinate 454 of CBDCTQ010000059.1, read as the reverse complement.
CTGCGCATAATGAATGAGGTTGCCATTTTTGCGGACCTGAAGTGCATAACCCGCTACATCGTTTTTCAGCTTGTTCCAAAGCTGGTAACCAAAGGAACCGACGTCGAGTTTTTTCTTTGGCTTGAACAGTTCAATATCCGCGATCGAACGGTCGAGGTCTAATTCCGGTTTGACGGCTATCGTATTGCCTAAAAGCATACTTTCGTCAAAATTAACATACCCAACTTCATCGGTTTTGATGGCTTCTATTGTGTCGATCCCCTGAATGGCTCGCATGTTTTCAGGGCTGATTTCGTGCGATAGCAATTCGTTCCGGTCGTAAGCCACATTGCATACTTTTGCATCCAGTTCGGCAAATACCTGTCGAAGTGTGGGTTGAGCAGGTGTGCAGGTTTCGGCGTTGGCAGCAACGGTAGTTGACTTCAACTCCGGTTCTGCTACGGTTGTTTGGTTT
>CBDCTQ010000058.1:0-71273 GCA_965222105.1 Saprospiraceae bacterium | reverse complement strand
CTGGAGTATGTACCTGCGCCAATCAAAATCACCGGATTCGTTACCAGGATCATTATTTCCGTCTCGAATAGAGATGTGCCTTAGTAAGAAAAGAACAAACAAACGGGAACGGCCCTTTGCCAAGATTAAAGAACATAATTATCGGAAGAACATAACCACAACCCGATATTTTCAACATTTTCATCTCCTTCTCTTTATTTATTTGCCAATGTCTTCCGATAACTATCTAAGTTTAACCGAAAAATAAATTCAACATTTCAATTCAAATAAACCCTGACCTTTACCTGCGAAATATAAACCTAATCTATCTGAATTCAGACCCGTCTAACTATTAAGGAGAAAATTCTAGTCAATCAACTGTCGTGTAAAGAAGTTTCTTTCTATACACCTGGCACTCTATTTTTAATCCTTAAAATCTTTCTCAAAATGACACAATTTTCAAATCTTATAGTCCTGATTTTCTTTTGCTCCGTTCTCTTTATTTCATCGGGCTGTAAAAAAGATCCGGTTCGCGGTTGTACAGATCACCAAGCCGAAAACTACGACCCGAAAGCCGAAGAATCAGATGACAGTTGCATCTACGCTCGCGACAAATTCTTAGGGGTTTACCAAGTGACTCAAACATGTGACACATACGATGTCACTTACTCCATCACTATTGAAGAGTCCTCTAACAATGTGGATGTAGCAGTGATTTCTGGTTTCAACGGGTTTTACCCGCTACCCATCACTATTGACGGTTCCAACTTTAGTTTCAACACTACATTGAACACAGAACACTATAATGGCACAGGGACATTGAATGGTAACCACCTGACGATGTTCTACACTGAGCAATCAGGAACATATTCTGAACAGTGTTCGATAAGTGGAATCAAACAGTAACTGCCAAAGGGCTGATATGACTGGGTTATATCAGCCCATTCTCAACCATTAAAATGTAAAACTTATGTTAAAAATAATGTTCAATTTATTTGTTGGTATTATTTGGACCTCACAACTATTGGGACAGCCTCCAATTATTTTAACGCTGGATAATGTTCCTCCAAATCAACAATGTGGTCAGGTTTGGACAGAAAACAACCTGGACGTTTGGTTTGACCTTACAGACACTGTGGATTGCGATGGCGGCGGCGGTTGCTTTTTTGGAATAGACAACACAAGTGTTTGGTTGTTTCCAGCCAGGTTGATGGTCGACTTGCCTCCTTTCCCACCGGTACACACCATACAAATTGAGGTGGAAAGCTTTTGTGATTTGGACTGTATTCGGGCTTTTTTACTAGGCCAAAATCAACAGATTATTGATGTAACCAGCAATTCGTATGGCTCTGGAATAATTGAAACGCTTACCCTTGTCAATCCCTTTTTTGAAAATGCGAATGAGTTGGCCGTTAGTGCCTGTGAAGGGGAAATTCGGGAAATTCGTATCTACTTTGATCAACCAACTGCCAGTTCAGAGATTCCCCAAAAGGTCATTAAATGCTATCCCAATCCGGTTGCAGAAGGATCAAATTTGCAGATCGAAATACCTCCCCTTTTAACAACCGGCTATTTGGCGGTAGCTCTATTCAACATAGATGGTAGAGTGATTTTTTCAGAAGTAGTTACAAATACAGATTCTGCGCAACAGTTCTCTATCAATATGAAAAGTCTTCCCCCAGGGGTATACCTGCTTCATGGTCAGATTGACAATCAGTCTTTTTACCAGAAGATTATTCGCTTGTAAAGCGTAAAATATTTTCAACATTTCTATAGCCTGGACAGAGTACCTTACAGCCATTCTTTTATAACAACGTTGGTTTAGTAAGATGGGCTCCACTCCATGTGGAGCCTTTTTTAACAAATTTTACGCTCTTTGTACTTACTTTTATATTAGTAACCACACAATAAATAGATACTCTAACAACATTAATCTTTTTTAACAAAAAAAATGAGAAAATGAAATCAATCACCATCTTCGATCTTCAGTATGAAAAAGAAAAGTATTATTTCCAAAAGATTGGAAAACAGCTCAACGCGAGCAAGGGAGTAATGGACTATATAGACCAATTCCGCCAGGAGAAAGACAAAGATTTTTATAACCTGTTGAGTACAGCCATCAAAATTGACAGGCATCCCGAAATTCGGAAAGTCATAGAGTCTATCAGTATTTTGGTCGGAATTTTTTCAGATATTCATGTCTTTCTTTACCAAAACGCACTGCCAGACGCCCGCTGTTATACTCAAAAAAAGGAGGGTTCAGACAAAAAGGAACTCATCGTTTTGGTAAGCCAGCATTTTTTTAATGACTTGACCACTAAGGAAAAAATGGCCATCATAGGCCACGAACTCGCACACATGCTTTATGGACATACAGAATATCCTAAGAATTTTATTATGGAAGGCACTCATCCAAAGGAAGTAAAATCTGACGTAAACAAATGGTCCATTTGCTGTGAGATTTCCTGTGATGTATTGGGATATGTTGCCGCAGACCGAGACGCTGCGTCCTTCAATTCCGCCATGATCAAATTTACAACGGGAATTAAATCCGACAAACTGGAATTAATCAATCCCAAGTTTATTAAGATGGTGTTGGCGCAATATGACGAAATCAATGCATCCGTATATACCAGCATGCTTTCAAGCCACCCTATTACGCCGCTCAGGGTAAAGCTGGTCGAAGAAATAGCTAAAACCAGACTTGTAAAAAATTATGGCAGACCACTCAACGAATCTGCTGAGCCAATGATCGCAGAATATAATCAGACTATTGATAAAGTATTGAAAGATGTTTATCCGCAGTTGTTTCCTGTTGAAGAAGACCAAAAAGAAATAATGCTGAACCTTTGTTTGGCGGTAACACTCTCCGATGGGAAAGTGGATGAAAAGGAATTGTCTTTTTTGAAAAGAGAGTTGAATTTACCCGAATCAACCGCAAGTTTAATGGCTACCATAAAGCGTAGTGTACAAGAAAATAAGGGTTACATTCACCTTGTTCAACAATTATTGGACAAATCCGTTGCTCTCACGATTGCAAAGAATTTGGATGGGACGCAAATAATAGGCCTCATCAAAAAATGCCTTGCTGTTGCGAAGGCGGATGGCAAAGTGGTAGATTCAGAAATAGACTGTATTGCTTATTACGGTGCTAAGTTTGGTATTGATAGGTTGGTAATTATTGTTTTGCTGGGGCAGATGGGGTTGTGAAGCTCTTTACCTAATTTCCATAAACCGATTCAAAGAAAACCACCCCGCTAACTATTGTCAGCAGGGTGGTTTTTGATAACATCATCTATTACCGGAAATCAACCTCCCCTCCTTCACCTTGAACAAACCACTTAATTCCATTAAATCAAGCACCCCATCCTTGCTATAATATTCCAGCTTTTGTTGGTATAGGGTGGGATCGAAATTGGGTTGGATTTCATATTTATCCATTGGGATAAAATGACTATAAACCGGATAGTTTACAGTACTGGTGTTTCCAAAAGTATCGGTAATAGTAGCCGTGGCTACAAACAGATAAAACTTCCCCTTATCCTTTTTGGGGAAATTGATTTCAATGTTTGAAAGCACAGATGAGGAGCGCGGGCATGTTACTGTAAACTTCTTCCGTTTTGCCCTTGTTCGTTTCTTTGCCTTTATTTTTATTGCCTTACCAGACATCAAATCAACTGCTTCATAACGCCATGTTATTTTAGTTGGCCTCCTTTTGCCAAACAACTTTCTAATGGCCCTTTCATTCGATCCCATTACAATTTGGTTCAACTCCTCCGTATAGGGTAAATCTTCTCCTGCAGCAATCTTATTCTCCTTCATCGGCGCATATAAAGGTTTGACTTGCAACTGGTATTTTTTTACCTTTTTTAATTGGTGATTATCGCCATCGAAAAACCCGAAGCGCAAGTCCTTCTGATTGATATAATTTAAATATTCCCAGTCTCCCTTTCCATCATATGAGACATAAAATCTATTCCCGTCGCGTCGTAGTACATCTGAAATACCATTGCCATTGAAGTCCAATAAACCATCGCCGATTCCTTCTCCTTTAAAATCACCCATATATAAATCTTGAAAAGGAATGCGCTTTTCATCGTTGTGTAATTTCACCCAGTCATTCAATTTCCAGCTTCGTTGCCATTGATTGACCAGGTCTTCCTCATGCTTTCGTTTCGCTTTATCCAATCGCATTTCAAGATAGCCTTCTTTTCCCTTGCCATTACCGATGCTACATGAAATTTTTATATATCCTTGAAGGAGTTTGTCAAATGAATTGTAGCAAATCTCCTCAAAAGTAATCCCAATGTGATCATCATAAGTCTCAGGCTCTGTTATGGAAAGAACGATTTTGTTATCATACTGTATAGAATGTTCAATACCATCATCAATATCTGGATATTTTCTTTTTCCATTCAGGTGGGAAACCTTAGGTAGAACCAAGTTATACAATAAGACTTCTTTATCCGGATAACACTACTAACCAATAAAAATCGTAATATGAAGAAAAAAATCTAGGCGATAAAAGATGGCGAAACATTTGTTTAATAATAATTGGACAAAATATTACTTAAACAAAATAGTTTCGCCATGGCAAAGATAATAGAAGTTATAGTATTTGGGAAGTATCTATATTTTTTAAAAGAAAGCGAATTAAAGCGCCTTTTAGTATTGAGTTTTGGGATTTTACGAGCACAAACGGTAAATATCAGTCTAGTAAATGACCAAATCCCATTAGAGGAGAGTGGTCGACTAAGCAGAGCTAGTCAATACAATTACTTGTTAAAGACATTTCAAACTGGAAATGTTGAAAAGAACGGCATTTTCATAAAAAAAAAGAAAGAGAAAAAAACTGCATAGCTTAGCGGAATAATCAAAACACCCACTAAAAAAATGCTATGCAGCAAGAAAAATCGTATAAAAGTTACTTTACAGACTTATTAGAAAACCTAAGCGACCCACGAGATAATAGAGGAAAACGTCACAATTTAGGTTTTATTTGTGTCTGTGTGATACTAGCAATAATGAATGGTCGGCTATACCCCACGGCTATACAAAGGTATATAAAAAATCGACACGAGGAATTATGCGAACAACTAGGGCACGAGAGCGAAAAAGCAATATCGCTAAGCCAGTTACTTCGCCTGTTACGCATAGTAAACTGGGAAGAATGGAATGAAATTAACCTAAATCATTTCAACAAGACAGTTACTTTTTCAGCTACACAAGCGGCTGAACACTGGAAAAGCGTAGATGGAAAAGAGTTAAGAGGAAGCATAGAGGAAGGAAAAACAAGAGGCTTGAATGTTGTTCGTGCAATCGGACATGAGGATAAAATCGTACTAGCTCAGCGGTACTATGATGGTAGCAAGGAAAGCGAAAAGCTAGAAGTTCGCCAAATGGCAAAAGAGGAACTTAAAGGAGACTCCATCACCGCTGACGCCCTACATTGTGAACCGGAATTATTGAATATAATAGAAGCTAATGCAGGGAAATACATTGTACAAACTAAAGATAATCAGAAACTTATGCGTGAAGAGTTAGAAGCAGCAAGCAGGTATTTGCCGATGCAAGGTAGCTATACTACTCATGATAAAGGCCACGGTAGAGTAGAAAGTAGAACCTATCAGTCCTATGATTTACGACATCCCCTATTTGAGGATTGCTTAGATGAGCGTTGGCAAAATGCAGGTATTCGTAGTTTAGTCGTCTGCCATCGTAAATTTACAATACTAAAAACAGGTGAACTACAAGAGCAAACTTCTTGGTATCTGAGCAACGATAGCCATGTAGAGCATGATGACCAAAATTTAAAAACCATTGAGTGGGGCAATGCCATTCGAGCACACTGGGGAATTGAAAGTGACCACTATGTTCGAGATGTTACTTTGAAGGAAGATTTTCTAAAAATCAAACAACATCAAATTCAACAAATCATGAGCATTTGTATCTCTGCTGCTGTTATGCTGTTTAGACAATTGAATGTCACAAATATTCAAGCAGCAACTGAAACTTTTTCTGATAACCCTAGCCCTGTTTTTGACCAATTAAGGGCTATCAAGTTTTTATGAAAATGCCGTTTGTTGAAAAGACGATTCGGCAAGTGTTTAACATATTGGTAGTACTATTCTATAAAGGGGAGGCAAAAGTGAAGCTATTGATAGATAGGACGAATTGGGAAATAGGAGACAGAAAAGTGAATATCTTATCGATAGGATTACTTTATGATGAAAAGATTTACATACCATTGTTAGGAGAGGATTTAGGTTATAAAGGAAACAGCGACAGCGAAACGCGAATAAATTTAGTAGATAAATTGTTAGAATGGTGGAAGTCAATGCAAATACCTGTTCCTCAATTTGTTATAGTAGGGGATCGAGAATTTATAGGGGAGGAATGGTTAACAGCTTTAGCAAAAAGGGAGATTGAATATGTTATTCGTTTAAAAGGAAATTTAAAATTCGAGACCTGGCTAAAGGGAAGGTATAAAATCGGAAAAAAGTTTGGGGTTAAAGTATTACATCGATATATGGAGAGCACTAACGAAGATGTAGAATTAGTGTTAAGTGGAGAAGCGATTGCCCAATTATATATAGTAAAAAATGAAGGAAAGCTAGCTAAGAAAGAGCCTTATTTATATTTAATTACGAACCAAGAGGATATTGATTTGTCGGGAACAATATATAAGCAGAGATGGAAAATAGAAACTTGTTTTTCGTATTTGAAATCAAAAGGATTGAATTTAGAACAATTAAATCTTGAGGGAACACACAAAACGGATATTCTATTTGCAATATTATCTCTAGTTTATGGATTAATTGTTTTTCAGGGGCAAGAGAGTCAAAAAGAATATCCTCCAAAACAAATCGAGTATAACAATGGAACTACATATCCAAGAATATCTGTGTTTAGACAAGGCTTAAGGGAATTAACAGGTATCGTCACTTTCGACCAGTTTTTGGAGCATTTGGAACGCATTTTTAGAAAAACTATACAAAACTGGCAAATGCTTAATCAATTATATATTAAAAATTTAAGTGGTTAGTAGTGTTTTGGAAAGAAATAAGGCCTGAAATTATAGATACGATAAAATTAATTGAAGATAATGGAAGTGTGACAAGTGGAGTTGTTGGAATTAATGCAAAAACTCCCCAGCAATGGCATAGAAGAAAGTGGTTAATAAAAAATGCTTCCGAAGAAGAATTAATGAAGCTAATAAATTATCCAAACGGAGCAGTTAAAGCAACTGCTTATGAAGGGTTAATTAGAAAATCGAATTTGGATAACTATGATTTGATTATTCAAGCATTAAATGATACAACCACATTCTTCAATTATAAATCGGGATGTATTGGGATGCCAATGATGATCGGGGAATATCTAGTCGAAAACGTAATTTCAATTTCGGACAGAGCTCCACCACTTCCACCTAAAAGAATGATTAAATACAATTTAACAGAAGAAAAAATGTTTAACCTTAAAGAACTGTACCGCAAGCGAATTGATAAAAAGGAAGAATATTTGAAGAGTACTTATGAATAAATGCAGAAAATGAAGATGCACCAAGCACCTTCGTTCGGTGATACCTGCACATCCACCGATTCCCGTAATTAAGAAGAAATGAAACATACCATATTCCAAATCGAATATATACTAAAGAGAGATGAATATGGTTTGATACTGGTTAAATATATAAGTGGTGAAAAAAAATTTGAGATAACTAGCGAATCTAAATTGGAAAATATTCCGCTTGAAATATATTTGGATTTCCCAAGAAAAATAGATGAGAATGGAGAACCAATGTTTGACAGTTTTATCCTTAAGCCAAAGTCAAAAGCTGATTTAGATAAATTAGCAGTAGGACAAATTGTTACCTTAAAGTAGCGAAATGGTTTTCTTAGAAGATGTAAAAAACGAAAATGAATTCCTATGAAATAGAGATGATTGAGAATAGTAGATCGCAAAATAAAAGTACAAAAATGTCCCAAATCAAAAACCCATTTCCAATTCTCCCGCCACCACACTATCTTGCCGGTGATTGAAAGGCAATCCGTTTATAGCGGAGACATTTTGAAACGTTATCCAAAGGCCATCGCGGACAGGCTCCCCGATGGCCTTTTTCTTGAAGCATACTATGAAACACTTACTCACTGCCCACCTTTTATTGGCCGCTCTCATCCTCCATGCCCAGGAGCCCCTCATCTACTTCGACAAAACCAGATGTCAAAAACAAGCAATAATCCACCTGGAACATGGTGGCAAGTTTCCACATTCGTTGGATGTAGGTAAACTTATCCCTGCCAACCTTCCAGTTTCCACAATGAGTCTCTGGGAGAAAGCAAACCTCAATTTCGAAAAGAAAAAACTCGTTCTCGAAAACGGGACTAAATTACGCTTCACTAATCCTGGCATTTACATAATTGTCATTTACGACATCATCAACCCCCAACTCATAGAAATTACCCTAAAGCAAAACGCAATTCAAATAGTCTCCTACCAGAATTGCGTTTTGCATTATTGACAATAATGCTTTTTTTACATCCACAAACTAAAAGGTTCTGTTTAAATCACCAAAGGTATTTTACGTTGCATTCGTTGCGCCTGTCTCGCAAATAGTGGGGGTTAGCACTAATTATTTTCGTTTTATAGGAAAACCCTACAGCACAACCCATCAATGCCGAGCCACTACCAACCGCTTGGCCCGGGCACGCCCTTTATGCACCACCGTAACCATATACACCCCACCACCAATATTTTGCTGTTTCAAATCAATTGGAATCAAATGATCCACCACCTGATCAATCCTCTGATGATACAACCGGTGGCCCAACGTGTTGTAAATATTCAACTCAATCGCCTTGCCGGAATAATTTTTTAAATAAATTTGTACCATATCCGTCGCAGGGTTGGGAATGGGCTCAAAATCACTGATCGGATCAAAGAATACTTTTACAACCGCTGAATAGGCCGTACTACCATCTTCGTAGATCACCTTCAACCGATAGTAGTTTACTCCTTTCAGCGGATCACGATCCAAATCGCTGAGGTGTTCCGGCGTATTGGCCAGGCCATTGGCGGGGAGTATTAGAATGGTTTCAAAATTCAGGCTATCCGGTGAACGCTCCACATGATACCACAACGGAGCTTGGGTAGAATAGTGACTCCAATTCAACCTCGACTGCTGTGATGCCGTAGTTCCGGCATCTAACACCACCAGATTGCTGCCCCCTCCGAGGATGACATACTCCGCCATCTCGCAGATGCTCCCCCAACTGTCAGTGTACATTTTGACACTTACATAATAAGTACCTTGACTCAACCCTGAGACGATCTGTTCACCACCACAATTGTCGAAACAGGTAAAAATAGTCGCCCAACTGCTGTCAAATATTTTGACAATTTCAATAGGTGCCGTCAAGCCCGTAATTTCTATACTGCTGCTTGTAGAAGTAATGTTGACATCACCGCAGCCTGGATCGCCGGGCGTATCGCAGCCATCGGGAATACCATCGCCATCGCTGTCCTGATTGTCATCAAAACCGGGACAAATATCGTCGTCGTCGCATACTCCGTCGCCGTCGGAGTCGCCCCCTTGCCCCTGGCAGGGATCACCTCCGCCGCCTACATCGACATATTCACCCAGCTCGCAAATAAACTGCCACCCAGCTTCATACATTTTGATGTCAATATAGTAAGTACCAGCACTCAAACCCGTGATCGTTTGTGCATTTCCACAATTGTCAAAACAGGTAAACACATTACTCCAATTGCTGTCAAACAGTTTTACATTCTCTATGGCAGCCGTCAATCCGGTGATCTCAATACTATTATTGGTGACTACAATGTTGACATCACTGCAATCGGGATCCCCTCCCGGTGTATCACACCCATCCGGGATGCCGTCGCCATCGCTGTCGTCATTGTCATCGTAGCCGGGGCAAGCGTCTGTGTTGTCACAAACGCCGTCGCCGTCACTGTCGCCGCCTTGTCCCATGCATGGCCCTGCCTGGCCGACCATGACGTATTCCGTGCGTTCACAGATAAAAATCCAGTCGGTCGTATACATTTTTACAGCTACGTAATAAGTACCTTCTCCTAGTCCGGTAACCGATTGTTCTGCTCCACAATTATCAAAACAGGTGAACACCGTTGCCCAGCTACTGCTGAAAACGTGAATGATCTCAATGGGAGCGGTCAAGCCCGAAATCTCGATGCTGTTGTTTGTAGGATTAATGTTGACATCACTACAGTCGGGGTCGCCAATTGGTGTGTCACAACCATCGGGGATGCCATCTCCGTCACTGTCCTGGTTGTCGTCGTAGCCCGGGCAGATGTCGTCGTCATCACATACTCCATCATTGTCGCTATCGCCTCCTTGCCCCTGACAAGGATTGCCACCACCCAGGGTTATGTATTCTCCCTGTTCACAGATGGACTGCCAGTTTTCAGTGTACATGTCGAGGGTGTAATAATAGGTGCCGGAACTCAAGCCGGAGACCGTTTGTGCATCTCCACAGTTATCGAAGCAGGTGAAAACGGTCGTCCAACTGCTGTCAAATACTTTGAGTATCTCGATGGGTGCGGTCAGCCCCGTAAACTCGATGCTGCTGTTTGTAGTAGTAATGTTGACATCGCTGCAATCGGGATCGCCCGTTGGGGTGTCGCAGCCATCCGGGATCCCATCGCCGTCGCTGTCCTGACTGTCGTCAAAACCGGGACAAATATCGTCGGCATTACAAACGCCATCGCCATCGTCATCGGAATAAGTACCGGCACAAAGGCAATCGGACTGAACTTCATCATTTTCCGTACATGGATCGCCATCATCGCATATGGCCCCAATGACGGCTGTGGCCTGGGGGTCGTTGTCGTCGCAATCCACATCGGCACAAACGCCGTCGTTGTCGTTGTCGCCTATGCCGGGACAATTGATGGGGGTGCCACTACATTCGCAGTTATCATCGACCTGATCATTGATGGTATTCGGATCGGTATCGTCACAAGGCTGTCCGGGGTCGGGATGGTCGGGACATTGGTCATTGGCATTGCACACACCATCCCCATCATCGTCGGCGAAGGTGCCTACACAATCACAGCCTGCTACTATCTGGTCGTTTTCGGTGCAAGGGTCGCCGTCGTCACAGGCAGTTCCTATGACGTTGGTGGCTTGGGGGTCGTTGTCGTCACAATCTTCATCTGTGCAAATGCCATCGCCGTCGGCATCGCCTATGCCGGTACAGTCGGTCGAAGTACCTTCGCATTCACAGTTTGCTGCGATCTGATCATTGACGGTGTCCGGGTCGCCATCGTCGCAAGGAGTACTGGGTTCCGGGCCACCGGGGCACTGATCTTCGTAGTTGCAAACACCGTCGCCGTCATCATCGACGAAGGTACCCACACAATCGCAGCCTGCAACTATCTGATCGTTTTCAGTACAGGGATCGCCGTCGTTGCAGGCGGCCCCAATAGCATCGGTGGCCTGGGGGTCGTTGTCGTCGCAGTCTATATCGGCGCAGATGCCATCGCCATCGGCATCGCCGATATTCAGACAGTTGTCGGGTACGCCAATGCATTCGCAGTTGGGATCGACAGTGTCATCAAAAGTGTTGGGGTCGTTATCATCGCAAGGCATTCCGGGTTCGGGACTACCGGGACAAACATCAATGGCATTGCAGACACCGTCGCCGTCATCATCGGCAAAGGTACCAATGCAATCACAACCAACGAATATCTGATCGTTTTCGGTGCAGGGGTCGCCGTCGTCGCAGGCAGCACCCATTTCACCGGTGGCTTGGGGGTCGTTGTCGTTGCAGTCTATATCAGCGCAGACGCCGTCGGCGTCGGCATCGCCGATACCAGTACAGTTGGTGGGGGTTCCCTGACAATCGCAGTCGACGGTAATTTGGTCGTTAGTGGTAGTGGGCTCAGAGTCATCGCAAGGGGTCCCTGGCTCTGGACCTCCGGGACAGATATCTTCTGCATCGCAAGTACCATCGCCATCGGAGTCTTGGAATGTACCACTGCAATTGCAGTTGGCATCTAGCACATCGTTTGTAGTACAAGGGTCGCCATCATTGCAGGTATCACCTATAGCATCCGTCACCTCTGGATCAGTGTCGTCGCAGTCCACATTGGCGCAGATACCATCGCCGTCGGCATCGCCGATGCCAGCGCAATTGGTGGGGGTTCCTTCACAATCGCAATTGGCATTTACGGTATCGTTGTCAGTGGTGGCATCTCCGTCATCGCAAGGGTCTCCGATGTTTAGGTTAAGAGTAGGGCAATCAACTAGTACTCCTTCACAGGTGCATCCATCGGACTGTATTTCATCATTGATGGTTTGGTTGTTGCCATCATCACAAGCTGTGCCTGGAGTGGCGGGCAGGTTAGGGTCATTATCGTCACAGTCATCTGAGTTTCCCACAAATCCCATTGGCTGTTCACAATCTGTTTCCGTAGTTGAAGAGGTGCCCTTTCCGTCTCCATCTGCATCTTCGTACCATATTTGAAAAACCGAACTTTGATTGAGTGTTACATCTGCTGTCAATGCTGGGTCAAAAACATTGAACTGCTCCCCCAAAACATTATTGACAGAAGCCGTTCCAAATATGGAATTGACAAAAGGAGTATCTGTGACCAACTCAAAATCGCCACCGCACACATCATCATTCAGCAACGAAATTTCCAAAACATCCAATGCTGTATTGGCATCCATGTTTACAGTAATATTGGTCATGGCTGCCGTGAATTTTTGGTAATAAAAACCATCATTGCCATCTACCGTGCTTCCGTCCAGCACAAATTGGAAAGCTGATAGATTTTGAGTATTGGTTATTACATTGGCACCCAAATCATTTGACCATCGAATGGTAAAAACTTGGCTGTTCCATATGTTGAAAGGTGCTGAGTTGAAATCAGTATTGGCCTTATAGGCAATGATCAAGGTCTGTGAGGCAGGGCTGCTAATGCTAATGTCGATATTTGCAAAAGCTGATAAAGTAAATAAAGAGACAAGTATTAAGAGGAAAAATTTGTTCATAATATTTTTCAATTTTTATTAACGGATTGGTTAGGCAGCGAGTGGTGATCCATACAGCCTGCCCTAACAGATGGGAGCTATTAGTTAAATGCATTCTATATTGATTCAATAGTATGTTTACGGCAATTGCTCCATTATTACAAATGTTGGTGACAAGTTTGTGAGATTTGCCGGGAAGGTGAAAATTGGCAATGATATTAAATTCACATCAGTACCCGCTCCGGCATAAATCACCTGTCCGTCCATGTTTAAATCGGCTTGGTCATAACCTTGAAAAGGGAATGATGGTGAAAAGGTGGTGTTCAACGAATTGGTGAACACCTTCGATGAAATAGCATTGACATCTGTGCCCGAACCAGCATAAATGACCTGACCATCTCCATTGGCATCGCCCGGCCAGAGTAGTTTCACTCCTCCTACATCAGCCTGTGCATCTGTGCCGAAGGTGGGGGTTGAATCGTCCGTAAAATCAATAGCTGTTCCCGAAGCGGAAAGAGACACAGGTGTTGCCGTCATAACTCCCAGGTGATTGCGATGCCTGACAATAAGATAATAAAGGTCTTCAACCACGCTTTCGAAGGCCACAGAAGATATACCGTCCATATCAACAACGTCTCCATCCCTTTGCAATAGTCCTGCTCTTGAAGCCACTAACTGTTGAGGGTCGTCCTTATCGAGCAACTGAACAAGTACCCAATCTACAATGGCATTGTTGTCGGAAGTGGTGAGTATATTCCCATTGATTTGCTCTTGTGGATTGGCGGCATGTTGAAAGCCAAGAGTGGTATACGGTTGTTGAACAGGTAAAAGCGAAAGTTGCCTTAGGTCATCTTTCATCATACCTGTTGCCTGGTCAAAAGCCCCCATTAGATATACTCTAACCGATAAATTGAGTTGAGCACCACTGGAAGGGAGGATATAAATGGGAACAGTACCCGTCGCCTTTGGAGGTTCTACATTGCCTGCATTATCTCTTGCTCTTGTATAAAAAGAATAGGTAGAACCGGGCTGCCCAATAAAGGTGATGGATGTATCAACAATTCCAGATTGATATTCGGTAAAATAATCTCCGTCCTCCGAAACATAAAGTGCATAATCTTTGACCCCTGAACCACCTGTATCATCTGTACCTTCCCAACTTATCTCTATATCTGGAACAGGGCTTTGTGCTGGAAGCGGATCCACATTGCTGGTCGGGGCTACTGCATCAATTGTGTTTACCCATACATTGGTTTCGATAGCAGCATTTTGATCAAAAACGATGGACGCTTGCGCTTCCTCTACATCCCCTGTCACTGTAGCAGGGGCGGGCTTGACAATAAAATCCACAAATCCTTCCCCTTCATGCGTGAGGGTATCATTGACAGGGAGCATCCCTAATGTTGGCAGTGCCGATGGCAATCCCGTGGCTGGGTCTATCGCCTGAAATATCCAAAAGGCTTTTTTATTGATGATGTCCACGCTAATAAGTACATCCACAAGCACCCCCAATGAATCAATGGCATCTACCCTTGTTTGATAAAAAGTACGGTTAGGTGGAACATCAAAAAGCAGATTGGCAAAACCAAAAGAGCCGATGCGAAAAGAGTTTAGTGCCACATCCTCCTCTAATGGCACATCTATGGTAATTTTCCTTGCCGGACCTGTGGCAACGGTAGGATCGTTTTCGAAGCGAACCCGATAGCCCAAGCTGTCTTGTTTGGATACCCATCTTGGATCGCCATACCCGGTTGGGCCAGTAATGTCGTTGGGGTCAACGCCTATAATACATTCGATGGGGATTATCTCCACATATACTGTTGCATCATCTTTGCAACCATTTGCATCTTCAACAGTGGCTTTGTACTCTCCGGTGCTGCTTACAACGATACATCCCTGGCCACAAGTGGAACTCCACCAGTTATAAGTATAGGGCGGTGTACCCCCGGATGCTGTTGCTTTTAGCTCAACCTTTGGTGGACCGCCTACGTTAGCACAGTAGCTGAAATTGCCGCCGCCGGTGACGGAAAGGGAGGGCTTGCCGACTCCTGTTAAAGTGGTGTCTTTGCTGTATTCACAATTGGTCTCAAGGTCTTTAACTGTTATAGTATAACCTCCTGCACCAAGGTTATTGAAGGTATTGTCGGGCTGAAAGCTTCCACCATTACGTTTATAAACGAAATTACCTCCAACACCAACTGAAACACTAATACTACCATCATTGCCGCCGCCGCAAGAGGGGTTATCAACAGAAAGTATAATTTGAGCTGATGCAGCATAGCTCAGCAGAAAACAAAAAGAAATAGTATGTATAAATCTATTCATAATTATCAATTGTTTCTTGTTTGGTCAATCCTCTTAATCACACACATCGCCAATGCCATCTCCATCACTATCTGCTTGGCCTGGGTTTGGAGTAAAAGGGCAGTTATCACAGGCATCACCAATACCATCTCCGTCACTATCTATTTGGATTTCATTAAAAATATCAGGGCAAGTATCAATAGTGTTTATGTATTCATCACCATCTATATCATCATCAGAGGAATTAACAATTCCATCTCCATCCATATCATCATCCATATCGTTTGTAATTCCGTCCCCGTCTATATCATCATCGCACGCATCGCCTATATTATCTCCATCTGTATCTTTTTGTAAAGAATTGGAAATGGAAATACAATTATCACACAAGTTTCCAATAAAATCAAAATCATCATCTTCCTGGAGCGGGTTTACAATTAGCTCACAATTATCTTCTAAGTTGGGTAGGCTATCACCATCTTTGTCATCATCACAAGCATCGCCTATGTTATCGCTGTCTGTGTCTTCCTGAAGTGGATTATAATTTTGAGGACAGTTATCACAAACATCACCTACTTTATCTGCATCTATATCTTCTTGGAAGGGGTTAGGATTATTGGGACAATTATCACAGTTGTCGCCTTTGTTGTCATTGTCAGTATCAATTTGGGAAACATTTTCTATGCAAGGACAATTATCAGCAGTATTTATAAAACCATCATTATCTATATCTTGGGGCATAATAAAATCATTAATTCCGTATAGTTCTAAAAATGCAATAGTGTTTGGAACAATGTGAGAAGAATCCTCTTTCTGGCAAACAAACCACTCACCACTAAACTCTTGCAGATAGTAAGGAGCAATAACTGTATCTCCTGTATTTGTATATACATCTATAATGGATACCAATCCGCCAGAATATTCATAAGTTAAAACCACACCCATTTTTTCTATATCTGAAATAGCATCAACAAATCTTGCCTCAATGTCAACATCCGAAAGAAGGTCATTAATTACCACTTGATCATCGATTGGATATTGTGATATAATAGTTTGAATATTTCCTGATTTATACGCTTGTAATAATTGACAAAGAGCTTCATAAGGGGTAGTTCTCGAATTGCAGTTAGTTATCCCAGGTACTATTTCTATGATTCCTTCCTCTTTATTTAAAAAATAATCTCCATTCAAATCATACATAATTGTCGAATCACACAATAGATTAATTGAATCTATTGAGAAGTCCAAACTGTCCAGAAAGATTTTAAGACTAAAGTTTGAAACATTATATTCTGGAAAAGTATCCGTTAATATAATCTTGTTACTTATCCATATATTATGTTTCGCATCCGCTTGAATGGTAATAAAAAATAATGAAATAATTAGATAATATTTATTCATAGAAAATGATTTTATTGGCAGGTTTTAGGCCTGACAGGAATTTTCTTTTCATATTTAAAAAACGAAAAAGCGGTTACTTGAACCTTACAGTTTATTTCACTACAAAGGGTTCCTACTTCTTCTCGAAATTCTGGTAAGCAAACCTTGTAGCTGCCTATTGTATAAGTAGCACCGCAAGTTCCTTGAACCCTTAGTACTTTTTTGCTGACTAAAGTAGCAGCTAAACCGACCCCAACATTTAACTGCACATTTCCATCAAAACAACTTCCTTTATATTGACACGAATCTATATCATCACTTGCAGTAATACTTGCGGCAATATTTCCATCAACGACTAAACTTAGATATGCACCAGGCACACCATACATAATCAAATCACAATTTTGAAGCCCACCCAATAATTGACCAGTTCCAGATTGGCTTTTGAAGTTCCTAACACATCCATCATCAGGACAACATTGCTTAAAATGTTTTTCAGAAAATTCACCAGAAAATTGAAAAAGGGGTGGGCAGGGAGTACTTGAAGAAATTTTCGAGATTAGATTTGGGAATTTAAATTTAGCACTTGTACTCGAAAACGTAGAGGGCTTTACGACACCTATTAGTGCATCAAAAGAAAAAGTCGAATCCCCACAAACTAACGAAAAATTAACAAGTTCTTGAGATTCACTAAAAACCCCAATATCAGGAGCAAAACTTGGATTTATATTTATGGAATTAGGATCAAAAAAATCTAACGGCGTTGTGACTACGTGAAATTGTTCCAATATAATATCGTCCCCAACATTCCAGCAACACTTTTCAGCAGCAGCAGCAATATTTACATTATTTACCAAATCAACACTCACAACATCCGATTTTTTATCCTTAAATCCTTCTTCTGTAACAATAAGCGTATATGTCGTATTCTCCTCAGGGTTTACTGTTGGTGTCAAACAATCAACACAACTCATAGTGGGGTCATTTGGGGTTGATTTCCAAAAAACACAATAACCATTATTAGTGCCACTTACAGTACCATCAAGGGTTGCGCTCCCTCCTGCACATATAAATTTATCTTCCCCCGCATCTACAGCTAATTGAGAATAGGCATATCCGTATAAAAGCAGAAATATTACTAATAAAAAAATATGTTTCTTTAAAGTCATATATGTTCTATTTTTCTCCCTCACGGCACCACCGCCATAAAAACCAGCGGTGCTGTCGTATTGGTAAATAATTGAATAGAGCCTTCTGCCCCGGCACGAAGAATGCCGGGTGGCCCGTTGAGTTCTATGAGTGGCACCTGGAGTTCCAGTTGTCCACCTGTAATGGCCAATTCGTTGGAGGAAAGAGCCATCGGTGTACCGCCGATACTTTGCACAGGGACAGTCGGAATAGGAATATCTATAGTACTGTTGTTTTTAAATTGTAGTACAATGGTTACAGGGCCATCAACTGGGGTGAATGAATTGACCACTACAGAAGGAGGCCCCAATATGCTGACCGCAATATCTACTGGCCCACCAGGTATTATTTCAAAACCGTCCATGAGCGTCACGGTTTCATTGGTAGATTTGGTTGCTACCACATCGTATAAGTCCAGGGGTTGTCCGTTTAAGTCAAGGCGGGCAAAGACCTTTGCAGCATTGACAAAAATCACCGTATCGGCGTGAATGGTGGTTGTGCCGTTTTGTAAGGACACCTCCATATCAGGAGTAAATTTTGCACCCCATATTTCTGCTGTTACAAAACCATTGTCCCCCCCTTTGTTGGCATTGATGCTATGAATGCCAAAAGGCAAAATGCGGGCTTCAAGGGTTACGTCCTGGAAACCTGCTTCGGTTATACCATAAGCCAATAAATATACGGTACCTGAATCCAACGAAGGAATAATTATCAACTGATTTCCGAACAGCGGATTAGAATAGATAAAATCAAAATCATTGAAGGTGGGCAGCTTTCCGTATTTTAAATAGAGTTGGTTGGCCGCTGCTATTGAATCGGGAGAAGTAATGGATACCAACATGGTTTCTCCCACCAAATTTTGTGGTATTTCAATACGATAATATATTGGAGTATTATTCAATAATTGGTCATCCGTTGGAACTCCGACGGGCAACTCGGGGACGTTCACGGACAGCAATTGCACCCCCGAACTGGTATTGTTTTGGTCATTTATTTCATTAATGTTGTCGAGGATATCCGTCCTTACTATTACATAATAATCACCCAATGCCACACCCTCTATCCGTGCAGTGAGGGAAAAGGTAGTATCCTGATTAGGTAGAAGGTTGAGGTTTTTGAAATGGTTGCCAAACAATGCATCGGAAGCATCCCATATGGGATCATTACTTAAATATACTGCCTCTCGCATTTGGCCATAAGCAGAGTTAACCCCTGTGTTTCGAACTGTCCACGATACATTGATAAATTGCCCTGCGTCACCTGTCACTGGGTTGGTAATATTGACTACCACCAAGTCCGAAGGTGGCGGTTGAACCATGTATATATAGGCGGTCGATGAATTGTTATTTTCATTAGTAAATTCACAGGAGTTGTTTTCAAAATCGGTTGTAGCTATGATGTAATAATTACCCGTTGTGACACTTATCGGCACTTCCAAATCAATGGCATTCGAGTAAGTTTCCCCTGCTTGTAAATTTCCAGAACGGACCTGCAAGCCCAGAAATACATCGCCATTTATATTAGTGTTTAGTGACTGGTCGGTAGAAAGGTAAAATTTGTCTGTCCAGCTACCTGCTATGGTGGGACCGGGACCATTATTAGTGACAGAATAATTTATGGAAATCGTCTGTCCGGAATTGCTGCTGTTAGGGCTGCTAATGTTCGACACTACCAAGTCAGGCGGATTGGCCGGGTTAATATATACCGGATATACATTATAATCATTATCCGGGAATGTATCATTGATCCCTGCCGCACATCCAAATTTCACTAAAATAAAATAGTCACCTTCCAGAGAAGAATCGGTCAATTTTATGTTTAGGTTATCAGTATAACTGCCTCCTCCCGGCAAGTCGTGATGTTGTGACAAATTATAATCAAGCTCAAAATCACCAGCATCCAACTGGTTATCCTGCGAGAGCCATATTTCGTCTTGGCAGGAAAAAGAAATAGGTAAATTGGTTTGGTTAGCAACAGTCCACTGGACATTAAAAGGAGAACAAATATCCAACGTGTCAGGAGCGATTATTTCCGTTACGGCCAAATCGTGTTTTGGGCATTCCGACATTGTGATCTGAATTATGCCCATAGAAGTACCTTGATTATTGCTTTCATCAGTTTCATAAATCCAGCCATAAACATCTTCTGTTATAATGATATAATAGTCACCAGGCGGAAGTCCACAAGGAACTTTTACAAAAGTACTTTGATCAATTGTTCCATCCGGATCAATCGTCAATGGTTTTGTAACATTGCCGAGAAATGCACCTCCTGATATAGCGTTTGGAGAGTCGCTAAAATATATTTGCTCCGTATTATTTCCACCGAATATTTTTCCATCACCGATATTCCTTATCGTCCAAGTTACATTAAACGATACACCAGGCTGAACTGTAGTTGGAGCATTAACATTTTCGACCACTAAATCCGGCGCTATTAAAACAGAAGTCGTAGGTGCCATTCCTATATTATTATTTTCAGCAGAATGCTCGAATATTTTTTCCTGAAAATCAGTGTGGATATAATTATAGTAGGTGTTTGGTTGCAGGTCAAAAGGAATATATACCGCTTCCGCATAAACGGTGCTATCTCCTTGGGCTAATAAAGGTTGGATATGAGATGCAATTAAAGACGCACCTGACAATAAGGTGTCGGGATTGTCTGCCAACTTAATGGCATTTCTTGCATTGTCATGCATCGGGCCTACACCAATATTTTTTACGGTATATTCATAGTATGCATAAGAACCATATTGCAAAGTGTCGGGAGCAATTACCGAAGAGACGACAAGGTCGGGCGGAGGGGTCAACGATATAGAGATAGGTATTATCCGCCTATTGTTATCTTCATGAACAAACTCCCATACATTATTGGAAAGGTCGGTTTCAAAAACCAAAAAATAGTCACCGCTGATATCCAATGGAAAGGTATGGGCGACAGCCGACATAGCAATAGTGTCTCCCACTTCCAATACGCCAGTATATGCCTTTGCTGCAACCTGAATGGCATCAGAAAAATCGAAAGTATCCTGCGTCAAAAAAACACGATCTTCCCAGTAATTTACATTTGTTTCTCCAATTCCTTGATTGGTTACTTCCCAATTAAGGGAAAAGGGTTGGCCAGATAATAGTGCCGATGGGTTGGAAGATGCCTCCACTATTCTTAAATCAGAATGAGGAGATAATTGAATTTGCATGACAGAATCACTGGCCACTATATTATTCCCATAATCTGATTCCAGCGGAAAATCCCATTTGTTTGTTCTTACAAAGATATGGTAATTGCCACTCAAGCCTATGGGTATCGTAAAGCTAATGGTATCGGAATAGCTCTCGCCGGGAAACAAAGCACTGAAATTGTTGAAGTCTCCAATAAATATATCCAACCCTGGATTAAAAAATTCATCATCCGAAAAGTAAACTTCATCCCTCCAACTCGTGTTGAAGCCAGTATAACCAGTTCCGATATTTTTTACTGTCCAAGAGACATTAACGGGCTCACCTGAAAAACCAAAAGGGGCAACCTGTATGGAATCTACAGTCAAATCAGGGAGGTTGCGGAGAAAAAATAATTGTACGTCGCTCTCCCCACTACATGTTCCATTTTTTGCAACCAATTGCCAACTATATGTCTGTCCGTATTGCGCATTGGGAATGGTATAGGTTTCATTAATTCCAAAAATATTGGACACGGAAGGTATTGGCGGCTTATTTCCAGAAGAAAGCCACACATATAAATCATACGATGTTGCACCTGCAACGGGTGCCCATGAAAATAGATTGGTATTGTCTAAATCAACAGCCCCATCAAAAGGGATAAGTTCGGAAAAAGTTGCTGTAAATAAATCTGTAATAGCGGGGTCATTATCGTTACAATCCACATTGCTGCACACTCCGTCCCCGTCATTGTCAACTGCTACCCCGCCGCATACCCCATTGCAATCCAAAGTGCTGGCGAATGGGTCATTGTCATCACAATCCACATCTGCACAAGTGCCGTCGCCATCATCATCCCCAATACCCGTACAAGCAGTTGGTGTACCCACGCAAACACAATTTACATCAATGATATCATTAAGCGTTGTATTGTCCCCGTCATCACAGGCGTGACCAGGCTGGTAGGTAATATTGGGATCGTTGTCATCGCAATCCACATCACCACAGACACCATCATCATCCATATCACTTACGCCAGGTGGGCATTGTAGGCAAACACCTGCCGTACCTGACAAATAGATGCCTTCTATTTCACAATCCGTCAATGCCCGATTGAAAATTTGCACTTCGTCAATCTTCCCATCAAATTTATACGATTGACCACCCACTATTCCCCATGTTCCTATTTTTGCTGTATAGTCGGTATGATACTTCAACGTTTTTCCCACTCCATTCCCAATCATTGATGTTTCAAGAACACCATTTTTATACAAACCAATAAAGCCATCTGTATTCCTCCAGACCCCAACGAGATGCATCCACTCTCCAGTAGAAATTTCATTTGTTCCGATAATTACATTGTTCGAATTGTCATTGTACTGAACTCCAAATCCTCCTTTTGCAGGGAATGTTACTTCACCATCATACAAGAGAAATGAATTGTCAGGACTACTATTGGTGTTCCATTTTCCAACAAAGCCCATATTTGAATTTGCATTATCTACTTTATATACCCATGCCGAAACGCTTATGGCTTCTGCATTTTCCAAAAAGGCCAAATCACCAATGTCCACATAATCATCCAAGCCATCAAGGTCAAATGCTTGGCTGGCTTTTCCAGAGGCATAGCTTGTACCATTTACCAACGTACCATTATTATTGCCCTCTATATCGTTTGGGTTATTTTCGGCGGGCCACCAGGCTTGGGGAGGTGGAGATAAATTGTAACAAGTGTTGGGGGGTGGGGAGTTGGGGCAGGTTTCACTTTGAAATATATCAGAAAGCACCCATGTTGGACTATTGACCAAAGTACCATGATTGGCATTTGATGTCAAATCGTTGAGTATATCCCCACAGCCTTCGTTGAAGTTCCAATAGGCATACAAACCTGATTCGTTACCAGACAGTTCTTGGTTCATGCCGCTTTGGATTTCGGATTCGGTACGGGCATAGTCCCAAAGGCGTAACTCGTCTATTTCGCCTGCAAATAGTTCCTCACCTGCATTATTCTCTGACTTCCCCAAATTGCTAAAATCACGGATGGCATTTGTTGGTATGGGTAAATTCCCTCCTCCAACATAGACACCATCATAATAGATAGAAGCTGTATTTCCTGACAAAGTAGCTGATACCTGTGTCCACTGGTTCAAGGGTATTGGTACATCTGCAAATACATCACTATAAGAACCTGCCGTTTCAATGCCTAAACCTATTTTTCCATTATTTAATTGGTTGAAAAGTTGGACTACATTTGTTGACGATGAGCTAGCACACTCTATTATCCGGGAGAAATAATTGAAATCTTCATATTTCACCCAAGCTTCAATTGTAAAGTCGCCATCAAAATATTCTGCTGCTGGTAATTGAACGTAATCATCTATTCCGTCGAAACCAAGGGCATAATTTCCTGAAATTGTGGTTAACCCCGGTGCATCCACCGTTGTTGTTGCCCCTCCAATCACATCACCATGATAGCCATTTCCTGAAAAGTCTCTTATATCGTTTATGCCCGTATTACCCTGTCCAAGGTCTTCCAACCCATCGAATTTATAATAGGCCATAAGGCCAGGTCGGGGGCAGTTGAAGGTTTTGTCGTAGTTGTCGGCGATTTGGGTGGCGGTGCGGGCCGTGTTCCAGAGGCGGAATTCGTCGATAGAGCCATTAAGCCAACCCGAATTTCCGGTACCATTTAAGCCAATTCTTGCAAATAGTTCTGTGAGCCCTTCACCATATTCTCCTTTGAAATTTTCATGCCCTGGCGGCACAATGTAGTCCACCGATTGAAGAATTCCATTGATATACACCAACCACAAAGCACCATCTGCCACCAAAGCATAATGATGCCACTGATTGGTATACGTACCTGCATCCACTTGACCCATCGAAGTATAGTTGTCTGTTCCAGGTAATACCTTAACCACAGATAATCTTTCATTTTGCATGAACATATTTCCAAATACTGGCCCATACCTTACCTGAAAATTGTCAGCGATGGTTGGCTGGTCAACACCTGCTGACCATATGAAAGAGTAGCCCATTTCTGCTTCAGTAGGAGGATAATCTGTCTTATGATCAAAATTCGCCTTAAACCAAAATTCAATGGTGGCGGGGCTATCGAAGATCAGATCAGTGGCCCATTGACTGAGTTCAACGTAGTCGTCCACATCATCCATTTGCAGCGCTTGATTTTGCGAAAAAGACGTTCCCTTTAACAAAATAAGGAGACAAAAACTGAGGAAAATTGGTTTAACAATAACTGAAAACCTAGGGTAGTTGCTTGTCATATCTTTAATTTGAAAGCCAAATTTTTACAAAAATTCAGTATTGGGAGAGGGAAGAAAAAGTGCTATAAAATTCTCCTTTTGCGCACAAAGACAGTTGTACTCATCTCTTTTTTTCTTGTACTATTCTCTGATTATGTCTCTGTCGCCACTTTTTTCAAGCGAATTTGGTGGGTTATGCATTATTCTTTCATTCAATAGACATTATGAATGGTTTTTTGTATAGCAACTGAATAGGAGTTTTTTGTCTAACCAAGGAACACCCGCCCGCCTGCCGGCCGGCAGGGAGCCTCGTAGCCCAAGCTACGAAGGCGAGCCTCGCCTGGCGGCCAGACAGGGATGTGACGCAGGGTAGGCAAAAAAGGGCATTCAGGCTGCATACAAAATTTCTGTTCATCATGTCTAATTTGTACAGGTAAAAATAATCCACCTGACAGAAAGGGTTTTGATAAACATATAAATGCCTCCATATCCAGTATGCCCGTAGCCGACATTGCTATGATCGTCACAATGTTGGAAACTGATTCAGCACATCCGACTTTCTTCTGGAAGCCAGGGGCAGGAGTATCCCATTGGATAAATGCAGTTGGCTTTCCGATTTCAGGTAGTTCCGAACGTATGTTTTGTTGACGAGATACCCCTTGTGTATCCGAATGAAATATTGCTTTGGCAAAAAAGCCTCTACTTCTTTGATCTTTTTTGATACGATTAGCTCGGTTTTATCTCGCTGAAAAATGCTCGTATAATTGCCATTGGATTTGGCATAGATGATATCGCTGACCGGGAGCATCGTCAGGCCCTCAAATGTGGAAAAGGCGGCGATGTCTTCCAGTGTCAGGCTTTTGTCAGGCATTTGCTTCGTTGTACTTGATTGATCTTTTGGATATGTTTGTCCTGTTTAGGTTTCTATCTACTTGTTACAGGAATTAGAAGAATGGTTACCGTTTGGGAGAATTTTTTTATCCTCACTTGGGTAAGGCAAGTCAATGCCAGAAGTACATTGTCATCCTTAGCCTGTCGGCAGGCAGGGAGCCTCCCCATCGCTGGTCGAAGTTTCAAACTTCGACCAGCGGGTTATCACCCAGGCTTAGGTAAGTGAGATTTTGATCAAAAAAATTACACTGGACTTTACTTAGTAAAGCTCAAAAAATAAATAGTCTTTTTGATGTCTTTGAAAAAATCACAAATCGCTCATTATCAATCGCTTATTTGTAATTTTTATCAAAGACAACGACAATTTATTTTTCGAGCGAGCCTTAAGATGTAAATTTTAGTAATTTTATAGCATCATGAGTAAACTAAGTTTAGCCGATTTAAAAGCTGGTTTGCCTGGAATTTCTAAGAATATTGGAGCGTTTTTAGCCGAAGCTGCTTTAATTTGTCTAGATTTAAACGGTCATCCTTCTGGTATAAAAATCGGTGTTTCTGGTTTAGTTGAAAGTGGCTTTACGCTAGAGTGGTCGGATAAAGTCGATGCCGAGTTGGCGCAAAGTTGGAAAGATCTGAAAGAGGCTACTGAGTATGGTGCTACGGCGATTGCTGCATTAATAGTGCCGATTACAACAGGTATGTTAATTACTGGAAGGGTTCCTCAATTGGAACAAGCTGATTATATTTTACAAAAACCAACCAACTATAATCGGGGATTGATAGAACCGGATGCTTTATTAGAAGTTTCTGGTATTTTAAAAGAAAAAGAGGGGAATACCCTTAATATGCGTATTCAAAAGAAAAAAAGACATATTGAATCAACGGTAAAACGAACTTACCCGACATACGTTATAGTGGTAGAGTTCGGTATTCCAAAATCAAAAATTATTGAAGTATGACGACAGCTAAAATATTGCATGATACCGCAATGGATTTTTACGACATGGCCAAAATTGCCAAAGCAAAAGGTCAAAATGATTCGCATGACGAGTATATGAAAAAAGCTTTGGTCATAGAAAAAGAAGCAGCACTAAAATTGCCGGAAGATCAAGCCGAAGGTTTTTGGCCTTATGCCTACCTTCGGACAGCCGCTTGGATGGCACTGCACTTAAAGCAGTTTGATGAGGCCAAATTACTCGTTCAATTGGCACTGATGGGACAACCTTCTGCATTGGAACAAGACCGCTTGGAGGAGGTTCTAAAAGTCATACGAGCGAGAAAAGGAGATTCGTCATCCAAAATTTCAGATGGTAACATCTTAACCGGCTTTTTAATTTCGGTAGATCTATCTCAACGTCAAATTATTGTTCAAACTGCTGATGCTGGTTTTCAAAACCTCATACTTCCTCAACAAATTAAGATCGCCCCCTACCTGCTTGGTCACATGGTTACTGTTTATCTGAAACCAGAAAGTCGCGGAAAAAGGATCATTGAGGATATTCGATTGGCCGCATAACCTTGCTTTTCCCCTACTCACCGCCTTTAGAGGAGTTAATATAAGGCGCTCATTACTCCCAAAGGAACAAATCCAGCCCAAAAATACGGATGGGCATCCGCATGGGTGCCTTTCTCGATGAGCCACAGTTTGGCTTGACGAAGGGCCTTGTGTTTCGGCATTCCCTGATGGAGGTTTTTGTAAAATTGAACGATGAGATTTTTGCTTTTTTCATCATCCACCTTCCAGAGAGATGTTACAACACTTTTAGCACCGGCATAAAAGAAGGCCCGGGAAAGGCTGATCATACCCTCGCCCTGCAGCAATTCCCCAATGCCGGCTTCACAGGCGGAAAGTACCACCAGCTTTGCTGAAATTTTATTGCCATAGATATCGCTAACAAATAAAAATTCATTTTCTACTTCATCATCAATAGGATAAAAAGCCAGATAGGAGTATTTCCCCAGACTATCATTGGCACTTCCGTGGGTGGAGAAATGAAGAATTTCGCATTGGTTGCCCAACTGGTAGTACAATGCCTCTATGGCCTCTTCTCCTATATAAACAGCTCCCCCGAGAAGTTGCTGAATGGCCAATACTTCTGCCTCACTATGGGGTAAAGGCTCAAAACTCGTGGGCAGCTTTTCCATTTCCACCGACCGGGTAGATGTCTTGCCTTCCGTTCCAACGAAAGGCGCAAAACCTAGAAAAGGATGCGGAATAGATACAGTGATGCCTGCTGTTTTCAATTCAGGCAAAAGCGAAGCAGAGTAGTTGTAATGAATCGTATGGGTTTTGATCAAATATTCATGGCTTTGAAATCGGGTAGCTTTTGGTGGTTGGCTTACAAGCAGTGCTTCAAAAGGAAACAATCCCAATACATCGTCGGGTATGATGATGAGTTCTTTTTTCAATTGATTGGAAACAGGGGCGACCAAATCCCGATATAGTTCTGTTGCCAACTCAACATACCTGGTAGAGGATAGGCTCCGGCCAACGGTCAATATGTGTCTAAATTCTTTTATCTTTTCTTCCAGGGAATAATCTAAAGGAACCTTTTCAACTTGCACATTTTCACGAGTAGCATGCAACAGATAAAGTTGGTCTTCCTCCCCCACAAAATATTCGATCAGGGATTGCTGTTCCGTCAAAAAATCTTGTCGAAGGCTGGCAAGGCTTAGTATCGCCGGATCGTGTTTTAGGTTATAATACCTGGGGTAATCTTTTTGTAGGGTTTTGAAGAAATTGATAATAGCCCAGTTTCAGGTTGGTCAATTCATTGTTTAGTCTCTTTATTTCTTTGCTTTGGCTGGAAACCTGGCTGCCTGTCATATCTGACGACAGGTTAACCGGCGGGGCAGAGGTTTCCAGAATTTTTTCAAGACTTCTGATCTCCCAGATCATTTCTTTTTCCCGTTGGAGGAGCTCAGGTGGGATTCCTGCCAGCCTTTCCGCATCCGACTTTAGTAAGGATTTCAACAGGAGAGATGCCTTGCTGCGCTCCATAAATTCGAAAATATATGACTGATAGACTTCTTCTCCGGTAACCTTCCATAATGCAACGGCCAATTCTATTCCTTGTTCAAAAACTGTTTTATTGGTAACTACATCTAAATGCTGCGTTTCTGGCGTAAGGTTGTTTTTTTGAAAAATCTTCCAGAGTCTTTGTAACTGTAATTGATCTTGCCAGGCTTTTAACAAGTGGTGCTTTTTTTGACCTGGGTATTTTCTGGAAAGGAATAAATTGTTCCTGGCTCTCAATAGGAAGAACAAGTATGTATAAAGCATCGTCTTTCAGTTTTGACTCATCAAGTCTAATTGGAGCTTCGCTGGACTCAATGTCAGGATATAATTCTGCCAGTCCCTCGTCGATCAATTGAAATGACTTTTCATGATATCCACCTTCACAATACATATCCGCTAGTTTAAAGCTGGAATTGAGAAAATCATCTTGTTTCTCCTTCTTCAGTTGACGTCTGATTTGATAGGCTTTTTCAAGAAATAAAATAGCCTGCTCTATATCTTTAAGGTTGTAATAGCAATTTCCCAAATTTTGGTATACAACAGATAATTCAATATTCAGGTTTGCGTCCATATCTCTAATTATCTCTTCAAAAATGGCAATGGCCTCCCAGTATTTTTTTTCATACATATGCACCACCCCAAGATTCTGTCTTGCAGCAACGACCTCCGAGTGATTGTCACCACGGAATTCTTTTGCAATACTCAAATGTTGTCCCACACATTTCTTACAGTTTTGATAATCGTGTAAATGACTATAGGCTATCGCCATATGGCTCCATATTTGAGCAACTGCCATATTGCGTTCTCCCGTAAATTTCCTTCCTCAATACCAAAGCTTTTTTAAAATAGGACAATGCCAAGCCGTACTTTCCTTTTTTTAGAAGCAACAATCCCTGATTAAAAAGGTACAAGCTATAACTTTCGTGATCTTTTTCTGGGTTGAAATAATTCCGGGAGGCTTCAAATAATTGAGCTGCTTTGTTGTACTTACCTGTTTCTAAAAACATAAATCCATAGTTGTTATAAATAATTACTATTCGAAAAGGCTCGATCTTATTCTCTTTGAACAAAATCTCACTACTTTTCAGTGCTTTTTCATAATAAACTGCTGCGGAATCATACAATAAGAGTGTATAATACAAAGCACCTAATTGGCTAAAGTGTCTGGCAACTCTTGGATGGAAAAATCCCAATCTTTTTTCCCGAAGATTTGTAACCCTTAACGCAAATTCCAAAGCCTTTCTGGAATCGCCATAATAGTGATCATACACATTAGTAAGGTTATTCAACGTACTTTCTACCTCCTGATGGTCAGGCCCAAATAATTTTTCTCTTATTGCTAAAGCCTCATGCCAATCATCTCCTGCCAGTTTGAAGTTCTTCAATCTATTATATATTCTCCCCCTGGCATGGTAAGCCAATCCCAATGTTCCGCTGAGCTCCTTTAATTTGGATTTAGAAATCTCAATAGCATCAGAAAACGTTTGAATCCCCTCCTCGTATCGTCTTTCTTTTTCCAGCAACAAGCCCACATCCACTTGTGTTTGAAAGAGGCTATCCCAATGCGCTGCCTGTTCAAAATAGGCTATGGCCAACTGGTAGTAATTAAAAGCACTGTCTAATTGATTTTGAGATTGAAAAGTGGCTGCTCTTTCCAGATAAGTGATGCCTGATTTCGTTTGTCCATATACAACTGAAATGCTACCCGAAATAATAAGCGCCAAAAAGGTTAGATTGTAAAATAACTTTTTCATTGGAATATTTTCATTAATTTCACCAATAGACATTATGAATGGATTTTTTGTATAGCAACTGGATAGGAATTTTTTGTCTAACCAAGGAACACCCGGAGCCTCGTAGCCCAAGCTACGAAGGCGAGGATGTGACGCAGGGTAGGCAAAAAAGGGCATTCAGGCTGCATACAAAATTTTTGTTCATAATGTCTAATAAAGGTAACCAACTTTCTGCTGTCTGTAATCATAATATGAGCAAAACCAGCTACACCAACCAACAATTAGTGAATATGATAAGAGGCTCTGCTGCTTCCAGAGACCAGGCCTTTTATTATATCTTTCATCATAGTGGTTGGGTCAGACGAGCGGAGCAGCTTTTGCAAAAAGATAGTTTTGTAACTGACATTGACGAAGCCATTCAAGAGGCATTGGTCGCCTTGGACAACCATATCAGGAATTTCAATTATAAAGAAGACATGCCTTTAAGCAACTATTTTCTGGGCATCTGTAAAGGCCGCATATTCTCCAATCGAAGAAGTCAACAAAAGTTAACGTACACCGACCAATATTACAAACTGGATAAAATAGACAGGGTGGACCCTGAAATCATCATGTTACAAAAGGAACAAAAATCCTTGATACGATCACTTTTAAAACAACTGGGGGAGCCCTGCAAAACAGCTTTGCAACTGTATCAACTATCTTACTCCATGAAAGAGATTGGAGTGGCCCTGGGTAAAAGCGAACAAATGGCAAAAAAAATCAACTTCAATTGCCGGAAGAAATTAAAAGCTCTTATGGAGTCGTCACCCAACCTCATCAAAGAATTGTAAAATGGACAAGTCCCTGGAAAATAGAATTGATGCTTTTTTGAAAAAGCAAATGTCGGAGCAGGAAAGCACCCGCTTTGCCCAGGAGATGAAGTCCAGTCCGTCACTTGCCGACCAGGTAGCAAGCCGAAGGCTTGAAATGGAAGTACTGGAACTAATGTTGGAAGATGACCTACGGAGTAAGCTCGGAAAATGGCAAAATGATATACAAGATACGCCAAAAATGAAAGACAAGGAACCCAGTCCATCTCACCGCAAATGGATAGGGGTGATGATCGGCTTGCTCGTGCTCGCCTTCGTTGGGTATTGGTTCTTCACTCAACGCCAGATTGTGTCGCCTCCGGAGGAGCTTCCCCCAGCCAAACACCTCCCAGAACAACCTGAGCATAAATCCGTTGAGGAGAGTGTTCCTGTGCCACCCCTTACACAGCCCAAAGAACAACTTCCTGAAAAAAAAGAGCATTCAACTCCAAAGAAAAAAAACCAAAACCAACTTTCACCAAAAATAATCGCTCAATTGGATATTTTCGAAAAAGAAGTTGACTATCCATTTGGCGTTACCAAAAGTGCAACATCTTCTCAAACTTTGCTAGACTCGGCAATACTACTTACAAACAAAGGCAAACTTACAAATGCTGTCAATGTACTACAACAAATAGACAAAACGGCTCCCATCTACATTGATGCTCAATATTATCTAGGCCTGATTCATTTTAAACAAAACAATTACAAAAATGCCATTCCTTATTTCTTAACCGTCACTTTAAATAAAAATTACCTGTATATAGATGAAGTACAATGGCTTACTGCACTTGCTCAACTCAAAGCTGGGCACACACAAACTGGGCAAAATTCTTTAAACCAAATTTTAAATGACCCGGAACATAGCTATTTTGACAAAGCTAAGTTGCTAAAATACCACTAATGCACCCATGAGATAATCATCGACCAAAATAAGTCTCATACATGTTCTCTCCAACAACCTTGATTTCCCACCAACCCCATTCCCATTCATAAACCCAAACACGGCCAGCCACCTTTTATTTGATTCCCATACCCAACAACCTTACTTTTACCCCAACAGTCACCTATGCCCAACGCCCCAAACTCCACTCTTCGCACTCCCTGTTCCATTCTCCGAATGGCGCAGGGAGTCTCGCCATGAAGGCAAAGCGACAGCGGCGTCCCCCGAATCAAGTTCGGGGCGGGCTTTCATCGGCTTGCCTTTTCACAACTCCTCATCAAATCATAATCCCATGAAACCAAAAATCTCCATCACCCTCATCCTGCTTATTCTCCTCACCGCCTTTTTGATTTTTGAAGCCTGTCAAAAAGAAACCTTGATTCCAGTCCCTCCAAAAATCAAGCAACTAAAATCAAGAGACAACTCCAATGAAGAAAACAATTTTATCATCCCTTTACGCGAAGTAAAAGAAAACCGCGTAGCCGATTTTGTAGCTTATCTTAAAGCCAATGAAATAAGAGTCCAAAATGCTAAAGACTTCCTCCAAAAGTTCGGTAGCATCGAAGCCCGCCAACAACTCTCCAAACAACTGGCCATCAACCCCCTCAGCCTTTTAGTCCACCTAGAACTAGCCGACCTCCAACAACTAGGCCTCTCCGAAATCGACGCCCAAATGCTCCACTTCAGCCAATGGAACCACCAAAACCCCTTCACCGGAGAAGTGATGAACCGAAACACCCTCGCCCACGCCAACCCCGAAAAACTAATGATGGAGCTGGACGGATGGGCTGCCGGAAGCACCAATCGACTGGTACAAGATTACCAAATTGGTTTCTCGGACATGGAAACCTGGATAAAGGCAGCCCAGCAAGCGGGAACTTCCACCATCGAATACCAAATCGAAGAACCCGAACAAGTGGAGGTCAAAGTGGTCAGCACTGAACTGTAACCCTAAAACCATAAAGCCATGACAGCTCCCCTTAAAATCATCTTCATTTTCTTCGCATTTTTAATGGTCACCACCACCTTCACCAGTTGCACAAAAGAAGACCAGCCGCCCACACAAAGCATCGACAACATTAATACCACAAAACACCTATCCTCCTCCGCCCACTGGAAAAACTACATCGAAAGAATCGCCACCACCCAGGACTTCGACTACCTCGAAGTCTACGACCCCACCGGCAAACTACTATACCACTGGCACATCAGCGAACTGCGCTTCGACCTCAACGCACCACAAGCTGTCGTCCTGATTTCAAAGTACAACAGCACCGCCATCCTCTATGACGACATCCTCAGCATCACTCGCGTGACGGACAAAACCGTTTCGGAGCAGTTGATGACTAAGGCGGAGGCGTATTAAAATAACGGCTCGTCGTTTAAAATACCTCCCCAAAGTCTCAACGACTACACCACCCAATGGGTCGACCGTATCATACAAAATTCCTTTCGCCTGTCGGGAAATGCCGACATCGCCCAGCTCCGTTACTTCAACCGCCTCAAACAATTTCTGGAGCGGGAGAAGCGGAGTATTTTGGAGATGTTGGGGTAGGAGGAGGAGGGGAATCATTCACATTTTCCTTACGCTAATAATTCTATGGCTTGGTACCAATAAAAAAAAGAAGATTTATCAGGTTGGCGTTTCAAGCGATTCAAAAAATTCCAATTCGGATGTTCTATGTACAGCCCTTTAACATCCTGCCCCTCAAAATATTTGAGGGCAGACATATCTTTTACCATTAGTTTGGCGGATAGATAGGCTATCCTTGCGGCTGCAGGAATTGCATCATCTATCCGGAACCTGCCCGACATCAAAAACCCAGTACCAAAGGCTTTTATACCTCTTTGCAGTTGGGCATATTTAAGATTTTGTTCTTCAGTACCATTTCCACGTATTGCAATAATAATACAGGTGTCAATTGTATCCTGAAGAACTTTTTCCGGCGTTAATTCTATATCAGGAACATCATTTTTACGATACTCAATCTCCTGTTTTGCGAAAGCATAATAACTTTCTGCAACTACTTCCATGTTATTAATTCGTTCAAACAAATG
Organism: Saprospiraceae bacterium; assembly: GCA_965222105.1. GTDB lineage: Bacteria > Bacteroidota > Bacteroidia > Chitinophagales > Saprospiraceae > CALGLS01. Next base: position 37,494 of record CBDCTQ010000058.1, on the reverse strand, counting down.
ACTAAGGTCGAATAACTGCTTGCAGATTTCCTTGGAAAAGGATTGGTTATCTTTTCCTTTGAAATATGGAATTCCAACGGTGTTTGGGGCAAACGCAGTCAGCTTGTCACCGGTAATCGAATCAATCGACGGGACGGTGACCAGTATCTCATCTTCGGTTTCAATCCATTTGGTTTTTATCGGCTTTTCTATCAATTCCGGATAAATGGATTTTCTAATCAAAACATCTAATAGCACGGTGCCTGATCCCTGCTTATTGGTTTTAAAAGAAAACCTGTAATGAGCTTTTGGCACCCCTGGTTGATAGCTACGGTGCTCATCAAGTTTAACACTGGTGAAATGAGAAGTATCAATAACGCTCTCAATAATTTGCTCTAGCTTTTTTCGGCTTATGTTGCTTACAATATCAATGTCAATAGAAAAGCGGTTTCCTTCTTCTAACAACAAGAGTAAACTTGTCCCTCCTTTAAAGACGAATTCAAGTCCATTTGATTTTAATCTTTCCAGTAAATGGAGGGCATAGATCATTTTTTCTAAAATGATCTTGTCTATCCGTCTGTGGTCTTTCTGCTTTTTAAATTCATCCAGCCATTCCTCCGTAAAGCAGTGCTTCTTAATCATCAATTATGGTTTTTACAAGGTAATACATATGATTAATCATAAATTGTTCGATGTTCTGTTTCTGTTCTCTCCTCTTGGCATAACTAAAAAGCTTTGTAAAATTGATAGAATAATTGGTTAATGCACTCTCATAAATATGCATTAACTCCGAGCCTTGTAAGTAGTAGAACAATTTCTTTTCAGAAAATACATCAACCAAAATCTTTTCGAGAGTGGGGATATTTATCTTAAAATTTTTTACCGTTTTATTAGATAGTGGGGCTCTTGTTAGGAGTTTCTTTATAACTATCGGCTTGTTGCTTTCAGCAACATATAGATCAATGACTTTTTCATTGGGGTTTAGAAATACTTCGTTTCGTACGGAATCTTTTAATTCGTAAAAGAGCGATTCTTCAAAGCCATTCTCAATTTCTATGAGAAGCATTGATCTGGTAAACTGGTGCCGGGTGAGTCTGTTCAGACATGAAGTTTCCCAAATACAATACTTTACATCATCAAATCGGTTTGCGACCAGCTTCGCCAGCTTTTTGGCACTCCCCGAAAGTTCAGGCTCGTATACAGGCTTATTTGAAATCACATAAGTTCCTCTTTTGACAGACATTATTATATTCCTCTTTTTCAGATCATAGATTCTCCATCCCAGGGTTCCTTCCTTTATGTTTGGTTCATAATGGCGGTAAAACTCAAAGAGATCCTCCCGGGTAAAGGGCTCTTTGTCTTTAAATGTCTCTATTAATTTGCGTTCGATAATTTTCGGCATCTACTCAAAATTTTGCCAAAAATAACATATTCTGGCATATATTTGAAATCAAAAAAACGACAGTATGCTGAATTTCTGGTAAATATTAACTATTTGAATCAAAAATTTCGGTTTCTGAATGAAAATCCGGGCCTTCCTAATTCTTCCATTCCAATAAGCGCGAGTTTGGTACGAATCACTCACAGCATAGCCTACCAAGATCGTCTTCCCAATTTGATTTTCCGATGTACATTCTACGTCCCCTTTTCCCCCATTTCCACAGGAGACATAATGCCCATAACGTCTCCCCCTGGATACCCCGGTACAAAAAAATATTTTCGCCCAGAAGCGTCCCCATTTATGAATAAAGAATATCATTTACCGACAGGCATTATTGATATGCAATAAAATTATATTCATCATTATCGAATATTGCAACGACTCTAAAAAGAAAAAAAGCTATATTTGTATCAGATCATTCACTCCCCACAAGTGAGATTTGTGAAAATGAATTTTAACGTATTTCAGACCTGTCTGTCTGTCGGGCCAGGCAGTTTTTAATTGTCCAAAGGACAAAAATCCAGAATGTCCCGATGTATATCGGGATGTGTCCTACTGTGCCTAAGTGCCTGCCTAGCCGACAGGCAAGGTTTCAAAACCAACCACCGGAAGGTGGTAAAAAATCACAAATCTTGGCTTGTTGCACTATAAAATCAAAAGCTCCACACGCTTTCTGTTTTATTATCATAAGGTAACCTGGTCATCAGATCATTTTGAAGTTAGAACCGGCAAAGAATTTTTGCGGTCGCATCAATGCTTTTGTGCAGAACCTGCTCATAAGTGTTATGGTGCATTACGCCAATTATTTTTTGCACGGTTCTATTTTGGGTCATGCAATTAGCAAGCCCTTAAAATGATTTTTAACTTAAATGATGTCAGGTCACATGGTTTTCCTATGCCCTGATGTCGTTGGAAAATTGAGAAGACCATGGACATTTCGAAAGATGATTTTTTTGACTTTGATAAGGACAGGCGACTCAGGGTAACAGATAATGTAAAACCGTTGGCACTATCCTTTTTGGCACTACTTAAACACCGGGGCGATCACCAAGACAACTACCTTTCCATTACTCCCTTTCAATTGGTTGATTGGTTATCCAGAGTATTACAATATGAAAATGGGATGCTGGTACAAAAAAGAACACTAAACAATTGGCTCTTTTCCCATTCAAAAAGCCAAACAACGACATACCCAAAAGACCAGTTTTTTACCAATTTCTCAACAATCGAGCGAAAGCGCTTTTATCAGTTCGACCCGCAACTTATTAATCAAACACTGCCGTCCATTATTCATATCGAAGATAAATTGTACTTCCTCTTCCTGATCCAGATCAATTTTATACAACAATGCTGTTCCATAAATAGAAAGGAGGGGTTTCCCAATCAGTTGAACACGATCTTCCAACAACAGTACCGCAATTTTAAAGCTCTGCAAAAGGACCAATTCCTTCCCATCACTCCCACAAACCGCATCAAAATCAATGGGCGGGTAAACGTTCTGATGACTTTTTTCTACGAACTGCTGGTCGAGTTTCCGGAACAACACGGAATCAATTGCCTATACAATACCAAGGTAGAGATCATACGATTTGTCACCAGCTATTTTGAGCGGCAAGATGGGATTTCTTTTAGTGAATCGTTCCTGCGAAACACCTTGACACCGTCCAAGATAAACAAGCGATGCTCCCCGGAAAAACGGGTTAGAATAAAGTCGTTTTGGGGGATTTAGTGAGGGGCTTTTAATTTCTATGTAATTTTATTGTTATAGATTGTTTTCGCGAGGTGCTTAAATGGTGCCGCGAGGTTGAGGGTTGGTATTTGGGAAGTTATTGGTTTTTAAAATTGCTTTAGATTTTATTCCCATTTTAGACATGAAAGAGGCACTCTTATTTTCATGCATTCAGCTTGTCCATTAACTTTTCCTGCAATCCAATCTGGCATTTTGTTTAGCTGTTTTTCTAAACTAACTCTCAATTGCTCATCCACATTGGAAAGAATTTCAGACTCTAAAACACTACCTTCTTTCGATATTAGCAATGAGTAATTGATTCTACTTATAAAGCTCCCGTTTTTTCTGTTTGATTCTTGAACTATTGGTGCAATAACATCCATATTGTATTTCAATAATCCTAAATCTCCGCCTTTGAATTTTGGCAATTCTTCTCCAGTTTCAAATATTGAATCACAATTTACTGGCTTCTTTTCCTGTATCGGTTCCATCCAATGAGGAATGACCATGAACATTTTTTCTTCAATTGTAATCTCATTTTCTGTGCAAATCGGCATATTTAAGTAAAGAGTATATTGTTCATGCCCCTCCGGAAATGATGTGTTATACTTTATTTTAGTTCCTTTTTTCAATATTCCTCCATTTGCCAATTTATAATCTTGATTTAATGTTGCATATCTTTTTCCATGTAGGAAATAGTAGCCGGTTAAAGAGATTCCTATTCCGAGTAAAATTCCCAAAATGAAAATAATCGTTTTTTTCACTCGAGGTGTTTTTATTTATAAAGACATAACACAATGCATTGTATATGTCTTCATTGAAACAGTCAAATGTAGTATTGTCATGGATTCGGTGAATTTTTTAACAAAATAATTACAATTTTCATTTTAATTGGGTCATTTTTAGGTCCTTTAGCACCAATTTCAAACTCAATAAATGAGTAGTATTATGCTTTTGGTATGCCTCATTCAATCTATCAATCCCATCCAAATAGTTATGGACATCGTGGTGGACAAAGGTTGAAATTTCAACAGGATTTTTAATCTTTAACTTTTTCTTTTTCCGAATCAGTCAAATTTGGGTGACTAATTTTTACTGTTTCAACTTTTTTTAGCCCATTAGGAATCCCGAGTATATTTTTTTTCCAAGACTGGAACTCAACATGTCTCAAGCATGGCATATTTGTAAAGTCTAATTTAGTCAAATCGATTTCACCAAAAGTATGTGCTCCAGTCTGAAAATAAGTTAGGCATTTGAGGTTTTCAAAATCGGAAGGAAAAGTATCAAATCCTGAAAAACTCATTCTAATTTCCCTTAGGTTTGGCATTTGATCAAATGATATTAACCCAGAAAAAGATGTCTTATTTATATGAATTACCTCTATCCTCTTCATCCATTTTGCATTTTCATTTATTTTAAACCTTTCTTCTTCGGCTTTGAGAATCTTTAATTTTGGAAAAACATCAAGCCCCTGAACATTTTTAAAGTTGATAGCCTCCAAATAAACGCTTTCCACGTTTTTAAAAATCGACATTTCTGGTGGAATAGTGTCAAAATCTATTAACCTCAAAGACTTAATTTTAAATGCTTCTGAATTGTTAATCCATTTTGATAATGAATCTAAATTAAATGGCTTACCATTATTTGAAAACGTTAAGTCAGTATGTTGATTAATTTTTTCAAGGTTCCAATCACAACGGCATGTATCATTAGGAACGCTTTTATTTTTCCTTATGGATTTAGAAACTTTTATTCCAACTGGAAATATTGTTGAAGTATCTAATTCAATTAATTGAATAGATATTTCATTTGAGGGTTCTCCAATAATATGTTCTTTATATCCAACGGGGATTCCTTTATAATAAGATATACTTGCTCTATTAAACAATTCAACATCTCCGCTTCCATACCTTGAAATTCCATATAAACATGAAAACCCCCTTTCTTTATTAAAGTTTGAATCAGTAGGTTTTCCACACATTAGTGATTCATAATGTCTGCTGGTCTTATTAAAAACCAATCTTTCCACATGAAAATCCAACCTTCTTGTCGATCGAAATGAGAACCAGTTATTTTTGTCTTTTTCATATTGTATTGAGTCTTTCTTATAGAATTCTCGAAACAGATTATTATTTGACTCCTTTATTAATTCTTCAGACCCATAATTATCAAAAAATATTTCAAGCATTGATGTGTCCAACTTTTCGTTAACGCTTTTGACAACCTCATACTTTACAAATCCTTCTTTTACCAAATACTTCTTATAGGAATTTTGAAAATCAAATTGGGAATATGCAATAACCTCCCTATTCTTTCGAAATGCAGAATCACAGCTATTCAGTACTACTGTGATTAATATTAATAATACTATTTTCATGATTAAGGCATAAGAACAATCCTACAGAAACCAACCAAAAAGAGGATTCCGGAGGATATCCGAATATAGTACTTTTTAGCACAATTATCTCCCATACGCATCACTCCAAAAATAACACATTTCCTCAAAACCCAATGACCTTTTGGCGTTTTTATTATTGATGGCCAAATACCAAAAGAAAATTTTCCGCCTGGACAAAACAATGTACTCACTCCTAGCCATTAGTTTCGTGTTTCGTGTTTTGTGTTTAGTACGTCATGGTACGTATCGGCGCGCTGGGAATGGCAAAACATGTGGGTGCGCCTGTCTACCGCCAGGTAGAGGTGACGGCCTGCGTGGAGCAGCCTTTGTTTTGCCTTCCCGAATGCTTTCGGGATTGGGTACTTTCCTGCCGGCTAGACAGGCGGGTTTTCGACTGAAAAAGTACCCCTCCGGAGGCATCACGGAAAAAGACTTAATTCTGTCATACGCTTTTGAAAGGTAACATATGGCAAAAATAAGCGTGTGAAGTAAAGGTTGTGGGGTATAAAAAGACATGAAACTATTGCCTAGCCAACCGTTTTAATTTCTCAATACTACTTTACGGAGAACCTTTCACCAAGAACTTAGCGTTCTTTGCGCTCTTGGCGGTAAAAAAGTACTTCCAGTTATCAGTAAAATCAATTTCCCAAAAACGCCCGATTTTTCCACGTATTTCTATTGTTTTCCCGGTATTTCCGTAAAAAAAACAGAACCACAAAAGGACTAACGGATCATTAGTCCTTTTTATAAAATATTAAACAACAATAATTTATAATACGCCTTATTTCAGCAAAATACAAATATATTTTCAACAAAAATGGGGCTATAGTCCCATTTTTTATTGGCAATTATGAAAAAAACTACGTTACTTTGTAGGGAGAAAACAAATGAAATTTTCAATAAGAAGCTGTCTTAATTTTCATGATTGAGCCTGTCCGGTGGCCAGACGGGCGAAAGCGAGATAATTTTGTTTTGAACGAGGCAAAAAACGTAGGCGATGCCTTAGCATCGGCGAGGCTTTTTAACAAAGTGCAAGACAAAATTTGCCGCTTGCAGCCAATTGATGGAACTTCAGACAGCTTCAATAGATCACTATGAACATTCACTATTTCTTCACGCTTAAACTTTGAAATATGCAAGCAATCGTATTACCCAAAGACGTTTTTGAGGAAATGCGCAGCGATTTGAAATTTGTCAAACAACGCGTGCACGACCTCACCGCACCCGACGAACGAATCGTCGAAAACCAAGAGTTTTTAAAGATCATGAAGATCTCTTACAAGACCGCTCACACCTGGCGCACTGAAGGAAAGATCAGCTACTCCAAAGAAGGAAATAAGATTTACTACCGAATGTCGGATATTCGAGAGTTTCTCGACAGGTACCACTACAAAGCATTTGCACAAGCTAACAATTTGATATAACAATACAAATACGAACACCCATACTTCCTTTATACGATGCCAGTACAGACATCCTTACCCGACCGCCCCCCCTCGATTAAACATACTTTGAACAGCCATCCGACCTTTTTCCGCACCGACCGACTTCGCACACAACTTTCCTAAATTACGATAGCGCTTTCTTTATGCACTGTCGTAAATGACCTCGCCCTGCACCATCAGCAAGGCCTGAAACCGCTTTGCCAATACCGAACTATTATTAGACATTATGAATGGATTTTTTGTATAGCAACTGAAGAGCAATTTTTTACCTAACCGAGGAACACCCGGAGCCTCGTAGCCTTAGCTACGAAGGTGAGGATGTGACGCAGGGTAGGCAAAAAAGGGCATTCAGGCTGCATACAAAATTTTTGTTCATAATGTCTATTTAATCCAAAAATCTTTTTACTATGGAAAATACTACAATATTCAACTACTTCAAAATTCCAATATCATCCCAGCTCTTGTCCACCACTTTACTTTTAATCAAAGGTGAAATATACAAACCCCTGGTCGAAGAGCTCCGGCAATTTTACTGGCAAGACCTGGATGCAGCTTACGACCGACAAATGCGGATCATGCCCCGGTTTTCCGTTTCCGGAAATTTCACCCTCATCGACGGAAAACTAACATTAGCCAGCTACTCAGGATACATCGCTTTGGAAATCCCGTATCTGAATGAATTGGACAGGCTATCGGTCAAAAACCAATTGCATTTTGATCCATTTGTTACCGCTTGCTTCACCAACGCCCTGGGTGTTGGCCTGGTCATCATCGCAAAAACAGAAACCGGACCGGAACAGCACCAACAGGTTTTTCATCGCATGGCCAGTTACTTTGAACAGATCACCGGAATACACCGTGTCGCTGTCTTCGGTGATTCTATAGATCATTCGATCCTGATCTCAGAAGACCCAGAGCTATACCTCAACCTCCAAGCAACACCGTTTCCGAAAAGCACAAAAACCTTTTTAGCCAAGAGTTTTTAACCCAGGTAAGACATGCTATTGATCACAATAGATACCCCTCACAAATATGAAACATTTGTCCCTGTCTGCTTGAAAAGTAGCTGCCTTCCTAAAACTGTTTTCGCATGCGTCACACCACCGGTCGTTCTTTGATTTTCACAGAGGCCTTCCCAAAAAAAACTGCAATAAACTAAATTTTGGCGGCTGGTGGGTGGCGTTTTTTCAATCGTGTAAAACCTTTCGATTATGAATCAAATAACTATTTTCAAAAATTTCACAACCATTATCGCGCATCAATCCCTGGAGCAAATAATCACAGCGATCAAAAGTAATCACTATAAAAAACAAGTGATGGCCATTCGGGAAGCTGCTGCAAAAGGGGATTCCGAACGCAAAGACTTTCTAAAAAAGCAATTGGATGCATTCACCGTGTCAGGGCGCTTTGAAGGAGGCCGCACCATGCAGACTCTTACAAAATACCATCCCCTCGTAGTATTGGATATAGACAAACTCGATCACCAGGAAGTAGAACGAATCCGCCGTCAGGCAACGCAAATCCAATATACCCGTGCAGGCTTTGTTAGCCCAAGTGGAATGGGATATAAGATTATCGTTCAAACCAATGCCACTTTGAAAAACCACAAAACAGTTTTCCATGCTGTCGCAAAATATTATGAACAGCAACTCCAAGTGTCAATTGACAAATCAGGCAAAGACGTCACCAGGCTTTGCTTTTTATCGCACGATCCAAATACCTACTACAACAAGGATTCAAAAACTTTCGAAGTCAATAATCCCGAGACAAAACATCAAGTGGTTTTTATGGATTGTATTCACACGACCAATCAGCACTCTAAATACATCGAAGGCAATCGAAACAATTACATCTTCCTGCTGGCAGCAAATTGCAAAAGCGCGGGAATTCCCAGAGAGGCGGCCCTGGCAATGTGTTGTCAAAAATTTGACCTGTCGAACAAAGAGATAGAGCGAACCATCAACAGTTGTTATAACAGAACTCAACAAGATGTACCCAAAAAACCATCAACCATCAATGGACAACAATCCGAGTACTTTCAGCCAGACCCACCTCCTTTTTTTCCGGATAAGATATTCGATAAACTACCGGGTTTGTTGGCCAAAGCATGTTCTGTTTTTGTGGAAAAGCGGGAGCGGGATGTCTATCTAACCGGCGCACTCGGTGTGCTGAGTGGCTGTATGCCCAACACCTCCGGTGCCTACGACAGACGAGTGACTTATCCCAATCTCTATACATTCATCATTGCACCGGCAGCCAGCGGAAAAGGAATGTTAGCTTACGCAAAAATATTGGGAATGGCCAGGCACAGTCAATTACTTTCCGATAGTCGGAAGGACATAGAAGCGTACAAAAAAGAAAAGCAAAGATATGAAGTCTCCCAATACAATTTCCGGAAAGGGAAGATACCCAACCCACCAAAAGAACCCGAAGTAAAACCTTTGAAAGTGCTTTTTATCCCCGCCAATTCCAGTTCCGCCATGCTCATCCGCCAGTTGCAAAGCAACGCCAGCAACGGTATTTTGTTTGAAACAGAAGCCGACACGCTCGGCAACGTCCTAAAACAAGACTGGGGAGGCTACAGCGACATCTTGAGAAAAGCCGCTCATCACGAATGCATCTCCTATAGCCGAAAACAAAACGACGAATTCGTAGAGATCACCACCCCGCGATTGTCCGTCGTATTATCCGGCACCCCCAACCAAGTCATCAGTCTCATTCCATCGGTAGAAGACGGCCTATTCTCCAGATTCTTGTTTTACATTTTCGACATCGAAGTAGTATGGCGCGACGTATCCCCGGCAGGCGCCGATACCAATTTTCGAGAACACTTCAAAAACCTGTCAGAAGAAGTGTTGGAAATGATCTCCTTTTTAGAAAAACACCCAACCGAGTTCAACCTCCGCAAAGACCAGTGGGCGTTCCTCAACGACAGCTTTGGAAAAGCACTCCAGCGCATCAACAAGCGAGTGGGGCAGGGAGCACTAAGTATTGTCAAAAGGCTCGGACTAATCTCCTTTCGGATCGCAATGATCTTGAGCAGTATAAGAAAATTTGAAAACAAAAACACCCAACCCAAACTCCATTGTCAAGGCGACGATTTTCACACCGCCATTTCTCTGGCTGAAACTTACCTCGAACATGCCCTCTATCTTTACGAACAACTACCCCAATCAGAATTTTCAGCAATGAGTGGGTTAAGTGAAAAGAAAAAGCAGCTATATCAACTGCTGCCCGATCAATTCAAGCGAAAGCAAGCCGTCGAACAGGGAAAGCAATTTGGTCTGAGCGAACGAACCATCGACAGGCTGTTGAAAAAACTGGAGGGACTACTACTTTCCCAACCCACTTACGGTTTTTACCAAAAAATATAGCCGGGGAGTGTTTTTGGCAATGTTCGACAATAATTCCTCAAAAGTAAAGTCCCGAAAGCCAGCCAGCTCAGTTGGAAGAAAATACAAAGAAAAATCTGGAAAACAAGAATATTAGCCGCCGGTCAAAAAATCGCCACAACAGTTCCACTCAAGAAATAGCACCGCCGCTACTTCCTTCATCCAACAAAAACAAACATCACAGAAATAAAAGGAAATTAGCATACCCCACAACACCGAAGAACCGGAAAGCGAAAATAATAGGAGGAAATTTAGGGAATGTTTTAGTTATGTTTTAGTAAGCAAAGAAAAACCCTCGTAAATTGTTGATTTACAAGGGTTTAGGCGCATTATTTGCGGTCCGGACGGGACTCGAACCCGCGACCCCCTGCGTGACAGGCAGGTATTCTAACCAACTGAACTACCGGACCTTTTTATTCTTTTTAAGTATGTTTTTCCAGCCCCCGCGACCCTCCCGATCATTATCGGGACAGGTATTCTAACCAACTGAACTACCGGACCTTTTTATTCTTTTTAAATATGTTTTTCCAGCCCCCGCGACCCTCCCGATCGTTATCGGGACAGGTATTCCAACCAACTCAACTACCGGACCTTATCCGCGCTTTCCAGCTCATCAGCAAATCTACCTGTCGGTAGGTAAGCCTGGCTGTCGGAACGGAGTGAAGGTAGCATTTGCCCGAACTCGTTTCGGGATCAACCCCTCCATAACACACAAAAAACGCTCCGTAGAGCGTTAAGCCCTGCAAAAGTAATGCCTTCCAGGCAAAGACGCAATAAAAACCGGAAAAAATTAAAAAAAGTTTCGCATTGTTCCCACCTTATCGTGGCTACGTATTACCTTAGTTGGCTCAAATGAGCCCAACGCACCACGACCCCAACATGCTACGAGGAACAATACCCCTACTTTTTTATAACCCTAAACACAATTTGAGCAGTATATGATTTTCCTTGACTTTGAACAACCCCTCGAAAACCTGTACCAACAGCTCGATAAGCTGAAACAGGTCGGTGAAGCTGGTGATGTCGACGTTACCAACTCCGTCAAGGAACTCGAATCCAAAATTAAAAGCCTCCGAAAAGAAATTTACGGCAACCTTACCGGATGGCAAAAGGTACAACTCTCCCGACACCCCGAACGGCCCTATACCATGTTCTATATCGAACAGATGACCAAAAAATTCGTCGAACTACACGGCGACCGCTTCCACGGCGACGATAAAGCCATCGTTGGAGGCCTCGCCAATATCGACGGCCAAAACCTCGTCATCATCGGACACCAGAAAGGCGTCAACACCAAAATGCGCCAATTCCGCAACTTCGGAATGGCCAACCCCGAAGGCTATCGCAAAGCCCTCCGCCTGATGAAACTCGCCGAAAAGTTCAACCTCCCCATCGTCTGCCTCATCGATACCCCCGGCGCATATCCCGGCATCGAAGCCGAAGAACGAGGCCAGGCCGAAGCCATCGCCCGCAACCTCATCGAAATGGCTCAACTCAAAGTGCCCGTCATCTGTTACGTCATCGGCGAAGGAGCCTCCGGAGGCGCCATCGGTATCGGACTGGGCGACCGCGTCTTCATGCTCGAAAACACCTGGTACTCCGTCATCTCTCCCGAATCCTGCTCCTCCATCCTCTGGCGTAGCTGGGACTATAAGGAACAAGCCGCCGAAGCTCTCAAACTCACCGCCGACCATATGCTCGACTTTGGCCTCATCGACGACATCGTCAAAGAACCCCTCGGAGGTGCCCACACCTCCCCCGATGATATGGCCAAAGCACTCAAACGACACCTCAAAAAAGAGATCGCCGAACAACTGTCCATCGACCCGAAAAAACGCATCAAAAACCGCATCCGCAAATACAGCCAAATGGGCCGGTTCGACCTCAAAAAAGAATTGACCAAAGAGAAAGAAACCACCGAGAAAAAACCCACAGGTTGAGGCCGCACTTTTGAAACACCGCACAATCCTAACTCCGTTATTTGACCAACACAAGCTACCCAGCAAACCGTTCGTTAAATAACAAAAAAGTAAACATCTATGAGTTTAATATATCAATGGAGAAAAAAGTGGCATTTCCAACAATTGAACAAACAACTCCAACAACACAAGCCACTCAGGCTACCCGTCAGCTTTGCCAACGCCAAATTGGTCGGCATACTCTTCAACGCCTCCATACCCGGCGTCCTCCCCATTATCCAACGGTTTGACCGCCAACTCCAACAACAGGACAAAAAAGTAAAAACGCTGGCCTACTCCAACAGCAAAACCGACGACCCGGGATATCCCTACCCTCTCTTCGGGAAAAAAGAGGTCAGCTTTTCCCTCCAACCCTACGGCCACCGCGTCGACAGGTTCATCCAAACCCCATTCGACATTCTGTTCAACTTGTACCTCGATGAAAACTTATTGTTACAAAACATCTCCGCCCGCTCCAACGCACACCTCCGCATCGGCCCCGCTACCGAATTGCCCTTCTACTACGACCTTATGATCGAAATGCCTCCGGGAAAAGACCTCGAATATTTCATCGCACAGACCGAAAAATTGCTCCAGCATGTCAACACCGACCAACAACTCGAAACGGTTTAAAGGCACTGGAGTCGCCCTCGTCACTCCTTTCAAAAACGGAGCTATTGACTTCCCGGCTTTGCAAAGAATCATTGAACACACCATATCCGGTGGCGTCGATTACCTCGTAACACTGGGCTCTACCGGCGAATCGGCTACCCTTTCGGAAAACGAATCCCGGCAGATCATCGAATTTACCGCCAAGGTGAACAACAGCCGCCTTCCCCTCGTAGCGGGCATGTTCGGCCACAACAATACTTCCGCACTCATCCACCATATCAAAAATTTTGATTTTACAGGGGTCGACGCCATCCTCTCCAGCAGCCCTGCCTACAACAAACCCACCCAGGAAGGCATCTTCCAACACTATGCTGCCGTAGCCGATCATTGCCCCCTTCCCATCATCCTCTACAACGTGCCCGGCCGCACCAGCTCCAACATCCTCCCCCAGACTGTTGTGCGACTGGCCAGATCAAACCCCAAATTCATCGCCGTAAAAGAAGCTTCCGGCGACATTGTCCAAACCTCCCACATCATCAAAAATGCCCCCGACAAATTCCTCGTCCTTTCCGGCGACGATCCCACTACCCTCGCCTGCATCGCCTGCGGTGGCCACGGCGTCATATCCGTCATAGCCAACGCCCTCCCCCACCCCTTTTCCAGCATGGTCAACCACGCTCTCAACAATGACTTTACTTCCGCCTCCCGCCTCCACCTCCAACTACTCGACCTCCACCATTGGCTCTACCTCGAAGGCAACCCCGCCGGCGTAAAAGCCGCTCTCGAAATCCAGGGCTTCTGCTCCCGCGAAGTGCGCCTGCCGCTTACCCCCCTTTCGGAAAAAAATATGGAAGGACTGAAAAATGAAATGGCTAAGTTGTTGGAATAGGCTATGCTTTAAAACAACCACACCTCAACTGAAAATGGCAATCAAAAACGTGATCACCGTAGCGATGAAGCCGATCATAAAAATATTGTACGACATGGTGAGAAACCGGTATTTTTTGTCCAGCACTTTGCCCAGGTAATACAGGTCGCGCACCATATTGCCGTACAGGAGTTCACCGTCGCGCAACACGGCATCCATCGCCTCCTCGTATTGTTCGAGGTCGAGGTGTATAAAGTTGCCGAAAAAAGTCACGTTCTTTTTGGCCTCTTCCATCTCGATCAGCCCCTCATTGAGTGAAGTCACTTTGGGCCGGATCGACAACACGGCGAAGATCAGCGAGGTCAGCCCCGTTATCAAAAAGATCACGACCGGCAGCAGCACCATAGGCTGGGTTTGGGAGAGATTGCGGTAAGAAAGAATGGAAATAATGACCGATATCAAAATGGCGTTGACGCTGATCATGATGTTGGCCTTATTGTCGGCAATGGCGCTGAGGTTGATGTGGTTGCGGTAGTTGGTCCGGAAAAAAGTCTGTATGCCGCCGCCGGATCGCTTGGGTCCGATTTGGCGGAACAGCCGCTGTTGGTTTTCTTCTCCACCGACAGGCAATTGATCCGGCTTGATCTTTTCTACCTTTGTTTTCTGACTTTGGATATTGGCCGCCACAATGGGTGCATAATTCAATTTGCCGAAAGGCGTCAAAAAGCGCGTCTGCAATAAGTGTTGCATCTGTAGTTGCTGCCATTCCAGGTTCGACAAATGTCGGTTTTGCAGCAGCTCCCACTCCAGCCGCAATAATGGAAACTGCTCGAAAAAACGATCTCCACAACTACGGGCAGCAATGGCGTCGTTGAGCACCTGCTCTTCGATGGTCACGGGGTTGACCGTGTCGCCCGTTGCGGTAATGCAGGCCACCACCTTGTTGAGTTTGTCGGTTGAGTAGCCTTGCTTTTGCAAAAAAGTTCGGGCCTCGGCAGCACTCGCCGCAGCCAATTCAGAGGTGTCTTTCAGATATCCCGTCTCACAAAACCAAGCCGCCAGCATCACCACTTCCACCTGTGATTCAGACAGTTCCGTCGCCTCTCCAACTTCAGCTGCTTTGTCGACGATGCCAGCCGTTCGCTCATAGCTGTGGTACAAATACCGGCTGTCATACTGCTGATTGAAAAGGTTGAGCACGTGCTGGCTGGCCGCATTAATGATGTTGGACAGAAAAGAAGCCCCCGGATTTTGCTGCTGATGATCGTCGCTGATTTCTTTCACGGTCATTGTTTTTGTTTAGCGCAAGTTACTATTGCTAAACAAAAATACGAAAGATTGGCGAAAAAGATGTAGCTTTGTTTTGATCCACAATTGAAAATGGAATGATTTAACATGCTGCAAAACCCGCTCGACCCATTGCTTAATTTTCAATCATAAACATGAAAATAATAATAGCCACATTCTTGCTAATGGTTTTACCCTTTTTTGGATTTACCCAAATTAAGTATGTCAAGAATTTGGGATACGAAATTGGTAAGCCCTATAAATCAGAAAATGCGTATTACCGAAGATACTTCCAAAAAGATGGTGAACTATTAGCAATAAAAGTTTTCAAGAAATCAGAAACAGTAATTCAAAAATTGGATGCCAAAAACTTGAACCTGATTTCATCGAATAATATCAGTGATTTACCTAAAGGAGCGACTTTTGAAGATGTAATCGAATTCAATGACAGATATTTTTTCATTTTTACAGTTAAGTCTAATTCAGATCATGAGGTTTTTTACCGTGAAATTGATTTCCAAACAGGTACTTTTTTGACCAAAGATATTTTGCTATTTCATATCAAAGGAAAACAAAGAGAAGTAAGTAAGAGTATTATTGGTACTATGTTTTCAGCTCATTTTGGTGATAAGCTTGATTATGTCATTTCTCCAGACGGAAAAAACTTACTATTCCTATACAGCATAACACCTAAAGGAAAAGATACAAAAATTTTCAGTTCCGTTGGATTATTTGTCTTTGATGAAAGTTTAAACATCATTTGGGGAAAAGAAGTAAAAATGCCTTACACCCTGAGAAAGTTGGATTTCTATGATACTTTTATATCAAATGATACTAAGGCTTATATTTTGAGCAAAGTATACAATGATGATTCAGGCAAAGATAAAAAAAACGACGAGGATATAGTTCCAAACTATAAAATGGAGTTGTTCGTCATTGATGGCCTATCAGAGGCATTTCATAAAATTCCGACCTCATTAAATAGGCAATTCATACATAATCTTATTTTTTTGGATAGTTTTCCTAATGAATTGGTATGTGCTGGCTTTTACAGCAAAGGAGAAGAATTAAAGAATTCTGAAGGGATATTCGTTTGGTATTTGAACGAAAAAGGGGAAATTTTAACCGCTATCAATGAAGAAATTCCTGAAGATGTTATGGAGCAATATGCTAAAAAACAAGATGAAAAGGAAAAATGGAACGCTAAAATAAAGGGTTTAAGAGACCTGAATGTACTTTTTGTTGAACCAAATAAAGACGGTAGCATGGTTTTCTTTTGCGAAGAGCAATACTCAATATGGCGACCGGGCACTAAAAGAAGCTATTATACATATCATTACGACGATATATTGGTCATTAGATTTTCTAAAAATGGAAAAATTGATTGGATAAAAAAGTTACCAAAGAAGCAGACTGGATTTAATGGAAAACGTAGCATGTCATTTCATTATATAAAGCATAATCAGACACACTATTTACTATTTCTAGATAATATTAAAAATCTCGACTTACCTGTTGATGTTGTTCCTACCAGATATAGTGACCGTTTCGATAGCGGAGTTCTAACCGCTTATCAGATTGATGACACCTCCGGCGAGACCATAAAATTATCATATTTTGATTTGCATGATGTAAAAAATGTTGTTAAGGTATCTGGCTTCAATACCCATCGCATCACTCACTCGCAGGATGGCGAATGTTTAATTGAAGTGAATAAATCGAAAAAAGAAGAAGTACTGATTAAAATAAAGTTGGATCAATGATACGATGGATAGATCAAATCCAACACAGAATAGTTCAGCTTCTACATCAAATAAAGACTCAATATACCACAAGCCCTTCGGTATAAATGGGCCGTTTCCCATCGAACAACTGAACAAAATACAGCCCCTCCAACAAATCCGATACATCAATGATCGCATTTTCATGATCGGCAGATATAGCGCAATCCACCGGTTTTCCCAAAATATTGTAAACGACTATTTCGAAAGATGCTAAGCCTTTCGGCAAATGTAAATAAACCCTTTCTTTGGCGGGATTGGGATAGAGTTGAATGTCCTGAAGGCCCGGCTCTTCATCGCTAGTGAGTGCTGCAAATTCAACATCGTCAAAAAGAGCGAATTCCGACGGTGCAGGGCCTGCTGTAAGACCCGCACTCAGAAATACCGCCGGCATTTCTCCGGGCTGAATGTCGTTAGAAAAACCTGTTTGTAAAAATTTCCAGCTAGTAGAGGAAGTCGTATCGGAGAAAAACAATACCGGGTTTCCATTACTATCTATTTTCCCGGACGAAAGGGTCGCCAATCCACCCAGGCTTTTGGCATTCACCCCGACATTTAGCAAACCAAAGTCATCGTAATCTACCACAAGCCCTCCGGGAATACTATCGCCATCGAATGTAAAATAGACATAACTGTAAACACACCCCTGCGCATTGCCAGACTCTACCTGAACCGACCAGTCGCTGCTGCCGTTGGCGCCCTCTTCCACCAGGACGGGTTCAAAGCAGGTGTATTCCCACCCTTCGGTGGTTCCCATTCCGTTTTCTTCAAATTGGAGATTGACCTGCGCATGGGCTGCGGGCAGGAATCCAAGCACTAAAATCAAGGTGATAACGTAGATTTTTTCCATAACTCGTGTTTTTATTGTCATAAAAATGGGATTTTTGGAGCATCGTTAGTAGGGTAACGTCTCCTTTATATATGACGAGAAAAACCTGGAAATAGGTTGGGTGTGAAATCGGATTGAAAGAAAAAGTGAGTAGGGTCACCCCTGCCCCTCCCCCCCCGGTCATCGCCGCGCATATGCCGCAAAAAACTTGCATTCGCTGATCGCCAGCTCGAAAAATTTAGTCTGGTTGTAATCATTCAACAACAAATCGTAATGCCGCCGGTAATTTTCCGGGATCACCGGTATCTGGTTGGAATAGGGGTTGTAATCACAATCCTTACTCAAAAAATAACGCTTTTGTTCACACCTCGCCGCCATGAAACAGGCCCGCGCTGCCAGCTCCTGACCACGGGCCAATTCGATGGCCTTATCGAAATAAAATAGCGCCTGCGAACAATCCTGAAACTCGCGGTTGCCATAAGGATAAAACGCCTTCTGGTAAACCCCGTCGCGGGAATAGTCCCAATTGGAGCCGCTTCGAAAAAAATCGACTGCCTTCCAGGCGCTACCGAAATAGGTCATATTGTAATAGGCCAGCCCTAGCTGGTAAAAATAGGTGGCTGCATCGTGATAGTCGGCTTTGGCCTGGTATTCGAGTTCAAAAATTTTATCGAGCAAAGCAATTTTGGTATAATAGTCGACCGAGTCGAGGGGTTCGCAGGAGACACAATCTGCCAGCGAATCGCGGAAAGGGTAAAGCAGTACATTATCCCATTCGGCGCGGGGCAGGTCTTTGAATGCTTCCAGTGCCGCCTCTGGTTTGTTTTGTCCCAGCAGGATGGTTCCCCGCATGTCGAGCAGGTCGCTGAGGATGATGCCTCCGCCTTTTTTGGCGATCAATGCCCGTTCCATCCGGCTGGGTTTCTCCTTTCGGCAAACATCTAACAAATCTTCTACAATAGGTAATTGAGGGTTGGCTTTGAGGTCCGACAAGGTGTGCTGCATGCGGAATGCCTTTCCGGGTCGGTTGTTCACAGCGTAGTCGTGGGCAAGTTTGTCGTTGAGGTAATCGGGAAAATCTTTGAATTTTTTGTAGTATTTGTTGTTGCGGATGATGTCGGCCACCTCGGCTTCGGTTTCTTCGTCGACGTCGTTATAACAAGCCACTTCCAGCGCCAGCATCCACACCGCCAGTTGCTCTTTCATCACTTTGTCTTTGACGGTGGGCGCCAGTTTTTCCAGGGTTCGGGAGGCGGCGTAGTAGTCGCCCGACAAAAATTCCAGATACCCCTCTGCCATTTTCCAGAGCTTGGGGCGCAGCACCCGTTTTTCGTCGGCACATTTTTTGGCGAAAGCCAGCAACTCGATGACGTATTGACCGACCTCCTTCCGGGGAATCTCGTAAATGTTTTTATTGATCCTTTTTTTGTCATTAAATTCCAGCCCCAACAAATCTTTTTCCAGTTTTTTAATTTCGTTGACCAACAGCAACTCCAGATTTTCGTTGTGGGGGTTGAGGTCGTAGATGTTGATCATCTCCTCCACGGCCTTGCTCTCTTCGGCATGAGCGCGGAGGGCGTAGAGGTTGGCGCGCTCCTCGTCGGTTTGGCACCGTTTATAACACTCCTCCCACTCCTCATCCGACTCTATGTGAAAACTGCGAAAAGCCGATTCTTTTTTTCCGGGGTTGTTCAGAAATTGGAGCGAAAACAAATAGGCCGCTTCCACCCGGTGCCCCATGCTATACAAAGCCCCTGCCCGATGCCCCATGATCCAGTGATGGAGAATGCTGTCGATGGGTTCGATCTGCGCCAGCAACTCCTCTTCGAGCACCAACACCAGGCGGTAGTTGCCGCTGTAATGAGCCAGCCGGATCAACTGGTAGGCATAGC
This sequence comes from Saprospiraceae bacterium, assembly GCA_965222105.1. Classification (GTDB taxonomy): domain Bacteria; phylum Bacteroidota; class Bacteroidia; order Chitinophagales; family Saprospiraceae; genus CALGLS01. Next base: position 17,883 of record CBDCTQ010000058.1, on the reverse strand, counting down.
GCAGACGAATGTAGTTGGAACGGATGTTCCCAAATTTATTGCGCACCGATTCGATCAGCTTGTTCATAGCGGCCACATCGCGTTGGGGAGCTTCCCAGGCGTCTTCGGAGGCGGTGACGTGGGGTTCGCACCGCTTTGCAAATATCAGATAGTCGATCGTCTCCAGACATTGGTGCTTCTTGAGGTGTCTTGCAAAACTATTGTTGCGAAAATACGGATCGAGCGCCATTTTCTTGCTTTGAATGGCGGTTCGCAACACCTCCAGGTCATCCCGCGAAGAGCCGTAGATCAGTTTGCCCACATCTTTGGGCGTAACAGAATGACAAAAAATATCGACCCATTCTCCCACGTTGTCCTGGGCCTGTGCTTCTGCTGCGCCAACATAGTTGTTGTAAAATTCGGCAAAGTCGGTCAGAAAAGGCGCATTGGCGGAAGGAGGATGCAGCAACTCCGGCATCAGAAAACTATACCCCTCGAAGTAATCGGGGGTGGGTCCGCATGCAACGGCAAATTGCACCGGAAGGTGACAACAAACAGCCAGCAGAAAGAAAGCCGTCAATTTATTGTTCAAACAATTCAAATACGTCCTGTAATTCCTCATGCGTATAGTGCTTTAGGGTAGCTGTGTCCAGATGGTAGAGGCTTACGCTAAAATTGGCCGGCCGGAACGTTTCAGTCAGCAGGTGGGCAGCTTTCGCTAAATCAGCCGACGACACCGACTCCAGCCGCAACCGATCCGACGCATAAAGGTAATAACCATTTAGATAAGTACTTTGTTTTACCTCGTATTGATGGTCCGACAGCAATTGGAACCGGCTGGTATCGCGCAGTTCTTCCTCACTTAGGTTATTAATCAACTTGATCATCCGGCCGTCGCGGAACAGCGCCCCCCAACGGAAAATGGGCAGGGCAAAATCCAGCGGCAGGGGGTAGCGGGTCGAAGAAGAAATGTATTGATCTGCAATTTCCATATCCAGGATGGAGTTGGGCGTATGCCAGGCCTCCAGGTCGGCCATATTGTAAAACATGAGCATGCCCCTGTCGACGGGTGGGATGCCCGTGCGGTCGGCGTATTTGATCTGGTGAAGTCGAATGGTGGCGCTCAGCAAGCAACTTTCGGGTTGTGCTGTTTGCCGGAAATGGCGAAGCAGAGCAAAGAATTTTTCGCGGGTGGAGCCGTTCCAGTCGCAGTCGAATTGAATCTCCCGGATGGAGCCGTCAGACAGAGTCGGCCACAGGCGGATGATCTGTCTGTAAATTTTCTGACTTAGCTGTGGAATCTCTTTTTCCGAAAGGTGGGCAAGGGTACGGTTTGTTATAAATACGGTGGGTACGATTTGCAGGCTGTCACCAACCTGCCGCATTGCTCTTACCCTGGCCAACGGAACGGCCTCCCGGTGGTGGGTATCCCAGTCGACGTCGAAAAATTTGACGTAGAGCTTTTGAACGGAAAGCTGGCGGAGGAAATCCTGCTCTGAGGAATCGACCCTAAATTCAGTTTGCCAATGATAAAAGGCGGGCACAATGGTGGAAGGGGACTGACTGCAACTGATACAACCTACAAGCAAAAATACAAACCCACCTGATCTCAGCCAGCACATTTATTTTTTATCTTGATCTTTCAGACGGTCTATTTCTTTTTTCAATGCTAGGTTTTTGGCTTCTAGCTTTTCGGCTTTGGCTTCCATATCTTTGGCTTTGGTTTCCATATCTTCGGCTTTGGCTTCCATATCTTTGGCTTTGGTTTCCATATCTTTGGCTTTGGTTTCCATATCTTTGGCTTTGGTTTCCATATCTTTGGCTTTGGTTTCCATATCTTTGGCTTTGGCTTCCATATCTTTGGCTTTGGCTTCCATATCTTTGGCTTTGGCTTCCATATCTTTGGCTTTGGTTTCCATATCTTCAGCCAAGGCCTCCATCTTTTGAGCCTGGTCGAGTGCTTCCTGGTTTTTTCGGATATAACTTTCGATTCTGTTTTCCACTTCTTCAACGAGTTCTATCTGATTGAATATTTCTTCTTCGGTGGCAGCTCGTCGAAGGCGTTCTGCCATCATATTCAACAATTCATTTTCTTTGACCAGGTCATTGTCGAGGATGAGAATCTTTTCATCATCATCACTTATGTAGGTTTGGTTAAAAACCTGAAGAATTCGTTCCAGTTCAGATTGAACTGATTGTGTCAATCTGGTTATTTGTATGATAAAACTATCGTGTGAAAGTTTTTCGATGAAATCTTCACGCACATTAATTTTTTCAGATGTCCGCAGATCAATGTAGTCGCGATTCACTTTGATTACCGGAGTTCGAATTGTTTTTAGACTAAATCCCAGGAAGTAGATCGTGATAATGGGCAACGATTTTTGAACTTTGACACCATTCTCAAAAACTTCATCCGGTTTGCGGTAGTTTTCTCCAAGATATTTGCGAAAGCGGAGAATGTCTCCTGGCTCTTTTCCTTTTTGCAGCTCAATTAATACTTTTTTAAGACGGCCATCCTTGGTTCTTATCACCGCTTTGAAATCAAGTCTGAAAATAATGATCAGAAACTTTTCTGACCTGCCCGTGTTTTCTTTCGCTTTAAATTCTATTTCAACGATGTCTTCACCTATGATTTCCGACAACAATAATCGGGCAATATCAATATCCTCCATTAGATATTTGAAAACAACATCATATATAGGATTGGCAATGCGCATACCTTAATTTTTTTCAAAAATACAATTTTTTCAGACCTATTGTCCCTTTCTCCACAAAAAATGTAACCGTTTTTCTGCGATTGGTTTCATTTCAGCAACCAAAACAAACATCCACTCTTTTTACATTGAAAATTATCGTAACTTGTGCCTTCCTTTTCCAGTCCGCAAAAATTGAACTACTATGATAAATCTCAAAGTTACCACCCCCCTGCCCGACACCCAACTACAATGCCTCATCGTCGAAGACCAAGCCACCAACCTAAGTTACCTCAAAAGAATACTCCGCTATACCTGCCCCGAAGTGAACGTGGTAGCCGAATCGGGCAGCATACAAGAAACATTGGAAATACTCCACTCTTCCGGAAAAAATCTGGACCTGGCATTCCTCGACATTTATCTGACCGACGGGCTCGTCTTCAAAGCCATTCCCGACATTAAAAAAAACGGACTGGAATTCGTCTTTTGCACCGCCTACGACGAACATTCCATGAAAGCCTGGAACCTCAACGCCGCCCATTACCTCACCAAACCCGTCGACCCGGAAAGCCTTCGGGAATCCGTCAACCGCGTACTGATGCGAAAAGCCATCCAACCACAACCAGAAAATGATCCTGATGCCTTGAAGGAAACGGTGATCCTATCTGATAAAAACAACAACTTCCTGGTCAAACACAACGAGATCGCCAACTGCAATGGCGAAAACAATTCGACCGACATCTGGCTCGAAAGCAACCGGCGGATCACCATCACAAAAACCCTGAAAACGATAGTAAACCTGCTCCCTGCAAAAGCCCAGTTTTATCGCATCCACAAATCCCACCTGATCAACCTCCACCACCTCGACCGGCTGGTTTACAAGAACGATGCTCACCACGTTTTAATGAAGAACGGCAAAAAACTACCCGTCGCCAGAAGACGTGTCAAATACTTTAAAGAATACCTCAACAACTGGAGAGGCTAAACCCAACAACAATACTACGTGCGACCAACCTCATCCCTAATTGCCACAATACAGCTATTTTTTGCTGTAAGCAATAACCCAAACCTAAAACCACGAACGACCCCGCCCCCAAGACGTATTTTCAAACCCCCTGGGCATCACAGGTCGAGCCCGGTAATGTATGGCCCCAATATCCCCGCCCACAACTGGTCCGAGATTCAAAAAGTGGAAACCCTGGATATTTGCAGATGAAATTACGATCAGATAATTGGAAAAACCTTTGTAATTTCGGCTCCTAAATCTTGTAGTTGATGACATATCGCAGTTGGATGGCCCAATTTTTTCGGTGGCGCAACCCCTGTCTGAGCATGATACTCTACCTCTGCTGTGCTCTGGGCTGGGGATGGGCCAGATGGGTGAGTCTGGAACTGACCGACCCGGCCGACCTGGTACCGGGAGCAGCCGCCTTCTACAATCTGGATGTGTCCAAAAGGGTCAATCTCTACTACCAGGTACTGATGATTTTCACTGTGGTATTTTTTGCTTCCACCTATGGGTTGTACCGGCTCGAAAAAAGATACACCGGTCTACGCAGGCTGTTGATCCCCTGGAGCTGGATCGGCGTTGGGGGCATCTTGTTACTGTATCTGGAGTTTTCGAAATCGCCCCAGGTCATGGGCCAAAAACTCTGGGTGGCGGCTATGGGGTGTCTGTTCTGTTTTCAGGTATTTCGGTATGCTCTCAATAGCCCCTTGTTGCGTATTGGTCAACGTGCATTTTGGTGGGTGGCCTTGCTGAGTGCGGCCTTGAGCGCAGCTTGGCGGACGGTGGCTTTTGCAATTTGGGGAGAACAGTGGTTGGAGTTTCACGTCCCGTTTTTTATCTGTTTTCTTTTGTTATTGGTGGCCCTTCATTTTCTGGGGTCGGTTGCTGGTGGAAAGGCCTTTCGGAAAATGGCAATTGCTTCGGCGCCCCTATTTTTGCTGCCGCTGTTGGCGGTGTTGGGCGATGAAATCTACCTGATCCTCAACCAGCGGGAGGTCTGCCTCTCTTCCCCTGTGGTGACTCATCTCGTTCTAGCAGTATTTGCGCTGCTGGGGTGTATTTATGTTTGGCACAAAAATCCAACAATAAGTCTACACAAGCACTTCCAGCGCTTCCTTTTTCCGGCAACGTTAGCGGGGATGGCAGCCATAGCATTGTATCGTCCGGAGGTGAAGGAGGAGCGGGGTATTTTCGAGTTGGCCAATCCCGCCAATGCCGTTATGCGATTGGTGGAGCACGGCGAGTGGCCGATCGTGGAAGCGCTCAGTTCTCATTTGCTATCGGAGGTGGCTATGCCATTAATGTACGTGATGCTCAACGGCTACGATGGCAGTACGGCCTTGCGGCTATACAATTTTGTGCCGGTACTGGGCTTTCTCCTGGTCACCTATTTTTTCCTGGCAAGGGCTTTTCGCAATCCTCCCCTGGCATTTGTATTTGTATTGTTGGCACCATACAACCAGATATTCATGCTGATCGACGACATCGGCAACCACGTTCTTTTTTTCATCAACCTGTGGTGGGTTTACAGTCTTAGCCGTTCGTACAGCCCACAAAAGCTCTGGGGACTGGGCATCTGGTCGGCCTTTTTGATCGTATGGAAAATCGATGTAGCGCTGCCGGCATTGGGGGCTACCTTGTTTTTGCTACTCTGGTGCTTGTGGCGGCCTTTGAAAGGCAAATTGCTGATCGATGTGAGCAAGGTGGCTGGGGTATTGCTGGTGCTGGCCGGACTACTCGCTTTGGCGCTTACGATAGAAGGCATTGACATTCCGGGCAATTTCAAAAAGGCACTCGACTATTTCGGGGCACACCAGGCGCACGGCTACGCAACCCTTACCCGGTACTACGGCCGCGATTTTCAGTACCATTATGTATTTTTTCCGGTGGCCATGTTTATGATGCTGGCCTTTTTGCTGAGCCGGTTCCAACAATATTTTTACACCCACCGACGATTCCTGTACATCTCGCTTACCGGGTTGATCGTTTTTATTTTCATAAATGCGCAGCGGGGGCTGGTAAGGCACTCGATGATGGAACACACCGATATGTTCATCAGCTCGTTTTTCTTTCTGACGGCGGGGCTCTTCGTCTATTTTTTGCTGGAAGGCAGCCGGGCTGCTAAAGTTTCCTTTCTGCTGACTTTTGTATTTTTGCTGAGTGTCCTCAAATATACCCACCCGAAGGGATACCGCAGCCTGTTCGAGGAGTTCCACGATCAATATGAGGCCACGGTCCTGGTACAAGGCCATTCTGAAAAGATCGACCGCATACCAAACAGAGTCGAATTTGCTGCAGAGCGGTACGACGACATCAAAAAACTGATGGACGAAAACTACCCCCCCCAGGCCACCTTCATCGACTTCTCGCATTCGCCCCTGCTCTACTATTTCACCCAGCGAAGAGTGCCCTCCTACTTCAACCAATATCTACAAAATACGGTAACCGATTTTCTGCAAAAGGAAAACATCAAATACCTTCAAAATTTCGACCTGCCCATCACCGTATTCGCCAACCACCCCGAAAACCACTGGGACCAACTCGACCACGTACCCAACACCATTCGCTATCATCGGCTGGCCCGATACCTATTTCCGGAATTACCACCCTCTGGGTACCGCCGACAAACATTACTTGTGGATCGAAAAAGGACGCCCCATCCCCCCGGGCTTCCCCAACGTGGATTCCGCTTTTGTTTTTAAACCCAAAAAATTCGACCTCCAACAATACCCACACCTCCTGGCAACGGCAACGGATTATGAACAATTCACCCCAATACCATCGCATGTAGATCATTCTTTCCGCCACCTGATACCCGCCACCCTGACCGACCGGCATAAAGAAGCAGAATACCTACTCCTGGAAACGCAACCCACCTCGGCCGGTTCAACCGCGTCTGTAAAATATTTCCATAATCAGGCGTTGGCTGGCAGTTTTGAATTTACTATTCCCAAATCCGAACAACCACAATCCCACCTCCTCCCCGTCGGCACCCAATACAACTGGTATGCCCTCCGGATAGATTCCCTTACCCTCTCCTTTCCGAAAGGCACAGCACCTAAAGTCAAACATTTAAAACTGCTCAGCAACAAAGATCAATGGCATGAAGACCCGCACTAAAATATGGCTCGACGAATACCTTATCGGTTTTGCTGTAAAGGCGATCAACCTCCTCGTCATCCTCGCCGGCAAGCTGCTGCGCATCGACCACCGCCTCGACAAAGACTTCAAAGTGCTGGCCATATGCAAATACAAAGGCATGGGTAGCATCCTCCAATCCACTCCCTTGCTGCGCACCCTGAGAGCCAGCTACCCGGAGGCAAAGATCGTCTACATCAGCTCGACAGCCAACGCAGCCATCCTCCGCCTCCTCCCCGAAATCGATGAGGTAATTCTGCTCAATGATAACAATATGTTTGCATTATTGCGATCTTTCTTTCCCTTTTGCAGAAAACTGATCGCAGCCCGCATCGAAATTCTCATCGACCTGGAGGTCTATTCCAACTTCAGCACCCTGATGACGATTGTCAGTCTTGCCACCAACCGCATGGGATTCTATCTCAACTCCAAACACTACCGCATGGGCAACTACACCCACATGATGTACTACAACACCCGAAGCGCCATCTCCGAGACCTACCTTCAGTTTGCCCGCCTGCTTCAATGCCAACCCCTGATCCGTGAACTCTCATCGCTCAAAGGGGAAGTTTCAACAATACAATTACAAAACGGAGCAACCCTCTCCCCCACCGCCGACCGATATCTCCTCCTCAATCCCAATGCTTCCGACCTGCGCATCGAACGGCGGTGGCCCGCAGACCGGTTTAAGATGCTCATTAACCTCTTGTACGAACAACTCCCCGACTACCAAATACTACTGGTCGGCGCCCCTTCCGAAGCAGCGTATGTTGATGACATCGTCAGTAGGGTCGCCCTTCCGGCAAGGATATACTCCGTTGCCGGAAAAACATCGATCCCCCAACTCATCGGCTTGATCGCTCACGCCTCGCTGCTCATCACAAACGACACCGGCCCTATGCACATCGCCTTTGCTACCCGCACTCCCACCGTTGCCTTGTTTGGCCCCTGCTCGCCGGAGCAATACGGCCGCCACGCTAACACCGCCGTCATCTACGCCAATCTCTATTGCAGTCCCTGTGTCCACGAATTTGCCATCCCCCCTTGCCGGGGCAACAACCTGTGCATGAAGACCATCGCCGTAACGACCGTTTTCAACAATGTAATTGCAATGTTGGAAAAAACACCCCCTTCCGGAAAAACGAATGCGGGCGACATTGTATTTGAAGTGGACGATGAGGGCAGGTCCTTTACCGTTGGGACGGTAAACCGGGCAGACAATTAATTGAACAACACCAGATGTCCCGAATATTCCCGCCCATCCGGCAGGGAGAGAATGTAAAAATAAACGCCATCGGGTAGCTTTTTATTTTTCCAGGAGCCATCCCAGTCATTCTGATAGTCGTGGAAAGCGGCCACCTCATTGCCCCAACGGTTGTAGATCACCAGTTCGTTGCCGGGGTAGTACTGGATATTGTCGATGTAAAATACATCGTTGACGCCGTCGCCATTGGGCGAAAACCCATTATTGATAACAATATCCTCACATTGTATTTCGATGCAGACAAAACTGGTGTCGGCCCCCATACCATTGTCGATGAAATAGGTGAAGGTATCGGTGACGCCGCATAGTTCTGCCTCCGGCATATAAAAGTACAATTGATCGTCCAGTACAATTGATCCCATTCCCGGCTCGGTCACGGTACCAAAATCCACCAACGTTCCATTGAGCAGGTCATTGGTCAATGGAGCTATTTCTACGCCAGAATTGATGGTGGTCACTGTACAATCTTCATTGGCAATGGGCAATATGATGACTGGAGTGATCGTCGTCACCACGATCACCGTATCGCAATTTTGATCGCTGTCGCAAAATACAATGCAGTCCGTTTCTGTTCCCAGAAAACCGTCAATCCCTTCGACGGAAATACAAGGTGCCGGGTCTTCAAAGAATAGAGCCACACTATCGGTCGGAGCACAAAATTCGACACTGGAAATAACTCCCGGCAATTCAACAAAATCATTCAGGCAGGTGTCCAAGGTCGTATTTTCATGAAGGGTAAGATAGATCGTATCGATACAACTGACCGGCCCGACCAACCCAACCGACATTGTATCGGCACAGGTAGCCATGCCCACATTTTGGATGACCACTTGATAGATGCCGGTATCCAATTGATAGAAAGACGGATCGGTCTGCCAGTTGATGCCTCCGTCAATGCTGTACCGGAGGGCTGCCGTGTCGTTGTTGATCGCTGTTATGGATATGCTGCCATCCGTAACAAAACAATCCGTTGGCGGTATTGCCAGCAGATCACTGATCGAAGGAGGGGCTTTTGCGTCGATGACTACCGGATTTTGCAAAAAACTGCTTTGACACTGTGTCAATGCATTCCTGACCACGACAAAAAAGGTATCTGCCGACAGGGAATCGAATCCCGCACTATCCTGCCAAGTCACCCCGCCATCGATGCTGTACTCCAATGGTTGGCCCAAAGCTGAAATCCAGATATCTGCATCGTTGTTGTCGCAATTGGAAACAGGTACCAGGATCACCTCATCGATAAATGGCTGGCAATCCTCATCGTCACAATCCACCAGGCCATCGCCATCATCGTCAACGCCGTTGGTACAATCTTCAATACAAGACAACACTTCAAAGTCATAACAACACATTTCCGAAGTGATACACTGCGGATCATCATCCGTTGCTGCAACACATATCTGATAAATGCCAGCAGCCAAACTATCGAAATCAACGGTTATTTCGGGGGAGCCCTGGCCTTCAACGATCACCACCCCGGGAGGTGCGGTCCAATTATAGTCGGCTGTTCCGCTCACTGCCAAGGCGTTGAATACCTGCGACGCATCGTCGTGACAAACCTGAAGAATGGGTTGATATTGTACCACCACTGTCACCTCGTCGATATAGGCTATCCCACGGTTGGTTGCTGGGGAACCCGGGCCGTTTGCTGCTGCCACCTGAAGGGAAACGCCAAATACGGGATCATTGATATCTGCCACCGTAAAATTGGATTCCCAAAGGTCGGTACCGCTTCCATACGACCAGTTATCGTCGGTGTTTAAATTCCATAGATGTAATCCTTTATTCTCGCCAACCACCTGACCAGAAGTATTTATCAGTCGTACACTGAGATCCGACACTTCCATCGTACCCTCGTAATGGCCTTCTACATTAACCGTGATTCCGGTAATAACAGCAGTGGCCGGAACGTCAAAATCAAAGCCTGAAAGCATGAGACAGGAAGACTCGTTGTTTTTAGGCATGTCCACAACGGCGTAATTGTCGTCAGAACTGTCGGCATTTCCAAGCCCCGTCCAATTGATCCCATCGCCGCAATTGTCGTTATTGGTCAGCACAGTGGCCGTTCGGATCTGCGTTTCAAAAGGCGGAAGATTCGGCACCGTTATCGGACAAGGGGCTTGCGTTGGAGCCGTCAACACCACTGTCAACGGGTTGGACGGACAGCTTCCGTCTCTGTTTCTCACATATACATCGTAGGTGCCCACTCCCAAAAATTTGAAGTTGTTGCTGGTTTGCCAGTCGATGCCATCCAGGCTGTATTCGTATATCCCTGTTCCCCCTTCGGCCAATACGACGATCAACCCGTCTTCATTGGCACAATCCGTCGGATCGGTCACAAACAGGGTAAAGGTCAAACTATCAGGCTGCGATACCACCACGGTATCTACCAGCGTACACCCGTCGGTATCGGTTACTGTCACCAGGTAGAGACCAGCCGACAACTCACTCACTGTATCCGTCATTTGACCGTCGGGCCAAAGATAGTCGAACGGCATATTTCCGGAAACGGGAACAATGGCTGCCTCTCCATCAGCAAAACCATAACAACTCACTTCCGAAACGGCATTGGTCACCACCGGCGGGTTTGGTGCTTCAAAAACAACGGGGTTGCCCAGGTAGGCCGTCGGACAAGAACCGTCGTCGTTGCGCACGTAAATGATGTAGCTGCCTTCCGGCAAATTGTAAAAACCATTATCTGTCTGCCAGTTGAGGCTGTCGATGCTGTATTCAAAATTGTCCGAGCCGCCCGTCGCTGTTACAATGATCGAACCATCAGCAGCCACGCAGGTACTCGTTATGATCGTATTTATGGAAATATCAATAGAATCGGGTTCGGTAATAATGGCAGAGGTAGTGGCCGTGCAATTATTGACATCCGTTATGGTTACCCCAAAAGTATCGGGCCCCATGTTGAAAATATCTTCGGTGGTAGCCCCGTTGTTCCAGAGATAAGTATAGTCGGCTGTGCCACCGCCTACCACCAGATCAATCGAACCATCGGCAGCACCGGCGCAGGATACATCCGTAGGTAGGGCGCTGGCCGACAAAGGTGCTGCTGGCTCCGTAAGCGTTGTGTTGGATATATGCTGACAATTGTTTTCGTCGGTAATGGTCACAGAATAATTTCCTGCCGACAAGTTAGAAGCGGTGGCGGCGGTCTGGCCAGCCGGATCGCTCCACACGAAGCTATAAGGCGCTACACCCCCTGCCGGAAAAACAGTAGCTATTCCGTCATTGCCTCCAACGCAACCTATGGCCACGCCATTGTAATCGCTGAGGCTGATGGAGTCGGTCAGCGGCTGAGGCTCTGTAAGTATAATGTTGGAGGTATCCGAACAACCGTAAACGTCGGAAGCGATCACGGTGTAGGTGCCCGCCGTCAGTCCAACTGCTGTAGCAGACGTCTGGCCAACAGGGTCATCCCATTGAAAACCAAAAGGGGCGGTACCTCCCCCAGGTATTGCCTGTGCGACCCCATCGGAGGCGCCAAAACAACTCACTGGAAAGCCATTAAAATCAGAGAGCAGGTCTATTGTCAGATTGATGCTGCAATCGGGGTCGGCACAGTCGGTCAGGCCATCGCCATCATTGTCGATTCCGTCGTCGCAGATCTCCGGACAATCGGGAGGCAACAGGTTGACGGCATTATTGATATAAACGGATTCGCATCCGCCCACGATGTTTCTGACCAATACGTTGTATCCGCCCGGAGGAAGATTTGGGAACACCGAATCCAGTTGATACGTAGCTCCATTGTCGATGCTGTATTCCAGGGCGCTGCCGGCCACCACGGCGTGAATGGTGATGCTGCCATCGCTGGTACCGACAGGGCAGCTTGGATTACTGACGGAGGACCCCGTGATAACCGGACCGTTGGGTTCGTTCAAATTGATCGGGGAAACATTGTAGGCCACATTGCAACTGCCATCGACATTTTGGACCTGAACATAATAACTGGCCGCCCCCAAATTGGTAAACACCGGATTGGAACTCCAGGTGGCGCCGCCGTCAATGCTGTATTCTATCGGATAGGTACTCGATGCCGTAATGGCAATGGTGCCGTCGATCACCTGGCAGGCCGTCAGATCGGTAAAGACCACCGTGTCGATCACCACATCACAGACAGAGCAGGGGGCAGGGGGTACCACTACTACATCCACCAACTGACAAGTGCCGTCCTGGCCGTCGGTAAGCGTAAACGTCCTTTCCCCATCCGCAATCAAAAAAGGACCGAATGGAGCAGAGGGGGCTCCGTATGCCAAACCGGATGCGATGATGTCACCGGAAATGGAATAACTGGCTCCAAGATCGTCGCCAACCGGATTGAGGGTAAAGGAATACAAATCGTCGGAAAGGAGGCCGGTGCTGTTATCATCGCAGGTGAGTACGATGCCGACGTCCAACAGGTCGCAAACGGGCAATACGGTGATAAAGACCGTTGCCGTATCGCAAAGATTATCGGTATCGCATACGATGTAGTCGAGCGAGTCCGGACCATTGTACTCGGCGTTGGGAATGTAGGTTATCACGCCATTGTCGTTGACGATCGAGCCGTTTGTTGGGCCGTTGAGGATGATCACCGAACCGGGATCGATGTTGTTATCGGGATCGGAATCATTCGCCAACACATCGAAGGTAGTGGAACCGTCTTCCGGGAGTGTAATATAATCGTCTTCTTCGCAGGGCTCTGCCAGAACGGTTGCTATGGCATTGGTTGACAGCGGGTCGGACATACAACCGCTGGAGGCATCGGTGACGATCAGATTATAATCGCCGGGCAAGGAAACCAGTGGGTTTTGCACCGAAGAGCTGAAGCCTCCAGGGCCGCTCCAATTGTAAAGTTGGCCGGTCGGCCCTCCTGCAATGGTCACCGGGATGTTGCAATCCCAGATGATATTGCCATTTGTGAAAACGGGAGGCACGATCGTGTCAATGGGTATATAAATGCTATCGTAGCCGCCCAGGCATCCCTCGAATGGAGCGCCAAAAAGAATATAAGTACCGGGCTGGTCGATGAGAATATGGCTTGAATCAGGATTGCTGACGATGTTGCCATCGGGAGTGGTCCATTGATAAAATCCGAGTTCATCTGCATTGGCTGCTTCCAAAACAATCGTTTGTTGGAGGCAGGTGAGGGTATCGCCCAATGCAGTAGCTTCAACAGGCGGGAGCTGCCAAAAGGAGTAGGGCCCCAGAAAATCGGCAAGGCTGGAAGAGAAAGACCCCGATGTCCGCGATTTGAACAAAACGGATTGGAAAGGCACTTCACAAATATTGTTGGAGTACAGAAAAGGGTCTAGTCCAATAGACGTCAAGTTGAGCCCGACCTCCAGGAATTGTTCCGCATCGTAGTCCGTAGTATAATTCTTACTACTGTTAATCGTTCCCCAGGGGGGGCCAGGTGTGTTGCCTCCCGGGTTGATATTGGACAGTCCGCAATTGTATTGGCTGCTTAAAAGCACTACATCGCCGTAGCCATAGGTATCGCCATCGAATTGAGAACCAAATGAAAAATTTTGTGGGGATGCATTGTTGAAGTCATTTTGGGAAACCCAAATGCGTACCTCTATGGTAGGCACGCTTCCGCCAAACACCACTGAAATAGACAGATCCCCAACTGCATTTATGGAGCCGTCAGGATTGAATTGCCAGGCCGTATGTCCGCCATGAATACCAGCGGAGTAAAACCCTGTGCCGGGTGCGTAGAAAAACTCATCGGCATAGATTTCGGTGTCGAAATAGCTGGTCCCGCTGTTGCCGATCCTCGAGAATCCCGATATCAGCCAAAGCGGGTCTTCCAAAAGGGGCCCCTCTCTTCGGATGTGAACAAAACAGTCGAGCAAGTCGGCTTTATCGGGAATACCAGAGTAGGTAACCGTCCAGTCGTTGGGGTCGTCACCGTTTTTATTGCCGCCACTATATGCGGTGGTATCTCGGCTGCCACTTTTGCTGAAATAATCTCTTGAATAAACGGCATCGAGCCAGCGAGTGCCATTGATCACGGTGTTAAGCGGTGCCGACATGCGCCTCAGAAAACTGATATTGTTGTTGTTTTGAAGCTGTTGTGACAGGGAGTAGGCCCCCGTCGTATCAATGACGGCCAGGCCGTTGCCATTATATACGGATGGGTCGGAAAACCAGTCGTCGGTATCGGGCGTCCCAACGGCATTGCCGAATTGGGAGCCATTGGCATTGACGTCAGCATCGATGCCAAAGTTTCCAGCCGAACAACCGTTCGTTACATTTTGGGCCGGGAGCCCAGCCTGCAACGACAAGTTGGATGAGGATTAGTGCTGTCGTGTATATTCTTTTGTTCAAAATGTTGCTTTAAATTCCCACTCAAAGGCGTAATTCCTTTCTCTTGTCATCGACACAAAAAAAGCATGGTAAAAAATTGTAAAAATGGGAGGAATCTTACGGTTGGCTATACAAATTAGACTTTTAGTATGGTGTTTAGAGTAATCGGAATACAATTTCAATGCCATAGAGCAGAATTGCTGTTTTCAAATGATTAAACCACCCCTTCCCGGATCAAATCGTGGAGATGGACGATGCCCAGATACTCCTTATTCTGGCCGGTTACCACCAGTTGGGTAATGCTGTGTTGACGCATCAAAAACAAGGCCTTTGCGGCGAGTTCGTCCCGGTCGACGGTTTTGGGGTTGAGCGTCATAATGTCGGCTGCGGTGAGCGAATGTAGGTGGGAATTTTTTTGGAGCATCCGGCGGAGGTCGCCATCGGTCACGATGCCTATTACCTGATTGTGTTTGTCGGCCACTACGGCTGCACCGAGTCTTTTGGAAGTCATTTCCAGGATGATGTCACGCAATCCGGTAGAGGGAAGAACTTTCGGCAATTCATTGTTGGGAAAAATATCGCTTACGCGCAAATACAACTGTTTGCCCAGTGTGCCTCCCGGATGAAAGCGGGCAAAGTCGGCAGAGGTAAAACCACGCATGGCCAGCAGGGTGACGGCTACCACATCGCCCATGACCATCTGAGCGGTGGTGCTGGCCGTAGGGGCCAGGTTGTTGGGGTCGGCTTCGCGGGGCACGGGGGTGTGGGAGTATCCAGTTGGCTTGTTTACCCAGGTAAGAATTGCCGGTTGCCTACCATTCCGATGATGGGGTTGCCGAGGTTACGCACCAACGGCACCAACACTTTTACTTCGGCAGTAAGGCCACTTTTAGAGATGCACAAAACGATGTCGGCGGGTTGGATCATGCCCAGATCGCCGTGAACGGCATCGGCGGCATGCATAAAAATAGCAGGGGTACCGGTAGAGTTGAAAGTGGCCGCGGTCTTTTGACCGACGATGGCGCTCTTGCCTATCCCTGTCACAATTACTCTCCCATTGGTATTAAGAATGGCTTCTATACAATCGACAAAATCATCATCAATGCTTTTATGAAGTGCTGCAACTGTCTCTGTTTCAATAGTTAAAGTTTGGCGGGCAATTGACTGAATTTTCTTTTTGTTTTTCACAATTTTTTTATATTTTTGACGGCCCAAAAAATAGACATTATGCACAGATTTTTTGTGTAGCAACTGAAGAGTCCCGAATGCTTTCGGGACGAGCCTTGCCTGGCGGCCAGGCAGGGGCATTCAGGCTGCACAGAAAATTTTTGTAAATATTGTCTAGATTAACGCTGCCCGAAAGGTACGACATTATTCACTCCGCATTCGCCGACTGATATTCAAGAACCATCATTGCGCTTTGTTTTTTATAAAAATGAACAAACTTTAACGGGTTTTTATATTGGTTTACGAAAATTTTTATTTACTTTTAAGTTATTAGACATAATGAACAAAAAATTGCTATTCAGTTGCTATACAAAAAATCCATTCATAATGTCTATTAAATTGACAAAGCGATTCTTACGATGCTCCGACAATATTTTCGCTTTTGCAACGTCTTTATCAACCGATACCAAAGCTGCCCGTTTGCAGCAAATTATATTTTCATAAAAAGGTCTTACTATCCATAAACAATTATTCCGCATCGCTGCCATTGTTTGGTTATGATCGGATGTAATATAAAAAGATTGAACTCTCAAAAAATGGTCACAACTAACCAATCCTCCACGCCGCTTTACATCAACATTTCGGATTCGATAATTTTAAAGGCAACCAGGAGCCCATCATCAAAAGCGTCCTCGAAGGCAAAGACACCTTCGTCATCATGCCCACCGGCGGCGGCAAATCCCTCTGCTACCAACTGCCCGCCATGATGATGGACGGTACCGCTATCGTCATCTCCCCGCTCATCGCTCTGATGAAAAACCAGGTCGACTCCATCCGCAGCTACAGCCAAAACGACGAAGTAGCCCACTTCCTCAACTCCTCTCTCAACAGAGGCCAAATGCGAAAGGTAAAAGAAGACATCACCAACGGAAAAACCAAACTACTCTTCATCGCCCCCGAAACCCTCACCAAAGACGAAAACATCGAGTTTTTCCAACAGGTCAACCTCTCCTTTGTAGCCGTCGACGAAGCCCATTGCATCTCCGAGTGGGGCCACGATTTCCGCCCCGAATACCGCCGCATACGCGACATGATCAACAGCATCGACAAAAACATCCCCATCATCGCACTCACCGCCACCGCTACCCCAAAGGTACGATCCGACATTGTCAAAAACCTCAACATGGAAGCCGTCAACAGCTTCATATCTTCCTTCAACCGAGACAACCTCTATTACGAAATCATCCCCAAAACCAAAAAAGATACTACCCTCAAAAATATCATCAAGATCATCAAAGGGATGCCCGGCGAATCCGGCATCATCTACGTCCAAAGCCGACGATCGGCCGCCGAAATAGCCAAATTCCTCAACGTCAACGACATCAAAGCCGCTCCCTATCACGCCGGCCTCGACGCCAAAACGCGCTCCAAAACACAAGACGAATTCCTCATGGAAGTAGTCGACGTCATCGTCGCTACCATCGCCTTCGGAATGGGCATCGACAAACCCGACGTCCGCTTCGTCATCCATTACGATATTCCCAAAAGCATCGAAAATTACTACCAGGAAACCGGTCGCGCCGGCCGCGACGGCCTTCAGGGGCGATGCGTCGCATTCTACTCCCACAAAGACATCCAACGGCTCGAAAAATTCCTCCGCGACAAACCCGTCGCCGAACGAGAAATGGGCGCCCAACTCATGCAGGAAATAACCGCCTACACCGAAACGGCTTCCTGTCGAAGACGGTTTCTACTACACTACTTCGGCGAAAATTTCGACAGCGACAACTGCAATAAAATGTGCGACAACTGCCGCCACCCCAAAGAAAAACTCAAAGTAATCAAAGAAATGCAGATCGGTATGGAATCCATCGATCAACTCAATGAAAACTACGGCATCAAAACACTCGTCGAATTTGTCACCGGCAAAGACACGCAAGCCATGCGCGATTACAAACACAACCAACTCGAACGTTACGGCGCCGGCAAAGATAAAGACGAAAACTTCTGGTTCTCTATTTTCCGGCATGGCCTGCTCAACAACCTCATCTACAAAGATATCGAACAATACGGACTGCTCAAACTCACCGATAAAGGACGGGAATACATCAAAAACCCCACCCCCATTTCCATCCCCATCAACCACAACTACGACGATGGCAGCATAGGAGATTACGAGCCTTCCGGCAAAACCGCCGTCCTCGATAAAACCCTGATGACCCTCCTCAAAGACCTCCGCCGACAAGTAGCCAAAAAACACAACCTCCCTCCCTACGTCATCTTCCAGGACCCCTCCCTCGAAGACATGGCCACCCAATATCCCATCACCATGG
>CBDCTQ010000057.1:0-226615 GCA_965222105.1 Saprospiraceae bacterium | reverse complement strand
CTGAGCAATAAGTACCGGGTTTTTGGGATTTTTTTCTAGTTATTTTTAGAGCGGGCCATTTTCCGCCTTTCGGTAAATTCTGTGTTCCTTGAAAAACCCGTCATAATCAGATCTGCCCAGCCCCTTTTACATTTCCCGAAAGGGGCTTGAGAAGTTCAAGTCCAATAAAAAAGATTAACGATCAAAGGGCGGAAAGATTAACTTTTGGTTGTTCAGGTGATAATTGCAGGAATCAAATAGGACTGGATGTAGCCTGGTGGGAAGGCTTTTGGACTTGATTCTTGAAATTTATTCTGGAGCTTGAATTACTTGCACTACAACTATTCCAAAGCCGATTGTAACGTCCACGGCATATTATGCTGGATTCTCCTGTAAAGCCCATAACCCAAAACCAACATCAGGGGCAGCAACAGCAGGTACCATCCATGAGGCAGCCCAAACGCCAACCCCTTTTCATACATCGGGGCGGTATGACCCACCGTCACAAAAGCGGCCCAGTAGAAGGGGTGGGCTTCCACTTTGGTATCGCTATTGGTCAGGTAGTCGAGCTTGGCGAGGTGTAGGGCTTCGTGGTTGGAGTGGCCCTGGTGAAGGTATTTATAAAAACTCAAAACGATGGGAGAAGATTCATTTTCCATCAGGTTCCAAAGGGTCATCACCAGGCTTTGGGCGCCGCCGTAAAGGAATGCCCGACCCAGGCTGCCGATGCCTTCCCCCTCGTACACGATGCCGTCACCAGTGTTGCAGGCTTTGAAAAATACGAGTCGCACCTGGCTAAAATCCATATTGTAAAGATCTTTAACCAAAAGCAATTCGTACGACCCGTCCTCTCTTTGAAAGACCAGGAATGAATGGTCGGGATCGTCGGTTGCCACGCCGTGTGTCGACAAAAACAGGGTGTTGAAACTACTGCCCATTGCTTCCAGTTGCTGGATGCTGGCCGTGGTATCGAGCCGGAGTTCGCCGTTGAGGAGGTCCGCAATGGCAGCGGCTTCGTCTTTATTTTTGTACAGAGGGTCGAGTTCAATTTTCTTTCCGGTGATGGGGTGGGTGACGATCACCCTTTCGGGAAAATCGGGAGCCATGGCCAGAAAAGATGCAGTCTCATAGGCGGGGGAAGAGGTCTTGCCCTGGCACAGCAAAGTGGCGGAAAACCCATAACTAATCCGGTTTTTTTTGATCAAAAAAGGGTAGGATTGATCTTTGAACAAACCGGATTGCGGTGCTTCTTTGTACAGCAACGCTTCAAAAGGGATGTACCCCAGCACATCGTCGGCAACTACGATGAGGTGTTCTTTCAAATCCTTTTCGACGGGTCCCAGCAATTTTTGATACAGTTGATGGCTGACCCAGGCAAGCGAATCTACCCGTTTGTCATAGCCGGTTCCATCCACCCGCATAGACGATTTCAGTTGTGCGACCCATTTTTCCAATGGAAAATCTTTTTCCAGCTTTTTCGGAAACATCTTGTTGTGGGTTATCAAAAAGAGGTAGATGTAATCTTCTCCAACAAAATATTCGACCATACATTTGGATTGGTCGAGCAGCTTTCGCTGAATATCGTCGATGCCAGCGAAGTGGACTTTATACTTTATTTGGTAGTAGCGAGGGAATGCGTTTTCGAATGTATCAATCAATTGTTTATATTGACGGTTGAGGTCGACCAGTTGACCGTTGTCTGAAGTGCTGGCAATTTGTTTTTGCAGTTGACGTTCGCGGGCCAGGAGACTGTCCGGCACACCTGACTTTTTGGCTTTAAGATGTTGGCGGGCTTCCAGGGCGATCAGGTTTTTGGATTTTTCCATGAAGCGGAATGCCTGATCGTATTGGTGTTGGTCGAAGCAAAGGGCTATGGCCTGGTCGTACATCGGTTTGACCTCTTTGCGCCAAAAAAGTTTCGACTTCATGGCGGCATGGTCTCTGCGCATCTGGTCGACGATCTTATCGGCCAGGAGGTAGTGGTCAAGGGCTGCCTGGTGGTGATCATTGCCGGTAGTGTAACCCTGCTTTTTCAGAAAATTGGCCTTGTCTTTTACCAGGTTGAAAATTTTTTCTTTATTATCGGAATGTACGATGCGATCCCATTCGGGGAGGGTGGTGGCGTTGGACAGGTGGGGTTGGGGTAGTGCTGGAAAATATTTTGGTATTGTAGCCACATCGGTTGTGCTGTTTTTTTGCTGCGAACGCACCAGGTAATCCCAGCTAGGCAGGTGTGCCGGGTTGAATGGCACCCTTTCGGGTAAATATTGTTGGAGCGATCGGTGGTAGGAGTTGCTGGCCTTAGCGGTATTTCCCAACAAGTCGTACACGTCACCCAGGTTGTTGTGGATGGGGGCGGCCAGGCTGGGGTGATCTTCTCCGATCTGGAGGAGTAATTGCTGGAGAGAATCCAGCGCCTGGTCATATTTTCCGAGCTTTTTTAGGGAGACGGAGATGTTATTAGTGGCTGTGATCCTTTCTTCGAAGTAGTACGGATCATTAGCGCAAAGCCGGAGGATTTCCTGGTTGGTTTCAATGGCTTTTGGGTATCGGTGGAGGCCGTCGTAGGCGTGGGCCAGATTGATGTTGGCGTAGATTTGATTTTCTGGATCAAGACTGTCGCGATATTCCAACAATAGTTCTACGGATTTAGAAAAGCGCCCTTGTCTATTCAGGTAATAACTGAGGTCTATAACCACGTTTAACATATCGGTTCCACCATTTTTCAAAACGTGATCCAAAAGCAGTCCGGCTTGTTCATAATCACCCCGCTCTCCATAGAGGTTGCCTATTTGTTTTTTACAGGACAAAACCCGGCTTTTATCACCTGCTTTTTTATAGAGGTTTTCGGATTGGAGGAAGTGATTTTCGGCACTTACGTCCTCTTGGAGACATTTGTAAAAATAGCCAGTATTGTATAGAGCATTGGCTATATCAGCAATACTATCGGGGGATAGGACATCCATTTCTTTTTGCGTAAAGTGTAAAGCCAGCTCCATATCGTTGTCATAAAAATGAAGAAGGCCCAGGGCGTGGTACATCTGGGCAAGGGAATCTTCATAAAGGGCAATTCCTTTCTTCAACTCTTCTATTTCCTCTAGGTTCAGATAGTCTCCTATATCGTAAGATTGAGCATGGAATGAACCAATCGATAATAGCAATAGGGTTGTGAATAAGAGTTTCATCGGGTCTTATTTTGAATTTAGAGCAAAGTCTATTTTTTTAATAAAAATTTCAGTAGCCAAAGGAGCAATAAAATAATTAGAATACACAATACAATGATCCAGGGTGACCAGGGCAGGCCTTCGTCGGGACAGACAAGGATTCCCACTACCCATTTCCCATCTTTGATGTGGCCGGTCAGGTTGGGCTCCGCGCGAGCACAATTCAGTAGTTGACTCCGCACATCTGAATAGGAGGTGATTCCGTCGCAGTATATAGAACCTGCCATGCCCGACACCACTGGAACGGAGAAGGAAGTACCCTCCCCTGAAAAGCTGCTAGCAAAAATGACCAGGTCTTCACCCGGAGCTCCAAGTAATACGACTTCCTGTGAGTAATTAGAAAAATGGCTGATTTCGGTTGAGTTACCACTGGTCGCTATACTTCCAACCGGGATGATGTTGTCTTGATTGAAAACAGCGGGGAAGTGAGGTTGGTTAGAAATGTTGATGGTGTCATTTCCGGCAGAAGTGATAAAAAGCCCATTATTTTTGGTTTTAAAATATTGAATAGCCTCTTTCAAAACTTCATTTGGTGCCCCGTACCAACCCCAACTGGCGTTCACCACCTGAGCACCTTCCGCCTGTGCAAGATAGGTTCCACAGGTCACGTCAAACAAGGTGCCTACGCCATCTTCATTATGCGTTTTGATGGGAAGTATTCTAATTGAATTGCAAGAGGATTTCGAAAAGGTCTCGGCAATAATGAGTGAAACTACCGTACCGTGTGCGTTTGTTGAAGATGGGTTATTATTGTTATCCGGAAAATTCCACCCCACAAAAGTATTGGGGTGACAACTTGCTGAACCATTGTTTGCCCAGATATAGGGTTTCAGACTATCGTGACTCAAATCGATCCCCGAGTCGAGTACGGCAACCACCGTCGCATCTGCCGGAGAGGGGCTTATACCTTCAGGAATGGAGTCAAGAGGACCGACAGGAGAAGGGGGGATTTTTTCCAGTAGCGAAAAATTATAATAATTGAAGTCAGCATCCCCACCATTCAATTTTGTTTTGGACTTGGCGCCTATTATTCGTTCGTTGAGGATGGAGGTTTCCTTTTCGGAAGTCAAGCTATCCTTGTCCGATTGAAGGGGGCTAAGTTCCCAAAGCTCTAGCGATTTATTACATGCACAAACTTTGTATGAGCTTACGCCGATTAGCTGTCGCAACGAATCTTTCCCTACTTGAGTAGTGGTTCCTCCAAATCTGACAACCAACTGATTTGGATGATAAGCCCCACCCGAACTATCTATCCGGTAGGAATAGTTCTGCTCAAAAAGATGGTCGCCCAGGGCTGGGGGACTAGTGGTGGGGAAAGGGTTGCTTCCGCAAATGGCCTGCACGTCGTCGATGATCCAGAAGTAATAAGCGCCTTCGAATATAAATCGTACTCTGATGGAAAATATTTCGATATTTGGAAAGTCTGATAATAAACTTGTGAGGTTGATATATTGGATGTCGTTTGCGGTTGTTTCGATATTCTGTAATATGGAATTGTTATCGGCCATTTCTGTCCAGTTGATTAGAACTTCATTGTCGGCTTCATTCCGTATTTCTATTTCCGTTTTGGTACTTGATTGATAATTTCGGTAGTATTGATTGTATTGAAGATAAACTGTAGAGTCTGATGTCGATGAAAAATTATCAATGCTGAAATAAGGCGAAGTCAACGTATCGTAATGAATAGAATCAACCAATTGGTTCAAAATCAATGAGTCAGATTGGAGTACTGCTGCCCCACCTCCAGATACAGACTCGATGGGTGATCGATTACCCCAAAAATCTCCAGACACATAACCTGTGCCGTTGGCAGTCCACTCCCAAGAGGCGTTGCCGGATCCGGAAACAGTCCACAGACCGAAATCGTCATTATTATCAAAAGTTTCCGATATACCACAGAGCGGTTGCTGGGCGTACAAACCCAGGGAAGTGAAAAGCATAAGCAAAAGGAGCAATGTAGCGGCTTTCGTTGATGCTTTGTTAAAACAATTTCGTAATTTTATTGTTATATTCTTGACGGGCAGGGTGGGTTGTAGGTAGATCATGTTTAATAGGTTTAGCGGAAGCCTTGTTTGCATTTTAATGCAAAAGGCAACGATCAACCTGAACTAATGTGTTGTAGCAAAAAGTATCGGAACGGATAATTTTGAACGTTTTCAGGTTAATCGGGTTCTAAAATATAGACATTGTGTACAGATTTTTTGTATAGCAACTGAAGAGCAATTTTTTGTCTAACCAAGGAACGCCCGGAGCCTGATAGCCTTAGCTATCATGGCGAGGACGTGACGCCGGGTAGGCAAAAAATGGCATTCAGGCTGCATACAAAATTTTTGTTCATAATGTCTAATAGCAGCGGATCATGGGACAGACCCATTACTTTCGTGAAATAACGCATTAAAATTAGAAATAATTTCGCAATTTCTGGATAAGTTTTATTCAATTTTAAGAAAATTTTTCAAAAAACCCGGTACTTTTAACGATTCCAATACATTTACAGTTGTCGCTTATGGGTAAAAATGAAAACACAAGCACCTGGTCTTGCTCCAATATTAAAACCACGAACGAAGACATACGCGCTGCACAGCAAGCGGATACAGATCAGTTGATTGTACTTATTGAACAAGTAATCATTGGTTTGATTGGTTCTTCTGCCAACCAGGTGGAGGGCTGTGTGGTGTTTCTACAAAAAGTAATGAATTACGTTTTGCACAATGACGGTACCAAAGACGATGTCAAAGACGTACTTCAGGAGGGTATGGCAGAACTGTACCTCCAATTGCTGGAAGGCCGCTACCCCAAAGATGATTACGAAACGGGAATTGAATTTTACGCCTACGGCATCTGCAAATTCAAATGGAACAACATGCGTAAAAAAAAAGGTAGAACCATTTTAAGTATCGATGATGAAGCATAGATTCGACACCATTCCGGACGACGATTTCGTCAGAAAAGAATTTCTGAAAAGCGAATACCGCGATATGCTTTGGAAAATAGTCCAGCAGCTCAAACCCAATGACGCTCAATGCCTGACCCTCTGGTCGATGGGCTATTCTCCCAACGAAATCGCCTCGAAACTGGGCGTCGCCCTTCAAACTGCCAAAAACAGAACCAACCTGGCCAAACAAAATCTACGGGACCTCATCAAAAACTCAGATCATTATACACACCTGATAAACGAAATTAAAATTTCGCTAAATGAATGAGAATAACTTACATAGAATCGAACATTTCCTCGATGAAAGAATGGACAAAGCCTCATCAGCAGCGTTCCTGGAAGAATTGAAACAGGATCCCACCCTCCTCCAACAGGTAAAACTCGAAGTACTTGTCAGAGAAGGAAGTCGGCTACTGGGAAAAAAGAAAGTACGTACCCGCGTTGGTCAAATGATGACCGGTTTCGAACTGCCCGATGTTGACGTTGGATCTACTCCAGGGCCTGCTCCCAAGCCCCCTCCCCCCAAGGTATTTAGCCTCCGTAGAAAATGGACGGCGGTCGCCGCTTCCCTTTTGCTTTTGGCCGTACCCCTCTATTTGTTTTATGGATATGCTCCCCACCATTACTCCAATGATGTAATGGTCACAAACCATTACATCGACCCCGGTGAAGATTTAGCAAACAACATGATGGGCGAAATTCCAAACAGCTCAATCAACGATGCCACCAACCGAAACGAGGCGAAAAAAGCCTGGCGTGCCGAACAGTATGGGCGAACGGCGGCCTATGTCGATGCCATAAAAGATAAGACAGCAGAAGACCATTATTTGAAAGCACATGCCCTTTACAAATTGAAAAAATTCGACGAGGCCATTCCCGTTTTCACGAAAGTGGCTCAAAGCGATACCCAGCTAAAAGAGAAGGGGGAGTATTATTTGTTGCTTTCCTATCTGGTTGTCGGTAGGTCAAAGGAGGCGTCGTTTCAGGCACTTTTGTCAAAAGTGAGTAGCGACGGTAATCACGATTATAACCGGCAGGCCCGCGATATTCAAGCCAGGCTGAGGAGTTTTTTGCGGCGGTTTGCTGAGTAGAAATGGACTGATAGCTGGTCGTCATTGCCCCTTGATACAAGATTATTCAATTTTTATAAACCCGAATTACCATGAAAATTTCCCTCCATGCATGTTGCGTGCTATTCTTTTCATTATTGGTTTTATTTGCTTGTCGCAAAAAGCAGGATTCCAATCTGCCTGTCGAGGTAGATATGAAACCAGTTGGTTTGACCCAAAGTGAATTTGAGTCGTTGCAAAATGCTCTTCTCGTTGCGCCCGCGTTTAAAGAACATTTTGGAAACGACCAATTCCGGATGCTTTCTTTTAAACTGGATGATGATTTTGACGATAAACCTCAAGACAGCAAAGAAGACCCAAGTTTCGCTCAACAGCTCAACGCCGAATTTTACAACTACACCCAACAGCAGGCGATCAAAGTAGGGGGTCGGGTACGTGGAGCGCTGCCCACAGACCTTTCTTTTCAAGTGTTGGACTATCAACCAAGACCCAGTTTGTCGGAATATCGGGCTGTAGAGAATTTAGTAACAAAACAATTACATTTGACTAAATGGATTGAAAATGATTCAGTAACCTTGTTTCCAGCCATGCCATCCGTCATTCAAAGCGACGAAGGTCACCGGATCATTCTCATTGGAGTACGGAGTCAGATCGAAAAGGTCCCTTCCGGGGTTTTTGGCATGAATACGCATACCGGAGAATTGACCAACAACCTTTTCGATACGCTTTATCATCTTGACGACCAAGACGATAACTGCGAACTTCCAAGTGATGAAAATTGTCCTTCCAATGGTTCGTCAGGAACGGTGCATATAACCATTAGCCAGGGAGGCACAACCCTTTGGACCTTTCGGGCAGTGCGCCCCAGTGCTTCATCCGGCCATCCCGGCAAAGGCTCAGGGGTGGAATTGCGATACGTTCGGTACAAGGGCAAGCTGGTGCTTTGGAGAGCACATTTGCCCATACTTAATGTACATTACGACGGCGGTGTATGTGGTCCATACAGAGATTGGCAGGACCAAGAAACCTGCTTTGACTGTACGGGGACAGATGTCGGTAGCACAGGTTTCCGGCTGTGCAACGCACCTGCCAAAACATTGGTGGATGACCAAACCGATGCAGGAAACTTCAGTGGAGTAGCCGTTCATGTGGAGGGAACAAAGGTGGTGCTGACCAGCGAACTGAAGGCAGGTTGGTACCGCTACATCAGTGAGTGGACTTTTCATACCAATGGTAAATTGTCGCCCCGGTTCAAATTTGCCGGTGTCCGGAATCGGTGTACCTGCAAGTTGCATTTCCACCACGCCTACTGGCGATTTGATTTTGACATCCTTTCTCCGCCCAACAACTCAGTAGAAGAATGGCGCAAGTCCGGCAACCAATGGAGTAAAGTCAAGGCTTTTACCAAAGAGGAAAAGCGCTTTCGCAGTGGCACTAAAAAATGGCGTATTCGCAACCGAAATAAATGCTATGACATCATCCCCGGCCACCACGACACAGATGGCACGGGCGACAGTTGGGCCAAAGGCGATGTGTGGGTAGTTCGCTATCACGGCAATGAACTGGAAGATGGTGTTGGGTGTATCCTTTGTCAGGGTACAACAGGTACCATCCAGGATCAGGTATTTTTAACAGGAGAAAACGTCGATAAAAAAGATGTCGTAATTTGGTATCGAGCGAGCTATAATCACAACGATCCCCCATACTCAACACGGCCAACATGCTGAGATCGTGGGGCCTGACTTGGTGCCTTATGGGCGGTGGTGATTGTAACGTAGTTGGGGGAGAAGGTTGATGGTGTATTTGAATTTGTAGTATGTTTATTTTGATTATGTGATTTTTCTTAATACTCCTGTTACAAAAAAGCACAGTACCATCTTTCCAAAATCAACAGTTTATAAGTTTTCATTGAGTGCGTGACATTCCTGCCGACCGGCCGACGCGTTAGCGAAGCCTTTCACCACAACTTGTCCCGGACTTGCTCCGGGAAAGGTTCCAACCTGCCTGACAGCCCGTCCCGATTCGTATCGGGAGCAGTCAGATTAGCGGAGTCTCTCACCACAAAGGGTCCAAGGCACGGAGTTTACACGGAGATTTTCTCCATGAAACTTTGTGTCCCCGTGTCTTTGTGGTTATGAATTTAGCGATTCTCGCCTGGCGGCCAGACAGGCTTGTCTACCGCCAGGTAGATTTGTCACGCACTCTTATCAGCGCAAAAGCAAAAAGCGCCAAAAAATTCGCCCATCACAAGTTTCCATTTTACCCTTCGTTGAGCTATATTTGCCTTCGTGAGTAAAAACAAAACAACCAAGAAGGGAGGCAAGGTCACCCCATTGATGAAACAATACTTCCAGGTAAAATCGAAATACCCGGATGCCATTATGTTGTTTCGCGTAGGTGACTTTTACGAAACTTTTGGCGAAGACGCCATCACCACCTCCCGTGTGCTGGGCATCACCCTGACCAAACGCAACAACGGCGGCAGCGACATCGAACTCGCCGGATTTCCCTACCACGCTCTCGACACCTACCTGCCCCGCCTCGTGCGTGGGGGCTACCGCGTGGCCATATGCGAACAACTCGAAAAGCCCAGCAAAGAGAAAAAACTCGTCAAGCGCGGTGTCACCGAAATGGTCACCCCTGGCATTACCACTTCTGATAAACTACTCGACCATAAGACCAACAATTTTCTGGCCGCGGTAGCTTTTAGCAGAAAAGGCCATCACGGCACGGCACTGCTCGATATTTCCACCGGTGAGTTTTTGGTCAGTGAGGGAAATATCCAATACGTGGACAAATTGTTGCAGGGACTGAACCCTTCTGAGGTCATTTTTGCCAAAGCCAGTGCCAAACAGTTTACCCAACAATTCGGCGATCAATTTCACACCTATCCCCTCGACGACTGGGTGTTCGCCCCCGACTACACCCGCGAAAAACTCCTCACCCAATTTGAGACCAACTCTCTGAAAGGATTTGGGGTGGAAGGCCTCGAAATGGCACAGATCGCTGCCGGTGCCATTCTCCATTATTTGGCGACGACCGAAAACACCAATCTCAAGCACGTCACCTCCATCAGCCGCATTCAGCCCTACAAATACGTTTGGCTCGACCGATTTACCATCCGCAACCTGGAGTTGATCTACCCCCAGCACGAAAACGGAGTAGCATTGTTGGATATTCTCGACAAAACCGTATCGCCCATGGGGGGGCGCCTGCTCAAAAAGTGGATTGTACTCCCACTCAAGGTAAAAAAGGCCATCGACGCGCGGCTGCAAATGGTGGAATATTTCATACGTCAACAAGACCTTCGCACCGAGATCGACGCCAATATCCGTGTAATGGGCGACCTCGAACGGCTGATATCCAAAGTGCCATTGGGCAAGATCAACCCACGGGAAGTTGTACAGTTGAAACGAGCCCTGGAAGCCATCCAACCGATCAAAGAAATTTTAGCGAAAAGCGGAAACCCCAGCCTGGAAAAGATTGCCACTGGCCTCGACCCTTGCGGGAAAATAACCGAACAAATCGGAAAGGAAATAATGGAAGACCCACCGGCCCAACTGGGCAAAGGAGAAGTGATCGCCGCCGGGGTGTCGGAAGAACTCGATGAATACCGTAGCATCATTAAAAACGGCAAAGACCTCCTGATAGACATCCAAACCACCGAAGCTGAACGCACCGGCATTGCCAGCCTCAAAATAGGATTTAACAACGTATTTGGATACTACCTCGAAGTGACCAACAAATACAAAAACCAGGGCATGGTACCCGACACCTGGATACGCAAACAAACCCTCACCAACTCCGAACGATACATCACCGACGAACTCAAAAAACTGGAATCAAAAATACTCAGCGCAGAAGAAAAGATCGACGCCCTCGAAGCCGACCTCTTCCAACAACTGGTGATGTCGATCGCCGACTTTATCCACCCCGTCCAGCGAAATGCCAACCTCATTGCTCAACTGGATTGCCTGATGGCTTTCGCCAAAATAGCACTCAAAAACGAGTATTGCCGCCCTGATATAACAGAAGACTTACAAATCGACATCAAAGACGGTCGCCACCCCGTGATCGAACACCAGCTTCCCCTCGGCGAAACCTACGTACCCAACGATGTGCGACTTGACCACGACGACCAGCAAATACTCATGATCACCGGTCCAAATATGTCGGGCAAGTCAGCCCTCCTTCGCCAGACGGCCCTCATCTGCCTCATGGCACAAATGGGATCGTTCGTGCCTGCCAAATCGGCCAGCCTGGGCATTGTCGACAAAGTATTCACCCGAGTAGGGGCCTCTGACAACATCTCCTCCGGCGAGTCCACCTTCATGGTTGAGATGAACGAAACGGCCTCCATCATGAACAACATCTCCGACCGCAGCCTTATCCTCCTCGACGAGATCGGCCGCGGCACCAGCACCTTCGACGGAGTATCCATCGCCTGGTCGATCGCCGAATACCTCCATACCAACGACCAGGCCCGCCCCAAAACCCTCTTCGCCACCCACTACCACGAGCTCAATGAGTTGACCCACAAATTTCCCCGCATCAAAAACTTCCACGTTTCCACCAAAGAGGTTGGCCAAAAGGTGATTTTTTTGCGGAAGCTCATACCCGGCGGCTCCAACCACAGCTTTGGCATCTACGTAGCCAAGATGGCCGGGATGCCCCAACGCATTGTCGACCGCGCCAACCACATCCTCGCCCAACTCGAGCAGCACCACATCGACCCGGAAAGCCTGACCGGTGAAGAGAAACCCCATAATTTGCCCGCTGCCCGACAGCCTCGACGTCAACAGCTTAAAGACCTCCCCCAGCCAGTACAACTTTCGATTTTTGAGTCAACTGATCCTCGCCTGGAGAAAGTAAAAGAGTTGTTGGGAGAGCTGGACCTGAATGCGATGACACCGATTGAGGCGCTGATGAAGTTGCAGGAGTTGAAGGGGGTGTTGGGGGGGTGATTGTTTTGGGCTTCGCACATGCCCCTTGTCTGAACTGGGATTAATGAGAGGGGTGGGATGTATGGGAATGAATCGAAGTTCAAATATTGCGATCCCGTAAATCCTAATAACCCCCAGAAGGACGTCACTGCGTTCTGCCTACATGGCACGCCAGCCATCCCAGACCTCCTTTGTCTGAACTGGGATTAATGGGAAGGGTTGGATGTATGGGAATGAATCAAAGTTCAAATGTTGAGATCCCGTAAATCCTAATAACCCCCAGAAGGACGTCACTGCGTTCTGCCTACATGGCACGCCAACCATCCTACACCTCCTTTGTCTGAACTGGGATTAATGGGAAGGGTTAGATGTTTGGGATTGAAACAAAGTTCAAATGTTGCGATCCCATAAATCCTTTTAATCCCAGCCATTCGAGTTCAGACGGTTGGGCCCGGCGCATGCCCAAAGCATCACAGTTATAAAGTGAATACCGGGCTTGGTTATCTAAAATGTAGTTTGTAGTTAAATCCTATCTTTACGCAAAAATCAATCATCCTAACCTCTTTTCATCACGGATTAAATGACCTTTCCCGATAGGTTGCACTTCCCCCTTCCCGATCTCCAACTCCTACTGGTGCAGGAGGGGCAATCGTTTTAGGGAAAGACAAAACCCGCACCTCACTCTAAGTCACTCCCTTTTAACTCAGCCGGTTTCCGGTGACACAAGCCTTGTACGAAGCCGTGATGAAAGAAAACCCATCCCGTTTTAAGGGGAGCAATCGACCAGTAGAACAGGTGAGTTGGCACGATGCCAAAAGCTTCATTTTGAACCTAAACGAAATAACCGGTCTCAACTTTCGTCTTCCTTCTGAAGCGGAGTGGGCCTATGAGGCTATCGGAGGGGAGAAAGTTTTTAGCCAAGGATATGAATTTTGTGGTGGCGATAATCTGGAACAGGTGGGGTGAAGTACTGGTATAAGGTTCGTACTTCTGACGGTAAAGAAGGATGGGTCTTTGGTGGTGCTGTCAAACAAGAAAATGAAATCAAAGGAAATGACATTATTACCAAAGAGAAATTCGACTTCCCTTATTTCGGAAAGTTTGATTTGTCCAGTTGGAGCAAAACAGATAAAAATGCTTTATGGTTTCGCTTCTAAAATTAAGTTGAATGGCGTCTCAGCAGCTCTTCGAAAACTACTAAAACCACCTGAAATGGCTACTTCCCTTAGTCGTTTTTCTCCGGCTTGGGCACCCAACCCAAGCCCAACCTCCTGGCTAAGAGAAGTTGGCGTACAGAGCATAGTTGAAAAAGCATAAAATGCCCTGCCCAGTGGGTTTAAATTTTCCTCTAAACTGTCTTTTGCAAAAGGCTCAACGATCATACAAGTGCCATTTTTATCCAATGCGCTTACCGCATGAGAGCAAGCACCGATCGGATCTCCCATATCATGTAAACAATCAAAAAAGGTGATCAAGTCATATCCTTTTCCGGGAAAGTCTTTTGCCCGGGCAACCTCAAAGGAAATATTACGTAAACCGGAATCCTTTGCCAGTTGAGCTGCATGCTCAATGGATTTCTCATGATAGTCATAGCCAATGAATTCAGAGTTTGGAAATGCTTCTGCCATTACTAAAGTAGAGGCACCATGCCCACAGCCTACATCAGCTACTTTAGCCCCTCTTTTGAGCTTTTCTTCTACCCCCTCAAGAGCAGGAATCCAACTGCTAACTAAGTTAGCTTTGTAGGATGGTCTGAAAAACTTCTCTGTTCCACAAAATAAACAGCTATTGTGATCACCCCAAGTAACCCCTTCTCCCGACTGAAAAGCCTTAGCGATTTGAGGCTCGTCATGGTACATGGAAGAAATAGCATAGAAAGCCCCAGTCATTATGACCGGACTGTCTTCATTTGCGAAAACCATCGATTGCTCTGGTGTCATGTGAAATTTTTGCGTTTCAATATCAAACTCTATGAAGCCGGAGGCCGCCTGAGCAGACAGCCATTCACGTACGTATCGCTCTGCCGTGCCGGTTGATTGTGCTAATTCAGCGGAAGTCATCTGCCCCTCTTTGGCGAGTGCCTTATAGAGGCCTAATCGATCGCCTAATACGATCAAAGATCCATTTGCCGCTGCTCCCATTTCATTGACCATTTTGCCCAAAAAGTCATGCAATTTTTCTTCATTAATTTTCATAATAGTGGTTTTTATTTTTAAAATTTGTTTAGGGCAAAGTAACCGTCAATTCTATCAAAAAGGGTCACCATATGTTGCAATAGAAATATCATATGTTGCAACGATTTCATCCTGTTTTGGGCCGTGTTCTCATATGTTGCAATACCGTTCTCATATGTTGCAAAGGTTGTATTTACGGATGATTTTTTCGATTTTGCGGGTATGAAAGACAAAATGAAAAACATGGCTCAAAAATTTTTGCAGGTAGCTAACTTGCCTACAGACACGCAAGAGCAACGGCACAATAAGGAAATCCTATTGCTCATGTCGTCTCATTTTACGTTTGTAGGATTGGTATGGGGCTTTGTATATTTTACCAACGGACTTTGGGTGCCGAGTTGCATCCCTTTTTCCTATACCATTCTATCTGCCATTAGTATTGCCCTTCTTCTAGGAACTAAAAATTTTGCTCTTTTCAGAAACATTCAACTATGCCTTGTCTTGTTATTACCATGCTTGCTTCACCTCAGTCTGGGAGGGTTTATTTCGTCTAGCTGCGTGGTATTGTGGGCTATCGTTTGCCCGATGGCGGCTTTGTTTTTTGTTACCATCCGACAATCCTTTTACTGGTTCGGTGCATTCTTGATCTTGGTTATTTTAATCAACTGGATTGACGACGAACTGTCTCGTTATTACGTATTGGATGTATCTGAATCTTTTATTGACACTCTATTTGTAATGAATATAGTGGGTGTATCTATTCTGGTTTTTTTGGTTCAATTTTATTTTGCAAGAAGTGAAAGAGCGCTAAAGGGAGAGGTTCAAAAGGCTAATACGGAGCTATCCAGACAACATGAGGCCTTAGCATTAGAGCAAGGAAAGACAAAGCAAGTGCTTCAAAAAATAGAAAATCTTTTTGGTCAACAAGTGTCTTCAGAGGTGGCAAAAGAGTTAATTTCTCAAGAAAATGACTTTGATGTTAAAAACTATGAGGTCACCATTCTCTTTCTTGACATAAGGGATTTTTCAAAATTCGCTGATAACAAAACACCTGCAGAAGTAGCCACTTTCCAAAACATCTTTTTTGGTGAAGTTCTTAATATCATTAGAAATCACAGAGGGATAACCAATCAGATTTTAGGAGATGGGATTATGGCTGTATTTGGTGCTCCCGTGCAAAACAATTCGCATATTTCTGACGCTGTAAAAGCGGGTTATGCTATGGTGGAAAGGATAAAAGAGCTGAACGAGTTGAAAAAAATTCCGCTTACCAGAATAGGAATAGGATTACATACCGGGCATGTTGTTGCCGGAAATATCGGCAATGATTTTAGAAAGCAATACTCTTTGACAGGAACCACCGTAAACATTGCTTCTCGCATTGAACAACTTAACAAGAAGTACAATAGTCAATTCCTAATCTCTGAAGCCATAAAAACAGGCATACGTCATACGGGTTACCCAGCCACCTATTTAGAAGACGTATCTCTGAAAGGCATTAAAAACCCTATGAAGGTTTACAAATTATTGTAATTGTCCAGTCCATTTGGTACAAAAGAAATATATTGTTACCTTAACCCTTCAAAAATCAAATAATCATTGAACATACAAGAACGACGCGCTAACTATCAGATCAAATAGTGGTTACTTAACTAATACATGAAAAACCAAAAGAAAAACATCCTCCAAAGCTTTATTCAGGTAGCCAACTTGCCATCAGACACAAAAGAGCAAAGGCTAAACAAGGAGAACCTAATGCTTATGTCCTCTCATTTTACGGTGGTAGGATTGGTTTGGGGAGTTGTATACCTGGCTAATGGACTTTGGTTACCGAGTTGCATCCCTTTTTCGTATACCGTTCTTTCTCTCATCAGCATTATCATTCTCCTCGTCACTAAAAAATTCAGCTTTTTTAGAAATATACAACTTTGCCTTGTTCTGTTGCTTCCTTTCCTTCTGCATCTTAGTCTCGGCGGGTTTATACCATCCAGTAGTGTGATACTCTGGGCTATTGTTTGTCCAATGGCGGCCTTATTTTTTATCACCATCCGTCAATCCGTTTACTGGTTCAGTGCTTTTTTAGTACTGATATTAATAGCTTACCTAATTGATGATGAACTGTCTCGTTATTACAGCTGGGACATATCAGACTCTTTTATTGACACCCTTTTCCTGTTGAATATAGTGGGTGTGTCTATTCTGGTTTTTTTGGTTCAATTTTATTTTGCAAGAAATGAACGGGCGCTAAAAGGAGAGGTTGAAAAACAAAATATGTTGCTGGCAGTTCAGGCTGACCAGCTCAAGGAAGTCGATAAAATGAAATCAAACTTCTTTGCTAATATTTCCCATGAATTCAGGACACCTCTTACCCTTATCCAGGGCATTCTCCACAAAGGAGAGGCACCCAGTCAAGAGGATTGCAACATTATGGCAAGAAATGCTGATCGATTATTACAATTAATCAATCAGTTACTTGATCTGGCCAAACTCGAATCTGGCAAAATGCAGCTAAAAAAACAGACCATTGATTTAAATATCGAGGCCAGAAGAATTGCACAACTATTTGGATCCGTAGCGGAGATGAAAACCATTCAATTCCAACTCAATAATCGTCCGATTCTTGATGAACAAGGGGAAGCCGTATTCGCCGAATTAGACCCTGAGCAAATCCAAAAAGTACTGGCTAACCTAATCTCCAATGCCGTAAAATTCTGCCCTGAAGGAGGTAAATTTGATATAAATATCAACGATGGAGACTCTTTTGTGCAACTCCTATTCTCGAATACGGGGCGAGATATTCCCAAAGAACAATTACCACTAATATTCAACCGCTTCCATCAAGTAGAAAGTGGCTCCACAAGAGGACATGAAGGAACGGGCATTGGCCTTTCATTGGTTCACGAAATTATAACCTTACATGGTGGGAAAATTACAGTAACCAGTGAAAATCAAATAGTGTGTTTTGAAATATTCCTACCCAAAGGGCAGCTTGGCCCATTGGAAGAAGTAAGCGTATTGACCAAGGTGATAGCCCCCGCCTTCCCTTCACATAAGCCAGAGACAGCAGTTATCGAACGGGAAGATCAATTGAAGATACTGGTAGTGGAGGATTATCCTGACCTGAGAAGTTTTATCAACCGGATACTAAGTGAATCTTATACCGTTATTGAATCTTCAAACGGAGAAGAAGGGGTGCAAAGAGCGATTGAAGAAATTCCGGATTTGATCGTTTCAGACATCATGATGCCCAAAAAGGATGGTAACCAGCTTTGTTCCGAACTCAAAAACCATCCTGCTACAGATCATATTCCCATTATTCTACTCACTGCCAGAGCAGGAAAAAAAGATAAGTTCGAGGGCTTGGATCATGGAGCAGACGATTACCTGACCAAACCATTTGATGAATCAGAACTGTTGGTAAGGATAAGGAATCTGATCCAGACCCGCCAAAAACTTCAGCAGAAATACAATAAGGAAATTTGGTTGAAGCCGGGCGAAGTCAAAGTTACCTCTACTCAGGAAAAGTTCCTGCTTCAACTCAAAGAAGTGATCGAAGAAAACCTATCCAACGAAGCTTTAACGGCTGAAGATCTTGCCAAGGCAATGGCACTCAGTAGATCTCAGCTTCACCGTAAACTCAAAGCCTTGGCAAATCAGTCAACTACTGAATTTGTTAGGACGTATCGGCTGGAACGGGGTGCCGAATTATTAAAGCAACAATTCGGCAATATTTCCGAAATTGCCTATGAAGTGGGATTCAGTAGTCGAACTTATTTCAGTTCTTGTTTTCAAAAACATTTTGGTCTTTCACCTTCTGAGTACATTCGCTCCTGATGGTAGGACTGTTACTTACTATTACAGAGACAATAGATATATTGACATCATAGCTCATGCCGATTGACCAGTTTTCATAATCAAAATCAACGGCTGGTTTGCGCTTAGGCGAATTGATTGGATTGCGGGTAGAAGACATCAATCTGTCGCAGCAGAAAATATATGTGCATGGGAGCAAGAACGAAAAAGACAGATATACTTTGCTCTCATCGCAATTTGTGAGTATCTTGCAAAAGTATCTTGAGGTCTATCGTCCGGAGTATTGGTTGATTGAGGGGCAAACGGGAGGCCAATATAGTGCCAGCAGCATCCAAAAAATATTCAGGAGGGCTTGTCAGCGAGCAGGAGTGGGCAGTTTTGCTACTGTACATACGCTGCGGGATTCTTTTGCAATGCACCTGCTGGAGCAGGGAGTTGACATACGTTATATACAGGTGTTGCTGGGTCACGCACATGTAGATACTACGATGATCTATACGCATGTGGCGCAGGATCAGTTAAAAAAATTGCGAGTCCGATAGACGATATACAGCTAGAATCGATATATTCGTAACCTGGAGGGGGTATTTACTTGTTAGGCACAAGAAATCAAAAAATAACAAACGAATTACTTATGGAAATCAATGAGAAAACATTGTTTCAAATACTTCAGAAATTAAGAAAATCAGAGATTTTGGAATATTTAAAATCTTCCTATTATGAAATGGAGGATAAACAAAGGAGAAATGTTTATTTAGACTTATACAATGAGAAAGTTAATAAAGGTCTCAAGTCTCAAGAATTATATACAAGAGTATTAACCTTCCATGAAAAGTCGATTAAAGGGGATTATTATGCTCCATTTAACATTAACTCGAAAAACTATAGGTACATACCAAATGAAACAGATGAATGGTTTACCGAATTAAGCTTCTATTTAGATGAGACATCAAAATTGGTGAAGAAGAAAGAGTATAAGATAGCAAATGATTGTTTTGAAAGACTATATGATTTGATTAGTAAGATGGAAGATGGAGAAGAAATAATATTCGCGGATGAATATGGAACTTGGATGATTTCAACTAAATTAGATTATGATAATGCCTATATCAGCTCCTTATCAAAAACCGAAAATGAGAATAATTTTACAGAAAGAGTATTGCCACTGTTGATTAGAGATAGTTATGAGTCGCTGAGTAGTAAAATTTATAGTAAGATTAAGAAAGCAGCAAATACAAAACAACTAAAAAAAGTAGAATTAAAAATAAAGCAAAAAGATATTAGGATCAAATAAATGAAAATCAAAAACTATGAGAAATAAAGAATACGATGAAAAACTTTATGATGAAATATTAGTAGATTGCAGGGATGAATATGAACAAAATATGAGTTGGTTTTATTATGCCCAAGATGAGATGGAATTTCCATTTGAAGCACAAATAGAATTAAGAAAACGAAAAGGAGGAAAACAGTCAAGGAGGATTAAAGTCATAAATTTATCAAATAATGATACAAATTTTGAAAGAAATTTTGATCTCAAAGTAGATATTGAATTAGATGACTATATCATAGAGATACCATTAGCAGAATTGTTTGATGTTGAGGCGAATGAGAATACAGATGAGATAATAAAAATTTGGAAATATTGGATCAAAAAATAAATCCAGTGCCCAATAACTAAGTTTTCGTGGTGCGACGTGAAAAGTCGCTTTATAATGCTGTTAACCCATCGGAGTAACAATACGCTTACATAGCCTGTCCCGCAAGGCGGGAAGTTATTCAAAGGTGGATTTAACCTGATGTGCCCACCAAAGAGCTTGCCCCGGCGAATGTCGGGGTCGGCAGGCCCACCAGAGGTCGGCAGGCCCACCAGAGAGCTTGCCCCGGCGAATGTCGGGGTCGGCAGGCTACCATCAGTTTCCTACTTCGGGGTGCGTCACTAGCAATGGTGGGGTGCCAAGCCCGAAGGACAACAAAGCTCCTCCATATTGATTTGGATCGGGATAAGTGGCGACTATGAGGTCAAAGCGAAAGCTGCTAGTCTTTTGCGGTAGGAGGAAGTGGAATGAATGGTATGTGAATCATCGTAAGCCTCGTTATCCCGATATGAAACCGGGACGGGCATTAGGAACGGCGGAAAAGACTATATACGCCGTAGCCAAAAAGACGAGAGGTAGGGTCATGGAGTTCACGAACTCACCATGCGTAGCGGTAGAATGGGATCAACAGGTTCACCAAAATATCCCTATCGTACCTTATAATAGTTGCCACCAACCAGTTGTCTCTGAAAAAGACCTTCATCGAAATTTGGATTGTCACAATTTTGGCAGGGAAGATGTTCTTTCGCCTCACCCATGATGCCCTAACATATCGTACACGTAAAGCCCCGTGTCATAAAAAGAGGGGATGGCACCTACCGATGTCCGCTTGCCTTCCTTGTAAAACAGCATTTGATTGTTGAACCCCTCCAGCCACCAGTCTTTTTCGGCAGTAAAAAAATGCAATAGGTCACTGTGGAAAACATGCCGGATGTCGAGTTCCTGATGGCCTTGCAATAAATATTGCCCTGTAAAATCAGGATGTGATTCAAAGGCGATGTCCTTCGTCCAGCCGATGTATTCGCCGATGCGGTGAAAAAAATGTTTTGGCTTGAGCTGAAACAAGGGGAGGTTCAGGTCGGAGGCCCGCACAAAAAATACCGTGGTGTGGTGGGTGCGCGAGTTGTTGCCACCGCCGGTACGGAACCGGTAGTCAAAGATACAGGTTTCGCTATCGCGCGATTCGTCGATGCGACTTAGCAGGTGGGTTACCCGGCGGGATCGCCCCCGCTGGAACAGCTTAAAGCCGGTGAGGCCATTGACCAGTTCGCGGTCGTCGGAAGGGTAGTAGAGCATGCCGAGTTGATCGGCCAGTTGCTGCATCTCCTTTTTCCGACTGCCAAATAATTCTGAAAAAAACGACATGGTGACAGGGAGTTTATTAGGGGACTAAAGGTATTGGATTTTGGTGTTTTTTGCAAATGGGGTGATGATATGCTGATATGCTGATATGCTGATATGCTGATATGCTGATATGCTGATATGCTGATATGCTGATATGCTGATATGCTGATATGCTGATATGCTGATATGCTGATATGCTGATGTGCTGATTTGGCGGCAGTGCTCAGAAAAGTGTGTCAGCGCAATGGTTTTCCCTTCAGGGCTAGGGCGCGGGTGGGGAAATGACACACTTTTTTGAAAAGTCTCGATTTTGCTGATTTTGCTGACTGCCTACGGCAGTTGAAATTTGCTGATGTGCTGATGGGATGCGATGTTTCCAAAATTCCTCAATACCCAAACCGCTTGAGCATTCCCTCATCATCCCGCCAGTTTTTCTTCACTTTGACGAATAGCTCCAGAAATACCTTCCGCTCCAAAAACACTTCCATGCTTTTGCGTGCCTCGCTACCCAATTTTTTGATGGAAGCACCATTATTTCCGATCAGGATGGCCTTCTGTGTGTTCCGGCTAACGAAGATTTCCGCTCTTATCCGTACCATTGGCTCTCCCTTTTTAGTGGTCGTTTCCTTAAACGATTCCACGATCACCTCGCAGGAATAGGGCACTTCTTGCTTGTACAATAACAATATTTTTTCGCGGATGATCTCACTCACAAAAAACCGCTCCGGCCGGTCGGTAAACTGATCTTTGGGATAGTACACCGGGCCTTCCGGCAAACGTTCCAGGATCAGTTCCAACAGCCGGTCGGTGTTCTTTTTCTGGAGGGCGGAGAGCGGGATCGTTTCCGTAAAGGGAACCCTCTCATTCCATTGGGAGATGAGTTGCAGGATGTTTTCCGGGGTGCTGACGTCCGTTTTGTTGATGATGAGAAATAGCGGGATGTCCACTTTGCGCAGGCGTTGGATCACCTGATCGTCGTCATCGTATTCTTCGATGGTATCCGTAACAAAAAGAAAGAGGTCGGCATCTTCAAAGGTGGAAAATACAAATTTGTTCATTGCCTCCTGCATCTTGTACGCCGGGTCGGTGATGAACCCCGGCGTGTCGGAAAAGACAATTTGGTAATTCTCTTCGCTGATGATGCCGATGATGCGGTGGCGCGTCGTTTGGGGCTTGTTGGTGATGATCGACATGCGTTCACCCACCAGGGCGTTCATCAGCGTCGACTTACCCACGTTGGGTCGGCCAATGATATTTACGAAACCGGATTTATGAACTTTCAATAAATCAATAATCTGTGAATATAAATAATGCGAATCAGGGGATAAATTCTCTTTTGAGCGGTCAGAGGTCAGACTGCCCTCCAACCCAATTAATGCGAGTAGCATGGTCTGATATCTGACTGCTTAAGAAATCGTATAGTCAACCCCTGATTCCTATAATCAATCGAGTGCGTGACAAACCTGTCTGGCCGCCAGGCGAGAATCGCTGCAACATAACCACGAAGGCACAGAGGCACAAAGGTTCACAGAGAAAATCTGTGTGTAGACGTCGTTCGTCGCGGTTTGCAACCGCGATGCTCCGCTAACCCGCCTGCCGGTCGGCAGGTATCTAATCAATCAATAACCTTACGGTCACTTATACCCGGTAAACAGCAATTCTCAATTTGAAAATCAATATACCCTCTTACTTCTCATCTCACACAGGAAACTTTACGATAGAGGGACATCAGCACGTTAATAATTAGCAAATTTCAACTGCCGTAGGCAGTCAGCAAATTACCTAAAACTAAATTGAGAATTGCTGCCCAAGAACAGCCACCACTTCGATCTCCACCAACATATTGGGGTCTACCAGAGCGCTGACTTCCACCATCGTACTGGCGGGTTTTACGTCGGCAAAAAACTGGTGGTGCGCCCGGGCCACTTCTTCCCAGTCGTTGATATTGGTGACGTATATGCGGGTGCGTATTACGGATGCCATGGAGGTGCCGGCTTTTTGCAAAACATCGCTGATGATTTCGAGGATAAAACGAGTTTGCTCAAAAGCGTTTCCCTTCCCGACCACTTTTCCATCTTTCACAGCAGTAGTTCCCGACACTTCTATCCGGTTTCCGATCTGAACAGCCCGTGAGTATCCAACAATGCTTTCCCATTTGGCGCCGGAAGAGTGGTTGATGCGTTGCATATTTTGATGGATAATTGTTTTGGTGGTGTTAGCGGGTCATCCCGAAACGAGGTAATTCTCTATTTGAAAAGAGTGTGTGACAAACCTGTCTGGCCACCAGGCGAGAATCGCTGCGGCCTTTACCACAAAGAAACAAAGATTCAAAAAGAAAATCTCTGTGCGGACGTCGTTCGTCGCGGTTTGCAACCGCGATGCTCCGCTAACCCGCCTGCCGGTCGGCAGGCCTGTCTACCGCCAGGTAGATATGTCATGCTCTCTAATCAATCAATAACCTTACGGTCACTTATACCCGATAAACAGCAATTCTCAATCTGAAAATCAATATACCCTCTTACTTCTCATCTCACACAGGAAACTATACGATAGATGGACATCAGCACATTAATAATTAGCAAATCAGCAAATTACCTAAAGCTCCTTCAACTCCGAGATCAACTTACTAAGCGAGTCCTTAGCATCGCCAAAAAGCATCCGGCTTTTATCCCGGAAAAACAAGTCATTGGCGATGCCGGCATATCCCTTGCCCATACTCCGTTTCATAATAATGACCGATTTGGATTTATCCACCTGGATGATGGGCATACCGTATATAGGGCTTCCCGGATCTTCTTCTGCAGCCGGGTTGACCACATCGTTGGCACCCACCACGATACTCACATCGGTATTGGGCAGTTGGGGATTGGCGTCCTCCATTTCGATCAGTTTGGGATAGGGCACATCGGCTTCCGCCAAAAGGACGTTCATATGCCCGGGCATTCTTCCCGCCACGGGGTGGATGGCGTAGATGACTTCGACGCCTTTGTCTTCCAGTATTTTTTCAAATTCGTGGCAAGTGTGCTGGGCTTGCGCCACTGCTAATCCATATCCCGGCACAATACATACCTTATTTGCGTAAGCGCAAAGAATGGCTGCATCGGTAACGTTGATCTCTTTGGCCACCTTTTCGCCATCGGCACCGGCAGCGCCACTGCCCCCTCCACCGAATGATCCTACGATCACATTCAGTAATGACCGGTTCATGGCCTGGCACATCAGCACCGTCAGGATGGTGCCTGCTGATCCGACCAGGATACCGCCGGTGAGCATCACCTGATTGTCGTACAAAAAACCACCAAAGGCTGCTGCCACCCCGGTGAAGGAGTTGAGCAGAGAAATGACCACCGGCATATCGGCACCCCCAATGGGCATGACAAACAAAATGCCATACAATAATGACAGTGCCAGCAAAATCCATATAAGTGATGAGCCAAACATGTCCGGGGAGAAGATGCCGATACCGATCAGTATGGCCAATCCCAGCAAAAACAGATTGTTGATGTACACAAAGGCATTGGAGTAAATATCGCGGACCTTGCCGTCGAGTTTGCCGTAAGCGATCATGCTGCCGCTAAAGGAGACCGAGCCGATCACCAGACCCAGGAAAACTACTGTTAGAAAACCCCATTCGTGCGACGGATGAGTATTGTATTCCACAATAGAAATGATGGCCGCACAGGCACCTCCCATTCCGTTGAACAGCGATACCATCTGAGGCATAGCCGTCATCTTCACCCGCATGGCAATGACGTACCCCAGCACGGTGCCAATGGCAATGGCCGCTATGATCCAGGGTATGTTGCCGATCGGATGGCCGGCTTCGTCTTTGTGAAAGACCATCGTGGCCACAATGGCGATGAGCATTCCCACGGCAGCTATCAGATTGCCCCGTCGCGCCGTATCCGGATGACTCAGCATTTTCAGTCCCACAATAAAGGATATGGAACCGAGTAAATAAGCTATTTCTAGTGCAAAACTTCCCATGATTTACTGTTAGCGCATTGATAATTCAACAATAGTATCACTATTTTTTCTTCTTAAACATTTCCAACATCCGGTTGGTCACCACAAAGCCGCCGACCACATTCAAAGTGCCGAGCACCACGGCCAGAAAGCCCAGCACCAGGGCCAGGTAATTTTCCGTATCGGCATGCCCCATTACGATGATGGCACCGATGATGACTACGCCGTGGATGGCATTTGCACCCGACATGAGAGGAGTGTGCAGGATGGCCGGCACATTGGAGATCACCTCCACTCCCAGAAAAATACTCAGGATGATGACGTAGACGAATTCCCGGTTGGAGAGAAAATACGAAGCAAGTTCTTCCATGATGATTTACAGTGGTTGATATTCGTTTTTAAAAATGACAGATATCCAATTGAAATGGGGTTACATTTTGGCGTAAGCCTGATACAAAACGGTTGGAAGGCATGCTGCCTAAAACCTGTACATACAAGTTTGTGGTCAAGTAGTTGTTTGCTCAATTGCATTTTTAACCCGTTCATTGTAAATGTTGCCTTCGTGGGCGATACAGGTTCCCGTTACAAGTTCGTCTTCAAAATTGTAGGCGAGCTGGCCCTCTTTGTCGACGATGAGTTTCAAAAAGTTCAGGATGTTTTTACTAAACATATTGCTGGCATCCGAAGGGGCAGAGGCCGCCAGGTTGGAGTCTCCAACAATGTATACCCGGTTGTGCTGTATGGTCTCTCCATTTTTAGTAACGGCGCAGTTGCCGCCGGTAGAAGCTGCCAGGTCGACGATCACCGAGCCGGGTTTCATATTACCTACCGTATCCTCCTGAATCAGCAGGGGTGCCTTCCGGCCTGGTATCTGGGCGGTGCAGATCACCACATCGGCCTTGGTAGCATGGTCCTGGATGAGGGCTGCCTGTCGTTGTTTGTATTCTTCGGTTTGCTCAACGGCGTAGCCTCCTGCGGCAGCATCGTCGGTGGCACCTTCCACCTCTACAAATTTTGCCCCCAGGCTGAGCACCTCCTCTTTGGCGGCAGTCCGTACATCGAAAGCCTCCACAACGGCCCCCAGCCGCCGGGCAGTAGCAATGGCTTGCAAACCGGCTACACCTGCTCCAAGTATCAACACTTTGGCGGGTTTGATGGTGCCGGCAGCTGTCATAAACATCGGAAAGAAACGGGGTAGGAGAGAAGCCGCCTTTAAAATGGCCTTATAACCAGCGACCGTAGCCATCGACGAAAGCACATCCATCGATTGAGCGCGGGTGGTGCGGGGGATGGCGTCGAGACTGAAAGCAGTCAGTTTTTTATCGTTGAGTTGTTTGACGAAAGTCTTG
Organism: Saprospiraceae bacterium; assembly: GCA_965222105.1. GTDB lineage: Bacteria > Bacteroidota > Bacteroidia > Chitinophagales > Saprospiraceae > CALGLS01. Next base: position 200,220 of record CBDCTQ010000057.1, on the reverse strand, counting down.
TCCTGCAGTGGATTGAATTGACCGATGAGCCCCTGATGAGTGGAAAGGGCTGACAGGTCATCGTTGGAGAGGGGGTGGATGCAGAGCAGCAGGTCCGCCTTTTTCAAAATGGAAGCCCGGTCGGCGATTTGAGCTCCTTTCGACTGGTACGCATCGTCCGAAAAAAAGGATCGGCTGCCGGCACCCGACTCTACCAGGGTAGTATTGATGTTCAATTTTGTAAGGGCAGCAATGTTATCCGGGCTAATGGCCACGCGGCTTTCCCCGTCCGGCTCTTTTAAGATGCCAATGGTCATATACTGAAGTAATTTGTTGACTTGAAAGTTGTGTTCATTTTCGTTGAACCAGTTTTCTCAAAAACTGTTACTCAAAAAAGAGGGTCGAATATACACATTTGTTGAATATTTCAGCAATTCCCGGATTTATTTTTGAAATTTGTCGGATGAACGGTAATAAAAGTAGTTGTAGAACCGCTTCATCACCAAACCAAACAGCATCCCAATGGAACAATACTTCCATACCTTTATCCAATCCTATCGAAATTACGCAAACTACCTTTTGCAGGAAATCACCTTTGCCACCCAGCCCTGGTATCACAATTATTTTTTCTGGCTGATACTGGTATCCCTCTTTTTTCTTATGCTCGAATGGCGGGCACCCTGGCGGGAGGGGCAGGCCCGATTCCGAAAAGACTTTTGGATGGACGCCTTCTATATGTTTTTCAACTTTTTCCTGTTTTCCCTCATCATTTACAATGCTGCCTCCGACGTGGTGGTCAACCTTTTCAACGACGGGCTGGCAGCCATCGGCATCAACAACCTATTGGCATTTGAGGTGGCCGGGTGGCCGGTGTGGGCACACTTATTGGTGGGTTTTGTGGTGCGTGATTTTGTGCAGTGGTGGATCCACCGCCTCTTGCACCGGGTGCCCCGGCTGTGGGAATTTCATAAGGTACATCACTCTGTCGAGCAAATGGGCTTTGCAGCTCACCTACGGTTCCATTGGATGGAAAACGTGGTGTATCGCACCATTGAGTACATCCCTCTGGCGTTGATCGGGGTGGGGCTGCGCGACTTTTTCATCATCCACATTTTTGCCCTGGCAGTGGGACACTACAACCACTCCAATATTTCGGTGAGCGGCCGCATCACGGGAGGAGTGCTTGGTGTTTTGATAGGATTGGCGGTGGGTACGAATTATGCCTTTGGGGCAGGCATGTTTGTAGGTGTAATGTTGGGAAGTGCGGCTATTGGGAGCGTGTTGTTAGGCCCTTTTATGAAATACATCTTCAACAGCCCCGAAATGCACATCTGGCATCACGCTTACGACATTCCGGAAGACCGACGCTATGGCGTCAACTTTGGCTTGACTCTAAGTGTGTGGGACTGGATTTTCCGAACGGCCTACATCCCGCATAGCGGACGGGACATACGGCTGGGCTTTCCCGGCATTGAGGATTTTCCGAAGGATTTTGCAGGACAGAATTTGCATGGATTCGGGAAAAGGAAGTAGGGTCATTCCTCCTTTTTTTCAAGGGGTCGGCCTACCCATTGCGCCACGTACTGTAGTCCCACATCTACTCCATATCTATAATCCCGCATAATGGTCTTTTTGCTTTGGGAGTAAGTCGTACTCTTCAATAATTTGGCAGGCGCAATCTGATGGACGACCAGGTCGTCGGGCGGATTGTCCATGAACGTTAGGGCAGCGTTGTAATGCTCGTGGCAAACCTCAAATACTTTGCTAAGGTGTGGATGGCCGGTGCTGTAATATTTGCTGCCCAGGTAATCGATCCAACTTTGAGAGAATTGGTGACCCAGCGGCCAGGTGCGGATAACAATGATCTGCCTGGCTCCCTGTTCGTAGGCCCATTTTACCGGGATGGGGTCGCTCCAGCCTCCGTCGAAGTATTCAATGCCATGCACCAGGTGTTTACCTTTGGTTACGAAAGGCAGCGTACAGGAAGCTATAACGAGGTCGATCCAATTACTGCGGTCCGGACGGAGATAGGCGGGCTGTCCGGTTTGCCGGTTGGTAGCTATGAAGTGAATAGCGCTATCCGATTGGGCCTCCAACGCCTTGTCGAGGTTGAAGCGGACCTCTCCCGTGGCGACTTCTCCCATAAAGTCGATGTCCATAAACCCCTGTTTGCCAAAGGTTCTGCGATATTGGATGAAATTGGCGTCGTTGATCAGCCGGAGAATGGCCTTGAGGCATTGGCGGTATTGGTGTCCAAGAAAGTATGACACTGCAACAGAACCACCCGATATACCGATGTACCGGTTGAACGGGCGGTAGCGGCTCACCAGAAAGGCATCCAGGACGCCGGTAGTGAATCCGGTTTTAAAACCACCACCTTCTACGATGAGGCATATATTTGATCCTGAGTGTTGCATCTGCTCTTATGCTACCCCATATTATGGTATACGTTCTGTACGTCGTCGTCGTCGTTGAGTTTTTCTAACAATTTTTCTACATCGGCCTCTTGTTCCGGGGTAAGTTTTTTGGTTTGGGTGGGAATGCGTTCGAATCCGGAAGAGACGATTTCCAGGTTGCGTTCTTCCAGGGCTGCCTGGATGGCTCCAAAACTTTCAAAGGTGCCGTAGATCATGATGCTGTTTTCGGCTCCATCTTCTCCCTCTTCTTCAAAGACCTCTTCTGCGCCAAAGTCGATCAATTCCAGTTCGAGTTCTTCCAGGTCCAGTTCGCCTCTTATTATTTTAAAATGGCAGTTCCGTTCAAACATAAACGACACCGACCCAGAGGTGCTGAGGTTGCCATTGTATTTGTTGAAGTAGGAGCGGACGTTGGCTACGGTTCGGTTATTATTATCGGTTGCTGTTTCGATCAGGATAGCGATGCCGTGGGGGGCATAGCCTTCAAAAAGGGTTTCCTTAAAATCGGAAGTATCCTTGTCGGAAGCGCGTTTGATGGCCCGCTCGATATTATCTTTGGGCATATTGGCGGCCTTACAGTTTTGGATCACGGCCCGGAGTTGGGAGTTGGTTTCCGGATCGGAGCCTCCTGATTTTACAGCAATGACGATGTCCTTGCCCAGGCGGGTAAAGGTTTTTGCCATCTTAGCCCATCGTTTAAATTTTCTTTCCTTTCGAAATTCGAATGCTCTTCCCATTTTTGTTGGAGAATTTATTAAAAAGATCACTGACGGAACGTCATAGAATAGATCGCAAAAGTAAGATTTTTATCGCGACTGTTCAAACATATGGTTTGGGTTGTTTGTAAACGCGGTCGGCTATTCCTCAACGCAAAAAGTTAAAAGTCCAGCTATTTAAGGTCCAAGATGAATGTCCCTCTAACCCCCTAAACAATACGTTACGCGCTTTACCCCGGAAGTAAAGTTCATCTCCGATTCGCAAACCTTCCATAGTTTCCCTATTTTTGTGCCTATGATTGCAGCGAACGAATTGTATATTAAGTATGGCGACCGGGTATTGCTCGACCATGTTAGTTTTTCCATTCGTCCGGGAGACAAAATAGGGCTCACCGGCCGCAATGGTGCTGGAAAATCGACCATTCTCCATATTATCGCCGGGGAAGGATCGACGGATGCAGGTTCCGTCAGCCGACCAACGAATACTACGGTCGGCTTTCTTCGACAGGAGATGCGTTTCCCAAAAGGTAAAACCGTCATGGAAGAAGCGCTTACAGCCTTTGGGGAAGTCAATGAACTGGAAGTTAAGATCGCCTCTTTTGAACAACAATTGGAGGATCGAACAGACTACGAGTCGAAGGAGTATCTTCAGATCATTTCCGATCATTCGGATGCCAACGACCGTTTTCAACTACTTGGTGGCTCTACCAAAGAGGTCGATACGGAAAGAGTCCTCAAAGGTCTGGGATTTAAACAGCCCGACCTCGACCGGCCTACTGAAACCTTTAGCGGTGGCTGGAAAATGCGGATTGAGCTTGCAAAAATATTATTGCAACGCCCCGACTACTTATTGCTTGATGAGCCTACCAACCACCTCGATATTGAATCGATCATTTGGCTCGAGCAATTTTTGAAAAACTATGAAGGGGCGGTGATCGTGATTTCCCACGACAAGCAGTTTCTGAATACTGTGACCAAACGGACCCTGGAGATCGAACTGGGAAAACTCTACGAATACAAGGCGGCCTACTCCAAATACGTCGAACTGCGAAAAGAACGGCGCGAAAAAATGGCCGCAGCTTTCCGAAACCAACAACAAAAAATCGCACAAACAGAACGGCTCATCGACCGCTTTCGCGCAAAGGCATCTAAAGCTAAGATGGCTCAGTCGCTGATCAAACAGCTCGACAAGATGGACCGCATCGAACTCGACTCGGAAGACAGCGCAGCGATGAACATTCGCTTTATGTCGGCTCCCCGTTCGGGGGACATCGTTTTTGAGGCCAATCAATTGTCGAAACGATATGGCGATGGTCCCAATGTACTCGAATCGATCAACCTGAAAATAGATCGGGGCGACCGATTGGCCTTCGTTGGTCAAAACGGGCAGGGCAAGTCGACCCTGGCCAAAATTTTGGTGAAAGCCCATGAATTCAACGGTGGACAAGCCAACTGGGGTCATAACGTGCAGATCGGTTACTATGCCCAAAATCAAACGGACAGTCTCGATCCCGGAAGCACCTTGTTGGAAACTATTGAACAGGCCTCTCCGCCGGAAATGCGCACCAAACTGAGGGGCATTCTGGGAGCCTTTCTCTTTCGGGGCGAAGATGTCGACAAGAAAGTATCGGTCTTGTCGGGTGGAGAGAAGGCGCGGCTGGCATTGGCATGCATGTTGCTCAAGCCCATCAATTTGCTGATCCTCGATGAGCCGACCAACCACCTGGATATTTTATCGAAAGAGGTACTCAAGCAGGCTCTGCTCGCTTACGACGGGTCGTTGGTGGTGGTTTCTCACGACCGAGATTTTCTGGGAGGTTTGACCGGCCGTACCATTGAATTCCGAAACCGCAAATTGATCGAATACCTGGGTGATGTCAATTATTTTCTCGAAAAGAGGGCACTGAACAATATGCGTGACGTGGAGAAGTCATCTCCCCAACAATCTGCACCCAAATCGTCCCGATCGTTGACGGAAGCAGAGCGAAAACAAAAGAAGAAATGGCAAAACGCCGTCCAATCGGCGGAGCGGAAAATCGAAGAGTTGGAGGGTAAGATCGTTGCGTTGGAGGCGGAAATGGGGGTGCCGGGATTTTATGAGTCGGTGGATGCGCAAGGGCGTATCACTACTTATCAGCAGTACAAGGAGGAATTGGAAATGGTAATGGAAAAGTGGGAGTCGGCTCAGTTGAAGTTGGAGGAGTTTTGAGGTTTTTTTCTTGGCTGCGCGCTCATGCACTGCCCCTTGACCCCCTGGGGAATTGCTGCGCGCTTTCCTACTCATCTCTCTGATCCAGATATCTTCAGTTGGTAATTTGTAGATTAGAGTTTTCTGATCAACTGGTATGATCTGCAACGATCACCCACTGTCCTTTTATTTTTCGCCAGACCAATAGAAAGTGGCCTTCCAGATCGCCGATGGTTCTTTTGAGGTGGAATTTGCCGGTGAGCATGATCGCTTTTCGCGAAAGCCGCTGGACGTCGAGAATGTCGAAGGTGAGGAATCCCATGGCGGTTTTGTCGGGGTACCCCTTTTTGTAGTTGTCGAGGGTTTGTTGCCAGCCGTAAGTGATGCCTTTGGAGCCGATGAACTGGAGTTTGTCCGATTTCCAGTAAGCTTGCATGAAGGCTTCTATGTTGCCTTCGTTCCAGTCGTTGGCTTGTTGTTGGAGGATGGTTTTGACCTTGCGGATGTCTTTGTGTTCCTGAGCGGAGAGGGTATTGGTAAGGCTCCCTGTCAGGAAAATGAGGAGGAAAATGACAGTTGGATTTTTCATATGTTCTTGTATTGACGGGTTGAAGATAATATTTTCCGTGGCATACTGTACCTTTGGCGGGTGGAAAAACAAAACCGGGGTCAATTCGGAACCATTTTGCTGACGGTGTTCATCGATATGCTGGGGGTGGGGATCATCATCCCCGTTATTCCGGCGATATTTTTTGGCGATGATTCCGGTTTTTTCGGAGCCGAAGTGCCGCAGTCGAGCCGTGCGATCTGGTATGGATTTTTGCTGGCCAGTTTTCCCGCGATGCAGTTTTTTGGTGCGCCGGTGCTGGGGGCATTGTCGGATCGGTATGGTCGTCGGCCGATGTTGACCATTTCGATGATTGGTACTTTTTTGGGGTATCTTTTGTTTGCATTGGCCATAGGCTTTCAGCATTTGGGATTGTTGTTTTTCAGCCGGTTGTTGCCGGGTTTTGCGGGGGGAAATATCGCCATTATGTATTCTGCAGTGTCGGATATCAGTGCGCCCGATGACAAGGCCAAGAACTTTGGCATGATCGGGGCTGCTTTTGGACTGGGATTTATTTTAGGGCCCACCCTGGGCGGGTTGATGGCCGATCCGGCGTTGGTGTCCTGGTTCAATCATGCTACGCCTTTTTATTTTACGGCGTTTATTACTTTTGTAAATATATTGTTGATTATTTTCCTGTTTCCGGAAACGTTGAAAAAGAAACGGAATACGCCGGTGAGTTTCTGGACGGGGTTTCGGAATCTGGGTATTTCCTTTGGCGACAAAAACCTTCGGACTATTTTTAGTGTTGTGTTGCTGATCTCGTTGGGGTTTACTTTTTTCACGCAGTTTTTTGCCGTTTTATTGATCGACGGTTTCGAATATTCGACCAAAGACCTGGGGCTGTTTTATGCCTGGATTGGGGTATGTTTGGTTATCACCCAGGGGTTTGTGGTGGGAAGGGTTAGCAGGAAGTATTCTTCTTCGGCGGTGTTGCAGGTATGTATTTTGACCCTTGCCATTTCGATTGGTGTAAATGTATTGTTTGACAACGACTTTTGGTTTTATGTCATTGGGGCGGTCATTGCACTGTCGCATGGATTGGTGGCGCCCAATCTGACCACCCTGGTGTCGATGCAGGCAGGTGCCGACCGTCAAGGCGAAATACTGGGCATCAACCAGTCGATGAATTCCATTGGTCATGCCATCCCTCCGGTGATCGGTGGGTTTCTGACGGTTTTGGCGGTGACCTATCCACTTTTGGCAGCAGCAGTTATCGTATTTATTGGGTGGGTGGTCTTTGTATTTGTTTTTAAATCTAAGTCTTAACATGGCAGCAGAGCAATACATACGAATAGGCAGTACCAAAAAGCCACACGGTTTGAAAGGGGAGTTGAAGGTCTTCATTGAAGAGGATTATCTCGAAGATTTTTTGCAGGCCAGGGTGTTGTTTTTGAAAACTGGCAGCAATATGTTGCCCCATTTTTTAAAGCAGGTGCGCGGTGGCAACTTCCTCATCGCTCATTTTGAGGATTGTGACTCCCGTACTGCTGCCGACCAACTGGCTGGAAAAGAGCTTTTTCTTCGCGAGTCAGATATGATCTCCGACGAAGACCGCCAATTGGAAGCAGACACCGGAGCTTACGCGCACTGTGTTGGGTACACCTTGTTGGATGAAACCCTGGGCACTATCGGGCCGATCGATCGCATCGAGTCGTACCCCGAACAGGAGATGGCGGTGGTGTGGTTTGATGGGAAGAACCGGTTGGTGCCGTTGCATCTCAAACTCATCGTTTCTATTGATGAGGAGCAGCGGCTTTTGAAAGTGGATCTTCCGGAGGGGTTGTTGGGATTGTGAACTTGATATTTTCATTTTTTTTCCTCCACCAACCATTCCCGGGTAACGATCTCTTTTCCCTTCTGGTATTCCACGATATACGAACCTGGCAGTAAATAAAGTATCCCGTTTTTGGCTTCTTTCAGCTTGGGTTTTTCCTCTTTTGCATTTGCATGGAGCCATTTCTCGTATTTATTTTTGGCGGAAGCCAGCACACTTCCATCGTATTCAGCATAATTGATTCCTCTCCCGGCTTTTTGTTCTAATTCGTTGAGGAGGAGGCCCTCTTCTGTTTTGATGCGTATGGTCACATCCCCTTCGGAGCTTGTGAAAAAAGGAAGTTTGACTTTTGGTGTAGAGGGGTCCCGCCAGGCATTGAAGGGATTGCCCCAGCGGGCCGACCACCGTTGAATGGGGATGGCGAAGGCATGTAGTTCTTTTGTTAGGGTGCTATCGGTTAGCTGTTGCAAATGCTGAACGTCGGCTATGTAGAAAGAGCGACCGTGGGTGCCGATTACGAGTTCTTTGTCTCTGGGGTGGATTACCAGGTCGTGGACGGGAGCATGTGGCAACTCGCCCATCATGGCCTGGAACTGCTTTCCCTGGTCGGTGGAAATGTAGAGGCCGTGGTCGGTACCTACGTACAAGAGGTCGGGGTTGATGGGGTCTTCTTTCACCACGTTGATGGGTTCTGGCGGCAGATCAGCACCGATGATTTCCCAGGTGGTGCCGTAGTCATTGGAGCGGTAGAGGTAGGCGTTGAAATCGTCCCAGCGGTAGCCGTTCAGTGCCAGATAAACCCGTCCTTTTTCAAAGGCAGAAGCTCTGATGCGACTCACCCAAAGCCGTTCGGGGAGGCCGGTGGTGATGCGGGTCCAGGAAAGGCCTCCATCGCGGCTGACGTGTACCAGTCCGTCGTCGCTGCCGACGTACAAAAGTCCGAATTGGAGGGGCGATTCGTGGATGCTGGTGAGGGTGGAGAAGGCCACGTCGCCCTTGATGCCACCGGTGGTGAGGTCGTCGGAAATGGGGGTGAAATCGTCGCCGCGGTTGAAGGACCGAAAGAGCTTGTTGGCGCCGATGTAGAGGATATCGGGATGGTGGACGGATAGATGGATGGGCGATTGCCAGTTCCAACGGTAGGGTCTTTGGCCGAGGTCGTGTTTGGGAGTGATGTATTTGTTTTGTTTGGAGGTACGGTTCAGTCGGTAGTAGTTGCCGAATTGGAAGCCCGTGTACACGGTGTTGACATCTCTGGGGTCGATCTCTACGTGCATCCCGTCGCCGCCCATGATCGACCGGTAGGGGTAGTGACCGCTTCCGTGCCATCGGGTATTGGCTTTGTAAGAGCTTGGACCTACCCAAACGCCGTTGTCCTGAAGGCCGCCATAAATGTTGTAGGGTTCGGCATGGTCGACGTTGACAGAGTAGAACTGCCCGACGGCGGGGCTATTGCATTTGATCCAGGTGGTGCCATTGTCGTAGCTGATGTTGACGCCGCCATCGTTGCCGTTGATGAGGTGGCCGGGCTTGTTGGGGTTGATCCACAGAGCGTGGTGATCGACGTGGACATTGTCGCCGTTGATCGATTTGAAATTGTGGCCTCCGTCTTCGGAAAGGAGGATGGGCACTCCGGCAATGTAGATGCGTTCGGCGTTGGAGGGGTCTACCCTGATTTGTCCGAAATAGTAACCATAGGAGTAGAACAAATCGTCGATGAAATTATCATGCGTTTTTTGCCAGGAGGCGCCCTCATCGTCCGACCGGTATACTTCGGCGCCGATCACCGGGGTGTCGAATAACAAGGTGTTGGCATCTTCGAGGTATTCGACCAGAGCGCCGGGTTGGATATCGTCGTTTCGGACCATTTCCAATACTTTTTTGGCGTTGTACTTTTTAGGAAAGCGATGATCAGATAGAAACCGGTCGAGTTTTTTTTCGTCGAGTTTAAGAAAGGCGTTTTTGTCGAGTCCGCGCAGTTCGTTTTTGGTGAGTTTGTCTGCTTCTTCTTTTTTATCCGGGCGCCGGTTTTGATTGTCTACTACGGCGTACAGGACGGTTTTTGTGTCGTTTTTGGCGCAAGCCAGCCCGATACGGCCTGTATTCTCACCTTTCGGAAAATCGTTGTTGGAAATCAATTGCCAGCTGTTGCCACCATCGGTACTTTTGTAAATCCCGGAGCCCGGGCCCGCCTCGGTGAAGTTCCAGGCGCGTCGTTGGCGGTGCCATATTGCAGCGAAGAGGATGTCGGGATCGTCGGGGTGGAGAACGAGGTCGATCCCGCCGGAGTTTTCGTCGACAAATAGGGTTTGCTGCCAGGTTTTGCCTCCGTCCGTGGTTTTGTAAATGCCTCTTTCCCGGTTGGGAGAATATAGGTGGCCGAGGACAGCTACCCAGGCGGTGTTGACGTTGGAAGGGTGGAGGAGGATGCGGCCGATGTGATGGCTTTCGGGAAGTCCGGCATGCGACCAGGATTTGCCATCGTCGGTGCTTTTATAGATCCCCACGCCTGAGTAAGAGGAGCGACTGGAATTGTTTTCACCGGTACCCACCCAGATGGTGTTGTTGGTCCAATCGATGGCGATGTCGCCGATGGTCATAACAGCTTCCCGGTCGAAAATGGACTCGAAGCTAGTGCCATTATTGGTGGTTTTCCAAAGGCCGCCGGAGGCATATGCCACATAAAAAGTGGTGGGGTCATCGGGGCTTACTTCCAGGTCGACCACCCGACCACTGAATACCGTTGGCCCTACGGATCGGAAGGGGATGTTCATGGCGAAGGATTGCTCCTGAAGTATTTTTCGCTGTTCATATCCCTTCAACCGCTCTGCGGCGGGAGTGGCTGGAGGTTGTTGCCCAATCAGGATGCTGGGAATGAAACATATTGTGAAAACAGACAGTATGAAATGGCGGATGGTCTTTTTCATGGCTTAAAAATTGGTATTTCAGCAATAAGCGATCACCAAACATATGCAAAAAGGAGAACACCCCCGGCAATAATGGCGGTGATATTTTCCAGGTCCGGCAGTTTATGTCGAAAATATTTAGCGGAAAGCAAAAAATAGTTCATTTTTGCGGTGCTTCAAAGGACCTTATTATTGAAATAAAATCATAACACAAGTCTTGTTGAACATGAACGCGAATAAGGAAATCAAAGAAGTACTGCAAAACTGGCAGAAGATAGTAGAAAAATACCAGATCCCCAATACCCGAAAAGCAATTGAGCAAATTATTACCTCTTTCCTTCCCTTTGTACTGATATGGTGGTTGATGTACTGGAGTTTGGGTGTATCGTATTGGCTCACACTGGTTTTTGGAATAGTTAATGCATTTTTTTTGGTGCGGATATTTATTATTCAGCACGATTGTGGCCATCAGTCCTTTTTGAAGTCGAGAAAATGGAACAACCGCTTGGGGTTTGTCTGTAGCTTTGTGAGTTTGATCCCTTACCGGTACTGGGCCCGGTCGCACGACTTCCACCATGCCCACAACGGCCAATTGGAGGTGCGCGACATCGGCGATATTGACCTGTTGACGGTAAATGAGTACAAGGCGCTCGACAACTGGAAACGCCTGAAGTACCGGATTTATCGCAGTCCTCCGGTGATGTTTTTGTTGGGGCCATTGTACTACCTCCTGGTTCACAACCGCATTCCCTTTATCAAAATGAAAGGCTGGAAGCAGGCCCGCCAGTCGTTGCGGTGGAGTAATGTTTATCTCTTTTTGTTTTACCTGGCGCTGGGATTTGTATTCGGGTGGAAACAATTTTTGCTGGTGCAAATTCCGATCATCGTATTTTTTGCGGTGATCGCTATCTGGTTTTTTTATGTCCAACACCAACACGAGGAGTCGTACAAGCAGTGGAAGGAAAATTGGGAGTACCTGCTATCCGCTGTCCGGGGCAGTACGTATTATAAACTGCCTAAACTTTTTCAATGGCTGACAGGCAATATCGGCCTGCATCATATTCATCACCTCAGCTCGCTGATCCCCAATTATAATCTGGAACGCTGTAACCGGGAGAATCCCATCCTGGAGAAATATGTTACGGTGCTTACATTTCGCGAAAGCCTAAAGTGTATTTTTTCTAAACTTTGGGATGAGAATACGCAGCGGATGATCTCTTTTCGGGAGTTTAACCGGATGGAACGGATGGGGTTGGTTTAGGGTTGGGAATGGTATATAATCTTGTGAGGTAGTGTTTCCTTGACTTGGACCACAATAGTTATTTTGTCCTTCGGACAAATATGTGTTGCTAAGAGGCTGTCTAAAATTTTCTGATCAATCTGTGAATGTTACTGATATAAACGAATGCTGTTGCGGAATCTGACTCACATTCATAGTCTTTTCTAAGTCTTCTATCCCAATTGAGCCAGGCAATATTTCGTTCAACTTTCCACCTTTGCGGGATGACTTTAAACTTCTTAGAATCCTTTATCACGAATATTTGAAGCATCCATCCAAACATTTGAGCAGCAATTGTTTTTAGCTGACCTCTGTAGGAGCCATCTGCCAATAGTGATATTAAACAAGCTTTGATCTTAGCTGATACCGAACATTGCACCAGCCAATTGCTTACCTATATCAAAAACCATCCGCGATTTGACATCATTGTTCCCGCCCCTATGCACAAACGCATTCTTAAACAATTTGACCAAATGACTTTTTCACTTTCATAATAGCGACCAACAATTCTTACTCATCGTTCAAAGAACTGGGGCTAAAACACAAGATTTTTCTTTTAAACCATTTATTTCTACCACTAATCACATCAGCCCCTTCATTCAGGTCAATCAACTATTCCCTCAAAGATGGTCCATTGAACAATTCTTCAACTTTGAAGGGGATATGGCCTGGACAAGAGCCTCAACATGGAACTTAAACATCCGATACGCTAAACAATCTGCCGGACTACTCGCGCAGGCTGCTTGCTTTGAACTCAAAAAACTTTTACCTCAACCCCTCTCACAATGGACAGCTAAACATACAGCTCAATCTATTTTCCTCAACATGGATGCCAACCTCAAGGTCAAAGACGATACTATTATCATCACTTTTTATAATGCACCTAATTCACTCCAACTTCAGAAACATTTTTCTAACTTGCCAGCTAAACTGGCCCAGCAAGGTATAAACCCTAAAATCCCATGGCTCTTTAATTTTAAACTTGATTTTAGATTCAGTTGAGGATTATAATAAACTAGGGTAATAAATTCCTTGACAGCTATCGGGACTCCGGGTGTTCCTCGGTTAGGTAAAAAATTGCTCTTCAGTTGCTACACAAAAAATCCATTCATAGTGTCTAATAGGAAAAGTCAAATCCCATTTTGGACAAAAATACTTTCTGGACTTTGAAGTGTTTTCGCTTTTCGTCTTTGAAAAGCAGGGTCATTATCCGGTGGTTTTTTTTGAGGATGTTGTCAATTGTTTTTACTATGTCGTTGGTTTGGCGGTGGAGGTAGTTGTAATCGTTTTTGCATTTGGTGCTGCAATATTTTTTGTCAGCGCGGCCTTTTATGGGGGCTCCGCATTGTGTACAGGTCTTTTCTGCCGGCAGGTGTCACACGGACCGGTGTATAGAAAATAGTTTTGATGAGCGGTGAGTGATAACATTACAATTTGATTTACAACAATGAACACACGTAGTCTATCGGTGCCCCCAATTTAAACTCAACCCTTACACCACCCGGTAGACGATTTGCAGTCTGCTGTCGTCGAGAGTCGCCTGAAAATCGCCACTACTTACCGAAAGGACTATGAAACCCCCTTCAGTTGGACTGACTTCTTCCTTACGCTTTTTCAACGTGCTGACACACTTTTCTGAACACTGCCTGAATCTACTTTCTTCTATCTGGTTGTTTTGTTTTGGGTTTTAACGATCAAAACATTTTGGGAAGAAAATTCCATCCATCCGTAATGATAGACATAGCGATAGAGTTTTTTCTGAGAGTTGATGTAGCATCCGGTACAATAGTCAAAATGGAAACCCATTTTTTCCAGTACGATTTTGGGGATCTGGACCTTTGCTTTGCCATCGCTTTGATAAAGTTGTTGGAGTATTTTGAAGTTTTGATAGAGGTAGCGGTTGATGAGCTTGATTTCATTGGCATGAACCGATTTGGAAGGATGGTGGAATTTGTTTTTACAACTTTGGCTGCAAAATTTTTTGTCAGATCGGCCTATAATTGTTTTCCCGCAGACGGGACAGGGATTCCTTCTCATGGTATGTTTTTTTTGCGTATAGCACAAAGGTAACCATTCTATCCGTATTAACGGTTAATGAAACGATTATAAACGATTAGCCACCCGTTAGCTTTAACGGTTAATACGGCTATTTTTATAAAACTTTGAAAAACAGTTGATTGTAATGTGGTATTTTTTATAATTTGCACGAAAAATTGGAGAATATTCAAAAAAGTGTGTCTTTTCCTACCCACACCCTACCCTTAAAGGGAAAAACAACCCACTGACACACTTTTCTGAACACTGTCAAAAATCGTTATGAAAGTTCGTTTAGAAATATTGGAAAAGTACCCGCATCGGTTGCAGATCAAGATACCGGAGGGGGCGAGGTTTTGGGTTGAGCAGGTGGAAAAACTAAAGCATGTGCATCAACACGGGCCGGGTCATTATTCTATGATGTATTATCCCTGGGCAGTGGCACAGCTTCGGAAGTTGTATCGAGATCAGTTGGAAATAGGTTTTGAGGAGTCGACGTATCCGCCGGTGGTGTACAAGAAGAAGGAAGGAGGGCAGAGCAGGCGGGCAGAAAAGGTACGTCCGAGGCATTACCAGGCATTGGATGCGTTGGAGCAGTGGATAAGGCTGCGACAATACAGTCATGCTACCCTAAAGAGTTACCGGGGATGTTTCACCCGTTTTTTGCTATACTACAATGACAAGGCTCCTGACCAGATCAGCGTGGAAGAGATAAAAGCGTTTTTGCTTTATCTGATAAAAGAACAGCATATTTCCGAATCGTATCAAAATCAGATGATCAATGCGATAAAATGTTATTATGAAAAGGTGTTGAAGCGGCCGCGAGAGGTGTATGAATTGCCCCGTCCCAAGCCTCGGCAATCGCTGCCACAGGTGTTAAGCAAGGAAGAGATAAAGCGCCTGGTAGAAGCGATACCCAATCTGAAACATCGGGTGATCATAATGGCGATTTATTCGGCTGGTTTACGCTTGGGCGAATTGATCAGATTGCGGGTAGAAGACATCAAGCTCTCTCAGCAGAAAATATTTGTGCATGGTAGCAAGAACAAAAAAGACAGGTATACTTTGCTCTCATCGCAATTTGTGAGTATCTTGCAAAAGTATCTTGAGGCCTATCGTCCGGAGTATTGGTTGTTTGAGGGGCAAACGGGAGGTCAATATAGTGCCAGCAGCATCCAAAAAATATTCAGGAGGGCCTGCCAGCGAGCAGGAGTGGACGATTTTGCTACTATACATACGTTACGGTATTCTTTTGCAACGCACTTGCTGGAACAGGGAGTTGACATACGTTATATACAGGTGTTATTGGGCCATGCGCACGTAGATACTACTATGATCTATACGCATGTGGCGCAGGATCAGTTGAAAAAAATTGCGAGTCCGATAGATGATATCCAGCTGGAATCGATATATTCGTAACTTAGGGAGGTGGGTATTGGCTTGTTAGAGGCAAGAAGAAACAAAAAATACGTATATGAAAATTAACTTTGAAAAGATTAGAAATTATAACCAATTGCTTTTATCAATTGCCGGAACAGGGCTAATATTGTTCTTTTTTCTAGGAGGCTTGTGGACGATTTATGAAGAATACAGACGATATAAATACAATAGTAATGATTTACCATCGGGGATAATAGCACAAGAAGAAACGAATCAATTATTAGAAGATAGTACAAGGAGACAAATAATATCCTTTAACCAAATTGGATTAATAGACTCAGTAAGCGAATTATTTATTTTACCAGTTACTCAAGAGAATCTCGATGACTTAGAATCAATTGATGAATCACTGGGAATAATAAATGGGATGACTAGTGGTAGCTTTAATTACAAAAAATATAGGAGATATAATGATGGTACTTTTAACAATATAGTTTTGTACAATGCAAAAAAGAATCAAAGCGATATAATATTCAAATCTAGAACAAGTATCAATAATTATAGAGTAGAAAGAATTAATGGTTCAATATATTTACTGATAACTGGAACAAGTATAGATACAAATAAAGACAAATTTTTGAATTCAAAGGATTTGCAAGAACTATTCGTTTATAGCGTTTCAAAAGAGGAACTATCAAAAATCCAATTAAATGAAGACTATTCGACATTGCAAATACTAAGACCAAGTAAATCGAAAAAACTATTTGGTAAATTTGGTTTGGATAGAAATCAGGATGGAATATTTAATTTAAAAAAAGAACCAACGGTATTTAAACGGATAAATTTAGAAGAATCAAAATTGCTGGATGTGATACAAGATAATCAAGTTGAAATGTTACAAAGATTACTAGAAGGAAGGTGATAAATCCTGCCTCTAATAATGCATAGGTCGTCAAGTGTCCCTAAACGGGCCACCTGCGCCTATGCGGGCCGTTGAACAAAGAACCCTGCCCCAACAACAATCCTACATGTCACAAAATCCACATTTTAACACTTGATTTTCACGATTCTGTTTTGTAGATTTAAGTACTATAACATTAGTACTTCAAATCCACAAACATATCATCATGGAAAAACTAATCCGTCGGTACGCCGACTTTATGCTTCAATCAAACTATGCGCTGGCAACTCGTAAATCATATGTTGGGGCTGTCCGAAATTTCTACAAATGGTGCCTCAAACAATCTGCCAATCCCGACTTCGACAAGGCCGATGCACACCGGCAGTATCTTCTTTACCGGGCGCGACGAGGGCTGAGCTGGCAAAGCATCAACGGCGATTACTCCGCCATCCGATTGCTTTACACCAAAGTACTTGACCGCGAATGGGATGTGGATAAGCTCCCACGTCCACGAAAAGAAAAAGCACTGCCCCGGATTCTTTCTACCCAGGAGGTACAGGCATTGATCGAAGCAGCGCCCAATTTCAAACATCAGTTTTACATCATTCTTTTGTATGCTACGGGGTTGCGTCTTAGCGAATCACTCAACCTTCAGATTGAGGATATCAGTATTGATCGAAAGCAACTGCACGTCAGACGGGGTAAGGGGCTCAAAGACAGATACGTCATGTTGCCCGACTCTTTGTTGGAAATGATGAAATCGTATATGAATTACTATCATCCAAAAAAGTATTTGTTCAACGGAAAGTACCGGAGCAGCCGCTGGAGCAACCGGGCTGCCCAGGAAGCGATAAATGTCGCTGTAAAAAATGGGCAGCTCCCCTCTTCGATCTCGGCACACGGTTTGCGGCATTCCTATGCCACCCACCACCTCGAAAACGGAACCGACGTTTTCACCCTCCAAAAGCAACTGGGCCACAAGCATTTACGAACCACGGCCCAATATATACATCTTTGTAATAAGCATTACCGACAGATCAACCATCCCATTGACGACCTTTGTCTGAAGCTAAAACATATCGAATCGGACAACTCTTCCGCGACTGGGGAGAGGAGTTTATAGCCCGTTTTAAGCCAAGTGGGCAAGCAATAAAAGTTATACGATCAATTCGGATATGTCGCACACCGGCGCTGGGAGGGATGATGGTGGAATGCCAGAGTTGTGATCATCGTCATTTTATTTATAAGTCCTGTGGGAACCGGTACTGTCCAATTTGCCAAAACATCAAGAAGGAAATTTGGCTGGATAAGGTGGTTCAACTCACTCTTCCAACAACGTATTTTCATACTGTATTTACACTTCCCAGTGAGCTACGTCCGTTGGCAAAGAAGAATAAAAAAGTATGTTACAATATACTTTTCCGGGCGTCGTCGCGGGCGCTGCAGCAGTTGTGCAAAGAGCAGCTTGGCATAAAAACCGGATTGATAAGTAGGGTTTGCTATTTTAGGCATAACAAGCTGAAAATCAATAAAATAAGTTAAAAAAAGACTTGATTAAATGCAAGGTTTTTTGTAAATTTGGGCAAAAACCTTGCATTATGCTCAATTATACATCTCAATTTCAAGCCTCCATTGACGAATTTAACAATATTTACCAACTTCCCCTTGATCCGGATAACAGATGGATAAAACTGGGAGCTTGCCTGCCATGGGACAAACTGGTAAAAATTCTGGAGCAAAAGTTTGCACTCAAAGGCAGTCCTTGTGTTGATCCAAGGATTATTATCGCAAGCCTGATTATCAAACACAAACTGAATTTATCAGACGAAGAAACCCTGCAATCTATTCAGGAAAACCCTTACATGCAATTATTTTGCGGCTTGGATACTTTTCATGCAAAGCCTGTGTTTTCCTCTAATTCATTTGTTGATTTTCGTAGAAAATTTGACCCTCAATTGATCAATGAATTCACAGATGTTTTAATAAGGATTAGTTTTCCCAACAAATTAATTACATCGCCTGATCCAACTGAAAAACAATTACCCAATAAAGGAAAACTAAAACTGGATGCAACAGTTGCAGATCAATATATTAGGTATCCAAATGACTTGAGCTTGTTGAATGAAGCAAGAGTGAAAACGGAAATGTTAATTGATCAACTGTATGAAATTCTTAAACACCACCTGACAGTCAAACCCAGAACCTACCGTAGAGTTGCCCACAAACGATATCTGGCAGAGGCTAAAAAACGCCAGAAAAACAAAGTCTCTTTGCGCAAGACCATTCGTTATATGCTCAATTGCGTGGATCGTAATATACTGACAATCAACAAAATGCTGGATATGTTGGATGACAATCCACTTACATATAGTCAGATGAGAACATTTTGGGTTATCAATACCTTAAGAGATCAACAGCGACAAATGTACAATGAAAAGAGCAACCGCTGCGATGACCGGATCGTTAGCATAACCCAACCTCATGTCCGGCCCATTGTTCGGGGCAAACAGGGAAAGAAAGTAGAGTTCGGGTCAAAATTAGGACTGGCCTTGATGGATGGTTTTGTGAAAACTGAAACAATTAACTGGAATGCTTACCGCGAAAGTACAGACCTGATAAAACACACTGAAGCTTACAAAACCTTGTACGGATATTACCCAAAACTTCTCCAGGTAGATAAAATTTATGGTACCAATGAAAATCGCAAATGGTGCAAAGACCGGGGTATTGAAATGACTGTTACTCCGAAAGGAAGACCAACCAAAAAGACGCCCTATCAAAAAAGAAAAGAGAAAAAGCAATACGCAGAAAGAAATCAAATTGAAGGTAAAATTGGACAAGCTAAACAGGGCTATAATCTTAACCAGATAAGGGCTAAACTCAAAGACACCTCTGAATCATGGATCACCATGACGCTCTTCATCACAAACCTCGTCCAGTTTGCAAGACTTAACAATTTCGCCTTTTAAGAGCAAACCCTAAGTATGCTCCATACTTGGGGTCAGAACCTATCGTATCACCCGCATATTCACACCATCGTTCCAAACGGAGGGGTGGATTTGAAGACGGGGCAGTGGGTAGAGGGAAAGCTATGGAACTATCTGATACATCCGAGCGACCTTAGGGACCGGTTTAAGGAAATATATTTAGAACTCTTGCAAAAGTCTTTAAACGAAGGCGACCTGGTATATGATGACCTTGACTTGGTGAATAAGGTGATTAGCAAAGTGAAGGAAATTGATTGGATAGTTTGGAATCAAGCACCGGCCAAAGGAGTAGCTCAGCTATACGAGTATCTGGGTAGATATGTACATCGGGTAGCCATAGCGGACAGCCGTATAGAAGACCAACAAAACAATACTATTACAATAACCTACAAAGACTACCGAAAACAGGAAGGCGACGAAAAACCAAAGATCGAAACGCTGATTTTGGGTGTGTTTGAGTTTATCAGAAGATTCCTGCAGCACTTACTGCCAAGTGGTTTTCAAAAGGTGCGTTATTACGGAATATTGTCGAGTGCCTGGCGCAAAAAACTGCGGTTACTTCAGTCGCAACTAAAAGTTATCGTACCACCGAAACGGTCGACCGAAAAAATAATAGAAAAGCTGATCGGAGCGCCGGTTAACGTATGTCAAAACTGTGGAATGATAGACGATTTTGTGACATTCCTAATCCCCACCGACCCTGACTGGAAATTTAGAAACATCAAACACCTACGACTTCCCCGGCGGAATGTGGCTCGTCCGCCGCCGCAATTGTCGTTGTTTTCAAGCCTCCTTTCCCCTCCATCGGTGGTGTAACGAATAGTTGCCCTGATACTGTAATGCCTGTTCATAACAAAACTGTTACAGAACCAGTCAATTTCCGGCAACTATTTTGGAGATATGACAAATTATCGTTACCTTTCCTGCTCAACTGTGCCCGGTGCAGGTTCGACATGGGAATGACAACAGAATTTTACTAAAAGTGGTTTGTTTTTCCTACCTGATCCCGTAAAAGGAAAATACCTTTAGGGGAAAAATCTCTGGATCGTTAGTAAAATTGCCTGCTGAGGGCATGAGTGTTCAACTGAAATGTATATGTCACCTGTGACAGGGTATGCTTTGGTTTGAGTGCTTCGTGGGTGACATATACATTCCTTAGTGTTAGGCACAAGTAGACAAAAATTAAAATGAGAATATTAATGCAAGTAAATATGAAAGAGTCTATTACATTATTCATAGGATTTCTATTGATTTCTTTAAATGGAAAAAGTCAAACTCTCGATACCCTCCTTCAAATTGGAACCCATGAAATGCATTTCTCAATAAATGAGGGAAATGGTATTCCGATATTGTTTGAATCGGGCGGAGGGGATACTGGATTGGTTTGGGAAAGTTTGGCTGACTCGATTAATACAAAGATCGGTGCTACAACAATTTTTTATGACCGTGCTGGATATGGGAATAGTAGCATCAATCCTTTACTTGAAGAAAAGAAACAAGGTTTTGTGCTAAATGCAACAATTAATTTAGAGAAGTGCCTCGAACAATTAGGCCATTCAGAAGGCATTATCATAGTTGCTCATTCCTATGGAAGCTTTATTTCTCAATTATTTGCGGCAAGGAATCCTTCATTGGTAAAAGGAATCATTTTGATTGATGCCAATGATGTTTGTTTCTTTTCTGAGGATGTTCTAAATGGATTTCAAGAAATGTTTACCGAAGATTTCTTTCGTGAACTGGAAGGGGCAAATCCTGGACTCTATTATGAAGCACTTGCGTTCCATAATTCAGTTGATTACATGAAGAACATTTCAGTTCCGGAAAATATTCCAATCCTGGCGTTAAGAGCTGAGAATCCACCGAATATTTTTAATAATGAAGACCATGTAGAACTGAGAAAATCATGTCATGATAGATTCGTTCAAAAAAACGACAATCGTATTGGAATAATTGCTGAAAATTCTGGGCACTATATCTATCGAGACAGCCCAAATTTAGTTGCCAATTCTATAATAGCCTTTTGCCAAAAGATTCATTCAACAAAAGGGTTAAGTAAAGAGAATCCTGTTTATAATGGAGACATAAATGAAATAGAGGTCATAAAAAATATAATTAAGAACTTTTCGAAGTTTTATGTTGCAGGAGATACAAAATCTTTAATTGAGTGTTATACTACAGATGGTAAGATTTTACCTGATGGATATGGAATATTAAAGGGCGAAAAGGAACTTTTCGATTATTGGAAAAGACCAGAGCATGTTCAAATACTGGAACACAAAGCCCATCCTCATGAAATAACAACAATTGATGACATGGCCTATGATTATGGCACTTATGAAGGCATTTCAATGGTCAATAATGAGAATGTATATTATTGGAAGGGGAAATATCTTATAGTATGGAAAAAAATTGACGGTAATTGGAAAATATATTTAGATATCTGGAATCGAATAAACTAAACCTGTGCCTAATAATTAAGTTTTCGTGGTGCGACGTGAAAAGTCGCTTTATAATACTGTTAAATCATCAGAATAACAATAATTTTACATGAGTTATTCAAAGGTGGATTTAACCTGATGTGCTGCCATCAGTTTCCTACTTCGGGGTGCGTCACCAGCAATGGTGGGGTGCTAAGCCCGAAGGACAACAAAGCTCCTCCCGATTCCGATTGGGATAAGCGGCGACCGTGAGGTCAAAGCGAAAGCTGCTAGTCTTTTGCGGTAGGAGGAAGCGGAATGAATGGTATGCGTAATATATGTGAATCACTTTAAGCCTCGTTACATTGAAGCGGCGGAAAAGACTAACTTTGTTTCCTGTTGTATGGGGAGCATAACCGCCGTAGTCAAAAACGACAAGGGGTACAGTTGTCAAGTTCAGGTACTCATGGCACGTAGTTGCTTTCCGGCATTCGTCGGAATGAAAATTCCCCCGGGGTAAAGGTGGACGCTAACCCATTCGGTATTAAAAGCGGAACACGGTAAGCCTGTATCGTTCTCCTTTTTAAGGAGTAGGAAGGAAGTAATTCCCTACGATGACGGGTGCAGGTAAAGGATGCTGGAAAAAGCGAAGGCCTTGTTGTAATGGCAGGGATAGGAGTTGAGATTGATTATTGGGGTAAAACAAAATCAATCAACATTACTCCCGGCGAAAGCCGAGCCGACTTCAGGCAGGTGCTCAATTACGAGAACGGTGTACGAACGACTTTATCTGGGTCAGAGCAGTGGAAGCCAGGAGTTATTTCAACCCATGAATAGCTGACTGGCTGTGCCAACAGAATCATTAGTATAACCGGGGCAAAGGTAAGGTTGATGCTTTTAAACCGGGCTGATGGTAGTCATTTTGACATCTATTATCGTAAAATCGAGTAGCTTACAATGCTCGGTGCGGTGATCATAACCGTTATGGGTGCTTGAGCAGATTACTGGGAAACTAGTACGGTCTGTTCTGAGGGGGGGAAGGAGGGGCAACCTACCCGACCTCACACCTCCCATTCGGTCGGTATGTCGTTTACACCCGTTGGCGGCTAGTAAATAACAATAAAATTACATTAAACTATTGAGAGAGGATTCCATCTAAGAAGCTAAATCAAATTTTTACGAAAAGGTTTAAAAGATGGAAACAAGAAGAATAATATTTTTGCTATTAATAATCTTAATAGCTATTGAACTACCAAGTCAAGCTCAAAATTATTTTGAACTGAATTCATATCCACTAAAATCAATAGAAGAATTTTGCCAAATAGACTCTCAGAGATTAATTTCAAAAACGAATTATTCTTATAATGAGAAGCACCAATTGATTGAAGCTGTAAAAATATGGAATAGGAAAGCTCTAGTTAAGAGCTATGAATATGAGGACAATGGTTTATTGAAATCCATGAAGTGGAGTAATTCAGGAAATGTGTTATTAAAAACAAGAAAAAGAGACAATCAAAGTAGATTAATTTACGAGTTGAAAACTAATCGCAGTCGAATAAAAGAAATTTTATTTTTTTATGATGAAGAGTTGGGTAAATTTACAGGGAGAACGATCAAATACGAAAATAGGAAAAGAGAATTTAAATTTAATGATGAATACGATGAGAATGGTCAGTTGACCAAGAAGTATATCAATAATAATTTAGTGTCAATATATGAGTACGAAAAAGGTGTTTTAATACGAAAAATAATTACAAAAGGAACAAGAAAAGAACTTCGTTATGTATATGAAGAAAAACACTGCATTAAAATTTTAAGTGATAAAGGAGAACTTATTGAAGAGCGTGAAATATATAGAGATAGGGTTATAAAGAAATGGGAATACGATTATTCAAAGATTCCATGTGGATTGTGTTGTAAAAAGAAATATTACGAGTATGACTACTATTGAAAAATAAACCAGCCGCTAATAAATAAGTTTTCGTGCGGTCGGCACGACCCAGCATGAAAACTCTGTTGAACGAAGTCGACCAAAGGCTAGGAGAAAGCAAATATAATTTTGTAGGAGAAAAGCGAGGAGCACAAATGGTATCGTGCTGATTTTACATTTAGTGCTGCATTGAAGAGTACTACAAGTCTAAAAGAGTATGATAATTGTACAAATGCATTTTGAAATTGTATTGTTATGTCGGCAATAATTCCGTTGATGACATACCCCTCCCAGCCCTTGACTAGGTCAAAGAAACGGAAGATTGGTTTTGGGGAGGTTTTTGGATAGTTGGTGGCGGCCCTCTGATGGGAACTAATTCGCCAAAGAAAACAAGCCGGCCCGATTGACACTGAGGGCATTTTAAGACATCGAGTCCTTTGTTTTTCCAAAAACTTACCCAGTCGGTTTTGGTTTGTTGTTTGGGGATGTTGGGGAAAAGTTTGTTTTTATAAGTGCTGCTCAATATGCCGTAATGTCTGATTCTACAAAACCCTTTGGGAAGGATGTGCATGGCAAACCTGCGTACAAATTCTTGAGCCGATAAAGTGGTCTTCTTTTTTTGATTTCGATGTCTGTAGTCGGTGTAAGAAAATGTAACAGTATTGTTTGAAAAGTCGATGATCCGGTGGTTGGTGATGGCGATTTTGTGCGTGTATCGGGCCAGGTATCTAATGACGCCTTCCGTGCCGCCAAAAGGAGGCTTGGCATATACGATCCATGAAATTTTATAAAGTTCATTGGTCAGATCATCAATGTCATCTAAACCATTGCGCTGACAAAAATCTTTAAATTTTTTCATGAAAATGCCCCGAAAGACAGGACTCATTGCCTGGACGGGAAAGAGAAACTTTCCATTGCCATTGGCGATCTTCCACTTGTTTTTTAAGGTAATGCCGCCCCCCGGAACGATGCAATGGATGTGGGGGTGGTAACTTAGGTTGCTGCCCCAAGTATGCAAAACGGAAGTAGCCCCAATTTGCGCCCCCAGGAATTTGGGGTTCCACCCAAACTGGTTGAGGCATTGCCAGGAGGCATCGAATAAGAGTTTGTACAACTGCCTGGGGTAAGCCAGGAACAACTCGTTGAGTTGATGAGGTACGGTGAAAACGACATGGTAGTATGTACACGGTAATACTTGTTCTTGTTGTTTTTGTACCCATTCCTCCTTTTGCGTGTTTTGGCAAACAGGACAATTGCGGTTGCGGCAGGAATGATATCGTTTATGAAAATGGCCGCAGGAATTACACCGGTACAACGACCCACCCATTGCAGGTGTTCTGCAACGGCGAATAGCGTTGAGGATTCTAATTTTAAACGAGTTAAAAGTAGACCGAATGTAATCCCATTGGCTATTGATGATATCTCCGATAATGTTTTTCAGAACGATGCTATTGATACAGTTTGTCGAAAGGGCTGAATCTTGGCATGGGTTTGATCTGGGCAACATGTAAATAGATCAGGGTGGTAGCAAGCAGCTCATGTCCTAACAATTTGGACACGGAATTGACATCAACACCAAATTCTAACAAATGAGTTGCATAGGAATGTCGGAGGGTATGAACGGTGACCTCTTTGTTGATGTCGGTTCTTTTGAGTGTTTGTCGCAAAGTCCACTGGACTCCTCTTGCAGAAAGTGGACTGCCGATGGATTTACCATTGAACAGGTAGACTTTGGGGTTGTATGCCAGGATGTATTTCTTCAGCCCAATGCTGATTTTATCAGAAAGGGGTAGGTATCGATCCTTGTTGTATTTGGTTTGTCGGATGTGGATTGTTTTGCGTTCAAAGTCAATGTCTGCGAGTTTGAGGTTGCGGACTTCTTTGTTGCGCAAACCGGCAGAATAAATTAAACTGAGTAGGACTCGGTGTTTGAGGATTCTGCCTGCTTTGAAAAGTTTTCTGCATTCAGATTGGTTGAGGACGACGGGAAGTTTGTTGGATCGTTTTAGCGTAGGCAATTTGACGATTCGGTCTTCCATGTTGAAAGTGCGAAACAAAAACCTTAGGCCGTAAACAGTGTGTTTGAAGTAGGACTTGGAAGGTTGTTGTGGATTGGTAAGCAGGTGTTGGAGGTATCCGTTGATCTGCTCTTCGTCCAGCAGAGTGGGAATGCATTTGAAGTGAAGGCTGATTTTGGCGATGCATCGGCCGTAATTCAGAAGAGTAGATTTAGACAAACTGCCGAGGATGATTTTTTGTTCGAGCTTAGCGAATAGAGCAGCGAAGCCATCCACATGAAGTTTGGCCCGCTGGATCATGGGGCTTTTGATGGACGAAGAATGGTTGCTTTTTTGCATGATGTAGAGATTTTAAAGGTTAAAAAACCTCTACATTAGTGGATATTCAGTTTATTTGCTAAATTGAGGGGGAATTGTCGCGTAGCGACTTAGTTCAACAACAGCTACAACGGCCATAGCCAGCAGTCTTGCCAACGCTTAAAAAGCCAACGCGCCGCTGGCTACGTTGTGTAGCTAACCGTTGGCAGCAATAATTTCATTCGACTTCATATGATTTTTAATGCCTACATTATGCAACTTTAACCACATTTCCACAACTTACTGATTAACAAGCGTTAATTCATAAACTTCTTTCCCCGAAAGTATTTAATACTCTTCATGCTTACAACTATTAGAGAGCATTGTAATACAAATTACTAGACTTTTTTACTTTTAAAGTGAAATGAAAATACTATTTCAAAGTATATAGGGTATATGATGATAATTTCAGACGAAACTTTATTTGAAAAATTAAGAAATGGTGATATCGAGAGCCTTGGCACTCTTTATGAACGTTATAAGGATTTATTATTTAATTTTTTTTTAAGAAATACAGGAAACTACCATAGCAGTAATGATTTGGTAATGGAAACTTTTGAAAGAGTCTTTAAATACAGGCATAGCTTCAAAAACTCAAAAAAAATACGCCCTTGGATATTTCAAATAGCATCAAATTTGGTAAAAGATTACTTTAAGAAATCTATGGATAACAAATCATTAGACGCCGTGGAATTTGAAGATAATACCGTACATCCTGAAATATCTGGCGATGTGCAATATAGAAACAAACAGGTGCAAAAAGCCTTGAATAGCTTGAAACCTTCTCAAAGAAATATTATTAACATGTACTATATACTTGAAATGAGTTATCAAGATATTGCTGTTTCTGAAAATACATCAATTAATAGTGTACGAATTAAGGTATGTAGAGCTCTAAAAAAATTGAATAAACTACTAAAAGATAAAGAACTATGAAAGAAAATCAAAAAGATAAAGAATTAATGGACTACGTTGATGGACTTTCTAACAAATTAACTGATGAAAAATCTTGTATTCAGGGCGATGAGTTAAAAAATTTAGTAGCTAGTTTAAAAGATTTACCTCGTTATACAATTAGTCCAGAAACTGATAAAAGAATATATCAATTTATAGAAGATAAAAGTACTCAACATAAACCTGTTGTTAATTTAAAAATATGGGCACCTTTATTTGCTGTTGCTGCGAGTATAATCTTTTTCCTATTCGTGTTTAATAACAATATAAATTTTAAGGAAGATTATCAAAAACTAAATTCAAATGTGGATAAACTGAGTTTCATTTATAATTTGAACAATCATGAATTGAGTTCAATAGATATTAATTGGCTGAAAGAAGAATTAAGGAATGAGAACAACCCAAATATTAAAGTTACAATTATAGACCTGTTATCTAACGACCGCTCAAAATTAGATAAAGACTTTTTTAATACTTTACATTATGAAACCATTCCTACCGTACAGATGGCTCTTTTAAATTCACTTGAATCAGCGAAACATATAAATTTCACATCGGAACTATTAGCCTTTTCTCAAAGAAGTAATCTTGATATTTCAGTTAAACAAAAGGCGGAAAATATTTTATCAAATTAATTCATTTAACATCAAAAACGAACAATTATGAAGTCAATTAAACTTTTTCTTTTAGTGCTATTGTCCATAGCCAGTACTCATATTTATTGCCAAAAGGATTTATCCAATTTTAAAAATATTGAAGGAGTATATATAATATCCCATTGGGGAGATATAAATATAGAGGGAACTGTATCTGGCGATTCACCAGAGTTTAATGTCGAGGCTATTTTTACAGACACTTCAAAGAAGTCAAAAAACATTGATAATTTTTTAAACTATATGAGTTTTGAGTTAAAAGAGAAAAAACTTTATATAGAAACAAGAAAACCAAAAGACTTTGAATCTATCGATTTAAATTTAAAAATTCCAGCAGATCTCTTTATTGAAATTATGCTCAAAAAAGGCGGAAATATTTCAGTATATAATTTCTTAAATGGTACGGAAATAAACAGCTTAAACGGTTCTGTGAAATTAGAAGGTATTAGTGAATATGCCATAGTTAATACCACCAATGGAGAGATAAAAGCAAGTTTTGATAAGATTAACGGCAATCGACCTATTTCGCTTGTTACCTTAAATGGAGGAATCACAGTATTAATACCAGAAAAATCAAAGCGTGACTTACGATTGATTTCTCGGAAAAACGGTTACATAGAATCAGATTTTGATTTAGACACTGAAGAAAAAATAATCAATTTGAATCAAAAAAAATATGCAAAGCAAGCTATTAATAATAGAGCCAAAATAAATGGCGGAGGTTCGCTACTTTTCTTATCTACAGAAAATGGTCCAATAGCCATCAAAAAGTCAAAATCTTAAAATCTAATGAAGACAAGTATTATATCGCTTATAATAAGCATCGCATGTGGAACAAATTTGTTTTCACAAAATAATTTTACCGATGATAATTATGAAATAAGGAATAAATTAGATTCTTATATTAATGGTTATACCAAAACAGGTGATTTCTCAGGGTGCATAGCCATAATTAAGGGAGTTTCAATTGTATATCAAGAATGTTTTGGCTATGCTAACCATTCCTTCAAAGTTCAAAATGAGAAAATCACCAAATTCAAAATTGGTTCTGTATCCAAACAGTTTACAGCATCAGCAATTTTGATTATGGAGCAAGAAGGATTGCTAAAAACTACAGATACTTTATCAAAAATTTTTCCAAATAACTCGAATGCTGAACGGATAACAATCCAGCAACTTTTGACCCATACTTCAGGAATTACCGATATCTATAATGTTCCTGACTTCAATAAACTTTCCAGTCAAAAGAAAACTATCTCTGATTTAACAAAATTAGTTCTGAATTCCGAGCTTCAATTTGAACCAGGTACTCAATACCAATACTCAAATGGTGGATATGCAATTTTAGCTGAAATAATTGAAAGATTAAGTGGTAGTAAATATCAAGATTACTTGAATGAAAAAATATTCCAACCATTGAATATGACAGCTAGTGGTCATAATAAATATAATGATATAATTCCAAATCTAGCAGTTGGTTACGACCCATTAGGCTACGATTTGTTTAAAATAACTGATTTCCTCGATCCGGAATTATTGAAAGGTTCAGGATCACTTTACAGTACGATTCAAGATCTACGGATATGGATTGAGTCAATTGAGAACAAATCTTTTTTGAAAAAAGAATCCTACGAGAAATTTCTGAAAAATTATGGAAATAACTATGGATTTGGAATTTCTGTTTATGAGTCTTTCGACCAATCAGTTTTTGGTCATGACGGAAGAGTCAATGGATATATTGCTGATTACCTACATTATAAAGATTCTGAAATTACGATAATCATTCTCGGTAATATACAAACTGGAGTTGCAGATTTTTTTAGAAGAGACATTGCCGCTATGGTATTTAGCAAAGAATATAAAAGTCGAGCCAAGCAAATCCCACCAAAAGAGAATACTAAAATTGATAAGGATAGAATAATTGGGACATACACATTTGGACCAAATTTTAAAGTATACATTGAAGAAATTAATGGTAGAATTCAAGCAAGAGCTAATGAAGGAGGAAATTCAGAATTAATCCTACTTGAAGATGAACGATTTTTTAGTAGAACTCTATATTCTTATATTGAATTTAAAGAAGATGATCAAGGGGAAATAGTTAAAATGATTTGGACTAATAATGATGGAAATAGCGTTGAAGGATTAAAAAAATAACTGCAGCCAATAATTAAGTTTTCGTGGTGCGACGTGAGAAGTCGCTTTATAATACTGTTAAACCATCGGAAGAACAACAATTTTACATGAGTTATTCAATGGTGGATTTAACCTGATGTGCTACCATCAGTTTCCTACTTCGGGGTGCGTCACTAGTAATGGTGGGGTGCTAAGCCCGAAGGACAACAAAGCTCCTCCCGATTCCGATCGGGATAAGTGGCGACCGAGAGATCAAAGCGAAAACTGCTAGTCTTTTGCGGTAGGAGGAAGCGGAATGAATGGTATGCGTAATATATGTGAATCACTGTAAGCCTCGTTACTTAAGAACGGCGGAAAAGACTATATACGCCGTAGTCAAAAAGACGAGAGGTAGGGTCATGGAGTTCACGAACTCACCATGCGTAGTCCCTGTTTCTGACCCTTAGGAGTCAGAAAGGAAAATTCCTCCGGGGTAGAGGTGGACGCTAACCCACTCAGTATTAAAAGCGAAACACGGTAAGCCTGTATCGTTCTCCTTTTAAGGAGTAGGAAGGAAGTAATTCCCTACGATGGCGGTGCAGGTAAAGGATGCTGGAAAAAGCGAATGCCTTGTTGTAATGACAGGGATAGAAGTTGAGATTGATCATCGGGGTAAAACGAAATCAATCAACATTACTCCCGGCGAAAGCCGAGCCGACTTCCGGCAGGTGCTCAATTACGAGAACGGTGTACGAATGACTTTATCTGGGTCAGAGCAGTGGAGGCCAGGAGTTATTTCAACCCATGAATAACTGATTGGCTGTGCCAACAGAATCATTAGTTTAACCGGGGCAAATGTAAGGTTGATACTTTTAAACCGGGCTGATGGTAGTCATTTTGACATCTATCATCGTAAAATCGAGTAGCTTACAATGCTCGGTGCGGTGATCATAACCGTTATGAGTGCTTGAGCAGATTACTGGGAAACTAGTTCGGTCTGTTCTGAGGGGGGAAAGGAGGGGCAACCCTCCCGACCTACCCGACCGGTCGGCACGACCCAGCATGAAAACTCTGTTGAACGAAGTCGACCAAAGGCTAGGAGAAAGCAAATATAATTTTGTAGGAGAAAAGCGAGGAGCACAAATGGTATCGTGCTGATTTTACATTTAGTGCTGCATTGAAGAGTACTACAAGTCTAAAAGAGTATGATAATTGTACAAATGCATTTTGAAATTGTATTGTTATGTCGGCAATAATTCCGTTGATGACATACCCCTCCCAGCCCTTGACTAGGTCAAAGAAACGGAAGGTTGGTTTTGGGGAGGTTTTTGGATAGTTGGTGGCGGCCCTCTGATGGGAACTAACTCGCCAAAGAAAACAAGTCGGCCCGATTGACAATGAGGGCATTTTAGGACGTCGAGTCCTTTGGCCTTCCAAAAACTTACCCAGTCGGTTTTGGTTTGTTGTTTGGGGATGTTGGGGAAGAGTTTGTTTTTATAAGTGCTGCTCAATATGCCGTAATGTCTGATTCTACAAAACCCTTTGGGAAGGATGTGCATCGCAAACCTGCGTACAAATTCTTGAGCCGATAAAGTGGTCTTCTTTTTTTGATTTCGATGTCTGTAGTCGGTGTAAGAAAATGTAACAGTATTGTTTGAAAAGTCGATGATCCGATGGTTGGTGATGGCGATTTTATGTGTATATCTTGCCAGGTATCGAATGACGCCCTCCGTGCCGCCAAAAGGAGGCTTGGCATATACGATCCATGAAATTTTATAAAGTTCATTGGTCAGATCATCAATGCTATCTAAACCATTTTGCTGACAAAAAGCTTTAAATTTTTTCATGAAAATGCCCCGAAAGACAGGGCTCATTGCCTTGACGGGAAAGAGAAACTTTCCATTGCCATTGGCGATCTTCCACTTGTTTTTTAAGGTAATGCCGCCCCCCGGAACGATGCAATGGATGTGTGGGTGATAACTCAAATTGCTCCCCCAGGTGTGGAGGACAGAAGTAGCACCAATTTGTGCTCCAAGAAATTTGGGGTTCCACCCAAACTGGTTGAGGCATTGCCAGGAGGCATCGAATAAGAGTTTGTACAACTGCCTGGGGTAAGCCAGGAACAACTCGTTGAGTTGATGAGGTACGGTGAAAACGACATGGTAGTATGTACACGGTAATACTTGTTCTTGTTGTTTTTGTACCCATTCCTCCTTTTGCGTGTTTTGGCAAACAGGACAATTGCGGTTGCGGCAGGAATGATATCGTTTATGAAAATGGCCGCAGGAATTACACCGGTACAACGACCCACCCATTGCAGGTGTTCTGCAACGGCGAATAGCGTTGAGGATTCTAATTTTAAACGAGTTAAAAGTAGACCCAATGTAATCCCATTGGCTATTGATGATATCTCCGATAATGTTTTTCAGAACGATGCTATTGATACAGTTTGTCGAAAGGGCTGAATCTTGGCATGGGTTTGATCTGGGCAACATGTAAATAGATCAGGGTGGTAGCAAGCAGCTCATGTCCTAACAATTTGGACACGGAATTGACATCAACACCAAATTCTAACAAATGAGTTGCATAGGAATGTCGGAGGGTATGAACGGTGACCTCTTTGTTGATGTCGGTTCTTTTGAGTGTTTGTCGCAAAGTCCACTGGACTCCTCTTGCAGAAAGTGGACTGCCGATGGATTTACCATTGAACAGGTAGACTTTGGGGTTGTATGCCAGGATGTATTTCTTCAGCCCAATGCTGATTTTATCAGAAAGGGGTAGGTATCGATCCTTGTTGTATTTGGTTTGTCGGATGTGGATTGTTTTGCGTTCAAAGTCAATGTCTGCGAGTTTGAGGTTGCGGACTTCTTTGTTGCGCAAACCGGCAGAATAAATTAAACTGAGTAGGACTCGGTGTTTGAGGATTCTGCCTGCTTTGAAAAGTTTTCTGCATTCAGATTGGTTGAGGACGACGGGAAGTTTGTTGGATCGTTTTTAGCGTAGGCAATTTGACGATTCGGTCTTCCATGTTGAAAGTGCGAAACAAAAACCTTAGGCCGTAAACAGTGTGTTTGAAGTAGGACTTGGAAGGTTGTTGTGGATTGGTAAGCAGGTGTTGGAGGTATCCGTTGATCTGCTCTTCGTCCAGCAGAGTGGGAATGCATTTGAAGTGAAGGCTGATTTTGGCGATGCATCGGCCGTAATTCAGAAGAGTAGATTTAGACAAACTGCCGAGGATGATTTTTTGTTCGAGTTTGGCGAACAAGGCAGCGAAGCCGTCCACATGAAGTTTGGCCCGCTGGATCATGGGGCTTTTGATGGACGAAGAATGGTTACTTTTTTTCATGATGTAGAGATTTTAAAGGTTAAAAAACCTCTACATTAGTGGATATTCAGTTTATTTGCTAAATTGAGGGGGAATTGTCGCGTAGCGACTTAGTTCAACAAAGTATATACGGTGCGACGTGAAAAGTCGCTTTATAATACTGTTAAACCATCGGAATAACAATAATTTTACATGAGTTATTCAAAGGTGGATTTAACCTGATGTGCTACCATCAGTTTCCTACTTCGGGGTGCGTCACTAGCAATGGTGGGGTGCTAAGCCCGAAGGACAACAAAGCTCCTCCCGATTGATTCCGATCGGGATAAGTGGCGACCGTGAGGTCAAAGCGAAAGCTGCTAGTCTTTTGCGGTAGGAGGAAGCGGAATGAATGGTATGCGTAATATATGTGAATCACTTTAAGCCTCGTTGCTTTGGAGCGGCGGAAAAGACTAACCTTGTTTCCTGTTGTATGGGGAGCATAACCGCCGTAGTCAAAAACGACAGGGGGTACAGTTGTCAAGTTCGTTTACTCATGACACGTAGCTGCTTTCCGGCATTCGTCGGAATGAAAATTCCCCCGGGGTAAAGGTGGACGCTAACCCATTCGGTATTAAAAGCGAAACACGGTAAGCCTGTATCGTTCTCCTTTTAAGGAGTAGGAAGGAAGTAATTCCCTACGATGGCGGTGCAGGTAAGGGATGCTGGAAAAAGCAAATGTCCTGTTGTAATGACAGGGATACGAGTTGCGACCGGGATTGAAGTAAGAGAAACTCGGTCAACATCACTCGCCGCGAAAGGGGAGCTGACTTCCGGCAGGTGCTCAATTACGAGAACGGTGTACGAACGACTTTATCTGGGTCAGAGCAGTGGAAGCCAGGAGTTATTTCAGCCCATGAATAGCTGACTGGCTGTGCCAACAGAATCATTAGTATAACCGGGGCAAAGGTAAGGTTGATACTTTTTAAACCGGGCTGATGGTAGTCATTTTGACATCTATTATCGTAAAATCGAGTAGCTTACAATGCTCGGTGCGGTGATCATAACCGTTATGAGTGCTTGAGCAGATTACTGGGAAACTAGTATGGTCTGTTCTGAGGGGGGAAAGGAGGGGCAACCCTCCCGACCTACCCGACTCAAGCTGCCCTAAGCGGGCAGCCTGCGGGTATGCGAGCCGTTGAACAAAGAATCCTTCCCCAACAACAATCCTACATGTCACAAAATCCACCTTTTAACACTTGATTTTCACGATTCTGTTTTGTAGATTTAAGTACTATAACATTAGTACTTCAAATCCACAAACATATCATCATGGAAAAACTAATCCGTCGGTACGCCGACTTTATGCTTCAATCAAACTATGCGCTAGCAACCCGTAAATCTTATGTTGGAGCCGTGCGCAACTTCTACAAATGGTGCCTCAAACAATCTTCCAATCCCGACTTCGACAAGGCCGATGCACATCGACAGTATCTTCTTTACCGGGCGCGACGAGGGCTGAGCTGGCAAAGCATCAATGGCGATTACTCCGCCATCCGATTGCTTTACACCAAAGTACTTGACCGCGAATGGGACTTGGATAAGCTCCCACGTCCACGAAAAGAAAAAGCACTGCCCCGGATTCTTTCTACCCAGGAGGTACAGACATTGATCGAAGCAGCGCCCAATTTCAAACATCAGTTTTACATCATTCTTTTGTATGCTACGGGGTTGCGTCTTAGCGAATCACTCAACCTTCAGATTGAGGATATCAGTATTGATCGAAAACAACTGCACGTCCGGCGGGGTAAGGGGCTCAAAGACAGATACGTCATGTTGCCCGACTCGTTGTTGGAGATGATGAAATCGTATATGAATTACTATCATCCAAAAAAGTATTTGTTTAACGGAAAGTACCGGAGCAGCCGTTGGAGCAATCGGGCAGCTCAGGAAGCGATAAATGTGGCCGTAAAAAATGGGCGGCTTCCATCGTCGATCTCGGCACACGGTTTGCGGCATTCCTATGCAACTCACCACCTCGAAAACGGAACCGACGTTTTCACCCTCCAAAAGCAACTGGGCCACCATGAAGGACTCCACTGCGTTCCGCCTTCACGGCAAGCAAGCAATAGCAGATTAACCATCCCATTGACGACCTTTGCCTGAAGCTAAAACATATCGAATCGGACAACTCTTCCGCGACTGGGGCGAGGAGTTTATAGCCCGCTTTAAGCCAAGTAGGCAAGCAATAAAAGTTATACGATCAATCCGAATATGTCGCACACCGGCGCTGGGAGGGATGATGGTGGAATGTCAGAGCTGTGATCATCGCCATTTTATTTATAAGTCATGCGGTAATCGATACTGTCCGATTTGTCAAAATATTAAGAAGGAAATCTGGTTAGATAAGGTAGTTCAACTCACTCTTCCAACAACGTATTTTCATACCATATTTACGCTTCCCAGTGAGCTACGTCCGTTGGCAAAGAAGAATAAAAAAGTATGTTATAATATACTTTTCCGGGCGTCGTCGCGGGCACTACAGCAGTTGTGTAAGGAGCAGCTTGGTATAAAACCTGGGATGATCAGTATGCTCCATACGTGGGGGCAAAACCTATCGTATCACCCTCATGTTCACACCATCGTCCCAAACGGAGGAGTGGATTTGAAGACGGGGCAGTGGGTAGAGGGAAAGCTATGGAACTATCTGATACATCCGAGCGACCTTAGGGACCGGTTTAAGGAAATATATTTAGAACTCTTGCAAAAGTCTTTAAACGAAGGCGACCTGGTATATGATGACCTTGACCTGGTGAATAAGGTGATTAGCAAAGTGAAGGAAATTGATTGGATAGTTTGGAATCAAGCACCGGCCAAAGGAGTAACTCAGCTATACGAATATCTGGGTCGGTACGTGCATCGGGTAGCCATAGCGGACAGCCGCATAGAAGACCAACAAAACAATACTATTACAATAACCTACAAAGACTATCGAAAGCAGGAAGGCGACGAAAAACCAAAGATCGAAACGCTGATTTTGGGTGTGTTTGAGTTTATTCGGAGGTTCTTGCAGCATCTATTGCCCGTCGGTTTTCAAAAGGTGCGTTATTACGGAATATTGTCGAGTGCCTGGCGCAAAAAACTAAGGGCTCTTCAGTCGCAGCTAAAGGTT
Organism: Saprospiraceae bacterium; assembly: GCA_965222105.1. Lineage (GTDB taxonomy): Bacteria > Bacteroidota > Bacteroidia > Chitinophagales > Saprospiraceae > CALGLS01. The sequence goes on along the minus strand of CBDCTQ010000057.1, from coordinate 164,132 downwards.
ATCGTGCCACCGAAGCGGTCGACCGAAAAGATAATAGAAAAGCTGATAGGAGCGCCGGTCAATGTATGTCAAAACTGTGGAATGATCGACGATTTTGTGACATTCCTAATCCCCACCGACCCTGACTGGAAATTTAGAAACATCAAACACCTGCGACTTCCCCGGCAGAATGTGGCACGTCCGCCGCCACAATTGTCGTTGTTTTCGAGCCTCCTCTCCCCTCCATCGGTGGTGTAACGAATGGTTGCCCTGGTACTGTAATGCCTGTTCATAACAAAACTGTTACAGAACCAGTCAATTTCCGGCAACCATTTTGGAGATATGACTAAAAATCGTTACCTTTCCTGCTCAAAAGTGCCCGGCGCAGGTTCGACATGGGAAGGACAACTGAAGTTAACTGAAAGTGGTTTGCTTTTCCTGCCTGGTCCCGTAAAAGGAAAATACCTTTAGGGAGAAAATCTTCGGATCGTTAGTAAAATTGCCTGCTGGAGGCATGGTTGTTCAACTGAAGTGTATATGTCACCTGTGACAGGGTACGCTTTGGTTTGAGTGCTTCGTGGGTGACATATACACTCCTTAGTGTTCGCTTCCACCAAAAAGAAAAAATCATTAACCAAAATCAAGTTACTATGGCAAAATCAAAAGTCAAATCGAAATTAGATTTTCTAATTTCGATTAATGTTGGTAATTTCCTATTTAGCGACTATGACTAATTTCAAGGCATCAATTTAATTTTAATAAAAACAAAAGACCATGGAAGATAAAAAATCAAGTAGCACTTTATCCAAAATAATAGTTGGTGTTGCCATTACTGTAATTTCTGCAATTATTCTTGCCAGCCTTGGGTTAGGAGGAGGGGGGAATCCAACTCCTAACCCTAATCCACCTCCACAAGTTGAAATGGGAGGATGGTGTTGTGACACTTGGGGAAATAGAAGATGCCAATTGGTGTCTCCTGTTCAAGTTGGCAGCTCTTGCTTTTGCCCAGGGCAAGGAAACGGTATAGTATGCAAATAAGCTGCGACTTAAAAAAAGAATTGAAAAAGAGAAGGCGAGAAGCGAACAATGCATACATCGGTCATGCCCAGCAAAAGCTGGTCACGCCGTGTATGCTTGGCCGTTGGCTGCAATCAAAAAAATGTTCAATGAAAAAAGCAATTCAAATTATTTTGATTATTACATTAGGTACAATCACCTATGTTTTATTAGGGGCAAGTTGTCTGCCCAAGAAAAAAGATATTCAGAGTGCAAGAGGTCATTTCTTGGGTCAAGAGATTAATGTAACTGTTGACCACTATTTGGCGAAAGCTATGATTGAAAATCCTCAAAGCAAATCTGTTAAAGGTTTATTTTCTCATTTTGAAACTGACGACCTAAAAACATCAGTTCTTTCGGAGATTAGCAAAAAATATTCAAAAGACGTAGCAACATTTTATTTCTTACAAAGGCTTTACGAAAACAGAGGAAATAAATATTGCCAAGATTTATATCACCAGACCGTTTTGGAGGATAAGGTGGATATTTATACAGCTTTAAAAAAATACCACATAGTGTTCGTGCCAGGACTTGGTTATAAGGAAGATACAACCACAGGAGCTGATTTTGCTCACCAGAGAAAACTATTGAAACAATATGAAATATCTAATGAACTTATAGAAACAGAAGAATGGGGGCTATCTGATGCTAATGCTCAAATTATTGCTTACCAACTAAAATCTATCAATGATAATCACGATAACATTTTGGTAGTGAGTGCCAGCAAGGGAGGATTGGAAACAGCGATAGCATTGGGTAAGATATTAGAACCAAACGAGATAAAAAATATCAAATCTTGGATTAGCGTTGGAGGTATTTTACGTGGCAGTCCAATAGCTGATAATTACCTTAAAGCCCCAAAATGTTGGTTTGCAGAGTTTATGCTTTGGACAAAAGGAAAGAAAATTGACATTGTAAAGGATTTAAGTTATGAAATGCGAAAGGCTGAATTTGAAAAATTAAAAATACCAGACCAGATAAATGTAATTCATTATGTTGGAGCTCCGTTGGCAACAAATATTAGTAAGGAGATAAAAAGTAGATATTGTTCAATGAATGCTTTTGGTCCAAATGATGGATTAACGCCTCTTGCAGATGAAATTACTGCAAACGGATTTGTTGTATCTGAACTTGGACTTGACCATTATTATAGGGATGACCAAATTGACAAGAAAACTATGGCTTTAGCATATGTGGCTGTAAATATTGAAGAAAAGGGAATTAAAAAATGAAGGCAGCAGCCAACATTGTATATGCGGTGCGACGTGAAAAGTCGCTTTATAATACTGTTAAACCACCGGAATAACAATAATCTTACATGAGTTATTCAAAAGTGGATTTAACCTGATGTGCTACCATCAGTTTCCTACTTCGGGGTGCGTCACTAGTAATGGTGAGGTGCTAAGCCCGAAGGACAACAAAGCTCCTCCCGATTCCAACCGGGATAAGCAGCGACCGTGAGGTCAAAGCGAAAGCTGCTAGTCTTTTGCGGTAGGAGGAAGCGGAATGAATGGTATGCGTAACATATGTGAATCACTTTAAGCCTCGTTGCTCCCACCAGAGGTCGGCAGGTTGGAGCGGCGGAAAAGACTAACCTTGTTTCCTGTTGTATGGGGAGCATAACCGCCGTAGTCAAAAACGACAGGGGGTACAGTTGTCAAGTTCGTTTACTCATGACACGTAGCTGCTTTCCGGCATTCATCGGAATGAAAATTCCCCCGGGGTAAAGGTGGACGCTAACCCATTCTGTATTAAAAGCGAAACACGGTAAGCCTGTATCGTTCTCCTTTTTAAGGAGTAGGAAGGAAGTAATTCCCTACGATGACGGGTGCAGGTAAAGCCTGCCTGACGGCCAATGTCGTTAAGATTGCATTTTTCATATGTTTAAATGGCACGGCGATAATTAGTTAAGGTATAATATTTCGTTCGCCTAGCCCGTGTTTTGAACCTCCTTTCAAATGATCTACCGGGTCTGACGGGCTCGACATGCCTTATAAATCTGGCTTTCATTACCTTCAATAGTAGTTCAACCTGCTTATCTTCTTCTAAAAAGAGCTTGACCAGATCGCCTTTCATTGAGCCTATGCTGATGTTTTTATTGATTTTGTAGTCATGTTGTCGGCGCTCACTGATTTTTTCCACCTCTTCTTCACAGTCTTGTATCAAGATCGTATTTATGTTTGCCACCAATACAGTAGCATGAAAATCCTGATAAATTGCCATTGGTGTATGACCACTAAATGCAGTTATCTGGAATTTATTTTTAAGTGTGTCAAAGCATATTTCCGTACCCCATCTCGTATTATATATTTCGCCAAATTCGTGTGTTGGAAACTCCTGTTCATCCTTCAATGATGTGATCAGTATTTCGGTCTCTCCGCTACTTAGTTCTACTCGAACTAACCTTACTTTTACAAAATCTTGCTTTTCCAATTTTATACCCTTGGCGGCAAAATATTGAACGGCATTATTTGTAGCATAAAATTTCACGATCGCCGATTCTTCGCCCGATGATACAAATTCTTTTACCACGTTGTTAAACCCTACTTTACAACGTATAATGAAAGGGAGGTCTCGAAGATCATGCTCATATATAAACGCAAAACTTGCAAAATTTCGATCATATATACTAATCACATTTTCACCCACTTGGTCTAGGTAAGACACAGCCATTTCTTTTTCGCCCTTGCTGATTGGACCTATCTGACCATCTATTATTATTTCATTTAACACATCCACTCTCGCCAATATTCTTGCCATTGGCTCTCCTCCATGTTGGTTGGGTTGACAACCAAATTCTTTCCGTATTTCTTCCGTATCCATCAAATGAGCAGTCGACCCATCAATCCCTTCCAATCTATATTTCCCCCACGTCTTTATTGATTTTTCATTGTGTTTGTAATATGATTGTTGTAGCGCAATATTCCAGTCTATGAAAATTTCCTTTTTTAGCTTATATCTCGCTTGGCTCATTGCGCTCTTTGTACAAGTTGCTAACTCCTTATCTATTACCTTAAAAAAAGATTCTATTTCAATCCCTAAACTCTTCCTTGGTAGGTTCAATAAAAATAAGACCGTTAAGATGAATGTCAACTTTTTTGGCTTGGTAAATGCGCCCTCATGCGTTGTATATTTTGATTTATTTGCCGAGGAATCATCTAAAAATTTTCGTAAGTCTGCCAGAATATGTACTTTTGATGAAATCATTTTTTTTGAGTTAAGTGGTTAATAATATGTGATTTCACCATAAATAAAACCACTTAACTTTTTTTTTCAAAAATTTTCAACACATATTTATTTTCCAATCTTAATGACATTGGCCTGACGGCAGTCAGGGATGCTGGAAAAAGCGAATGCCTTGTTGTAATGACAGGGATAGGAGTTGAGACTGATTATTGGGGTAAAACGAAATCAATCAACATTACTCCCGGCGAAAGCCGAGCCGACTTCAGGCAGGTGCTCAATTACGAGAACGGTGTACGAACGACTTTATCTGGGTCAGAGCAATGGAAGCCAGGAGTTATTTCAACCCATGAATAGCTGACTGGCTGTGCCAACAGAATCATTAGTTCAACCGGAGCAAAGGCAAGGTTGATGCTTTTAAACCGGGCTGATGGTAGTCATTTTGACATCTATTATCGTAAAATCGAGTAGCTTACACTATTCGGTGCGGTGATCATAATCGTTATGGGTGCTTGAGCAGATTACTGGGAAACTAGTGCCTAAAACACAAAAAAAACTGTATCTTTGTATCTGAACGAAAAAACAAGAACATGGCAAATAAGGCACTATCTGCGTTGCCGCTTGGAGAGCGGCATTATAATCTGTTGGAAAAATACAGTAGACGACGTGATATAGGTAATCATGAGTTGAAGCGAATAAAAATAATATTGAAAGGGTCAAAGGGACAGAGCAATTATTCGATTAGCAGAGAAGTGGGTCTGGGAATGGAGGCGATAGCAAGATGGCGGAATCGCTGGGAAAATGCGCATGATGCACTACTGGAATTTGAAGGGGGGAAGTCAGGGGAGGGCGTAAGCGATAGGGAATTATTAAAGAAGATGTTGGAGATACTAAGGGACCGCCCCCGTCCGGGCAAACCGGTTAGGATCACCCTATCCCAAAAAAAACAGATAGTGACATTGGCTTGTCGTAAGCCCTCCGATTATGGGATAAAGATGAACCGCTGGACCAATGAGATGTTGGCCAAAGTGGCCCAAAGAGAAAAGATTGTACCAAGTATCTCGCCAACGTATGTAGGCAGGATTTTAAAAAAATCAGGACATATGTCCGCATAAGAGCCGGTATTGGCTCTTCCCCAAGATAGGGGATTGGGACAAGTTTGTAGTTCGGGTGAGTTTGATATGCCAACTGATAATAGGCTCAATTACAGGGGTTTACAAGAATCGTCATGTTATCAGCATGGATGAAAAAACGGGGATACAGGCTATTAGTCGGAAGGAATCCCCCATGAGAGCGGGCAAGGTCAAACGGCAGGAATATGAGTACCAAAGAAATGGGACAACAACCTTAATAGCAGCACAGGATGTAAGCAATGGCAAAGTGGTTCATGCGCATTTGGGCCCTACCCGGAATGAAGAGGACTTTTTAAAAAGCACTCAACAGGTAGTAGGATTGTACCCTGAACAAGATCAGGTCATTCTTTTGATGGATCAATTGAATACCCATATGTCAGCCAGTTTGGTCGAATGGATCGCCACACAAATAGGGTTTGAACAGGATTTGGGTATCAAAGGTCGAAAAGGCATATTGAAGAGTATGGATACCAGAAAAGCCTTTTTGGAAAGGGCAGACCATCGGATAAGGATTGTCTATACTCCAAAGCATTGCTCCTGGTTGAACCCAATAGAAAACTGGTTTGGCAAGCTGCAAAGACATGTAATAACCGGAGGTATTTTTTCTTCGGTTCAGGAACTGGAAAAAAGTATCAAAGAGTATGTTGCCTTTTATAACAAATGTCTGCTCAAACCACTTAAATGGAAGTTTATAGGATTCACTAAGAATAAAAAGTTAGACGATTATATAGTACAGAAAATTTAGTGCCGAAGGCACTAGTACGGTCTGTTCTGAGGGGGGGAAGGAGGGGCAACCCTCCCGACCTACCCGACGTCATGCCCAGCAAAAGCTGGTCACGCCGTATATGCGAGACCGTTGCCTGCAAGCAGAGAAAAATAAAATATGAAACCAACGATAAATAGATTACTAATCAAGTCAATATTTTTGATAGGAATTAGCTTGGTAGTTGGTTGTAAAAAGCAAGAAGTCGAAGGTATTAAAATAGGTGATACACTTTTAGTTCATCAAACACAGACCCAAAATCAAGAATTAATTAAGGCAATTCAAAAAACCATAAAATTAGATGAATCAGGTTTAGATAAATTAGTGAATTTTGAATGTGGAGGCGGTGCAGGATGTTACGATTTAGGATTTGTTTTTTCGCAAATAATTTATAAGATTGGAGAGGATAAATTCGTAAATTTGGTTAGACAAATCGAACCAAATAAAATAAATGGGCTTAAAGGTTTAATAGAGGTTGGGCTTGAATATGGAGATAATGATAATGACGGAGAAATGGATAACAAGAAAATCGAATTAGAGTTTCCAAATCTGAATAGTATTCTAAATAGGTAATCTGACTTTAAATAATGAGAATAAACCTTATTGTTATACGAACAAATAAACCAAAAGAACTCTCAGAATTTTACGAACAAATAGGGATGAAATTTGAGTATCACCAACATGTAAAAGGAACCTGGCACTATTCAACTGAAATTGGTGAAACCGTTTTTGAGATTTATCCACTAATGAAGAATCAAGAAAATTCTGATAATTCATTGAGATTAGGTTTCACGATTGAGAATTTAAATGAAACAATCGAAAATTTGAGAAAAGAGAACGTTGAAATTGTAAGAGAACCAAAAGAATCTGAATGGGGATATTTTGCAATAATTAAGGATTTAGACGGACGAAAAATTGAATTAAAAAAGAAGCCAGCAGGCAACATTAAAGGCTGAAAATCACGTCGAAGACTGATTTTCGGCCGTTGTTGAACGAAGCGGGGCCAAAAGCGAGCCACCGCACCCTTATGGAGTTTGAAGTACGTGCTAATTCTCAAAAGGAAAATTGAAAAAAGTAAAAACCAAGTAGTTGCTACAAGAAAAGGACGTTTGAACAGCGACCTTATCCTCTTTTTCGGTGTTTTGCGATATTAAAAAACTGCGTTATCGCGTCATTTCGGGTGCTGATAGTACGGTTATAACAATACAATCCCAGGCCGTTTGCTGACAGCAGATTATTTTATCTTTATTTTCTCTCGCCGGGCGTCAAATAAGCAGGTGGACTCTTGTTCGCCAGCCAAACATCTATCGTATGTAGCTGTCCTTTTTCGCAGCAAGGGCAAGTTCTGTTTGGTAATCCGAACAGGCGAAGTTTGGCAAAGGCCTTCCGTTCAGTTTTGGAAAGGGGGCGGTGCCGCTTGTCGCGCAATGACTTTTTCGCCAGGGTCAGGCTTTTCGTTTTTATCGAATTGGATAAAAAACCATAGTGACGGATTTTACGAAAACGGTTGGGGAGGATGTGCAAACAAAAACGCCGCAAAAAATCCTGGCCTTGTAAGGTCATTGTTTTATGCGCCATCCCTATTCCCCACCGACCCTGACTGGATATTTAGAAATATCAAACACCTACGACTTCCCCGGCGGAATGTGGTTCGTCCGCCGCCGCAGTTGTCGTTGTTTTCGAGCCTCCTCTCCCCTCCATCGGTGGTGTAACGAATGGTTGCTCTGGTAATATAATGCCTGTTCATAACAAAACTGTTACAGAACCAGTCTATTTCCAGCGACTATTTTGGAGATATGACAAATAATCGTTACCTTTCCTGCTCAAACGTGCCTGGCGCAAGTTCGACATGGGAATGACAACTGAATTTAACTGAAAGTGGTTTGTTTTTCCTGCCTGATCCCGTAAAAGGAAAATACCTTTAGGGGGAGAATGTCCGAATCCATAGTGAAACCGCGTGCCGGAGGCATGGTTGTTCAACTGGAAAGTATATGTCACCTGTGACAGGGTACGCTTTAGTTTGAGTGCTTCGTGGGTGACATATACTTTCCTTAGTGGTGAACACCTAACGAAAATCGATTAAAGAGAAAACTCAAAAATGAATAAAATGTACATGTATATAACCCTAGCTGTTTTATGTGCTGCTGGACAGATACTATTAATATTCTTAGTGAACAGAGAAGGTAGGAAAAATGCTTTAAACCAAATAGAGAACAATATAATTACAGAATTCCATAAACTAGATAGTGAAGGAAGAAAAAAATTCCTCTCAGAAGCAAACTTAAATAAAGAAGAAATCATATCTCAAATAAATAAGCAAACTAAGCAGTCGGCAACAGATATAATTTCAGAAGTACAAGATGTTTTTGGGATAATTAAAACTGATTTAGATAAGTACGAATTTCAAATTTCAGAACTGAACAGTGTGAGAGACAGAGAAATAGAATCAGCCTTATCAAAAATCAATAGTGGCATAAAAAGAGAGAAAAGTAGTGGTAGGGATAATTTAATAAAGGGAATTTCAAGAGGTTATACGGATGACCAATTAAAATATATTTATGACTCTTTAATTGAACAGTCAGATGATCCGATAGTAGAAAATGCGATTGGAAAAGTATTGGTACATAGAATTAATCCAATAGCTGACTCAGTTGTTTATAAAAAAGAATTCTATAAAACGCTTAATAATGTTGAACATGTAGTTCATTACTTGATTTTAAAAGGATATAAAGGGCATGAAAACTTTATTTTCTTATTCTTAGAAGATAACCCAAGTAAAATAAATAGAATTGATGATCTAATAAATAATGATCCGAAATTTATGCCTATCTTGAATGATAAGAAAGTGATAGATTTAATAACTAAAGAGAGACTTGAATTATTGATCAAAATACTAATTGATAAAAGAGGGATTAAGAAGGAAGAACTGAATAAATACTACATTATGAAAAGGTTGAAAAACATCAAATGAAATCATGAAAAACCAAATTTCTGAAATAGATAAACCTGTGCCCAACAATGTGTAGCCGGTGCGACGGGAAAAGTCGCTTATAAATACTGTTAAACCACTGTATAACAATAATATTACATGAGTTATTCAAAGATGGATTTAACCTGATGTGCCCACCAAAGGTCGGCAAGCTACCATCAGTTTCCTACTTCGGGGTGCGTCATTAGCAATGGTGAGGTGCTAAGCCCGAAGGACAACAAAGCTCCTCCCGATTCCGATTGGGATAAGTGGCGACCGTGAGGTTAAAAACGAAAGCTGCCAGTCTTTTGCGGTAGGAAGAAGCGGAATGAATGGTATGCGTAATCCCGCAATACTGCGGGATGAATCACCGTAAGCCTCGTTGCCCCGATATGAAACCGGGACAGGCATTTGGATCGGCGGAAAAGACTGACCTTGTTTCCTATTGTATGGGGTTTAACAATACTATTACTAACCCGGCTTGCTTCCTGCAACTATTTTGGAGATATGACTAAAAATCGTTACCTTTCCTGCTCAAACGTGCCTGGCGCGGGTTCGACATGGGAAGGACAACTGAATTTAACTGAAGATGGTTTGTTTTTCCTGCCTGATCCCGTAAAAGGAAAATACCTTTAGGGGAAAAATCTCTGGATCGTTAGTAAAATTGCCTGCTGAGGGCTTGAGTGTTCAACTGAAACCCCGATAGGGATAGGGATCAGCGCAGCAGTTGTATATGTCACCTGTGACAGGGTACGCTTTAGTTTGAGTGCTTCGTGGGTGACATATACTTTCCTTAGTGTTGCAGGTCATGAAAAAAATAAAAACAAAACCAATAAACAAACATGCTTCTATCAAAAATTGGATTCATTTTAAATAATATTGGTATAGGTTGGTATTGTCGCCAAAGGTGGTTTCAATTCACAAGGTTGATGACTAATACTTCAGTTCTTCCGAGTATTATTCTTGGGGTTTTGGCAATCTATATTTCGATAATGCTTTTTCTATTAACACAAAAAAATCCATCCATTGATGCGCTTAACTCAATTTTGATAATTCTCCTAATAATCACTTTTTTGGCTGTTGCAGGTGGGCGACTTTTTTTTACAAGCCAAACACCAGAAATATATGCCGATTATAGTGTGCAAGGTAGATCTTACTCAGATGCGATAATCTACATATCATATTGCATTTGGAAAGAGTGCAAGTTTGTTGAAAAAAACAAAAAGATATTCAAAAAATTTGAAGCTTTATTTCGGCATTCTGGAGATTCGAATAAATGTGATTTATCTAAAGCTGACTTAAAATCAATAATGAAACTTCAATTAAAAATGAACCAAAGGCAACATAAAATTCAAAGGATTGATTATATGATTGTAGGTCTTGGGAAAGCGATGAATGTACCCGCAAATAGATTAAGTGATTATTTGTTTCAATTTAGTCCTGAAATATACGACCTCGAATTTCGTCGAGCTATGAAACGAATGAAAGAAATCATTAACATACTTGATTACCCTGATTCAGATAAAAGGAAACTACAACAATCCGAGAAAATAAGGAATCTATATGATATTGTAACAAAGAGAATTGGATATCAAGCTAGTATTATTAAAAACAGAGACCTTCACGACACTATTATTGGAATGTCAAGCGGCTTTGGTCTTACTAATGCTCTTGAATCGTATTGTCTTGGGCTTCAAATGGTATCAAATACAGAAAATGTTCGGGATAAACAAATCTCTTTTGTAATGGATAGGTTGAAATTCTTATATCATAAAAGACGTATGTTTCCTGGATTTGACTTACATTCAATATTAGTTAACTACGCTCGTCAAAATAAATCAGACCAATTATTGCATGGATTACTCGTATTAGCAAATGAAAAAAATAAACCCCTTTTTGATAATTATAAAGAGGTAACAGAGCCTCTTTCAAACCTTGTAAACAAGATAAATAATTATATATATACCCAAAGACAGCAAATCACCAAGAAGGTAAAAGATTTGTTAAAAGAAGATTTAAAAAATCCTAATAACTCAAACAAGAAGAAAATTGTAGCAATAACCCAAGGGTTTAGTACTGCAGTAAATGATGCACTTTATGAGGTAATGAAATATGCAGACAAGAATAATTCAGAAGTTGATAAAGAATTCTTAAATCTCATTCGAGGAAAAGATATTTATTAGAGTGCGTGACAAAATCGCTGCAATCAAGTTTACGCAGCGATCTTTGTCAAATTGACTTTTCTGTCTTTTTGAATTACAAAGTCCATAAATTCTTTAGTGTCGCCGTTGATTTTTACAGACCGCATGTCCAGCATATTCTGAGCTCCCTGTGATGTCCATCTCATTCCGCTTTGCTCCATTCTGTCTTTAACGAGGTGCTTGCAGGTTGACTCCACTATGGCTGAACTTATTGGATATCCTTTTTTCAAAAACCATTCATAATTCATTTTGTGCTTATGATTGCTAAAGTAGGTTATCGTCTTACTTAGTTGGTCTTTTTTGTTTTGAGTAAGATTGGTTTTATCTCGATTCAGCTTCAATTCATTTATTACCTGGTCTGTCTTTCCTTCCAGCAAATCCGTTAATATCGATTTTACCCACGGTCTTTTTTGTTTCGACTTTTCTCCAAATATGGCTGTTGCACAATCCCACACATATTCACTTACATGTACTATGTCCAACACGATGCCGTCGAACCTATCCGTTAAATCATATTCTTCCACATAAGTTAGTATTTTATCCTCTAACCCTATGCCTGCATCAATTGGTATTATGAAGCGACTTTCGGGATTACTCATCCTGGCTTTTAAATCAATTATACCATATTCAATTGCTTTTTCCTGGTCTGCTAAAAAGCCTCGGCGATGAATATTTTTGTACATCCTGTTGTCTGTTTGCTCTGGCTTTTTGTCCGTTTCTTTTTCGGATTGCTCTGATTTATCTGTCCCCATCAATCCTTTTATTATTGACTCGGAAGTCTTTTGTTGAGGCGTAAAACTCGCTGTAACTGAGACTGTTGCCATTTGTTTGACTCCTCGCTTTTCGCCCCGTGAAAGCCGCTCCTTGGGGTTATCTCTCTCCGACGAAACAGGCTTTTTCTTTGACACACCCTTACCATCAAAACTCGCCATAAAATGGGGGCCTTCTTCTCCATCCTGATAGCTGTTTAAATCATAAAATTCTTCAACATACTCGCCTAGCCGTTCTGTATTTCTTTCTGAAGATTTTCCACTTAACTTCAAGCCCAATAACTCATTTAAAAGCCGTACACTCTCGCGGAAATTTGTTTCTGATGAGTTCTCCCCAACCAATTCCTGTATGTTATAGGACCAATGTGTCCCCGATGGTAATTGCAATAATTCATCAACTGTAAAATAGACGCCTGTCTCCTTGCTCCAGTACCCCTGCCGAGCTATGTCTAGCTTCCCAAACAAACTCAAATATTTCCTCGACTTTTGTCCGATGCTTTTGCCATTATTATCGGCCACTTCATAATGGGACGATTCTTTGGTCTTTAATGCTATGACATTTTTCAACACAGCTAGCCCTACTTTCAATAGCTGGTCGAGTATCTCTCTTTCAATTTCGTGGAGTCCAATTTCTTCCTCACCGTAAGAGGAGCTTAATTCCAATAAATTTTCAATTTCTTCTTCAATTTCATGTAATAATGTGTCTTTTTCCATATCTTGCTCTGGGTGTTTAAAGTGTTTGTTAATTGTTTTTATCACTTAAATTTACAAATTTCTTTAAACTCCCGTTTTTTTTGTTCCGCTAATTTGTCACGCACTCTATTTATTATTATGTGTTACTCAGCCCAAAAGAAATGGACAGCCCTCATTTAACAACTTCACGATACGTTAGATATAAATTTAAAGAAAACCCTAATATTCCTGATAAATCGGGTTATAGAGTGAATGTCAAGATTGGGGATGAGGATTGGTTGAAAAAGAGATTTGATAGAAAACATGAATGCTTGAGTTACATTTTATCAGGTGCAGAGTTTTTTCAACATCAAATGGGAAAAGCTACGGATGACAATGGCGAATTAATCAAGGACGAAAAGAATAATTCTATTGAAGTTCCCGAAAATAGATTGATAAACAATGAAAGATTTTTCGAATTTAAAAAGTGGAGATTTAAAGATACACCTAAACATATCATCCTTGCTGAAAGATTTAAAGAATTTCCTCGACCTCTTAAAAGTGTTTCGCCAAAGATAGCGGTGAATTTCAAAGTTGCCTTCAATCGAGACCATTTAGAATATACTCATTTGTATGAATGGGATTCAAAACGAATAATAATAAGTGGAGATTAAAAAGAAAAACACGAACCTGCAACAAAGCATACCTGGTGCGACGTGAAAAGTCGCTTTATAATACTGTTAAACCATCGGAATAACAATAATTTTACATGAGTTATTCAAAGATGGATTTAACCTGATGTGCTACCATCAGTTTCCTACTTCGGGGTGCGTCACTAGCAATGGTGGGGTGCTAAGCCCGAAGGACAACAAAGCTCCTCTCGATTCCGATCGGGATAAGTGGCGACCGTGAGGTCAAAGCGAAAGCTGCTAGTCTTTTGCGGTAGGAGGAAGCGGAATGAATGGTATGTGAATCACCGTAAGCCTCGTTGCCCCAATATGAAACCGGGACAGGCATTTGGATCGGCGGAAAAGACTAACCTTGTTTCCTGTTGTATGGAACTTAACAATACTATTTCAAATCCAGTCTGATTCCAGCAACTATTTTGGAGATATGGCAAATAATCGTTACCTTTCCTGCTCAAACGTGCCCGGCGTGGGTTCGACATGGGAATGACAACTGAATTTTACTGAAAGTGGTTTGCTTTTCCTGCCTGACCCCGTAAAAGGAAAATACCTTTAGGTAGAAAATCTCTGGATCGTTAGTAAAACTGCCTGCTGAGGGCGTGAGTGTTCAACTGAAACCCCGATATGCATCGGGGTCGGGATCAGCACAGCAGCTGTATATGTCACCTGTGACAGGGTACGCTTTGGTTTGAGTGCTTCGTGGGTGACATATACATTCCCTTAGTGTTATAAGCAATAAAAGAATATGAAACTGAATTTTTTCAAAAAGGCAAAAACAGGTTGGGAAATGACTGACTTAATGGATTCTCTTGAAAAAGAAAAGTCTAAGTTATTGGATTATACTAAATCGTATTCTTTGAGTGCAATTAACCTTGAGAAAGACAGATTTGTAGTAATTAGAAAGTTTGCCGCCCGAGAATTTGAAGGTAAAATTGATATGCTTAACTCATCCGATACTGAAGGCGGTGAACATTACCCAATTTCTCAATTTGGAATGACTTTGGTTTCCGTTTCAGACTCAGGAGCATTGAGTCATAATGTGATTCTCCCAAATTCATTGGATTATGAAAAAATTGAATTATGTGGCGAAATAATAACAATCAATCACTCTGACGGTATCACTATCACAAATTTTAAGGAGATAAATAATCTATGGACTTTTGAAAATCTCGAAGAGTCTGAAATCTTGAAACGATTTAACTCACTGAAAAACTTCATTGAAGAACCACAAAAAGTAGAAAGACATACGGAAAGTACCATAGATAATCACTTCTTTGGTCAGTTAATGTTAAACCAAGAACTGGATTGGTACGAAGTATCTAAGGATGGAATTGAATTCTCTTTCACAAATACAGCATTGGAGCAACTGACTAAGAATTTTGAGAAAATAGAAAAACTAATTCCAAAGCTTAATGATATTGAATATAAAATGATTGAGGAAATGCTTGCTTTAAAAAATGAAAGCTGGTTAGAAGAAGGAGATAATGAACTTTCCAAAGAAGAATTCCAAAAGGAAATAAAACTATATGGGATTAACACTTATGAAGATGGAAGTGCCGAAATATATTACAAAGCCAACGATTTATTTTGGGGGCACGAAATTCAAGCAAGCATTGACAAAGGACAGAATTATGAAAGCTCAACAATTGTTGGATAAGAAAATAAAAGCTCATAACACAGTATATGAAATCATAGCACCCTGCGGGATGCTACACTTCATATACTAACCGTTACAGCCAACCAGAAAAAAGAAAAAACAATGGGAGCTAAATTTGAAATTGAGGCAAAATGGAAAACAGGAAAAGGAAAACATGCAAAGCATTTTGTTTTTGCGAGATGTTTAGATAAAGAAATCAATTTCTCAGTTACAGATAAATCAAGATTAGATAATGTTGAAATAAGTAATTATCTGAATCAACCAAGAGCAATTGACAAAGAAGGAAATCCAAGATTTGATGTTTTTTGCTTTTAAGATTCGACACAAAAAAGATTGTGACAAATTGGAAGAAGGACAAATAGTGGAATTGATTCACGAAAAAGATTGATAAATGGAAGGAATATTCTACCAAAATGAAGATGAAATAACAGGAAGATTTGTAGTCATTGATGAAGATGAAAATTCAATTTGGGCTTACTTGACAATTCCATTTGTAGAGCAAATAGATAAAGATTGCTTTTTAGGAAGTCGAATCAAAATAGAACTTGAAGAGTTCGATTTTAAAGAATTTAGAAGAAGACAAATTCCACCCCCGATGACAAAAGAGTTTTCAACAGATGAAAGTTATCAGGCACATTTAAGAGAAGAAGATATTTCTGTAAATTGGGGAATAAATGGAAATGTAATTATAAAAATAAATGGAAATCCGTTTTTGTTATTTACAGAAGATGAAGAAAAAGGATTTTGCAAATCAATTTCAAAAAGTGGAATATATGGAAATCAATGGGATGAAAAAAAATATGACGAAAAATTTAATAAAAAAGAAGGTTGGCTGTAATAATGGTATTCGGTGCGACGTGAAAAGTCGCTTTATAATACTGCTAAACCATCGAAATAACAACACGCTTACATAGCCTGTCCCGCAAGGCGGGAAGTTATTCAAGGGTGGATTTAACCTGATGTGCCCACCAGAGGTCGGCAAGCTACCATCAGTTTCCTACTTCGGGGTGCGTCACTAGCAATGGTGGGGTGCTAAGCCCGAAGAACATAAAAGCTAAGCGGCGACCGTGAGGTCAAAGCGAAAGCTGCTAGTCTTTTGCGGTAGGAAGCGGAATGAACCAGAGATACTGGCATCATACTTGCCCCTTTAATTGATACTGTATTCCCGTTTTTTCATGTATAGCCAATTAACATATCAACAAAAAAACCTGGCCCTTTTGGTACTTGCCATAATGGGTATTTTGTTGATTTATATGGTGAATATCCGGAAAACATGGGCCGTTTATCAGTCCTTCCGAAGTACGACCGCCAGAATCAATCAGGCTGCGACGGCGGGAAGCGATATGTCCAAATATCAAAGTCAGTTGATTGTCCTGAAGTCGTCCTCCCAACAGCCTTATGACCGGGAGCGCTTATTGGAGGAGGTCACGGGGTTTTGCCGGGAGAAGGGACTTTTGATCCGATCATTTCCGGATGCTCAAAGGGTGGTGGAAAATGGGGTGTCTATCATCACTAATGAGCTTGAGGTGGAGGGGGCGTATAAGGATATCGTTAGTTTGGTATATTTGGTGGAGCAACAGAAGAAATTGGCGTCAGTGAGTACGTTGAGTTGTTTTCTACATAAAGACAGAACTACCAGAAAGACCAACCTGCGGGGAAGAGTTGTACTTAGAAATGCCGAGTAATTAAGTATCCAATGAATCTACGTTATATTTTCTTTCTTTTTTGTTTGTTGCTGGGATCGGCATGCAGCGATGTTTTGGTAGATGACCTTAGCTCGGAGCAAGTGCAGTTGCAGGCACCTGTGGATAATCTGGAGACTTCTACTCAATTGCAGACTTTTTGGTGGGAGCCGCTCGATGAATCCATCGATGGCTATTTGGTGAAAGTGGTTACGCCAAGATTTGATTCGGTGGTTCAGTTGATTTTGCAGGTAGAAGTGGTGGATGAAAATGTGTATGAGACTACTTTGCCGCCAGGTGATTATCAATGGACAGTGACTGCTTTTAATAGTAGAAATGAAACCGCCCCTATGATCTATAACCTGAGCATCACGGCCGATTCTACAGCTGATTTGAATAGTCAAAATGTTGCCTTGCTGTCGCCCGAACCTGATCATTTTACTAATGATGAAGTGGTTACGTTTTTATGGCAACATGTGACGGGCGCTCAGGAATACCGGATTCAGGTAGCCAGCCCTGATTTTAGCAACAGCACCTTTTTCGCGTTGGATGCTGCTACGGACGATGATTTTTTTATCGCTACGCTTGAGGAAGGTTCTTACCAATGGAGGGTGCGTGGCGAAAATGATAACAGCATCACCGCCTATTCAAGTCAGCGCTTTACCGTTGATCTGACGCCACCGTCTGCACCTACACTGGTCAGCCCGGGTTATGGCGATACATTGGACGTGCCGGTTACCTTGAGTTGGGAGGTAGATCCGGAATCTATTTTTGATTCGTTGTTTATTTATTCTGATTCGCTTGTCAGTCCACCCATTATCACCGAAGAGTTGAGTAATACGGATTACTTGTTTTCAGATAATAGCTCTACTGTCTATTTCTGGCGACTAAAGTCGATTGATGAGGCGGGCAATGTTAGTGCGTTTAGTGCCTTGCGAAAATTTTTTACCAACTGACCTTTTGATTATGGTATCATTTTAGTGGTACCAATTTATTCCCCTCGATTTATTATATACAAGGAATTTCTTTCTCAACAGCTTTGGCTTTTATTGTTCAAAGCTAGATCACATTACCATGAAACAATCCAAATCCAAGTATATTTTGGGAGTCGCCTTAATAGGGATATGGGGGCTGGTAGCTTATCAATTGTATAATAAATTTTCTGCAAAGGAAGTGTCGTGGGTTATGCAGGAAGAATCTATTGAAGGAATTCCAGTACTGAAAAAGGATTCTTTTGTTTTGTTGATGAATTACCGAGATCCATTTGGTGAGCAGAAAAAAAGGAGGAAGAAGAGCGGAATAACGCCGGTAGTGAACGTTAAACCATCCATTCAGAAAGCCCGACCAGCAGCATTAAAGAAAAAAAGTAAAGCCTGGCCAGCGATTATATACAAAGGCAATTTGCAACCCAAAAATGGAAGGAAGGCTGCGCTGGTTCAGGTTGTCAACCAAACGTTTAATATGTATTTGGGAGACCAACAGGAAGGGGTTACTCTTTTTCAGATCCATCCCGATTCGATTCGGGTGATTTTTCAGGAAGAAGAAAAAACTATTTTAAAGGCTGCAAACTGATCTTTAGCTCAAAAGAGGCGAGTTCGTCATCAATGTCTTTATAATTGATGTGTTTGGTATGTTTTACCCAATCCAGTTCCTGGAGATCTTTTAGCCATTTGTTGTAAATCTGGCTGTTTTCACAAGTACCTTTTATGGAAATGCTTTGCTTGTCGTATTTGACCAGTTGGTTTTTACGTCGATTGACTTTTTTGTCCTTTGGAGGAAAAATGTCCAGCAATTCCAATTGGATGCCCGAGGGTAAGAAGGCAGCTATCTGATCGGCGTAGTATGAGGTGCAGGTGTTTTGTTGGACGCTGGTCGATTGTAACAGATCGCGTTGTTGGGCAATTTGGCTTTTCAGGGTGTCGATGGTGGTCAGTTGGTGATCCACACTGAGGAGAGCAGACCTGGCTGCCTGGTCTTTATTTTTAAAATAAAAGTAGGCAAAAGTGTTCGCCAAAAGAAGGCCCAGAAAGAAAATGGCGATTCCCCTTTTAGCTATGTTGAAGATTCGGTATTGCTGGTATTCTTTGTGATTGTTTTGAACAGGTTCAGCGATGGAAGCGACTCCATTGGTCAACCCAAGAAAGGCAGCTGCGTAGGCGGGCAGCAAGAAACTGTCGAGTGTTTCGTCTCCGAGTTGGATTTGATGAGAAGCAGCCATATCGTTTTCTTCCCAGTTGGATAAGGCCTTGTTGTGGTCGAAGAATAAAGTGTGGCAGAAAGATACCACCTTTTTTTGTTCAGGTATGGCAGGCATCATTTTTTGAATGCCAAATGGCCCCAGGCTAAGCCGCGTTACCCATAGTTTTTGGTGTGCGAATTTAGAGAGAATTTCGCCCAGTTGTGATTTTCGGATCAGGCTGATGATGGTGCCGTCAACCGCTGGGCTTTTTTGCCAATAAAAGTCTGAAGGGTCGGCATTTGGGAGCACCTGTGATACAACCTGGGTTTCGTGTGGAGTATTGAGCAATTTGTGAAGAATTCCTTTACCATTTATGGACAGATGTATTGGGTGGGATTTGGATAGTTCCTTTAGTAGATTATCCCAATCATTTATTCCAACAATGGTTTTACGAGTGATCAGCTTTTGATTTTTCAATGACAATTCCACTAAATGGAAAAGGGTTTGCCCGGGCTCTATGACCATCTCCAGCCCTGTGTATGTACCGGGTGAGATGTTGTTTTGAATGAGGTTAAAGAATGCTGGCAATTTCATTGTAGCGATATCCACTTAGTATATAACCGTAGGCTTTACAAAAACCAATAACTTTGACTTATTCTTATTTTTTCTTCGTGAGCTGAACAGCCACTTTATAATGGGTATCCTCGACAGGAAGGGGACGCCCCTGCCGCTATCTTCGACAGATTTACTTTCGAGCCCACCCAATACGATCATTTCCCTGTTGAGGATCCGTATATTGGAAGTAAAGGTTCGGCTGACCTGGGGTGGGGGAGCGTTGGTCTGGATCTGGCCGATGAAGTCAGATTGGTTGACATCTATTTCCAGGGTCACGTATTCATCTCCTGAAACAATGGGCACGATTCGGATGGAAAAATCGGCGTTGACGGGTTCATAGCGCCGATCTTGCAGGGAGATAGGGTTTTGGTTTCCCTGTAAAGTGGTTCGCTCATTGAGGTAGTAGCGCGTCTCTCCCAATGACAGCGTTGCTTCCACTCCATTGAGGGTAGACAGCCGTGGTTTTGAACGAATTTTGGCGTACCCATTGTCTTCGACTGCCTGCAAGGTGGCGTAGAAGTTGGGAGCCACCTGACCCAGATTGATGATGCCATTTCCCGCCAAGGAGGATAGAAGTTCATTGATGGCTCCGGAGCTGAAGGTGAAATCTATGCCGGGATAAATCTCGCCTTGTGATTTGACGGGCTCGGTAGCCAGTCCGGCCTGAAAGCCAGCGCGAAGGTCCTTGTTGTACTTTACATCTACGATTAGTAGCTCGATCATTACGACCGGAACTGACCGGTCTATATCTTTAATGAAATTTTCTACTTGCTGTATTTGGCTGGCAGTTCCACTAAGAATAAGGGAGTTGAGCTGGACAAACTCCTGAATCTGGACTCCTTCCGCGATGTCAGCAGGGATAAATGTGGCCAACTCCTTTACGGTTCTGTGTTGCAATTGAACGACTTTGGATTCTTTTAATCCCTGCGCAGTTTGATCTCCAATAAGATAGATGTCGCTTTCCTCCTTAAAAGAATAGGTTGTTCCTTTTAACAGGCTGGTCAATAGTTGGTCGTATGAAACTCCTTTCAAGCGAAGATTCACCTTCTCCGTAGGGCTGGCCATCATAAAATAGTTGTTACCCGTCTTATCAGAGGCAGTTTGGATAATATCGGTAAGCAAAACGTCCGTGGCATCTATATCCAAAAGTTGTATGCCGGAAGTGTCCGGTTTTGCCGAGATGTTCAAATTGTCTGTGTTTCCACGAGCCTTTCCCTTTGTACTTTTATCCTTTTTTCCCGTTCGTCTATTGGTCTTTTTACTTCCGGTTGTTTCCTCTTCCTTTTTAGCATTTTTTGGATTTGCAACGTCAATGACATAATAGCCTTTGTCGTTTTTAGAAACAGCCAGGTCATTTCGTTTTGCCATTAAATCCAGTGCTTCTTCAAAGAGGGTAGCTCCCACATATCCGCTCACCATGATGGAGCTGGCGGCGCTGGTGGCAATGACATTTTTCTTTGTGAGCTGACTTATTTTTCCAACTACAAAGTCAAGTGTATCTTTTTTGAGGTTTAAGCTCAGCTTATTGTTGTAATCATTGTAGGTAATGTCGATTGACCGGGGAGCCGGTTGTTCGGGGGCTTCTTCATGTGGAATGATAGAAATGATGGTGCCTGAAAAAGTAAGGTCGAGGTTATAAAACTTGCATAGATGCAACAAAATGTCCCGTGATCTGGCACTTGCAAAGTTGGTGACTACCTTTGGATTGATGCTGGGATCGATGGTGAGGTTTAGTTTTGTCTCTTTTGAAAATGCAATGGCAAATTCCTGTAAGGTGCCTGTAATGGATATATCGATGGGGGTATCGATCTGAGGATGATCCATGGCGTACTCCTCCAATTGCTGTTCGAGGGCATTGAACCGATTTGTGGCGTTTTGCGCGTTGATTCCAACCGAAAATAGCAGGAAAAGCAGCAGATATGTGGTTCTTGTTATGGGCACAGGGAGGTTGTGATTAGTGTTATAGTATGTCTTTTATTCAGACAATACCTAAATAAGTATTACCGTATATAGGCATATGTCAAAAAACGTACCTTTTTTCCTTTCATGGAATGTTGTCGCCCCTCTCCAGTATAGGGTGAATTCCTCACGGGTACCCCTTGTCTCTGAAGGGAATCCATCCCATGTTCACCCTCAAGTGTGGATGAGCGAATACTGTCATTTATGCATTGGATAAAATCGGGTATACTTCCTCAATAGATGTTTTTCCTTGTTGAAACAAGTTGAAAGCGTTGTCAGAGAGGCTTTTGAGCGACCTTTCATTCAGAGCTTCTTCCGGGTTTAAATTCAGGTTTTTTATGTGTTTGGCGAGTTCATTATCAATAGAGATTACCTCGTAGATGCCTTTCCTTCCTTTGTATCCCGTAAAATAACAGTTTTCACAACCCTTGGCTACCCAGTGATTGACAAGGAAAACGGGCGCCTTATAGGAAGGAGGATATAAGTCGGTAGTAAACGGAACTTCTTCTTTGCAATGAGTACAAAGCAGCCGAACCAACCGTTGAGCCACGGCCGTATTGAGTGTATCTGCCAGCAAATACGAGGGGATGCCCATGTCGATCAACCGGGCCACGATGCCCCAGGCGGAGTTGGTATGAAGGGTAGAAAAAACCAGGTGTCCGGTCAATGAAGCCCGGATAGCCATAGAGGCAGTGGCTTTATCGCGTATTTCTCCAACCATGATGATGTCGGGGTCCTGTCGCAAAAACGTCCGCATGGCGCTGGGAAAGTCCAGTCCGATGTTTTCTTTGAGTTGTACCTGGTTGATGCCCTCCAGCGTATATTCGATGGGGTCTTCGATGGTAAGTATATTGGTGGTGGGCTGGTTGAGCAATTGTAGTGTTGCGTACAAAGTAGTCGTTTTTCCGGAGCCTGTAGGGCCACTGATGAGGACGATGCCATTGGGTTTTTTAATGCCTTGTAAGTAGTTTGTTAAGTCATTTTGGTTGAAACCAAGTATGTCCAATTCAAGGTTGGTCATGGTATTGCTCAATAGCCGCAGCACAGCTTTTTCTCCGTGCAGAGTGGGCAATACCGATACCCGGACATCCAGTTTTCCCAGGTCGGGTTGATGGATGAAAATGCGACCATCCTGGGGGAGGCGTTTTTCGGCAATATCCAGTTGTGCGCGTATTTTGATTTTATTAATCAGGCTGGGATAATCGGATTTATTGATGATGTATCGTTCTGTGAGTTTGCCGTCCATCCGCATTCTGATCCGGCATTTTTCTTCACCAGCCTCAAAGTGGATGTCACTGCTTTCCAATTGCTTGGCCTCCTGGATGAGGTTGGTGAGCATGTTGGTGGTGTCCCCTTCGCGGAAAACCATTTTTTTATTTGAAAACCGGGAATTTGACGGCTTTCGGTAGTACTTTGCAATGGCGTTTTTGACTTCTTCCCGACCCATGGTGGTCAGCCTGACAGGGCGCCCCAAGAGTAGTTCGAGCTCATCGTCGATGCCCTTTTTCATTTGATTTTCAGCGATGTACAGTTCCAGTTTCCCTTCTGTTTCCCGAAAGGGTAAAACCAGGTAATGCCAGGCCTGCTGGGGGCTTATCTGTTGGATTATTTCTGTTGAAATATTAGAGGGTTGAAACATGCTAAACTTGGTTTAATTGGACCAGAGTCCGCTGCGGATGAATAGGTCACGTTGAAGGTCGATGCCAAAATAGCCGGCAACAAAGAGTACCAATATTAAAATTCCGGCCATTATGCCAGCCAGCGGAACATTTTGGTTGATGGGACGATTGATGAGATTTGCGAAACCGACAAAACCCAGACCGCTGGAGAGGCTCGCCACAAAAAAAACCAGCAAATTGATCGGAGAAAAAAGTAAACAAAGGGGAATAAAAAACAGCAAGTCCCCAATGCCCAGGTAGTTGTTGATGATGTTGGTCATTCGACCTTCTTTCAACGAAAAGTAGATTGTTAAGCCCAACCACTGAATGGAGAGGAGCCCGATATTTATCAGCAAATAGGCACCATTAAATGGGGTATACCAACCAATCAATAATAGAAGCATCAGCAACCAGACCCAATGGATGGCCCGATACCGGAAGTCTTCGTAGACGATGGCCAGCAGTGGCAGTGTATACCAAAATATGGCCATCTCTTAATCGGGGGTTACTTCCACCAAACGACCGTCCTGATCGATCTCCCAGGTGTTGATGCTTCCATCTTTATCGAAGTCGGCGATGGCGGTGGCTTTGGCCAAAAAGCCGGTTTCGGACGCACTTGCAATTTCGTAAATATAGCGGGCATCGCCATTTTCCCGGACTGTTTTAGGTTGTGTAAAACCCACCTCATTCAACGAATTGGCATATCGAAAATGCTTTTGGTAGAATGTTTGCTGGCGAGATTGGAGGTACTTCAACTGATTTTGTGCTTCGATGGAGTAAGCATCTCCAAAAAGATCGTCGAATACCGGAATGGCTACCAGCATCAGGATGCCGATGATTACCAGTACAGTCATCAACTCTGTCAGCGTAAATGCTTTAAGTCGGTGTGTGTTCCCATTTTTCATAACCATGAGTCAATTTTTTATTGGATAATTCCGGCTTATGTTACCGGCACGTGCTTTATTTTATGCTTTAGTAGTGAGTTTGATCACAGCGGTCATGAGTGGTTTGTTGATTCATTTGGCATCTTTACAAAGCCTGCAACAAGCAGACCAATTTAACCGGGAACAGGTACTGAGAAATGTAGCCTCCGGGATCGCCTTGCTCAAAGGGGATAACGCCAATGTTTTGCGGCAATACCATTCGCTGTATGGCGAGGATAACCAGGTCATCGAATTGGAAAAATACGATTGGGGGCTTTTTAAAGCTGGCTGGGTAAAAGCTGTATTGCCCGGATGGAACGGGGCTACTGACACCATTACCCGAAGTGTTCTGTTGGGGGCAAAATATCAGCCTTTTTTGGAGTCAGCTTTGTGGTTGAGCGACCAAAACAAGCCTTTGTCCGTTACTGGGCAGACCGTTATAAAAGGATCTGTATATGTACCAAAAGGAAATGTTGAAAGGGGATTTATTGCCGGCTCCCCCTATCAGGGAACTAAGCTGGTATATGGAAAGCAATATAAAAGCCGCAAAATGCTGGTAAAACCGGATCTGTCTAAATTGGAACGGCTATTGACTAATTGGGAAGAAGGAGGAGTACCTTACGGCGAATCAAATCAACTCCAGCGCCAGCCTTTTGAAAAAGGGGTGTTGCAATTAAGCGGGGGAAGGGTGGTTTTGGATAATTGCCATTTGAGCGGCAGGATTATTATTCGGGCCAGCCAGTCGATCACCGTCAGACCGGGTTCTGTTTTGGAAAATGTCATTTTGATCGCTCCGGTTATTCGATTTGAATCTGGCTGTGAGGTTCAACTTCAAGCCTTTGCCACAAAGGTACTGGAAGTAGCTGAAGACTGTGTCTTTTCTTATCCTTCTGTATTGGGATTGGTGAGAACGGACAAGGAAGAAGAACAACCCCTTCTTAAAGTTGGGGAAGGAACAGAACTGACGGGTTTGGTATTTGCCTATGACAAGGCTTATTTCAGAAAACCCGTATTGCTTGAGATCAAAAAAGAGGCCTTGATCCGGGGGCAGGTATTTTGTAATGGCAAATTGGACCATCGAGGAACGGTGCTTGGAAATGTAATAGCCAAGTCGTTTTTTCTAAATACAGGGTCTGCGACTTACGACCAGTTATTGCTGGATGCTGTGATAGACCGGCCTGCGCTGTCGGAGCATTACTTAGGCCCCTTTTTTATGAAAGGAACGGATCAGTTGAATGTAATACAATGGCTAGACTAAAAGCGACTACATTGATCGAACCAATAGTGGCCATGCTGGTCATTTTGATTTCGGTCATGGCAGCGATGATGATCTATATGAATGTGTTGACCAATGAGCGGATTGAAAGCAGGTCGAAGACTCAATTGGTGTTGTGCAAATTATTGGAAGATGCCAAACGGTATCAGCAGGTTTCGGAAGAAATAATAGCATTTCCCGGCTGGACGGTTGAAAAAACGGCGGCCGCATATCAGGGATACCCCGACGCTTATTTACTGCATTTAAAAGCATATGACGGGAGGGATCGACTGATTGGAGAATTAAAGGAAGTGGTTTATTTTTCGCCTGCAGGTGAAGGAAAAGAATGAGTGCGTGACAAACCTGTCTGGCCGCCAGGCGAGAATCGCTGTGGCCTTTACCACAAAGACACGAAGACACAAAGATTCACAGAGAAAATATTTGTGTGGCTCTGTGTCTTGGAGCCTTTGTGGTGAGAGGCTCCGCTAACCTGCCCAGCCTATGGCGAGGTATGCCACGCACTCGAACGAAAAGAATAGAAAACAATGCAAAGAAAAAACAAAATGCCGGCTTTTACCATTATGGAGCTGATGGTGGTTTCCTTGCTTTCGGTATTGGCTGTAGCTGCTGCTTTTCAAGCCATTGAAATCATTCAAAATCAACTTAGGGAATATACTATGTCCTCGGAATTAACAATGGACAAAAACGAGTTGAACACTTTACTGAAAGAGGATTGTTTTTATGCCAGGCATATAGTGAGAATCGAAGACAGTTTGTTTTTTGCATATGATCGCTATTGGGTGAAATATGAAATCGGTGAGGCTTTTATTGTAAGAGAGATGAGCTATGGCCAACAGACATTTGCCTTGCCGCACCCTGTGAAGGACGAATTGTCTTCAGGGCAGGCTAGCCCTGAAGGGAAATCCTACGCGCTGACCCAGTTTATTGAACAACGTATGAAGATGAACTTTGACAAAAATGAAGCATTGGCCATGCACCATTCAGATACTTTTAATGTAGAGGTAGCGGCTATGCGCACTTCTTTCAATAACCGAGAAAGAATGGAAGGGGTGGTTTCTGAAATCGATATTGACATTGCATTTGGGGATGCTATTTATCCCTTGGCTCTGAGTAAGGCGCTTACCGCAAAAAGTTTAGTTGAAAACAGTTATGGCAATTGACCTAAAAGCATTTAAAACGCCCGAAGAACAAAAGGTGGGGAAGTCGGACGGGAAATCGTCTGGTGGTGTAGGAGCATTGTTACAACGCGATATACAACTTTTTGGAAACAAACTCTCTTTAAAAGAAAAGGAGGCGCTGTTTTCAGAGTTAAGCGTATTGTTGATGGCGGGACTGGACATTCAAAAGTCGTTGGATGTCATTAAACAAAATAAGAAGCGCTCCAGAAAAAAGGAACTGATAGCAGACATTCAGCAGCGCATCATTCAGGGAGCGGCCATGTCGGAAGCCATGAAAGAAACGGGTAAGTTTTCAGAATACGAAATTTACAGTATTCAAATAGGAGAAGAGAGTGGTCAATTGGTGCGGGTATTGGAGGAGTTGGCCCGTTTTTACAAAAAAAGTATGAAGTATCGGCAACAGCTAATAAGTGCCTTGACCTATCCTGCTTTTGTGATCGGTTTTGCTTTTATAGTCGTCTTTTTTTTGCTGAAATATCTTGTGCCCATGTTCAGTGATATTTATAAGCGTTTTGACGGAGACTTGCCATTGATTACTCAAAAGCTCGTATCGCTATCGGGTTGGATGCAGGCCAATGCACTCTTTGTAGTGGCGATTGTAACGGGAATTTCCCTTTTCTTCTATATAAAGCGCAGTACATCGTGGTACAAAAAAGGCAGTGCTTTTTTGGCGCTGCGGATACCATTATTTGGCGAGATCATCCGAAAGATATATCTCGCGCGATTCAGCCAGTCGATGTTTTTGCTTCTATCTGCTAAGGTTCCTTTGCTGCGGGCCGTTGAATTGATCGAAAAAATGATCGATTTTTATCCTGTATCCAAATCGCTCCAAGTAGCAAAAAGTGACATCTTGCAGGGGGTCTTGCTGCATAAGACCTTGTCCACGCACGGGTTTTTCCCGGCTTCGTTTATTGCTTTATTGCAGGTAGGGGAGGAATCCGGAAAACTGGATGCCATGTTCCAAAAGCTGAGTGAGCAAAATACAGAAGCAGTAGAACAAAAGACGGCATTGATCGGCAGCCTGATCGAACCCATTTTAATCATCAGTCTTGGTGCCATAGTAGGTCTGATACTGGTAGCGATGTATATGCCGTTATTCCAGATGAGTGTGGGCGTTGGGCGGTGACTAAGTAATGCTCAAAAAAATAACTTCCTCGTTTATGGCTGCCTATTTTGGCACTGCACTTCGTTGAAAAGCCTCGCCGATGCTAAGGCATCGCCTACGTTTTTCGCCTCGTTCAGCACCAAAATAGACTACCCAAAATCGGGAATTTATTTATTACGCATTACTAAAAGTTAAATTCAAGTAGTTATGTTTCAAAAAGTAATTATTTTCATCTTCCTTTGTATCCACTCTTTTTTATTACCGGGGCAGGATGACTGGGTTATGAGAAACCAGGTCATCGCCTCTTTGGGGGATCAAACCGTAAAAGCCTATATTAAACCGGAGAAGCAACAACCGAGGTTTATTCGAAAAGAAGTGGTGTATCATTACTACCGCAATGGTGAGTTGTATCATACGCAAGGAGGGTTTGCGGGCTACTTATTGGATGGAGAAGTTGATGTATTCGATAGGGAACAGCGACTTGTCGAACAGGGGCAATACATCGGCGGCATCAAAACAGGACTGTGGAAGGAGTGGTATCCGAATGGGATGTTGAAAAGGATAAGCCGATGGCGGTACGGATTGCGCAATGGCAAACAGGAAAATTACAACGAGGCAGGAGAAAAAACGTCTATAGCCTATTTCAGGAAGGGGAAATTGCACAAAAAGCAGTACAGCATAGATGATGGCCGCATATTTAAATGGACGAAGTTTAGAAAAGGCAAACATATAAAGACCAAAATTTTAACGCCGGAAGAAAAAAATTCAGAGAAAGAAAAGAAGAAGCGGCTGTTTAAGAAGAAAAAAAACAAAGCTGACAAAAAAAGCAAGCCCAGGGAAAAGTCTAAGCCCGCTAAAAAAAAGGAGTCAAAGAGCTCCAAAAAAAAGAAAAAGGATAAAAAGAAAAACAAAGACAAGAAAAAAGAGGACTGATGTGGTCTTGAAAAAAAATCAGTTCTGGTTAATTGGGATTACATAAAAGTAAGTTGGCTTGTTTTCTCGCTTCAAGGATTTGGTTTATATAACAATAAAGAACATTATACTTATCTTAAAATGTAAGCTCATTTTGGGTATAAATAATATATTTGATTTTTTTCTGTCTGCGTCAAAATAATTACCCCTGCAGGTCGGGTAGTCAATGAGTTATAAGTGAAAGAAACAGAGCAAGTTGTGAAAGAATCCCTGTTGATAGCCTCTCCGTAATTTACTTAGTCATCGACCATCTGTCTGTCAAAAATTGGGTTTTGGAATTAAATAATTTAAGTGAGTTTTAATTACTTTTAGCAATTAATTCGGAAACTAAAACGAGATTTTTTACCTGATTTTTGAAACAGTAAAATTAATAGATCGTAATGGTATCTAAAACCGATGAGCTAAAACGTTTTCAAAAAAACTAATACCAAATTTCCATCTCTAAACCATATCTGCTCAAGGGTTCCATTACTTTGGGAAAATACTACTAATAGTTTTGGTGTAGCTTGTTGTGTGTGTGTTGTTTTACAAGTTGCAGGAGGGCATTTTAGATAAATTGCCCGTTCGTATTCGCCATTGACGCAATGGCAGGTGCATGTATTGTTTTTTTTGTGATGAAAATCACAAGAAAGGTGGGATTGGTATGCTGTTCATTAAATCTAATTTCAAATGTTACACAAAAACGTAGTCTTGTGTTTGTTTATATTGGCCTTTATCAGCATGGCTTTTGAAATGTCTGATAACGGTATAAGTGTTGAATCAGATTCCATTGGACAGGATAAAAGCAGGAGCAATAAGAGTCCCGTTTTTCCTATAGTTAACACTGCTTCTACTACAGTATGCCAAAAAGTAGATGCTTCCTCCGACGATGCAGAAGAAAGGGTGCAAAATGGGGCTATGAAATTGACTGATACTGAACTGGAGTTGATCAGGGACGGGAATAAAAACCAGATCGTGGGAATGCGGTTTACTGGCCTTAATATACCACCTGGTTCTACGATTACAGCTGCCGATCTTCAATTTACGGTAGCTACTACAACGAATGGCAATCCGTGCAACCTTGAAATTTATGGCGAAAAGATAGGCGATGCCCCCACCTTTACTGGTGCCTCCGACAATATATCCTCCAGGATTAAAACGACAGCAACCACCACCTGGTCTCCACCCAACTGGCAAAATGCCGGTGATGCGGGACCGGACCAGAATACAGGCGATATTTCTGCGATCATTCAGGAGATTGTCAACCACCCGGGATTTACCTCATCGAGTGCCATCGTCATTATAATAGAGGGTACAAAGACCCGTGTGGCGGAATCCTATGATGGCGATGCTAATGCTTCTCCTGAATTGTGCGTAACCTATACCGCTACTTCTGCCATTCAAATAACCAGCACGGCGACAGATGAAACGGCACCCGGTGCTTCCGATGGTGCCATAGATATAACGGTGGCCGGTGGCCAGCCAGGGTATACCTATTTGTGGTCAAATGGCGCGACGACGGAGGACATTTCCGGCTTGAGCGGTGGATCTTATACGGTGACGGTGACGGACCAAAGCGGAACAACGGCCACCCATTCAGCTACGGTAAATACCATTCCTGCCATTCAAATAACCAGCTCAGTTACGGATGAGTCAGCACCGGGTGCTTCCGATGGAGCGATAGATATATCTGTAACGGGGGGCTTGCCTGGGTTCACGTATTTGTGGTCGAACGGCGCGACGACGGAAGATATTACTGGTTTGAGTGGGGGGTCTTATACAGTTACGGTGACGGATCAGAATGGGACGACGGATACGCATAGTGCGACTGTGAATACCAATTCGGGAAGCGGTACCTTCACTTGTTCTGTAGTATCGTCCTCTGCCGATGATGCAGAAGAAGGCGCACAAAGCGGGGCTGTTAGTCTCACGAGTTCTGACCTGGAATTAACAGAGGACTATCAGATTCCCGGTGCCCAAATAGTAGGTATGCGATTTACCGGATTAAATATTCCTCAAGGGGCCAACATTACCGGTGCCGATATTCAATTTACCGTAGATAAAATCAATCAGAATCTGGACCCTTGCAACCTTCAAATTTTTGGGGAGGATGTAGATGATGCCTCCGCATTTAGTACTTCTACCGGTGATTTATCTGGCCGGGTAAAGACAATGGCAAATGTATTATGGAATCCGCCTGACTGGGTTGCAGAAGGTGACAGAGGTCCTGCGCAAAAGACAACAGATATTGCTTCCATCATTCAAGAGATTGTAAATCGGACTAACTACACTTCTTCCAGTGCCATTGTTATTCTCATTGAGGGAATTGGAACCCGGGAAGCGCATTCTTACAATGGTAATCCTGCATTAGCTCCGGAATTGTGTGTAATTTACGATACGTCGCCTCAATCCATCCAAATAACAAGTATGGTGACCGATGAGTCAGCACCGGGTGCCTCCGATGGAGCGATAGATATAACGGTGACAGGTGGCCAGCCGGGGTATACGTATTTGTGGTCGAACGGCGCGACGACGGAAGATATTACAGGATTGAGTGGAGGGTCTTATACGGTGACGGTGACGGACCAAAGCGGAACAACGGCTATTCATACAGCCACAGTAAACACGAATTCTTCGATCCAAATAACGAGTATGGTGACAGATGAGTCAGCACCGGGTGCTTCCGATGGAGCGATAGATATATCGGTAACAGGCGGCCAGCCGGGGTATACTTATTTGTGGTCGAACGGTGCGACGACGGAAGACTTGACCGGCTTGAGTGGAGGGTCTTATACGGTGACGGTGACGGACCAAAGTGGAACAACGGCCACCCATTCAGCTACGGTAAATACCATTCCTGCCATTCAAATAACCAGCTCAGTTACGGATGAGTCAGCACCGGGTGCTTCCAATGGAGCGATAGATATATCGGTAACGGGCGGCTTGCCTGGGTTCACGTATTTGTGGTCGAACGGTGCAACGACGGAGGATATTACCGGCTTGAGTGGAGGGGCTTATACGGTGACGGTGACGGATCAGAATGGGACGACGGATACGCATAGTGCGACTGTGAATACAGGTGGAGGGGGTGGAACAACGATTTGTTCGACGATTTTATCCTCAACGGACGATGCAGAGGAGAGAAACCAAACGATGTATTTGACAAGTACAGATTTAGAAATAGCTGTTGATGGAAGTAACCCTCAGAAAATAGGATTGCGCTTTACAGGATTAAATATTCCTGTAGGAGCTAGTATCACCTCGGCAAACATTCAGTTTACGGCAGATGAAAATGTGAATAGCGATCCGTGTGTTATAACGATCAAAGGTGAAGCAATAGGAGATGCTCCCACTTTCAGTGGAACAGATAATGATATTTCATTAAGGACAACGACTGCTGACAGTGTCATTTGGTCACCACCAACCTGGCAGAATGCAGGAGATGCCGGCGCTGCGCAGCAAACAAGTGATATATCCTCCGTCATTCAGGAAATTGTTGATCTACCTGGATATACTTCCTCAAGTGCTATTGTAATTATTATGGATGGAACGGGAACTCGTATAGCAGAGTCATTCGATGGAGGTTCTAATGAATATGCTGAGTTGTGTGTAACCTATAATCCTTCTAACTCTATACAAATATCCAGCACAGTTACGGATGAGTCAGCACCGGGTGCCTCCGATGGAGAGATAGATATATCGGTAACAGGCGGCCAGCCGGGATATACTTATTTGTGGTCGAACGGTGCGACGACGGAAGATATCACCGGCTTGAGCGGCGGATCTTATACGGTGACGGTGACGGACCAAAGCGGAACGACGGCCACCCATTCGGCTACTGTAAATACTATTCCTGCCATTCAAATAACCAGCACGGTTACGGATGAGTCTGCACCGGGTGCCTCCGATGGAGCGATAGATATATCTGTAGCGGGGGGCCAGCCGGGGTATACTTATTTGTGGTCGAACGGCGCGACGACGGAAGATATTACAGGATTGAGTGGAGGGTCTTATACGGTGACGGTGACGGACCAAAGCGGAACAACGGCTACTCATACAGCCACAGTAAACACGAATTCTTCGATCCAAATAACGAGTATGGTGACGGATGAGTCAGCACCGGGTGCTTCCGATGGAGCGATAGATATATCGGTTACAGGCGGCCAGCCGGGGTATACTTATTTGTGGTCGAACGGTGCGACGACGGAAGACTTGACCGGCTTGAGTGGAGGGTCTTATACGGTGACGGTGACGGACCAAAGCGGAACAACGGCCACCCATTCAGCTACGGTAAATACCATTCCTGCCATTCAAATAACCAGCTCAGTTACGGATGAGTCAGCACCGGGTGCTTCCGATGGAGCGATAGATATATCGGTAACGGGGGGCCAGCCGGGGTATACGTATTTGTGGTCGAATAGCGCGACGACGGAGGATATCACCGGATTGACAGGTGGGACTTATACGGTGACCGTGACAGATCAAAGTGGGGCGACGGCCACTCATAGCGCGACGGTTAATACAGGTGGAGGGGGTGGAACGACGATTTGTTCAACGATTTTATCCTCAACGGACGATGCAGAGGAAAGACATAATGGTGAAATGTACTTAATCAGTACTGACCTGGAGCTTGTTGATGATGAAGGAGACCCTCAAGAAGTAGGGTTGCGATTTACTGGGTTAAATATACCTCCAGAAGCTAGCATCACCTCGGCAAGTATTCAGTTTACGGCAGATGAAAATACCAATAGCGATCCCTGTATTTTAATATTCAAAGGTGAAGCAACAGATGATCCTCCTACTTTCAGCGGAGCAGATAATGATATTTCATTAAGGACAACGACTGCTGACAGTGTCATTTGGTCACCACCAACCTGGCAGAATGCAGGAGATGCCGGCGCTGCGCAGCAAACAAGTGATATATCCTCCGTCATTCAGGAAATTGTTGATCTACCTGGATATACCTCCTCAAGTGCCATTGTAATTATAATTACTGGAACGGGAACCCGTATAGCAGAATCATTTGATGGGGGTTCTAATGACTACGCGGATCTATGTGTGACTTATGAGACTCCTCCTCCCACCAGCCCACCTTCAAATGCACGATACGTTGAAGTAAAAAAGGCACTGGATGCCAGTTATACACTTCCCACTGAAACAAATCAGATCCACTTTCAATACATTGAGGAATATGCTATTGTTCAAGGGCAAAATGATTTTATTACCTGCAATATTATTGGACCATCAGGCTCACTTGCTTCAGTACCAATTACACTGTCCAATGTTTACGGATCGAATTGGCAAACTATTAATTTACCCAATTGGATTGTTTCAGGAAGCTACTATTTGCTAGAAATTACTGGTGCCAATAAAGGTGAGAAATATTATTTGAGATTTAAAGCAATTTGAAAATGAGTATTAAATTTCTATAAAACAACAGTTACCATGAAAAAATTAATAATTATTACTTCTGTAAACGTGTTGATTGCAATTGCTGCTATCCTATATGTTTGGATGGCAATACCGAAAACAGCATTTGTTGACCTGCATCAATTATTTGAAAACTTTCAAGGCAAAAAAGAATTATCCACCCAATTGTCGAGAATGGAAAATCAGCAAAAGTTGATTCTTGATTCATTGGTGTTGGATATTCGGTCACTTCAAAGTAAAGCAGAAGAAAAAAATGAAAAAGCAGTGTTGACAAAGTTGAATAATAAAAAATCGATCTATCAACAACTGCATCATGAATTCACAAATCAATACCAACAGCAAGATGAAAAGTTGTCAGATCAAGTTTGGACCCAAATTAATCAGTATGTATTGGAGTATGGGGAAAAACATGGATATGATTACATCTATGGTACCAGTGGAAACGGATCATTGATGTATGGCAGCAATGCAAAAAATATCACCTTGGAAGTTGTTGGTTATATAAATGAGAAATATGAAGGTATATAAATTCTTACCCCTGGTTCTACTTATTCCGATTTGGTTTCTTTTTGCAAAGCAATCAGTGGTCCCGAGCATGTTGGTGGCCTACGTCAAAAATCCAGATAATAACTTGGTGAAGGTCAAAGACATTGGCAATATTCGTTTTGAATTACTTTATAAGCCAGTTGATTTCATCATTGCCAATGAAATGCGAACCGACGAGTTGAAAAAGTCAGCGCATCAAAAAAGGGCAGGAGAGTTGGATGGACTACAATATTACAATCTTAAAATAAGTATGCCTCGTTCTCCTGGTATGGATGTGACGAATTATAATGTAAAAAATGAACAGGCAATTCAAAATCGCTTATACTATTTGTCCTTTCATATGAAGAATGACATCAGAATGATTCAAGGTAAGGATACGTTGTCGCCTGTTTTGTTTCATTTTGAAAGGTCATATAATGTAACTCCTCATCGAACTTTTGTCATGGCATTTGATGAGCCCGACAAGAAAAAAGAGGACGACAAAACATTTGTAATTGATACACCCATTTTTAATACGGGACCAGTAAAAATGAAATTCAAAAAAGAAGATTTACAGAAAATACCCAACCTAAAATTACTATGACCAGTTTAGCAAAATTAAAATACAGAGGACGCCTTGCTTATTTAACAGCATTGCTTATTGCATTTCAGGCAGGTGCCCCTGTGCATTTAGGTGCTCTGACATCAGGGCCATCACAGCCGGAGTTTAACGCATTTGAACCAATTGGCACGACACAAATGGTGGACCTTTTCTCCGGAGATTTTACTTACAATATTCCTCTATTTGAACTGCCTGGTCCCGACGGGGGGTACCCTTTTAACCTGGCTTATCACTCTGGTATTACGATGGATCAAGAAGCTAGCTGGGTGGGCTTAGGATGGACGCTCAATCATGGTGCAATTACCCGGACCATGCGTGGGCTTCCTGATGATTTTGATGGGGATGAAGTGACTCGAAGAATGGACATGAAAGAAAATCGCACATGGCAAGTTGGAGTAAATGGACATGCGGAATTGATGGCCTATAAATTGGATAGGGTTCTGGATAACGTCTCTTTGGGCTTGGGCTTAGGTATGAAAGTAATGCATAATAGTTATAGGGGGTGGGGCTTGTCTCTTAGCTTTTCACCAAATGCAGGTATAACGAATAGCCAGGGAGAGGGTATATTTGGCGTTGGAGTTAGTTTATCAGCAAGCTCTTTTGATGGAGCAGGGATTCAACCCTCTATATCGTTTGGTGATTCGAAGCGGCGAATGGGAAGAATAACACTATCCTCTTCCATTAATTCAAGAGAAGGGGTTCAATCATTATCATTGGGTTATTCCAGATCTTACACCTCTGAAAAAGACGTTACCAAAAAAAATAAAAAAACTGGCGAAAATATTACAGGAAAAGAGTCTTATACTAATTCTGTCGTTGGGGGAACATCCTCCTATAGTTTTGGTAAATCGGCACATTCCCCTTCTGTGGCAATGGCATACAGGGGAATGAACTTTACAGGTACTTTAGAAGTAGGAGGATATGTCGGCACATTCCTAGGTGTAGGTGGAGGTGTTAATGTAAGTTTTATGAGACAGCGATTGAAAAACAAAGGTATATGGGTAGGAGCCGATGCTTATGGTTACTTCAATGCGAAAAATTATGATGGAAATGATAATTCTTTACAAGATATGAATCGAGAAAAAGATGGTCCAATTTACGAGGATTCTCCAAATCTTGCTGCCCCCATATCTACTCCAGATATCTATTCAGTAATGGGACATGGCACGGGAGGTATGTATAGAGCCTATCGATCAAATGTAGGTATCTATTCAAACCCATTTCAAAAGTCATCTTCAGGAGGAGGGCGCTTAGGGGTTGAAGTGAATTTGGGTCCTGGCTTTGATTTGGGAGTAGACTTTGGGGGAAACTACGCGGTCAGTACATCTAAAAACTGGAATGCAAACAGTTCATTGGGTCCGTTTCAATTTGATGAGGTAGTAGACGATGCACCGGAATATGAAACCTATTATTTTAAAGCTGCAGGTGAACTAACAGCAGAACCCATAGATCAATATGATTATATTGGTCACGACAAAGCTGTTCGCTTAGCGAGAGATGACTCGAATACAAATGGTGATTATGATCAAAGCGGTGTTTTAGAATACTCCGATGGCTCTTCATTTAACATTACCGAAGGGGCTAGAGCAAGTCGAAAGCCAAGGGCAAACTCAATAGGACCTATCACAAATCAAGAACTTATAGGACTCGGAACGGAAGAAGCGCTTAACGAATATAAGATTAAGTATTATAGCACCATTAGTTCTTTCAATGATTATTCTCAACCACCTGATGAAACTTTGGTAAGGGATGGTGCGCGTAGTCACATCGCAGGGATTACTTCATTACAACCCAATGGTATGCGATACGTCTATGGATTGCCCGTAAAAAATAATTCTCAGGAGGAACTGACTTTTAGTGTCCCACCTTCAAATATATGTAATCCAGTCCACACCTCTTATGGAAGCATAGATGCCAATACTCCTGATTACGATGTATCTAATACAGATAAATATCTGAATCATACAAAGGTTCCAGAATATACGCATTCATATTTATTGACTTCTGTACTTGGAGCCGACTACGTTGATTTAGATAATGAACCAGGCCCTTCTGCTGGAGATCACGGTTATTGGGTAAAGTTTAATTATATCAAAACTTCTTCCAACTATGGTTGGCGATCTCCTTATTATGGTGCTAACTACATGCCAGGACATGCGTCAGACAATAGCGATGACAAAGCATCTATCGTTTATGGTGGTCGAGAACAATATTATCTAGCGACTGCTGAAACAAAGACGCATATAGCGGAATTTGAACTAGAGGTTAGAGAAGATGCAAGAGGGTCAGGATCCATATTGCAACAAACAGCAGGTGTGTCTTTTGAGCCCCGCAATAGATCCTATCGATTGAAGAAAATATCATTGTATTCTAAACTAGAGCGCATTAATCCAGATGGTACACAAAATGAAAATGCGTTACCGATTAAAAATGTTCATTTTACAACTGATTATCTCTTATGTCCGGGAGTTAAGAATAATATCAATCAAACTGGAAAGCTTACCCTTGAAGAAGTGTACTTTACTTATGAAAACAGTAGTAGAGGAGTTCTATCACCATACAGATTTGACTATTTCGAAGATGAACCGGAATTTAATCCAGGATACAACGATTTGCATTATGATAGATGGGGAACCCATAGAGTACCTTCTTCATTATCATGTGAGACACTCAACTTTCCCTATTCGGATCAATATTCAGACCCAGAAATAATAAACCAAAATGCTGCAGCCTGGCATTTGCAAAAAATCCATTTGCCTTCGGGAGCCACCATCCAGGTTGATTATGAATCAGATGACTATGCTTATGTTCAGGATCGTATTGCTATGCAGATGTTTAGAATTGCAGGAGTCGGAGAAGTAGGAACCTCAAGTTTTAACACAAATAGTAAATCCGGACAGAATAACCATCCTCAGAATGAATTGTCTACCACTGACTTAAAAGTGTACTTTGAGTTAGAAAATGGTATTGATGATATTGACAAGTATGTAGAAGAATTGCACGGTGTAAAAAAGACACCTACTGGATTAGAATTTTCGGAATCCCAACTGTTCTATAAAATATTTGTAGGGCTAAATAATCCAAGTGAAAAAGAATACGTCTCTGGCTATGCGGTCGTTAAAGATGCTTATATAGAGAATGTTGCCGGTACAGATATGGGGGTAATCGAACTGGAACCGGGAAAGGTTAAGAATGGTGGACAAGATAAGGAATTTCATCCAATGCCTTTGGCGGCCTGGCAATATTTGAAAATGGAATTTCCATCTAAAATAGTTCCGGGTGCATCATTGGATGGCGATGAAAGCACTTTTGAAGATGCTGTAAATGACTTAGCATCAGCCTTTGGGGAATTTAAAACTATTTTTAAAAAGTATTACTCAAAATGTTCTTCTGAAGAATTCGGTAAAGAAATCGATTTGGATCGATCATTTATTCGGTTGAATACACCAGATAGAATTAAATATGGAGGTGGATCGCGTGTACAACAAGTGACCTTAATTGATAACTGGGATGTAAATGGTATAAATGGGCCGTCGGATGATGCCAATACATACGGGCAAGTCTATGACTATACAACACTAGACAATGATGGAAACATTATAAGCAGTGGGGTGGCGCCAAATGAACCAGCAGTAGGCTACGAAGAATGTGCATTGCGTTATGCTAAAAAATGGGCGGTCAAATCTTTTTTGAAAACGGACCAAAACATGTTTTTTGAGTACCCAATTAATGAAAGTTATTATCCAGGTTCTTCCGTAGGATATAGTAAGGTGACCGTAAAAAGTTTGGCTACACACCTGGCTCCAACAAATAACCCCACATTGCCAAGTGGTTACAGCACGACAGGTATCACAGTGAACGAATTTTATACAGCTAAAGACTTCCCTGTACTAGTTGAAGAAACACCATTGGACAAATCAATTGATGTTCCCAGGATGTTGCCTTTGTTGGTATTCAATGCCACCTACGATAAATACATTGGTACTCAAGGATATGCCATTACACTTAACGATATGCATGGAAAGCCATCTGCGATTACTCATTATGGAATGGATGATTCCGGGACATTAATTGATCAGGAATTAAGTAAAGTAGTATATACTTATTCTACTTCTAATAAAAAAGTGTATACAGCCGCAGGTAACCATAAGGTTGCTTCAGTTGTGAATAATATGGTAGATGTATTAGTAAATGAAAGCCAAGATTATGAGGATGCCCAAATTGAGCCCCAACAATTAGGAGTTGATTACGATTTTTTTGTTGATATGAGAGAGAGTACTTCATTTTCCGGAGAAATGTATTTAGGTATAAATGTTGATTTTACCATCCCATGGTTGTTCGGATTGGGAGGAGTTCCAAACATTTCAATCAATGAAAGTCGTACAAGAACGGCGGTGACCAATAAAATAATTCGACGATCAGGCATATTAATTCGTACGGATGCTTACGATGGGCAATCACATATTACTACTTCAAACAAAGTATTTGATCCTATTAACGGAGAACCTTTGTTGACAACTGTCAATAACAGTTTTGATGACCAAATATACAATTATAATATTCCGGCTAGGTATGCTTACGATCGAATGGGGGCAGCCTATGAAAACTGGGGAATGAAGTTTAAAGGAATTCTTACGGCTGATGAGGATTGTAGGTTATTTACCATGCTTATCAATACTCCGGGAGCTCAAGGTTTATTGTATCCAGGTGATGAATGCATTGTCGTTGGGTTTAACAATGCTATGGGGTGTGATATTTATGAAGAGCTTTGTGAAAATCGAAAATTCATTTATGTTGGCGAAAAAAATGGCCTTCATCTATTTGAAAACCTGGAGCTAACCGATGAATATTATTCAGCAGACGTAGAAATGATGATAACCAGGTCAGGCAATCGCAACCACCTTACGGCTAAAGTAGGAAGCATCACGGCACTTAAAGATCCAACAATTAATAGGTCATCATTCACTGAAAACCTAAACATTTCAATACCAAATGACTTGACAACGCCTGGCCAAAGTAGTATTACTGTTATTGCCAGGTCTATAGATAGTGTATTGAACGCCAGTGCAGTAACGTACCATCATGCCTGGGATCTGGAGAGAAAGCCTGAAAGAGATAACATTATTATACCTAGTGGTGGGGGTGGGTCATTTATTGGAACCGATGTTGATAAAACTCGACCCTACTATCATATAGGGGAGCGGGGTATATGGCGCCCCTATAGAAACTATGTTTATTCTGTCAATCGATTGCCTGATACCGATATTGATCCTCACTTGGCTACTGACGGAATTTATAATGATTTTATGCTTTTTAACTGGGAAAACCCATTCTTTCCTAAGTCATTTTCTGCAGTGAATTGGAGGCAAACCAATCAAATAACAAAATATGCGGGAAATGGGGAAGAAGTAGAAAACCGGGATATCCTCGGATTGTATAGCTCTGCTTTATATGGGTATGCGGATAATTTACCTATTGCGGTTGGTGCTAATGCCTCTCATCTGGAAATAGCCTTTGAAAGTTTCGAAGAGTACCCGTTGGGGTATATTTCAGGAAGCGATGAAAGTGGAAATTTTGATTTTGAATGTTTCGGAGGACAAAAGTCAACATCGCTTACTTATAATATATTGGGTGGATTTATTTATGCCGGTGGTCCTGAATATGAAGAAGTATGGATCGACAAAGATTATTATGACAATATTCCGTTACCGAGTAAAGCACTTATAGTTGTTCAAGATGTTGATGGTAACGAATATGAAATGACTGCTGACGTCAGCCAAATTGTTGAGGTACTACCAAACAATATCAATGTGGATATTCCTTTTCGCGATGGTGTTTGTGCCTTACAACTTGCTAATATCGAAGAATGTGATTTTCCAACAGGGATGCCTCTTGAAGGGCGAGTAGTCCTGCTTTGGGATTTTGATTATACTTTTATCGATGGCTGTTTAAATGTTGCTGATTTCGGACATACAGGGGATAAGAGTTTAGCTGTTAGTAATTTCTTTCCATTTGAACAGAAAACCCTCCAATTACGAACGGGGAAAAATTATATATTTAGCGCATGGGTTAGTCGGGGCCCTAATGCTTCACCGAAATACACCCTTGACTATGGTAACCTCAAAGTTAAACTTGTTTTTAATGGAACAGAAACGACTTTTGTACCGTCAGGGGAGGTAATAAATGGCTGGCAAAAGGTTGAAGGCGTTTTCACACCAACTAGTAGTGACTTTACCATGAGATTGGAAGCGGGTAACCTTGCTTACTTTGACGATATACGAATATACCCACAAGATGGTAACATTCAAACCTACGTCTATTATCCAGAAAATTACAGACTTCGAGCCATTTTGGATAACAACAATTATGCAACTTTTTATCATTACGATGAAGAGGGGAATTTATTCCTAATCAAAAAAGAAACAGCACGTGGAATAAAAACAATTCAGGAGACTCGGTCATTCATCAAAGATACATCAATGCCCTAATCGAAACAAGTACAAATAATAAATGAATCAAAAAATTTCAAAAATGATAGATAAAGTAAAAGGACTCTTATGGATGATTTTTTTGCTATGTGTGTGTCAGTTGTCTGTAGCACAGAATATACAAGCCGAAATTGAAGCCATACAAAAACACTATTTGGGTTTACAATCTTACCAATACCATGTCACTACAAAACTATATGGGCCAGATGATTACTCTAAAGCTCATTTGGTTAAAAAAAGCGTTTTCAAAAAAAGAGGAGAAAGCTTTATTTACACGATTGATCATATTACCATGTTGGTTAACGACAATTATTCTATCACCTGTAATTCGGATGAAAAAATAGTGGTGTGCAATAAACGCGAAAAAACACAAGCCGGTGATGCTTTGATCCCCGATATCGGTAAGGTGCTGACCAATTTTGAGAGTGTAGAATATAAAGGGTACGTAAACGGATTAAAATGCTATTACCTGAAACGACCAGAAGCGGTAAACCACTTAATAGAATTTTATTTTGATGCCTCCCGATCAGAAGTGAAAAAACTAGTCTATCATTTCAACGAGGATGTCGAACTAGGGTTTGGTAAAGTAGTAATGGAATTTTCCTCATCGAAAAATAAAGCATTGACCAATAAAATGTTTTCGGAAAAAAGGTATGTACGCGTTGAAAATGGGAAAGTTAAACTCAATGAACAATATAAGGATTATTACCTGGTTTTGGGAGATAAACTGGAATATGCCGTGCAGGAATAAGGCAGAACATTGCGGACTTTAAAATGGAGTGGGTATAGGAGGTTTCTCCTTGTTCTGCTATATAGTTATTGTATAGTGATAAATAATTCCCCTAATGGATTAAGGATTCTAATCAATAGAAGTTAAAAGAAAATCAATCACCAATGAATTTCACAAAGCGATATTCGAAAACTCTTCATTTCTTGTTGTGGCTTTTATTTTTTACAACCTCCTCTTTCGGGCATACACTACTCCATAAGTCTTACCTAGACTGGGAAGAAATTGTGCCTGGTGCAGAATTGATTATCGAAGATCCGCTGCGTATTGACCCCGTCGGTTCGCCTCCTTCTTATGCCGTTACCCGACACGTACGGCCAGATTTGATTTATGGTCGGGAGGATCGGAGTGATGTAGTGGGAAAATATTGGTGGTTTAAGGTGAATTATTCTTTATTTGATGAAGGAGCAACCACTCCG
Source organism: Saprospiraceae bacterium (assembly GCA_965222105.1). Classification (GTDB taxonomy): domain Bacteria; phylum Bacteroidota; class Bacteroidia; order Chitinophagales; family Saprospiraceae; genus CALGLS01. Next base: position 121,267 of record CBDCTQ010000057.1, on the reverse strand, counting down.
TTCTTTACTGGTGAATTGGTTATCAGCCATGAAGAAGGTGGAGGAGATTATGAAGTATTACATCGTCAGCTATCTACTTCCGGATATGCGAAACTAGTGATAGATACTATCAGTGCCAGTGATGATGACTTCGTGACCTCAACGACAGACCCAGTGCAAATAGATGCTTTGATGCCTGAAGATGTCCGCTTAGAACTGCAAATGGAAGTAGAGCGGTTTGATTTTTTAAGTCATACTTCTACAGTTTCCCATACTTTTGATCCTCCGGATAATACCAATCACAATTTAACAGTGAATTGGGACTTTGTTCCGGGAGCGGAAAGTTATGAATTTGAATGGGCATACGTTGATGCGGAAGTGGATGATGAAACCTTGATAACAGATTATTTTGAAAATGCCATTAGGGTAGAAATACCTGCACAGGAGTATACGGTTTCTATAACCTATCCTGCAGGCACCATCTATTTCAGGGTCCGTCCTATTGGTCGTTTTATTTTGGACGTAAATGGACAATCGTTGTTAAATGATTACAGTCACATAAAATTCGGTGCCTGGAGTACAACAGGGGCTATAATATTAGACGAAGCCCAGGAAACGGAATTCGAAAAAGACCTTAATTGGCAATTCACTAGTACATTTGCTGAAGAAGGTAAAAGTAAAAAAGTTATTACTTTCTTTGATGATGGTCTGAGAAGCCGTCAAACACAAACGAATTTGAATACTGAAGATGTCACCCTGGTATCCACCTCTCATTATGATGTAGAAGGGCGCGCTACTCTGAATATATTGCCGACGCCATCTGTTGGAGATAATATGCTATTTTACAAGCCTGATTTCAATCGTGCGGATAGCGACGGAAATAGCTATAATCGTATTCACTTTGACACTGACTTTGGAGATGGTTGTATATCTAATGCTCCGGGAGAATTGAAGAAGGATCTCAATGCAGATAACTTAGGAGGAGCAGGTTATTATTTTTCCGATTCCCTTGGAACTGATGATGCCCCCGGGTTCTATAAAGAATTGATCCCCGATGCTTTCGGCTATCCAATGACGCAATCTCGTTATTTAAACGACGGAACAGGTCGCTTAGCCTGGCAAGGAGGAGTTGGAGAATTTTTTCAGTTGGGCAACGGGCACGAAACGCGATATTTCTACGACGATCCATCCAACTTTCAGTTGAAACGCTTGTTTGGTAGTAACGTTGGACATGCTAGACATTACAAACGAAACTTGGTGATGGATAGCAATGGACAACTTAGTGTTTCATATATAGATGCAGCAGGTAGGGTCATTGCTACTGCGTTGACCGGAACCCCACCCGGTAATCTCGAACCATTGGAAAGTGCAGGCGATTCAGTACAGATAGTAGAGAACTTAATGGACAACAATAACATTGATACCACCCTTAGAGTTAGCTCGGTGGTAACCTCTATTATGAATGAATTTCCTGGTAATGTAGCGAGTATCGCCTATTCCGTACAAAAACTGACAGAATTGATTTCGATTCCGGACTGTGACGATTTTTGTGTCGGCTGTCAGTTCGAACTGGTTATAACTGTAAAAGATCCCTGTGGCGATTTGATCTCTATTGATCCGTCTGGACAATGGGGGGGGGCTGTGACGGAGATCGTCACTACCATTAACGGGTCTGATGATTGTAATGCGTTATTGGAGACGGTTTCGATTCAATTCGATGTCACCATGAATCAGGTGGGTAATTACACTATTTCAAAAGTGCTACGTATAAAGGAGGTGACCATAGAATCGTGGCTAGGCTACTTAGCTGGCTGTATACCTGATTTGTCAGATATACCTCTGGATATTAACTATGTTTCTTGTGCCGTAACCTGTGAGCAAACTTGTAGGGAGATAATCCAGGCTGAACAAGGGCAGAATTATGAACCCACTGAGGCAGAGATTTTGAATTGTATGGCCAACATTCCTGGTTGCAACATAGATGGCGTTCTAAGTATTGACAGTGTGGCTAATGTCACTTGCAACTCCATTATTACCAGAATTAGAAATAACATTGCTCCAGGTGGGTGTTTGTATATTGATAACCCTGATTTTTGGTGGGGAACGGAACCAGATGACTTGATGGAATTAATAAATAACTATGATGATTTTCAAACTGAAACTTTCGAATTGGAAAATGGATATATAGGTACTATTGGGGATTTGCCTGTTAGGAATGCACTAAATGACCCTGCTGAATGGCAAGAAGATTGGCTTCAGACTCTGGAAAGATATCACCCAGAATATTGTTATTATTTGTTGTGTATATTTAGCCAAGAAAGCCGGGAATTTGATAACGAATTATTTTTGAGCCCTAACTATTCTAACCTTCCTATCTCCTTAGATATGGACTATGTTTATGATTTAGTGGATATACAAGACCCTATGTTTTCTCCAACTGGTTTTTACAACAATTATAATGACCCTCCTGAATTAATTGAATATGTGAGTTCAATTGAAAATGCAGTCAATACCATTGCTAATGGTAACTTATCAGCTGAAATGAAAGGTAGGCTCGATAACTTTGGCATATGCCCTGAGTCAGGTCCTATGCTCAATATAATCGATTATGTCGATTGTGTTGTTACCTCTATGGAATTACTGTCTGAAGATGAAGATGAGGTTAGATGGAATATGTTCAGAAGTTTATACCTCGGAACAAAATCTAAACTCAGAAACCAACTTAGGGAAGAATGGTGCAAAGCAATTCCTCAGAGCAACAATGTATGCACCAATATCATTCCCGGATCTGAGGATGAAACAGATATTTATGAGGTGGAAAATCCAAATGATGATAATGGTGCTAGTTCCGATAATTTTATTGCTGAAAATAACATTAATGCATGTCCGGTTCTCTGTGAAAGCAGGGTAGCACAATGGGTCAATGAAATACTCATATACTGCCCAACTCTTTCTGTTGCTCAATTTGAACCTGGCGGGAATTTGAATGGTGTCACTACAACTATGCAAACATTTTGTGAGGATAATTGCAATACCTATAACCCAATGGCATTCTTGCTGACGGAGCACCTCAATACGTCAACTATCGCTTATATATTGGGAGAAGTGGAGGCAGGAGGTTGTGATGTTACAGAACTGTTTAATGAAATCGCAGAAGACCATGAAGATGTTTATTTCGAACCCTATGAAGGAAATACAGCTTTGTGTTTCAATATAGATGATTGTCTTTTAGAGCTCATTACCTTCCTTAACGATGAAGCTTTTCCCGCTAATCAAGCAGCAGGGTGCCCAACAATTATAACTGTTTCATCTTCATCCAATTGTTTTTCAAACGTTACTATAAAAAACTCATCTAATGAAATTTCTCCAGGTATACTTGGCAATTGTTGTCATTTTTTTCAATTTTACACAGACGGAGGAACTATTGTAAATTTATGTGATATTAAATTTATCAATAATCTTAGAGTAGAGATGGGTCAGTTGCTTGTGGATATTACATTAGAAGGCCAAGGAAAGCCGGTGAGACAAACAGTTGTTTTAACCTGCCAAGGCGGAAATACTACAACACTGCTTAAAGAATGTGTTCACTTATGTTACGTTCCGTACGATGAGTTGATCGTACATCCAGATTCTATTTTCGAAGAATGCGTAGATCAACTGATTGCTGAAGCAGAAATTGCAGCAGAAAATACCTGGCAAAATATAGTGGCAGATTACCTCACCAACGCCATTAGTCAGCACAACTGTCTCGATGGACTGCAGGAGACCTTTACTGCGACTTACGTAACACGAGAACATCACTATACCTTATATTATTACGATCAGGCCGGCAACCTCGTACAAACAGTTCCGCCCATTGGGGTAAACCCAGTTGATAATAGTGCTTTTCTCAATGGTGACTGGAATGGAACGGAGCCTGTGCATGAGCAACAGACCAGATATCAATACAATTCGCTCAATCAGGTGGTATGGCAAAAAAGCCCCGATGCAGGAGTATCCGAATTCAAATACGATTTTGCCCAACGACTAAGGGTATCTCAAAACGCAAAGCAAGCCGCAAATGACCCCAACAACAGCGACTACCCTGTGGGAGGTGCCCCCTATTCCTATACCAAATACGATAAAGAAGGGAGGATTGTGGAAGTAGGAGAAATGCAAGCCCCTGCTACACTTTTTGAAAACCTTAATGACAGCCAGCTAAATAGTTTCGACTTTCCAGAAAATACGGATGGAACCAAAGACGATGTCACTGAAACCTTTTACAATCTTCCTCCGTCAGAAGATCTCACATTCCCGCAACAGAATCTGCGTGGAAGGGTAGCTGCCACTCAAAACCGGAAAACGGATGAAGACATCATGCTTACCCGATACAGTTATGACGCTCACGGAAATGTGAAGTCCTTTCAGCATGAATTGTTCTTTTTGCAGAGCTTTAAGGCCAAAGCTTTTTATACCTACGACCTGATTAGCGGTAACGTATTGCAATTAGACTATCAACCTGGACGACCTGATCAGTATTACTTCCGCTATGAATACGACGCAGACAACCGGTTGACTTATGCCTTCAGCTCCGACGATAATGTGTTGTGGGAAAGAGAGGCCAGGTATTTCTACTATGCTCATGGCCCTTTGGCAAGAATGGAGGTTGGGCACGACAATGTGCAAGGAATGGACTACCACTACACGCTTCAGGGATGGATAAAAGGGGTTAATATGCCAGGGTATATCAGCCATGAATATGAACCGGGCCTTGACGGAAATGTGGTACTCACTCCTCCAACAGATGCTGTGAGTAAAGTGAGTTATCAAAACAGGTATATTGCCCGCGACGAAATGTCCTATGGCCTGGGTTATTACGATGGAGATTATAGTCCCATTAATTCAGACGTAGGATTTGGTGCGGTTTCTCCTTCCATTTGGTCTTCATTCAATACCTATAATGACAATATGTTTTCCCCGGAAGGACTATATAATGGCAATATAAGCTGGATGGTGACTGATTTGCCAGCCTACGACCTTTCCGGTAGTACCAAGGAAGGATTGCGCGGGATGGCCTATCATTACGATCAATTGCACCGAATAATTCACACCAACTCTTATGGCGCACCTGCTGTAACCAGTGGAGGAGGTGTGTCGTGGAATGAAGACCAGCACTACATGACTGAATTCGGTTATGATGCCAATGGGAATTTAAAATCATTATTGCGCAACGGGCCATCAGGTCAAATGGACAATCTGGCATATCACTATTACGACACTCAAGGATTTCCCAACCGGTTGGAATACGTTGATGAAACGGCAAGCAACAATGCTGACTATCCTGAAAGTGTGCAAGATACGGACTCAGGTAATTTTTCCTATGATGAAATAGGAAACCTAGTATCCAATGCCGGAGATGGGATCAATGACATTGTTTGGGATGTATATGGGAAAGTTGAATCAGTTTTGAATAATCAAGGGGCTAATTTGGCTAGATACAGATACGATCCTTCTGGTAACCGCGTTTTTAAGTTATACGATGGTAATTCGGTTGTTGGGTTTTCTCCAGAAGCAATTTATATAAGAGATCTATCTGGAAATATATTATCGGTATATTCTTACGTTAAAAATATTAAGGGCGGTCCTTTTTTCCAAAAAGAAGTACCTTTGTATGGCAGCAGTCGTTTAGGACAAGTGTCTTTTAGGTTTAAAAGTATTCCTTTATCAGGTGATTTTCCTACTGAATTGCCTCCAGAGTACAAAAGAGTACGAAATAATAAGCAATATGAACTTTCTAATCATTTAGGAAATGTCTTAGCTGTTGTTAGTGACCAGAAAATAGGTATTCCCGAAACGACGGGAGACTGGGTCGCTGCCTATTATGATGCTAAGATTGGAGCATTGATGGATTACTATCCTTTTGGGATGTCGATGCCTAACAGGACGTTCAACAGTCCGGATTACCGGTATGGTTTTAATGGCAAGGAGAAGGATGAGAGTGGGGAGTTTGGGAATTTGACGCATTATGATTATGGGTTTAGGATTTATAATCCGGGGATTGGGAAGTTTTTGAGTGTGGATCCGTTATCTCCTGATTATCCAGAATTGACACCTTATCAATTTGCAAGTAATACACCAATTGCAGGAGTAGACTTAGATGGCTTAGAGTTTTTAGATGCCGAAGATGCAATGATAAATATTACATCAGGAGGAATAATGATGAAATTAGAGAACGCATCTGAATGGACATTAGGAGCTGCTAAAAAAGGGCAAGGAGTTATTGATTTAGAGAATAGGGTGGCTTATAGTACATTCCCTACAAGCCTTTCTGAAGGGGGAATAGATTATTCAAAATTACTTCAAGAAATTGATATTCAAAGGGAAGGACTTGCCGCTGCAAGAAGTGATAAAGAATCTAGGAATACGCTTAGAAACATTGACCCTAAAACAGGGAAGAGTAGAGTTTCGAAATACCCACTTAAGGTATCAGGAAATGCAAGGCAAAATAGAACCTATACGAGATATATTCTTTCGACCGGAGGTCAGCCAGGCGGTACTAAATTTCTGCCATCTCAAAGCGGCAAGGCTAGCGCTGTTGGATTGATTGTTGGAATTAGTGTGAATCTTCTGAATAAGTATATGAATGCTGCGGTCGATAATGATTTTGGAAAAGCTATTCAACAGCTTAGAAACGAAGGCGCTAAAGCCTCGGTTATTGTTAAGAACAATTTAACTTTAATCCCAGATGATTATAGGACTAACGGTTACTTAAATGAACTTACTAATTTCGTTTTCCAAGGGACATTAATAAACGAGCATAGTGAAGAAATAACAAAAGATTTAAGAGAGATAGGTAAGTTAATTCTTCTAAAAGATGACAATGTAAATTGTCAAGTTTGTGGTGAGGGAGTGGATATAACTAATGAAGCAGTAAAAGAATTCCTTAAAAATGATAGAGACGAAAAGCGAAAAAAAGCGAAAGAATCAAACCAAAGCAGTAGCGGTGAGAATCCTTAACATATTTTTGTGTATAGTATTTGTTTTGTGTTCCTGTGGGCCTTCGGAAAAAGATATTAATACACCTTTTTGGAAGGTCGAGACCATTGCTGAAAAACCGTTTACAATAAACTTGAAAAAATGTTTCAAGTCAGAAAACATTATATTTTATGAGTCTGGCGAACTTCTTTTTCCCGGATATGAAAAAGGGTATGATGAAGGTAAGTATGATTTTAATAGGTACAGAAAAGTAATAACTATTAATGGATTGTCAGATTGTTATTTCAATTCATCATTTTATGTTGATATTATCTATAAGAATGGAGAGCCTCAGAGATTAACCTTAGAAAATGAAGAGTATAAACTTGAATGTATCAACGCATTTTTTAATAATGATAAAACAGGAAGAATTGATGTTAACTTCTTTGATAGACTACTTGATACGGCTTCTTGGAGTTCACCCGAATGTTTTGAATTAAAGAAGAAATGTAAAAGTTAAGTAGTGTTAGTGTTGTAACCGCTAGCGCTACCCGCTAGTTCCACCCTTGATTAAAAAAAAACAATAAGCTCGCAATGACTATGGAAGTCGTTGCGGGCTATTATTTTAGACCTCTGACCGAGTTCACAGAAGGAAACTTACCTATAGAAATCACCACCGCTGCGAATCAAACGCGCAGGAAGAGCGGCGTTCGTCGTGTCTACACCAGCATCCAGCATCGCGCCAGCTAGGACAAGCCGTAGCTGTCACGTTGCTGGGTCTGGTTGCGGCCTTCCCGAAGCAAGTTCGGGACAAGCTATCACAGTCAGCTCCCGGCCCCTGATGCATCGCGACGAACCAAGTTCAATCAGGTACCTCCGCTGCCTCTAGTTTGGGCGGCCTGCCGGGTCGCCTCAGTTCCAGCAGTCATCACCACGAATCTATAACAAACTGCTTCCACTCTGCGCTACGAATCCACGCTACGCACTGCCAGCCGGGCCCAACCTCTCTTGGGCAAAACGAGGCCCTTTCCCTGGCAGGCTTCGGCTCCCACCGCCAGTAGGCCGCCGACACGAATCCTCCCGTCGGGTTAAAGTTGTTGACTGGTTATTAATTTTCTGATATTCCCTCTTACGTGAAATCAAAAGGCGGCAATTAAAATCTGTTTAACCATTTGAAGTTTGGATTATTAGCCGCCTTTTGAAGCCCACAAAAAAAGTGCTAAAGCATGCTTTACACTTTTTTTGTGGGCGTTTTTTTCTTTTCAATTGAATGGTTCAGGGGTGTATTCAATTGAAAAGAAAAAAATTGCACGATTGGGGGTTATTGGTAGTTTTATTGTTGGCAGGAATAGCATGCCCGATAATGCTTAGCTACGCGCAGTGTGAGGAATAGGAACATTGCGTGTAGCGTGTATTATGAGGCGTGCGTTTATCAGGTTTTAGAAAGGATGATCAGCTCGATTGTCAAAGAAAGTAATCAGTTCGATTTTATCGCCGTTGATTCGATATATAAGTGAGGTGTATTCCGTAATGGTACATCTACGAAGTCCCGGAAATTTTTTGGAGGGTGGGCATAGGTTTTTGAATGTGCTAAGTTTCTTAAGGATGTTTGTGACTTTTTGATCCCAATCTAAAGCTTGATCTAAAGACCATCGTTTGAAAATTAGATCGAGAGCATTTAGATAGGACTCTTTGGCTACATCAGTCCATTGGATGTTGTCCATTTATTTAGTTTCGTTTTTCGTTAATCCATTGATCGATTTTGGACCTCATTTCTTTGTGAGAAATAAGATTGCCTTCGTCGGCTTGTTTTAATCCAAGTTCAATCATACGTTTTTCCTTATCAGAAATGAGATCAGCCCAATCGACTTTACCTTCTTTGAGTGCGAAGAAAATCTCTTTGATTTTGACAAGTATGTTGATGTCGTCGGTCTCGACGATTAATTTATGTAATGTGCTTTTAAGTTCTGCAGAGCTCATGAGTAAAAGTTTAAGTTTTCTAAGAAGCGTAAGCCCGCTTAGTTTGATAATCTCTAATGTAGGCTTCGATCACTTCTACCAAAGCGTTTTTATTATTGTCCGGCATGGTGTCAATGAATCGAAACATCTGATATAAAGAGGTATCCTTTATTGGGTTTTGTTCTTCATTGCCAAGCAAATAATCAGTAGTAACTTCTAACGCATCAGCAATACTTTTAAGTGTAATTGCCGAGGGTACCACCAAATCTTGTTCATATTTTGATATATTTTTTTGGTGTGTTTCGGCCAATTTGCCCAATTCCTGTTGAGACATTTTTTTCTTACCTCTTGCTAATCGAATCTTCTCTCCTAGGGTCATAAAGCGTAATATTTAGTAGTAAATACGGTTAAAATGCGAATACACTACAAATATACTGCATAAAAGTAATAAAAAATACCTTAAAGCCTTTGGTTGTGCATACCTATTTATTACTTTTGCAGCAAATAGGTATAATGAAATAAATTTTACATATTTTTTTCTTTCAACTGAAAACAAGCATACATGAGCATCCAAGAGCTAAAGAACCACCTAAGCATCCAAACGGTGCTGTCCCACTTCAATCTAAAACCGAACCGCAACCACCTATTACTGTGCCCTTTCCACGATGACAAAATCCCAAGTCTGCAGATTTACCCTAAGACCAATAGCTATTGTTGTTTTAGCACCAAGTGCAGTGCTGGTAGTGGCGATCAGTTGCAGTTATTAGAATTACTTCAAGGAAAAGGCAAGCACGAGGCGCTGCTACTGGCCAAACAGTTGGTGGGCTATCGGGAAGAAAGCCTGTTGGAAGTGTTCACCAAAATGCAGGGTAGTTTAAAGCGAAGTAAAAAAGCGCTGGCCTATGCCAAGAGTCGCGGTCTGGATGTGGATGGCATCGAGATGGGGTACAACAATGGGAGGTACGAATACCTGAAAAACTGTCTGGTGTTCCCGCTACGGGATGAAATTGGTCAGATCAGTAGTTTATATGGCCGTAGTATTTATCCAAGTGCAACCAACCGACACTTTTACAAAAAGGGTCGAAGTGGCTTATATCCGTGTTATCCAAAAGCGAGTACCAAGCACCTGATCCTGACAGAGGGTGTAATAGATGCCGCGAGTTTGATGCAGGAGGGCGAGTTGGGAGCGGAGGTAAGTGTGTTGGCAGTGTATGGAGCGAAGATCATAGGAACTGAACATGAGACTGTGATAAAGGGGCTAAAGCAGCTACAAGAAATCACGCTGTATTTTGATGGAGATGAGGCAGGAGAAATGGGAGCGAAAAAATGGAAGAACTTTTTATAAACCAAAAATAAAAGACATGGTAAAGATAAGTTACGTACCGATGCCGAAAGGCGAAGACATCAATAGTTTAATCCAGGGACATGAGCGAGGGGTGTTAAAAGCGTTGTTAGAAAAACGTGTGGTGTTGAATGAGCCGGAAAAAGGAGAAGAAGAAGCGCCCAAGCCCCAAGCCAGTCAGTCTGGCAAATTAAGTACCAGTAATCCAAATTTAGTCACTTATGAATATCCGCCATTATTGTTCAGTCTGATAGGTGGAGTAAGTATGACGAACATCGAGCGTTTGCGAGTAACACTAAAAGTAGAGCGTCCGGGAGGCGGTCGCGGTCGATTGCGCCACAGCTTTGACCTATACAATGATGACCAATTGGAACGCTACGCCAGAAAAGCAGCGGATCGGTTGGATGTGGGAAGTGAAGAGATGCGAACGGCGTTGCAAAAACTGGTTGACCAGGTGGAGACTTATCGACTAAACCAAATGCGCATCCAAAAAGGAGCGGAAAAAGTAGAGTTGAGCGAAGCGAGAAAAGCAAAAGCGATCAAATATCTAAAAGCAAAAAATCTATTGAGGCGAACAAATGCAGATATAGAAAAAACGGGTGTAGTAGGAGAGCGAGTCAATCGCTTATTAATGTATCTGTGTTTTACCTCCCGTCTTCGAGAAACTCCGCTACACGTCATCACGATGGGCGGCAGTGGTACGGGCAAAACGTATCTGCAGGAACGCATCGGGGCACTGATGCCAGATGAAGAAGTGATCCAGTGTACAGCCTCCACAGACAATGCTTTTTACTATATCAAAAACGGAGACTTGCGGCATAAGTTGATTCTGATAGAAGACCTGGACGGGGCAGAAGGAGTACTGTATATATTGCGTGAGTTGATGAGTAAAAAGTGGGTATCGAAATTGGTGGTGAACAAAGATGCCAGCGGCAAGATGGAAACAATACGAGTTGAAGTTCATGGCCCAATCAGTCTGGCCTCGACGACGACGCGCGACCGTTTGTACGAAGACAATGCCAATAGAAGTATCCCTATTTATCCGGATGGAGGAGTGGAGCAAGCCCGCGCGATAATGGATCAACAAAGACGAATGTCAGCGGGGCTGATCCACGAAAAAGAACAGGAGGAACTACGGGAATTTATGAAGGACGTGCAAAGAGTATTACAACCAATCAAGGTGCGAAATCCCTACGCAGAAAAGCTGCGCATACCGGAGGAATGTTTTAAGCCCCTACGCACTAATGCCCAATATTTGCACTTCATAGAAACGGTGACTTTTTACCATCAATACCAACGCGAAAGAAAGCAATGCCCGACAACGGGGGAGACTTATATCGAGACAGCACTGGCAGACATCGAGGCAGCCAACGCGTTGTTAAAAGATGTGCTGTTAGCCAAGAGTGATGAGTTGGTAAGTCGAGCCTCGCGTCGGTTTTATGAGCGATTGAAAGAATGGTTGGGGGGTGAAAACAAGAGCAGCTTTACGACAGGCGAAGTGCGAAAGGGTCTGCGCCTTGCGCCCAGGACGGTGTATCGTTATTTATCAGAGTTGAGGTCATACGGATATGTGGCCATACATGGAGGTAATCGGTATAGTGGTGGATTAAAGTATGAGTTAGGAGATGGTGGTAGTTCATATGCTGAGTTAAAAGAGAATGTAAACACGGTGTTGGATAGTTTGGTAAAAGAGCTAAAGTCGAAAAAATGAGTGTGCCAGTGTGCCACAGTGTGCCAAAAAAGAAATGGCACACTTAATTACTTGAAAATCAAAAAGAAAGGAGAAGTGTGCCAGTGTGCCACCGAAAAGGTCTAATAGGTACCCTCCCCGCAGTTAAAAAAATGAAGAAACTACCCTTAAAAACAGATCGATTTATGATACTGGAAAGAGAGTACGGGAAATGGTTGGAGCATTTAGGTTACAGTAGTCAGAGTGTGTACAGCTTCCCCGGTTATGTGCGGGAGTACTTGCACTGGTTGGAAGAAAAAGGCAGGGCAATAGATGAATCGTCAGCACAAGACTTCATGACCTATTTTAAAACGCGTCCAAACCAAAGACGTGGAGGAGGTTTGAGTAAATCGCATATCAACAAGCAACGGTATTCGTTGAATCTGCTGTTTGAGTACTTGCGCTTAAAAGGTGAACTGAGTGAAAAAATAGAACTGGCGTGGCTGGGTAAAGATGAAGTAAAACCAAAGCTGGTGGTGAGTGGTGAGCAGATAAAGCAGTTGTATAAAATGTGTAGCCCTGATCCATTAGGGGACCGGGATCGAGCGATGTTGAGCGTGTATTATGGCTGTGGGCTGAGAAGAAGCGAAGGGCTGAATCTGGAAACAGGTGACGTTCTTTTTGAAAGGAAAGTGCTGCATGTGCGAAAGACAAAAAACAGTTGGGAGCGTTATGTACCGATGGTTGGAAGCGTAAGCCGAGACCTGGAAAGGTATATGTATGGAGCGAGAAAACTACTGGCTGGAAAAAACTCCCCATCCAATTTATTCCTTACTGATCGAGGAAAAAGTGTAGATGGCCAGACGATGTTAAGGCGGTTAAAAGAACTGGTAAAGGCTTGCGGACTACCCAAAGAAATCGGTCTACATAGCCTTCGCCACTCCATAGCGACGCATCTACTACAAAGCGGCATGGAGTTGGAAGAAGTCTCTCATTTTTTAGGCCACCGCCATATAGATAGCACACAACATTACACACACGTAAGGACAAGGCAATGGAAGAAAAACTAAAGGAGTTCAGGACTTATCTAAAGAGCCGAGGCCATCGCCCGCGGACGATCAATAGTTATGCAGGTGCCGCATTACGGTTCACCAGTTGGGTCGAAAAAGAAAGACTTGAAGTGGAAACGCTGACCTATAGCGAGCTATTAAAGTGGGTGGGTTGGCAGCAAGGTAAGGGTCTGGCGAGTAGGACAATCAATCAGGAACTAATAGCGATCAATAAGTTGTACGCAAGCATGAACCTACCCAGTCCCGCAGGAGAGCTGCGGATACGTGGCCAGCGTCACAAGTTAAGAGATCTGGGTGGCCTGTTGAGTGTAGAAGAATTGTTACAAGTATATGAAAATTACGAAGCTGGTGGTTTAAGTGGCAAAAGAAACAAAGCAATATTAGGTATGTTGATCTGGCAGGGCTTACGCAGGATCGAGTTAGAGCGATTGCGTGAAGAAGATGTAGATATGCAAAGGGCGCTAATCCGCATCCCCGAAACGGCAAAATGCAATAGTCGAATCCTGGACCTTCCGGGGGCTCAAATCCCGGCACTTCAAGATTACCTATATCAGGTTCGACCACTGATCAATATCCACGGGAGTGACCGACTTTTTGTGAGTATGGGCAGTGGCGAAAAGTTGGCCAACAGCCTAAGCTACCTGTTAAAACACCTTCGAAAAATTAACCCCCGAATTAAGACGCTCAACCAAATCCGTCAAAGTGTAATAACGGTGTGGCTGGATGGGTACGACATCCGAACGGTGCAGTATATGGCGGGTCATAAGAATGTGAGTTCAACACAGCGTTATAAAGGAACGGACCTGGCGAGTTTGCAAGAACGAATTGAGCGACTGCATCCGTTGAATGAAAGTTGAGTGGGCTTTTTTTTTCAATTGAAAAACGCGATATTGCGTGTAGTGCGGACGAAAGAGTCTGCATAGTAAAATTGACAGAGTTGGGTAGGTGGTTATTATGAGGGGGTGTTGGGTTGGTGAGGGTATGACTATTCCTTTGGGATGGCTATGCCAAATAGGACATATAACAGTCCGGATTACCGTTATGGTTTTAACGGAAAAGAAAAAGACGACTCCGGAGAGTTTGGGAATTTGACTCATTATGATTATGGGTTTAGGATTTACAACCCAGGTATAGCTCGGTTCTTGTCGGTGGATCCGATGGCAGGAGAGTTAGCAGGTTCATCGCCTTATTCAATTGGTTTAAATAATCCAATTGTTTATAAAGACCCTGATGGGAAACTACCAATTCTTCCTTTTCTCTTAAAAGCAGGAGCTGCTGGTGCTGCAGATATGCTTGCCCAAGCTGCTATGGCTTACTATTTTGATCCTGATGTTGAAACTGTTGGACAAGCATTTGAGAAAGTGAACTGGGTTCAGGTATTTCGATCCTCTGCCGAAGGGTTAATACCTTGGAGAACTCCTGGAGGTCGTATTGGAAAAGCAGCAGCAACAGCAAGTGGTGATGTAATGGTAAATGCAATTAATGAGGGGACAGGTTATACAGGAGAAAAGGCATTGCAAGATTTTGCCGTTGGTTTTTTTGGAGATCTTGCTGGAGGAGGCCTCGGAGAACTGATCGATAAATATGGTGCCAAAAAGGTGGTGAAGGCTCTTGAGGACTTGGGAATTGATACTAAAAGTGTAAGAGAGTTGTCGGGGATCAGTAAATTTATGGAGAAATTTCCCGAAGTTGAAATTCTCTCAAATGAGCAGATGAAAGAAATAGTGGGAGGAACAAATCCTAATTTTTGGAAAGATAAGATAATTGGAAATGCAGATGTAACTACACCTGGTCATGTATTTCGTTCTTTAAGAATAGCAATTGACGCAGCTAAAAATTCAGATGTAGATAAAGTGTATATGGATAGAGGGCTAACAAACACTCTCCGCGATGAATATAACATAGCTGCATTTGGGTATAGGATTAGACCAGACGTTTTTTGGGTAACTAAAGATGGTAAAGTTCATATTCGGGAAGTTATGTCAAAAAACGATACGAGGGCGAGTTTAATGTATAGAATGGAAAGGGCTATGGACGGAATTGCTGAAAGAAACAGAGGAACTATTGATGTAATTAAGCCAACGAAAAATGAATAATTTTTTATTATGCTAATACCAACACATCTAAGGGGGTGTGCCACCAAACAGGATATAGAACAATCGAAAAATAAGCAGAAGCTGAAATTGCAATGCGTAAAACATGGCATAGAACAGTTTAAAATATTTTATGTTGGCCAACCAATGTCAATTAAAGATGAACTATTTATTAAAGTTTTAGAGAATGAAGATGGTTTTTTCTTTTCGGTTTCAATAATTTTTTTAGGCTGTAAGGATAGTTTTTTAGTACTAGATAAAAATCTTCATGGTTGGAATGGCTGGATTTATCGTGATGAAGTTCAGGTAAATAAAACAAAACCTGATAGTAAGTTATGGAAATGTCTCAATTGTGGAGGTATTGAGCATATAGGATCGTTAGAAATATATTCCAAGGGAAAAGAAGATTTTATTAGGGAAGTTGAAGGTAAGTTTGATGATGATTTATGGTATGACGCATTTAGTTGGTTTAAAATGAATATTGAATGTATAAATTGTATGCTTAAAACAGATTGTTTTATTGACTATGAGACGATGTAATATGTAATATATTGTGACTACCCGCTAGTGCCCCGCTCGGCCGACCTCTATAAAAGGAAGAAAAAAAACGAAGCTCGATCAAACCTTGTAGGTTTGGACGGGCTATTTTATAGGCCTCTGGCCGGTGCTGTAGAATCAAAAGGCAAAGAATAATTTTTGACAATGTAAAATGACTGGGCAGGGTAAGCGGCGTTCGTCGGGTCTCCACCAGCATCCAGCATCGCGCCAGCTATCCCGAAAGGGTTCGGGAGTAGCTGTCACGCTGCCGGGTCTGGTTCCGGCCTTCCCGAAGCGAGTTCGGGACAAGCTATCACAGTCAGCTCCCGGCCCCTGATCCATCGCCACGATCCCTGAAGGACTCCACTATGTTCCGCCTTCAGGGCAAGCCAACTGCAATCAGGTACCTCCGCTGCCTCTAGTTTGGGCGGCCCCACCAGAGGTCGGCAGGCTGCCGGGTCGCCTCAGTTGCAGATTTCCTGCCGTTAGGCATGGCAGTCATCGCCACAATCCCTGAAGGACTTCGTTACTCTTCGCCTTCAGGGCACGGCCTAACAAACTGCTTCCACTCTGCGCTGCGCCTCTAACGCTACGCACTGCCAGTCGGGCCTGTCTAGCACTGCTGCCAGATAGACCCAACCTCTCGCTGGCTAGGCGAGGCCTTTTACAAGGAGATGAAGATGCAAATAAAAACTATAAAGAACAAAGCGTTTGCCTGTCTTAACCCTTTTGAGCAAAGAAAAGCGATGTATGTAGCGATAAACAATACATTACCCAAAAGCTAAGAAGCGACGAGTGGATTCGGGAAACTGACAGGGACAAACAGCCTGAGCCGGACCGGACAAAATAATAATGGAAATAAACCCCGAAACCCTGGTCTTCCCCGGCAACGACTCCAAATACTCCCGCTCCACCTCCTGTCGCCTTTCCAAATCCTTAATCCGATCCGCCAACATCAGCTCCTCCATCTTAAGCTGCATCTCCCTGATTTTGCGCTCATCGGTTTTCGGAGCCTTCACATTTTCGAGGGCTTTAATACGTTTAAGCAACCGCTCCTTCGCAACAATATCAGATTCTACGGCGTATTCCAGCTTTAAACCGGCAAGTTCATTTTCAACTTTCTGGTATTCGTCAATAGCAATTCGATTTTGGCTGCGCAGCAACTCAATCTGGTTGCGAAGCGTCTGGATTCTTGGATTGGAAAAGGTGGTGAAGGTTTCTTTTAATGTCGCCACTTCGATTTCCTGGAACCAAATTTTGTCTGGATACTCCATTTTAAACTCCTTTCTGACTTCTTGAAAATTATTGTGGTGAATAGCAAAATCATTGCTACTCTGCACTTCGATTTTTTGAATGGGAGCAACACTAACCAAGCTATTCAAACTATCAATGGAAATATTCATAAAGCTGACTTGCTCAAAATGCAGCGACTGGCCGGTATGCTCTGGAATCACTTCGCGGATGCTGTATTTTGTTTTGTTGAGTTCGTGAAAGCGGCCATCTTCCAGGAGCATGATTTTACCATCCGTTGCCTCCAGACAAATGCCTTCGCCTCTGATTTCTTCTGTTCCTTTTTTGACGAAGTACTTTACCAGCAATGTATCATCGCTTTTGCGAAATTCGCTTGCCAGGTGTTTGGGCGTACCAAAGAAGCGGTTGTACTGTGTCCAAAAACCGTTTTTGAAAAGTGGCTGTAAGAATATGGCAGAGAGTAGGAAGAAGCTAAAAATCATCGTCTCGGTTTGAAGGTTGCCAGTACGAAAACGCATCTCCGGATTGCCGGGCAGGACGCATGGATTTTTCAAGAAAGGATAAAACAATGGAACACCTTGCACGGTCATCATGTCCAGAATCAGGTGGCTGGAATAGCCGAGGAAATAGACTTTGGTGAATTGGGAGGAGTGGAAGAATGTAATTTCCAGATAGGCTGCCACCAGGCTTGTTCCTAACAATACTATTAACGAATGTGTAATCGTCCGATGCCCGAATCTTCGATTGATGCATCTGGAAAAAGGAAAGAAGATTTTTCCGATGATGGAGCGGGTATGGTCGATGTCGGGAAGGACAGATGCTATGATTGTTGTGGCGATGTACCAGGGGCTTGCCAGGATGTTGATGTTCATAAAGGATCCGAAGATGCCGGTGATGACGATGCCGCCGATGATGTGGTTTTGGGTGGTCATGGGGGAGGGTTTTTGGCGTGCCATGAAGGCGAAGCGACAGCGTAGTCTCCCGAAGCGAGTCCGGGACAGGCTTTCATGGTTTTCTGGCGTTATGGTCTTTTGGCTCTATGCTTAATCTGTAGCACCATTATAGCAATTTTGTAACCCCTAAAATTACACAAATTTCCGCTTTCACAGTCTAAAAATATTCCGCGTAAAAAGAGCAAACATCAAGAAGATCCCACCAATCAAACGAAAAGCACCAGAGTCGTCGCCAAACTCGCCGGAGACGTAACGAAGTACCATCAGTGAGGAAAGCACAATCACCAAAAACAGGGTGACATCCAGCTCTTTGAAGGCTGCCGTATGGCGAATTCTTGACCGTTTCCAAAGAGATAAAAGGCTCTTTTCGGTATCGTTCGATCATCTCAATGATGAAAAGTGGATTGCCATTGGTGTTTTCAAAAATATGATTTTTGTAAGTCTCGTAATCTTCGATGCGATCCATGATTGGTTGTGACATTCGATTGATGAGTTCGATACTTTCTGTTCTGGTAAAAGGCTTTAGGTCGATGCGCTCGAAATTGGTGAGAAAGGAGATGTTATTGATCTTCACCTGTCGAGCGGCGCATATGATGTGAAAGTGATTTTTAAGTTTTTCCAATGCACTGACGCCGGTAGGCGGTACCCTGGAAACATCATCAATGAGCAGGGTGTATTCGTGCTTTTGGGTAACCTGGATGAGTAACTCGGTTAGTCGTTTTATGGTTTCTTTATAGACGATGGTCTCGATGCCGTTTTTAGACAGTTGTTTCTCATACATCGTTTTGGCGATTTCTTCTTTGTCGCCTGTAAAGAGATAAAGCAGCATGCCGGTGAGCAATTTTTTGGTACTACTAAAATCTCCAATCTTGATGATTTTACCGAGGTTGTATTGTTCCAACAAATGCGTTTTCCCAACCCCTTGTGGCCCAGTAATCAGGATGTTGATTTTCTTTTTGCCCAAATCGAATAGCTGCTCGATTTCTTCTTTTCTTCCGATGTGGAATTTGGTAATGCCATTGTCAATGGGTATGACATGGATTGGTTTTCTTGGCACCAGTTTTCGATAGAGCTTTGTCAGCCAGGTTTCTTTGTCGATGGAGGCGATGGCGGTTTTTTATTTTGAGGGGGTAAACAATGGACAACAGCAACTCTTTAAGTACTGATCTTAAACTCTTTTCTTGAAAATCCTGCAACTGTTTTCATTTGTCGTTCATCTTTCATATTTGAATACTTCATTTCTTAATGATACCGCTTTTTCTTTTATTATCCAACTGGATTTCATGATTTTATGCTCGGACAAGTCTATTACTAATATAATAGTTTTTACAGGTTTAAAGCAGCGATTTACATCTCCCTTTTCGTTTTATAAAGCAATCACACTCTATTGTGTTTTTCAAGTGAATAAACCCTTAAGCATGCGTGAAATCAACCTCCTTATTCTATTCATCTCTTTATCGAGTCTCTTATTTTTCAGTAATTGCAAGTCAGAAGATGATTCCCCACCGGTAAGAACTTTCAGTGATGTGGAAGCAGATTTTCAAGCCATAGATTTATCTCCAGGTGTCCAGGACATTTCGCTGGAAATCCTTGATGGGGTTATCTATCACTTTAGAGTAATTGCTCCGGAAAGGGATCCAGGAGAGAGCCGACCCCTAATGATTACACTCCACGGGGCAACTTCTTCAACCGAGGCCCATAAAAATACAGCGTGCTATGCCGAACCGGGGCTTGACACCCTCCATGCTTTCATTCTCAGCCCATTTGCGGAGGGAGGACTATGGTTCTCAGATGAACACCAGGAAATGATGGCTACGCTCATGTTTTTAGTGCAAAAATATTGGCCTGTAGAGCAAGATAAAATTGCCATCACTGGTTATAGCAACGGAGGAAATGGAAGTTGGCTTTTCACTAAATTTCAATCCAGTACTCTTTCTGCAGGCATCCCAATGGCAAGTTCTTATGATGTTTATCAGTCCGATAGTACCGTCGGAGTTTGGGACATCCCTTTGTATGTTATTCACGGTGAAAATGACGAATTATTCCCATTAGAACAAACACAAGGATGGGTGGAAGCCACTGTGAATGCAGGTAGTGACGTCACTTTCGTTATTGCTGACGATCTCGGACATTACACCCCCTGTGACTATACTCCTTACTTGCAAGAGGCGGCCATTTGGTTGAAAGAAACGGTTTGGATGGATTAACCCTGGGTTAGCAGTTTTCTCCTGTACGTTACCACGATCTCGATTTTAGTTTGTTACAGTTTATTTTTTTGCAAATGCGTTTCTACACACACTTTAGAAGTCTGTTCCTGCCCATATTAGCCTTGGTGGTTGTAGGTATGATGCCTCTGCCTCTATTCGAACCATTCTACAAGAGTACCACAGTTGAAATTTGCGACAATGCAATAGATGACGATGAAGATGGATTCATCGACTTGAACGACCCTGAATGCGAATGCATGGTTATAGAGCCGACTTCTCTGATACCCAACCCATCTTTTGAAGATACGCATTGCTGCCCGCAAATGCAAGGCGAATTGAGCTGTGCCTCCGGATGGATACAGGCCTCTTTCCCAACTACTGATTTTATCCATTTGTGTGGCTGGATGGGGTGGGATAATGAATTTGATCAATTCCCACCTCCACAACCTTTTCCCGATGGAGAGGGAATCGTGGGTTTTAGAGATGGCGCAATTACTGCTGCAACTGGTGCGGACCCCATACCTTTTGACGCTCCTAACTGGAAGGAATATGCGGGCGCTTGCTTACTGAGTCCCATGATGGCCGACAGTGCTTACCGTATTGAATTTGAAATCGGATTTGTCGATCAGGAGACATCTCCACCACTCGAAGTTACTCTATTTGGGACTACAGATTGTGCCAATTTACCATTTGGAGGTAACAGCATTGAATCGTTAGTAGGTTGCCCTACCAATTCACCCGGTTGGGTAAAACTTGGCTACATTGACGTTTCAGGAGGCAACGGAAATGTCTGGGTTAAAGCAGCTATTGATGTTGTTCCTGAAGAGGACATCAAGGCTGTAGCTATCGGCCCCAATTGTCTCAATAATTTAAGAGAGACCAATCGTTATTATTTTCTCGATAATTTATTGCTGGACGAAAAAGAATCATTCGAATTTAAAATAACATCCCTTTCGCATCCTTGTTCAGACGACTTTATATTGCAAGTAAATGACATTTCAGATGTGTTGTATCAATGGTATAAAAATGGTATTGCTTTAGTTGGCGAAACGGCAGCACAACTGACTCAAATGTATGGCGAGGGCAATTATCAAGTTAGGATCATTGATGGCCTGGACTGCATTTTAACAGGTATCTATCCATTCGAGATACCGACTTTGGTCAACAACATTGCCCAATCCATTTGTGAAGGCGATGTATTCCCTTTCGGCAATGAAGTACTCACCGAAGAAGGTGTTTATTTCGACACCTTGAGGAGTACTGTAAACAATTGTGATAGTGTTGTTATTCTAAACTTGCAAATAGATAATAATACCGTAGATACGATAAATACAACGATATTTGATGGTCAAACCTTTGAAATCGAAGGCCACAGCTATAGCGACCCCGGAGATTACTCTATTACGGTAACTTCTCCAAATGGATGTGAGACCGAAATTATCTTGCAAATCGATCACTATCAGGTTTATATTCCTAACGCATTTTCTCCCAATGATGATGGCATTAACGATACTTTTACCATCCTTGCGGAAAATGGTTTGATTCAACATGTCGACCTGACCATATTCAACCGATGGGGTGGCATCGTTTTCAACGGCGATGAATGGGACGGCCGGGATAATGAGGAATTTGTCAATTCCGGCGTGTACGTGTATTTGATCGAGATAACGACGAATGACAACAAAAGTCACCAATTGTCGGGATCCGTTACGGTGCTGCGCTAGCAGTAGCTAATTATTGACATCAGCGTTTTTTTATCTTTGTTTTTCTCTCGCCGCCACAACTGACCTTGTTTTCGAGTGATTCCTAACAAGCAGTATTTTAAGTATTTCAAAATGGAGACAGCAGTAGGTATAAAGACAGAAATATGGAATAATATTATTGAGTACTTGATCAGTAATGATTGGGAAATTGAGTACAAATATGACAATTTTGATGCGGGAATAGACCACGACTTTCTCATGTTAAAAAAAGGTGAAGAGGAAATTTTGTTTGGTTGGGACAATTGGTTTGAAGGAGAGATACAGACCATACCGAAAAGGCTAAAAGAAATTGAGCAAAGGCTTAGCATTAGATTCAAAAAAGGGGAGGCTGAAAACCTAAATCCGAAGGTTGTTAAATTGCATAGAGGATGGCATAGAATGAAAATTTGGAAAAAGAAATGAAGGCCACCCTATAATGAGTTTGAACACTACTGCAATGGATTATCTATGCTCCCTCGCAGTAGTGTTCAACTGAAGTCCCGATAGGGGTCGGGATCAGCACAGCAGCTGTATATGTCACCTGTGACAGGGTGACTTGAGTTTGAGTGCTTCGTGGGTGACATATACATTCCCTTAGTGTAGTGTTATGGCCAATAAAATAACAATATAAATGTAATATATATGATTGCTAAAAAAATTACAATAATAGTTGCTTTTTTTATAAGTCAATCGATCTGTGCTCAAAGTTGGAATTTTCATCCATTGCCACTAAGTGTTTGCGAAGAATATAGAGAAAAAGCGACTATGAAAACAGATATAGAATTGAAAGAAATGCTAAAAAAACAAAAAAGATTTAGGCTAAAACAAATACTAATTGAGGAGATAAAAAATAATAGATGTACAATAGATATAAATGATCTGATATGTGAGTTGATTGATTACACAGAGAATGAATCATATCGTCTTGAAAGATTTAGAACAGAAATAATTTCCTTTTATAGGGTTGAGCAAGCAAAATTGAAAAAAGGAGATACAATTTTATTTCTTAAAAATTTGCATGAATTACTAATAGAGGCAAAACAAATGGGAAATGGTTTTTTAGCGAATAATGTTATAAATGAATTGTATAAGATTGGTGATGCTAACTCTCTTAGTATTTTGAAAAAATTTGAAGACAATTGGGTGGCAGCAAAAATGAGTAAACTTCGAATAGAGATGAAAGGAATGAACGAAAAAGAACATGTAACTCATTTATTGGAATCTGTAAAAGAAAAACTTATTAGATCGGATTTAACGAATTATCCTAATTTTGCAGCTGAACGTTCTTTAATTAATTATAGAAGAAGTTCGGATACGTTGGAGATACTAAGGGTAGAAATGATTTTGCCCAATACATGTATAAGAATTGATTCAAGAAAGCATAGGATATATATCCAACTATTAAGAATGCTTGAGTATAAAATTATGAATCCGAACAAATCAACAAATCCACTATTTAATCCAGATCCAGAATTATATTATTTGACTAGAAAAATATTATAAAATGCAACTGGCCACAATAACTAAGTTTTCCTGCGGTCGGCACAGCCTGTCCCGTGAATAAACCCAGCATGAAAACTCTGTCCACCAACCACCAGAGAGCTTGCCCCGGCGAACGTCGGGGTCGTCAGGAAGGTGGATAAATTGAACCTGTCTTCAGACGAAGTCGACCAAAGGCCAGGAGAAAGCAAATATAATTTTGTAGGAAAAAGCGAGGAGCACAAATGATATATCGTGCTGATTTTACGGTTAGTGCTCCATTGAAGAGTACTGCAAGTCTAAAAGAGTATGATAATTGTACAAATGCATTTTGAAATTGTATTGTTATATAGGCAATATTTCCGGTAGCGATTGGTTGCCCTGGTATAGTAATGCTTATTTATAACAATACTATTACAAAGTCAGTCTGTTTCCAGCAATTGTTTTGGAGATAGGACAAATAATCATTGCCTTTCCTGCTCAAACGTGCCTGGTGGGGGTTCGACATGGGAATGACAACTGAATTTTAGGGAAAGTGGTTTGTGTTTCCTGCCTGATCCCGTATCCCGATAGTGATCGGGAGAAAATACCTTTAGGGAGAAAATCTCCGGATCGATGGTAAAACACCGTTATCCACATAGGATTTAGCCTTCAAAAAGTCGAACCGGCTGATAGCACCAGCTTATGCGACGACTATCAGCATCATCTCCTGTTTTTGTACGACGATACCACCCGGCACATTCCCCGAAAACAGGTCATTACCGTAGCCGATTTTCCAAAGCAGGTGCCTCCTAATCCTCCCACACAACTTGCCGTCACCATTGAACGAACACCACCCCCACTCAAAATCGGAGAACAGTCAATATCCCTTGAAAAAGAATTCGTAATGGACGACATTACATTCGAATTCAACAGCACCATTCTACGACCGGCCGCCTATCCCCCCATCGGGAGCCTTGCCAGTTTTTTGCAAAAACACCCCGGTTTTCGCGTGTATATCACCGGCCATACCGACAATTTGGGTACGGAAGCCTTCAACTTGCGTTTGTCAAACGACCGGGCAAATACCA
Organism: Saprospiraceae bacterium; assembly: GCA_965222105.1. Taxonomy (GTDB): domain Bacteria; phylum Bacteroidota; class Bacteroidia; order Chitinophagales; family Saprospiraceae; genus CALGLS01. The sequence goes on along the minus strand of CBDCTQ010000057.1, from coordinate 96,962 downwards.
TCAAACGGAGACTCCAAGAAATGGGCATCACCCCCCATCGGATCATCGCTACAGGAAAAGGAGAAACCATGCCCATAGCCCCCAACAGCTCCCCCAAAGGACGCGCCTTAAACCGCAGGGTGGGTTTCCGCCTGGAAAATTGAATTTCAACGCGATAATGCCTACTTTGTGGCTCGACCCAAAATAGCCGGATGGGAAATTTCGTTTCACAACTTTCCCCCATTTGTGGAGCACCCCAAATTGTTAGAAATAATGCAAAACCGCTAATGATACGTACGTTACTCTTTTTCTTCCTTTTCAGCTCTTTGACCATCGGCTACAGCCAAAACCTGGTGCCCAATCCCGGTTTTGAACAGGCCGACTACACTTCCCGCCTGCTCAACAAAACCGGCCGCGAATTTGAACGTCAGGCCGTCAGATGGACGGTGCCCAACCAAGCCTCAACCGACCTGCTCTCCCCCCGCTTCAACAGCACCAACCTAACGACCATCCCCCCTCATTCGGGCGACCACATGGCGGGCATTGTAACCAACGGTACCTTCTGGGCCGAATACGTCGGCGTAAAACTGAAGCAGCCCCTGGTGCCCGGCACACAGTACTACGTAGAGTTTTGGGTGTCCATGCCGAGGTATTATTCCAAAAAGAAACCCGTCCCTACTTTTCTCCATCCGCAATTTGGAATGTTGTTTTCCAACAAAATCTTCCAACACAACAAAGAGATCGTCAAGGGTAACCCCCAGATCAATGCCGGAACAGAGACCTTCGTTGAACCTGAAAAATGGACCAAAGTAACCGGCACCTACGCCGCCACAGAGTCGGCCACCCATCTTTATATCGGCCAGTTTTGGGACGAGGAGGTCAAGCCCGAACTCGCCATCGGCTATTTTTTCATCGACGATGTATTTGTCCAGGCATTTAAAAGTACCGCCATCCAATACGAGCCCAGCCGCTACTACAATATCAGCGGGTCGGTGGCCTCTGTTATCATGGACAACATCTATTTTGAAACCGACAAATACAACCTGCTCGACGAATCGTATAAAGAACTAAATAAACTGGTTGGCATCATGGAAAAAAATCCGTCGCTCACCATCCAAATACAAGGCCATACCGATAGTCAAGGCGCAGAACGATACAACGTCGACCTGTCGAAAAACAGAGCCAAGGCCGTACGCGAATACCTCGTAGGCCAGGGCATAGCAGAAAGTCGTCTTTCCAGCAAAGGTTTTGGCGACAAGCGCCCCGTAGCCGACAACCAAAGCGATACCGGCCGTCAGCGCAACCGGCGTGTAGAGTTTGTTATAAATGGCAATATTCCCGCTGATGAACTCAACCAGGGGCCCGGAGACGTGTACCGTTTTGCAGAAAGCATACCACAAGACGATTGGCTTAGCCGCACCTTTACTCAGCCATTTGCCTTTCGGGATATATGTTTGCCGATAGACACGGAAGGTTCTGCTTCCGGAAATAAATTGTTGGAGTCCAAACCCGTTTCTGCCAGAACTTACATTTTGGATCAATCTAACAAACAGTACACGATTTTTATGAACGAACAGGTATCCAACCCACAAAACCGGGCTTTCGTAACCGGACTACTCCCCAAATTGTACGAACAAGGCTACCGATACCTCGCCCTGGAAGCCCTCAGTCCAAAAGAAACAAAGCTATCGGAAAGGGGCTATCCCGTACTCAACAGCGGACGGCTGACCCGTGAACCTCTATTTGGAGACCTCATCCGTCAAGCTGTCTCTCTGGGGTTTACCCTCTACGCATTTGAGCCCACCCCACACGAAATGAGAAAGGCCACTGCCATTATCCGCAAAGGCATGCCTGCCGACGCCGATCCGGCTGAAATTACGACGCTTGCCCGCAACTGGGCCAAAGCCATGAACATTGCCCGCATTTACCGAAAGGATGCCGACGCCAAAGTGCTGGTTTATTGCAGCCAACCCAACCTCCGGGAAGACCTCACCGACGATAAAAAGACCATTGCCGGATGGTTTAAAGCCCTGTCGGGAATAGACCCCCTGACGGTGGAACAAGCCACCATGACGGAGCAATGCAAAGAACAGAAGCATCCCCTTTTCGGGAAAAAGACCATTGGCGAACCCACCGTTTTTCTAAATCGCGGGAAGCCTTTCAACAGTTTTGGACCGGATGCCGTAGACATACAGCTATTCTACCCGACTTCTGTCAAAATTCACGGTCGACCCAACTGGCAACTGATGAACGGCTACCGCAAGCCGCTGGCATTCAATCCCGATATGCATGGGATGGATTATCCCTGCCTTGTCCTGGCTTACCAGAAAGGAGAAGACCCCGATTTTGCCGTGCCAGTGGATGCCCTGGAGTTTAGGGATGCCAATGTCAAGGCTTCGCTGCTATTGCCGGTGGGGAATTATATGCTTATCCTAAGTGACGAAATGAAGCATAAACAGTTGGAAGTGGTAGCGGGAGACTAAACCATGCCAGGTCAACTACCTTGAGACATAGCTCCAAGAGGAAAATCGAAAGATAGGGCAGCCCGGCAGGAAGTTGCCCACCCTTGCCGACAGACTTGTTAATTCTAACCGAAATAATTCTATTTCCACCCCTTGTTGGTTACCTTTGGGCGAAATTTAGAGGGCGCACCATGCGCCAAAAACAAAAACTATGCAATTGATCGACGGTAAGGCCCTGGCCAAGACCATCAAAGAAGAAATAGCCGAACAGGTACGAGCCATAGCCGCGAAAGGCGAACGGGTACCCCATCTGGCAGCCGTATTGGTTGGCGAAGATCCCGCCAGTCAGGCTTATGTCCGAAACAAAGTTCGGTCGTGCGAACAATGCGGCTTCCAATCAACCCTCATTAAAAAACCGGCTGACCTGACTCAGGTTGAGCTCTTGCAAATCATCAATGAGCTGAACAACGACAAAGGCATCGACGGATTCATCGTTCAGTTGCCACTGCCGGCACAGATCAATGAGGAAGAGGTCACCCTGGCCATCGCCCCGGAAAAGGACGTCGATGGTTTCCATCCGGTCAATTTCGGCCGAATGGCACAGGGCTTATCCTGCTACCTGCCAGCCACCCCATTTGGAATACTGCAAATGCTCGACCGCTACCAAATCGAAGTGGAAGGTAAAGAATGTGTGGTGTTGGGACGTAGCAACATTGTTGGAACACCGATCAGTATCCTGCTTTCGCGAAAAGCATCTCCGGGCAATGCCACCATAACACTTTGCCACAGCCGCACCAAAGATATTGCTACCCATTGCCGCCGGGCCGATATTTTGATCGTCGCATTGGGGCGGCCAGAATTTGTGACCGCCGATATGGTTAAGGAGGGCGCCGTGGTGATAGACGTGGGCATCAACCGGGTCGACGACGAAACAGCTAAAAGAGGATACCGCCTTCGGGGCGATGTCAAATTCGATGAGGTGGCTCCCAAATGTAGTTTCATCACACCCGTGCCGGGTGGGGTAGGGCCGATGACGGTTACCTCCCTGCTGATGAACACCCTCAAGGCAAACCGAAAAGAAGTATACGGCCAAAAGGCAACCACCGATGAGATTATTGATTGATTAATGATTAATTAATCATCAATGAATTAATAATTTGTTCAAAACCATCCCTCTATGAATGGCAAAACCGGCTCGCAACTAATTCTGGATCAGATACAAGATGTATTGCAACAACTGGATGTGGCTTCCTTCCATAAACCGCTGACCCTCTTTTCGGGAGCTACTCTGGGGCAACACTTCCGGCATATCCTGGAATTTTACCAATGTCTGGTCAATGGCGCTAACCTCGATCTGCCCATCGACTATGCCAGCCGCAAACGCAATCCACTTATAGAACGCGATGTAGCTGCCGCAAAGGACGCCTTCAAAGCCCTTGCTCAACCGATCAGCCTACTCGAAGAGGATCGCCGCGTCCGAATCGTTTCGGAATATTCCTGTGGCCCGGGTGAAGAGCGGCTGGTAGTGGAATCGTCCGTTGGGCGGGAATTGATGTACGCCTACGACCATGCCATCCACCACCTGGCCATCATAAAAATGGGCTTACAGACGGAGTGTCCCCACATGCCCGTACCACCCAACCTGGGAGTAGCACCTTCTACGGTGAAATACCGGGATGCGCAGGCAGAGTGACGGGACTTTTTTGTTTGGTGGCGTTAAATTGTTGTTGGATTCATAATGTTGAACATTTATGCGCTCCCGCAGAGCGACATCCCTAACACAAGGAGTCCACAACTCCTAACTTATCTCCTGTATTTCCAATTCCATTTCAAACCCAGATAAAATTCTCGCCCGTGATTGGGGGCATAGGCATAGGAGGTGTCGAAATACTGGCTGAACCCAACGGCTGTATTGGGATCGTTGAAGCCTACTAAAGGAGAAGTAATGGGACGGAAATTAGCCAGATTCTGAATACCACCGTAGAGGGTTAGTCCGTTTTTCCATTCTTTGCTCACCTGCACATTGTGGAGTGAAAAAGGCTTGCTTTCCGAAGGACGGGGAGAAGATAAGGGGTTGCCATCGGCGTCGAGATCATATACTTCAGGGAGAGTCATTGGGCCAGTAGCACGGGCGGTGTATGCGAATACCATGTTGGCTTTTTGCCATTTGTAGTTGACACTAAACAGGCCGCTCCACCTGGGGGCAAATTGGATGTCACGGGTCAGCAGGCTGCCTTCTTCGTTGGGTTCTTTTTCGATGGCTCGCTGGATATTGGCACCCAGGTTGATGCCCAGTGGGATCGTCAGATTGTGGTTGATGGTGAGCCCCAATCCGAGGGTTCGGGCATAGCCGTCGGAGTTGGCGTAGATGATCTTTCCGGGGGTGTCGTAGTCTGGAATTATTTTGTTGGTAAAATGGGTGAAATAGCTTTCCAGGTCAATGGTTCCGCTGCCTCCGAGGCCGGCGTATACCTGGTTGAGGTTAAGGGAACCATTGTAGGAACGTTCGGGAAGGAGGGTTTCGACAATTTCTACTTCGCGTTGGCCGGTGATGAAGGCGTGGTCTTCGGTGAAGAGATTTACGGTTCGGAAACCGGTACCGAAATTGCCACGTAGGGTGGTCCATTCACCGGGTTTGTATTTGACGCTGAGGCGGGGAGCCAGGACAATCCCGTGAGTCGGATAACGGTCGAGCCGAATGCCTGGGAGTATTGTAAGGTTGTTGTTGGGACTCCATTCGTCTTGAACGAAAATGCCGGAGACGAACTGGTTGTCGGGCCGGTTCACAGTGCGACCGTGCACTTGTTGTTGGGTGGCTACTGTGTTGTCGTCGTAGGCGTTGTAGCGGGTTGTCAAACCGGCTATGAGGTCGTGATTTTTGAGTTGGACATTCCATAGCAGGTTGCTGAATGCGATATGTTGGCGGGCCTGGTAGCTATCGGCGCCGTAGTAGCTGTCCTGGTCGTGGTGGGACAGGGAGAAGTCCCATTTGAGGTTGGGCAGGGTATTGAATTCGTAAGTACCGAATAATTCCAACCGGTTGGTCACAATGCTTTCGCCATAGACGGAGTCGCTTCCCCGGAGGTGTTTGTAATTTCTATCCGTGAGGTATTCTTTTACTCCATTTCTTCTGTCTTCATAGTAGTATTTTGCCGAAAGGCTGAACGCCTTGCCACTTGGGCGATCGAAGTTCCACTTGGAAAAGAGGGAGTATCGGTCCAGATTGATACCATCACCGAAACCGTCATTGTTGGCATCGTCGAAGTCGTTGATGTAGGCGTAATTCAACCCAACGAAGCCGCTGGCCTTGCCGATTATGGGTGCTATGGCCAAATTGCCAAAACTTTCGAGGTGACTGGTGCCCATCAGGTCGATGGAGAGGAAGGGTTGTTTTTTTGGATCTTTTGTGATGATGTTGATGACACCGGCCACGGCCTCGGAGCCATAGAGGGTGCTGTTGGGGCCTTTGATGACTTCAAAGCGGTCAATGATCATATTGGGAATGCCGTTGAGGCCGTACACCGAAGCGAGGTTGCCGTAGATGGGGGTGCCGTCCATGAGTACGGCGGTATAGGCGCCTTCGAGACCGTTGATGCTGATGCTGTTGGTGTAGCAAACGCCGCAGGCCACGACTTCCTGGACGCCGTTGACCAATTGGATGTTTTCGATGATGGAAGACCCTGCTGCGGGGAGAAAAGTCTCGAGTTGTTTGGCGGTGACGACGTCGACTTTTACCGGCGAGTCAGACACATAAGTGGGCTTCATAGTGCCGGTGACGACGATTTCCTGGAGGTGGTCGGCCTGGGGTTGTAGGTCAAAGGTCAGGGCGAGGTCGGTGTCGTTTTGCCAGTCGATGGCCTGGGTAGCGGGAATATAGCCCAGATAAGAGACTTCGACCACGTAGTTGCCAGACGGTATTTCCGAAAAGGCGAAATGGCCATTTGTATCGGTGGTAGTGCCCCAGTTGGTGCCGACAATCGCAATGCTGGCAAATTCGAGTGGCTTGGATTCGGCGTTGACCTGGCCGGTTATAGATTGCGCTCCCATGTTGGAGCAGAACAAAAATAGCAATATCAGCGCTTGAAAAACGGTATTTTTGTACATTAGATTGGCTTAAATCATTCCTTTATGGTACAAAGATAATGATTTTAGATTAACCTAAAAATATTTTTAGACGTTTTGTTAAAAATACTGGATTCAATAAAAGGAATAAGCGTATTTTGCAACGCCCATGAGGAGATTGTTTAGCCAGGTCCGTTTGGTGGTGAGTAATCCCTTTTTGTCGTATTCGAATTTATTAACGACGATGTCGCCCGGATTGGCGTAGATCGATATGGGCAAATCGGGCAGCCGGATTCTTTTCTGACAGTATATTTTTTCCTTGATGACCTTGTTCTCATCATCATAATCTTTCAAAATGTATATTATTCTACTATTGGTTTGTTGGCGGTCAATTTTAGTGACCATGATCTCGTTGCCGTTTTTGTCGTATTCGTATTCCAGCCATTCCAGGCCTGGTTCTGTTGACAATCGTTTGATTAATTGTCCGGCGTCGTTATATAAAAAACTTATTTTTTCGTAGTTGTCAATAGAGCGGTATCTTTTCGTGACTGTTTCTCTGAGTTGTTTTTTGAAGTTGTGTTTGTAGGTTGTTTTCCGGATCAATTTTCCATTGATAAAACTCTTTGAGACTTTTGGCATCCCGTTTTTGTCGAATTTGATTTTGGTTTGAGGAGTAAATCTGTTCAGCTTGTTGGTAAAAGACTGAATTTCTGCCAGCTTTGACTGGTGGTTGTAGAGGAATTCGTAGGTGTATTTGAATTTGCCTTTACCTGAGAATACCTGCTTCTTCATTCTTCCAAGGCTATCTACTTCAATGGTCATCATTAAGGTAGAATCATTACTTTGTTTTTGATTTAGGATCAGAAAAGCGTATTGTCTGACCTGTGACACGCCCAGCTTTCGGTATCGTTTTTCGGTCTCCTTTGAAAATTGGCCGATGGCAAGGGAGGTGCTCACCAAAATTAATAAAAGCGTTGCGGTCTTTTTTAACATTGGTTCATATGGATCAATGAGTTAGCGTTCAACAGCTTAAGATTTGTATATACCCGCTTCCTTTTTTACAATCGTTTAATTTCTTCAAGAAAATCTTGAATTGAAATTACATTTACTTTAGGGAAAGGAATATTTTTTAGAATGGAAAAATGGCGATCGTTGGTCACAATGTATTTAACTTTTCCTGCAATAGCACAGTCAACAAACTTATTATCGTCCTCATCTTCATATATCAAAGTCCAATTATAGTACACATCAATTTTGTCAACATTCTTTCTCTGAACTAAAAGTTCTGCAATGTTTGCTGCCACAATGGAATTTGCTTTCCTTTCAATAACTTCAATGTATTCATTCAGTATTTCATTTGTTACTACTAAGTCAATTTCATTCGATAAAATGGCTTCAAAAATAGGCCTGTATTTCGATTTCCTTGCTATTGATACTAAAAGTGCGTTCGTGTCTAACACGACTCTAAGTTTACTCATCTTTTGTTCTCATGTGTTCTTTTGACCAGTCATCCATGGTATCGTCGCTCCAATTATTTTCTTTCCACAATTTATCCATTTCGTCAGATGCCTTATCAGCAAAATATTTGGAAAGTATATCTCTGATCTCAATTAATTGATTGTCAGGAAGTTCGAAACTGAAAATTTTTAAAATTTCCAGTTGTAAATTAGTGAGTTTTTTTGCAGCGCTCATAACATTTATTTTCTTTTATCTACTAAACGATAATATAATATTCTTTGGTTTTAATTCCAAATTTACGTTTATATTTTTTCGTGTATCAATACACCCCGTTTGCCAATACTGTTTTCAATACTTCTTAAAGGCACCTGTCGCTCGTTGAAGTCAGAGTCCTGTCAGTCGGCAGGACTCTGACTTCAACGCTTCGTCGCAACCCTAATTCTTAACTACCCCCTCATGTACCCCTGCCAGGTCGAGCACAAAGGCATATTCCATAGCCGTTTCCTTATGTCGTTTAAAACGACCGGAGGCGCCTCCATGACCGGCATCCATATTGGTGTGGAGGAGTAGGACATTGTCGTCGGTTTTCAATTCGCGCAGTTTGGCAATCCACTTGGCGGGTTCCCAGTATTGTACTTGCGAGTCGTGGAGGCCGGTGGTGACGAGCATATTGGGGTAGTTCTTGGCTTCGACATTGTCGTAGGGCGAATACGATTTGATGTAGTGGTAGTATTCCTCGTCTTTGGGGTTGCCCCACTCATCGAATTCGCCGGTAGTCAATGGGATGGATTCATCTAACATAGTGGTTACAACATCCACAAAAGGCACAGCAGCTACTACGCCCTGCCACATATCCGGTTCCATGTTGACGACGGCGCCCATCAACAATCCACCGGCACTGCCTCCACGGGCGAAGAGATTGTCTTTGTTGGCGTAATTGTTGGTGATGAGGTGCTTACCACAATCAATGAAGTCGGTGAAGGTATTTTTCTTTTTCAGCTTTTTGCCGTTTTCGTACCATTGCTTGCCCATTTCCATGCCACCGCGTATGTGGGCGATGGCGTAGACAAAACCTCTGTCGAGCAAACTCAGGCGCACCGAACTGAAGTAGGGATCCATGCTGGCGCCGTAAGAGCCATAGCCATAAAGCAGGCAAGGAGCTGAGCCGTCGATTTTAGTACCCTTTCGGTAAACGAGCGAAATGGGCACTTTAACACCGTCGCGCGCGGTGGCGTAGATGCGTTCGGACTGATAGTTTTTCGAGTCGAAACTACCGACCACTTCCTGTTGTTTGAGGAGGTTCATGTCTTTATTGGTCATGTGGTAATCGTAGGTGGAGTTGGGGGTCGTCATGGACTGGTATCCGATGCGCAGGATGTCGGTCTCGAAGTCACGGTTGACGGAGACATAGGCCACGTAGGCATCTTCGCCAAAGTCGATGTAGTGGTCGTTGTTGCCTGACCAGGATTTGACCCGGAGGCCGGTGATGCCGTTTTTGCGTTCCGACAGCACGAGGTAGTCTTTGAATAGGGTCATTCCTTGCAACAATACATCCGCACGATGGGGGATCACTTCCTGCCAGTTTTCTTTTCCGGTGGCATTGACAGGGGTTTTCATCAGCCGGAAGTTTTCGGCGTCGAGGTTGGTGCGCACGTAGAATTGATCCTTATAATGGTCGATGTAGTACTCGTGTTCGCCCTCCCGGTCGCGCAATGTCGTTAAGATTGCATTTTTCATATGTTTAAATGGCACGGCGATAATTAGTTAAGGTATAATATTTCGTTCGCCTAGCCCGTGTTTTGAACCTCCTTTCAAATGATCTACCGGGTCTGACGGGCTCGACATGCCTTATAAATCTGGCTTTCATTACCTTCAATAGTAGTTCAACCTGCTTATCTTCTTCTAAAAAGAGCTTGACCAGATCGCCTTTCATTGAGCCTATGCTGATGTTTTTATTGATTTTGTAGTCATGTTGTCGGCGCTCACTGATTTTTTCCACCTCTTCTTCACAGTCTTGTATCAAGATCGTATTTATGTTTGCCACCAATACAGTAGCATGAAAATCCTGATAAATTGCCATTGGTGTATGACCACTAAATGCAGTTATCTGGAATTTATTTTTAAGTGTGTCAAAGCATATTTCCGTACCCCATCTCGTATTATATATTTCGCCAAATTCGTGTGTTGGAAACTCCTGTTCATCCTTCAATGATGTGATCAGTATTTCGGTCTCTCCGCTACTTAGTTCTACTCGAACTAACCTTACTTTTACAAAATCTTGCTTTTCCAATTTTATACCCTTGGCGGCAAAATATTGAACGGCATTATTTGTAGCATAAAATTTCACGATCGCCGATTCTTCGCCCGATGATACAAATTCTTTTACCACGTTGTTAAACCCTACTTTACAACGTATAATGAAAGGGAGGTCTCGAAGATCATGCTCATATATAAACGCAAAACTTGCAAAATTTCGATCATATATACTAATCACATTTTCACCCACTTGGTCTAGGTAAGACACAGCCATTTCTTTTTCGCCCTTGCTGATTGGACCTATCTGACCATCTATTATTATTTCATTTAACACATCCACTCTCGCCAATATTCTTGCCATTGGCTCTCCTCCATGTTGGTTGGGTTGACAACCAAATTCTTTCCGTATTTCTTCCGTATCCATCAAATGAGCAGTCGACCCATCAATCCCTTCCAATCTATATTTCCCCCACGTCTTTATTGATTTTTCATTGTGTTTGTAATATGATTGTTGTAGCGCAATATTCCAGTCTATGAAAATTTCCTTTTTTAGCTTATATCTCGCTTGGCTCATTGCGCTCTTTGTACAAGTTGCTAACTCCTTATCTATTACCTTAAAAAAAGATTCTATTTCAATCCCTAAACTCTTCCTTGGTAGGTTCAATAAAAATAAGACCGTTAAGATGAATGTCAACTTTTTTGGCTTGGTAAATGCGCCCTCATGCGTTGTATATTTTGATTTATTTGCCGAGGAATCATCTAAAAATTTTCGTAAGTCTGCCAGAATATGTACTTTTGATGAAATCATTTTTTTTGAGTTAAGTGGTTAATAATATGTGATTTCACCATAAATAAAACCACTTAACTTTTTTTTTCAAAAATTTTCAACACATATTTATTTTCCAATCTTAATGACATTGCCCGGTCGCGGGGTTCGAATACTTTGAATTCGCCGTCGGACTTATTGGCATCCAGGTAGCGAAATTCAGAAGTAAGGGTATGGTAGGAGCCTATGACGATGTATTTTTTCGATTTGGTTTTGTACACGTAGCAGGAGTAAGTATCATCGGCTTCGTGGTAGACTTCTTCGTCTTCGGATACGTCGGTGCCCAGGGTGTGTTTGAAGATTTTGTAGGCGCGGAGGGCGTCGTCTTTGACGGTGTAGAAAAGGGTCTTATTGTCGTTGGCCCAAACGGAGCCGCCGGTACAGTTGGGGATTTCGTCTTTAAGATATGCTCCCGTTTCGAGGTTTTTGATGCGGATGGTGTAGATTCGTCGGCTGAGGGTGTCTTGTCCGAAAGCCATTAGTTTGTTGTTGGGGCTTGGGCGCAGCCCGACGGCGGAGTAAAACTCATAGTCTTTGGCCATTTCGTTGACGTTGAGGGTTATTTCCTCTTTGGCATCTAGTGTTCCTTTTTTGCGGGCATAAATGGGATACTCCTTGCCTTCTTCATAGCGGGTGAGGTACCAGTAGCCATTGTCTTTGTAGGGCACAGAGGTGTCGTCTTTTTTGATGCGGCCAATGATCTCATCGTATAGTTTTTCCTGAAAAGATTCGGTGTGTTTCATCACCGATTTGGTGTAGTCATTTTCCGATTCGAGATAAGAGATCACTTCGGGATCTTCCCGTTGGTTGAGCCAATAATAGTTATCGGTTCGGGTATCGTTGTGGATGGTGAGCTCTTTGGCTACTTTTTTAGCGGTGGGTGCTTTTACTTTTACAGTGGTCATAGTGCTTTTGTTTTTGCCCCCGTTGGCATCGGGGGTGTCTGAATTAGAAGTTGACTGCTGGTCGGTAGAGCAGGCGCTGAATATCATTAATCCAATCAGGATAACGGCAATTTTAAAAAATGGTTTGAAATTCATAGTTCTGATTTTGATGGAAACAGTATTTAAATTTATTTAGCACAGAAATGAAGTAAGAGTTAGGCGGAACATTCAGAATTCAATCATGTATTCACAAAATTTGCGAAGCAATGACAATTGGAATCCAGGAATTCAATCAAAATACCCCTCTCTTTCACCCCAAAAACTCAGTTCCCATCTCCACCGTCAACCGGTCAGAATCCATCAAACGCCGGTGAAGTCCCGCTGTCTTTACCAACTCATAACCATAAAAATACCGCATTGTATACAATTTCCCCTTGTAAAAAACAACATCTTCCATGCTGGGTTGCTTTTCCAATGCCTGCTGTGCGATAACCCCCTGCCGAAGCCACAACCAGCCCATGACCACCAGGCTAAAATATTCGAGGTATAAGGTAGCGTCGGCCAAAAAGGCTTCCGGACTTTCCTTCATTGCCTTTTGGATTTGGGCCAGCGTACATTGGTGTAACGACTGGGTCGTCTCTCCCAATTGCTCTGCCAATGGTTTTAACGCAGTTATGGCATTTGCCCGGCTTATCTCCTCATGGATCGCTTCTAAAAACAAGCGCATCGCCTGTCCGTCATTTGCCATTACTTTTCTACCCAGCAGGTCCATTCCCTGGATGCCGGTGGTGCCTTCGTATATGCTGTTGACCCGGATGTCGCGGTAGTACTGTTCCACCGGAAAGTCGTCGCAATATCCCGCTCCACCCATACATTGCATGGCTGCGCTGACGGCCAGGGTGCCGTATTCCGATGGAAAGGTCTTGACCACCGGCGTCAGCAGACTTAACAATAGTCCTGCTTTTTCTTTTTCTTCTCCTTCCGCCACCCGTTCTAGGTCGGCGTAATGACTACAGGCCACTACCAGTGCCAGCGATCCTTCTACCACCGATTTTTGAAACAATAACATTCGTTTTACATCAGCGTGTTCGATGATGAGCACCGGGTCGGTATTCGGGTCTTTATTGGAGGGGTGTCGACCTTGGCTGCGCTCGCGGGTGTACTGAAGAGCCGCATAATAAGCTGCCGTAGCTGTTCCGGTAGACAAGGTGCCGGTGCCAATTCGGGCCTCATTCATCATCTGGAACATATAGGGCAGTCCCCGTCCTTCCTGACCAACGAGGTAGCCACGGCAATCGTCCTTTTCGCCATACATCAGATGAGTGGCGACGTATCCTTTCTGGCCCATTTTGCCAAACAGGCCGGCGGTATTGACGTCGTTGAGCACCCACTTACCGCTTTCAGGACGCAGTTTGGGTACCACAAACAGCGATATGCCTCTGGTGCCTTTTGGCGCACCTTCGATCCTGGCTAGCAGTAGGTGGACGACGTTATCAACTGCCGTGTGATCGCCGCCGGAAATGTATATCTTTTGTCCCTTAATCTGATAATAACCTTCGGAGGTCGGGATAGCTTTGGTGGAAAGATCGGACAGACTGCTACCGGCCTGGGGTTCGGTCATGGCCATTGTGCCCTGCCAGTGGCCACTATACATTTTCTCTACGTAGGTTTCCTGAAGTTGGGTCGACCCAAATGCCCGGATCAGATTGGCAGCACCCTGTGTCAGAAAGGCATAGGGGGCAGCATTGGGATTGGCCGCATAAAAAGTTAACAAGGCCGAATTCAGAACGGTGAGCGGCATTTGTTGTCCGCCATGTTCAACATCATCAGCAGCACCGATCCAGCCTCCCGCTCCCAATGCCTGGAGGATGGTGCGCAATTGGGGATGCACCTGCACCTGACTGCCGTCGAAATAGGCTTTTTTTCGATCCATTTCGGTGTAAACCGGATACAGCAGCTTATCGGCAATTTGCCGGGAGGCATCCAATGACATATTGATGGCCTCTGTATCATACGCTTCAAATCGTTCGAACCGCTTGAGAGCAGCCACTTGCAGGACTTCGTGTAATAAAAATGTTAAATTTCTCGGATTGTGGTATACGTTGAGCATGTTTCAGGTGTTGAAGGAACCATTTTTGGATTCCTTTGGCAGGAAATACAATAATATTTAACGAATTAAAATTTTACTCAGACTATAATTTCTGTATTTATTTTTTGAATCGTACTATAAAGCGTCAAAAATATCAAAAAGACAAAGGAATGCGAAGGATATTTTCTAATTTCGCGGATGAATTGGAGAAGTTGAGCTTTACTTTTGGAGCAATGTCTTCTTTTGAAATCAAACAACAACCAACAACCAACAACCAACTACGAATCAACGAACAACAAAACATCAATGACCAACATCACCGTTATTGGAGCCGGAACTATGGGCAATGGCATCGCCCACGTATTTGCCATGAATGGCTACGCCGTTACTTTAGTCGACATTTCTGAAAAGGCACTCGAAAAGGGACTGGCTACCATTGCTAAAAACCTGGACCGGATGGTAGCCAAAGAAAAAATTTCGGAATCGGATAAAACGGATACCCTTGGCCGGATCAACAAGGCGACCGATTTGGCAAAAGCCGTCAAAAACGCCGAACTGGTGGTGGAAGCGGCTACAGAAAACGTCGATCTGAAATTAAAAATTTTCAAAACCGTCGACGAAAATGCTCCCGTTAATACATTGTTGGCAACTAACACCTCCTCCATTTCCATCACCAAAATAGCAGCCGCTACCAGCCGACCTGAAAAAGTGATCGGCATGCACTTCATGAATCCAGTACCCATCATGAAACTTATTGAGGTGATACGCGGTTATGCCACCACTGATGAAGTTACCGATACCATCATGGAGCTTTCGCGAAAGCTCGGAAAGGTGCCCGTAATGGCCAACGATTACCCCGGGTTTGTGGCCAACCGCATTCTCATTCCCATGATCAACGAAGCCATATACACCTTGCACGAAGGGGTGGCAGGAGTTTCAGAGATTGACACCGTTATGAAACTCGGAATGGCGCACCCCATGGGCCCCTTACAACTCGCCGACTTTATAGGGTTGGACGTTTGCCTCGCCATTTGCAAAGTATTGTACGATGGCTTTAAACAATCCAAGTACGCCCCCTGCCCATTGCTGGTAAATATGGCCACGGCAGGCAAACTGGGGCGGAAGAGCGGGGAAGGGTTCTACATTTACACGCCCGGCAGTAAGGAACTGGTAGTGGCACCTGGATTTGCTTGACCCTCTGGAAATAAAATTTTCTAAGATGACTGCCCACCCTCAACTGGATACCGAACGTTTGCACCTCCGCAGATTTGAATTGAAAGACCTTCCCACCGTGGTCGAATTGTTGAGCGATAAAGTCATTTCCGACAACGTGGTGAACATCCCTTTCCCCTACGGCAAAGACGATGCCGTTCAATGGTTGAATGGGGTTATACAGGGCTATAAACAAAGAAGAAGTTTCGTATTTGCCATAACACCCAAAGGCGGGGAGGAGGTCATTGGTGCTATCGGCTTGCACGTAATCAGACATCACAACCGGGCTGAAATGGGATATTGGATTGGTCAGCAATTTTGGAATAAAGGCTATGCCTCAGAAGCCGTAAGTGCATTGTTGAAATTTGGATTCGAAACGCTGAAATTGAACAAAATTCACGCCAACCATTTTGTCGACAATCCGGCCTCCGGGAAGGTACTGTCGAACAACCGTATGGTAAAAGAGTCAACTTTGATAGACCACTATAAGAAAGGCGACCAATACAAAACCGTCGTTCAGTACCGCCTGACTAAAGAGGAGTTTGAAAATTTAGAAAAATAACTATAGACTATTGCGACCTCTTATGTAACAATACCTGCACGCCATGCTTCGACCGAAGCGTAACCAGGGGAAGCAAACTGATCTCCTGCCCCGGTGCCAACTCCAGCTCGTACCGCCGTACCATTTCCGCCAGGATCAATTGCATTTCCATCATCGCAAAATTGTTGCCGATGCAGAGGCGTGGCCCGCCCCCAAAGGGCAGATAGGCAAATGACGGGTGTTCTTTTTTGTTGGCTTTCGCAAAACGCCCGGGATCGAACTGGTCCGGATTTTTCCAAAGTTGCTCCTCTCGGTGAACACCATATATATAGGGTACCACCAATTTGCCTTTGCTGATCCGGCATCCTTCCACCTCATCGGCTTCCAGGGCAACCCGGTCGGTAATCCATGCCGGAGGATAGAGCCGCATGGATTCTTCGATCACCTGCTGATGGTAAGTCAATTTGGGCAGGTCGGAAAAGCCCGGAGGCCGGTTGCCAACAACCTCCTTGAGTTCATCGCGCAGGCGGTCGACTGTTCGGGGGTGTTGTGTGAGCAGATAGCCTGTCCAACTCATGGCAATGGCAGTGGTTTCGTGGCCGGCAACAAATAGGATCAGGCTTTCGTCGAGGAGTTGCTGGTCTGTCATTCCTTCGCCGGTGTCTTCATACCGGGAGGTGAGGAGCATATCAAACAAGTCGTCGTAAGACCGCTGGTCTTTTTTCCGCTCCAGGATGTATTCCATGACAATTTTCTTTGAGTCGGCGGCGATGCGGTCGTGTCGCCGCAGGCTGCCCGAAAACCGAAACCAGGGATTCAGAAAGGGCATCCGTACCTGTTTAATGACAAATTCCTGGAGCTGAGTAACGTATTGCCCCAGTAAGCCCAGCTCACTTTCATTGACGCTGGTGCTGAAAAGCGATTTAGTGACGGCCAGGAAAGCCAGTTCCATCATATGGGGAGTGAGATCGACAACGGGGTCGGATTGGAGCTGCCGATCCAGTTGGTCGAAAAAGGTTTGGATCACCTCATTCAAAATACCGGTTAGAGAGGCCAGCTTGTCGCGATGAAAACCCGGTTGTATCAATCGGCGCTGCTGGAGCCAGTAGGGGCCATCGGAGGTGAGGAGACCCTTGCCGACAAACCGTCCTAAAATATCGGTTTGTACAGGCGACTTTTTGTAATTGCGATGGTTTTTTTGCAGCACATGACGGATGATGGAGGGGTTGGAAGAGATGAGGGCCCGTTGGGTGCCACCCATAAAAATCTCGAAGGTGGGACCGTATTCCCGGGTATACCGATCCAGGACATTAATTGGATTTTGTACAAACCGAAACAGATTGGCGATGGAGCGGCGGCGGGGCACTACAGGGATGTTGGGCATAAGGTTGCTATTTTAAACCAAAAATAGCAATTTTATAGAGTTGTTGCCAGCCGGGAAACCAAGCCCGCTTTCACCCCATAATGTGGATGAACCAAAAACTTAGTCGTCAAAACATCAAACGTCAATCTTCCAAATCAAAAAAGGCATCAGGGGCTACCTCAATGGCTTTGCCAACGGTCAGCCATTCTTCGTGAATCAGCTTTTTTTGATTTTTAAAACTGCCCCAAAGCCTGACCCTGTATCGGCCGCTTTTGCGGTAAGAATAGCTATACTTTGGCTGAACTAGTTGGTGGGTATCTCCGTTGCCCAGGTCGAGCAGGTAAGTCACTTTATCTTCGAAGGCTTCTATTTTGAAGGTCAGCCTTTCGTTTGCCTCCCGGGCTCCTCTAATATCCAATTCGCTGCTCTTGTAATCGACCTTTGGAGTTGTCTCCGAGGGGCGATTGTCTTCCAACTGAGGGAGGTGTACTTTGATGTTTTCCTTTTGGGAGACTGGCGCAAAAAAGCAGTAATACAATCCGGCACCACCCAGTGCTGCCAGAAAGAAGCAAGCTAAATAATCTCCTTTCCAAAAGGGCATTTGGGGGTTGGTATTTTTAAAACGGGTGTTGGGATGCAACATACAATGTACTTTTACGGGTTTGTAAATGTAATTAAAGTATGTGGGGTTACAATATTGGGCTTAGTAGATTGAGGAGTTAAAAAACTCGACAAGGAGGTCACTCATAGATAATAATGTCAAGTCAAACACAAAGGTAAATCTTTATATGTAAAAATACAATATATGGCGAGTATTTATTTTTACGAAAGTTATAGAACCCTCTTTTGCACTGACAAAAATAAAAAAGGCCGTACCACTTTATCTTACAAGTGGTACGGCCAGGGTTGCAGCAGATGGCTGCAGGATTACTACACTATCGTTGTTAGTTACTGATATTCACAAACTTGGCAGTCGACAGTTCGCCTTCAGGTGTTTGCACTAAAATAAAGTAGACTCCGTTAGACAAATCTCCTATGTCGAGTGTAATGTTGTTCAAACCTCTTGCAGAAGCTGACTCCGTATACATCATCTCGGCACCTGTGCTGCTGAGCACTCTGATTTGGTGGAGTATTTCGACGTTCGACTGAATTTGCAGAGTCAACTGGTTGGTTGTCACCGGGTTAGGGCTTACTTTCAATTTGTCGATGGTATTGGCGGAATTGTAAGACTGTCCTTCCTCCGATTCACCATTGGAAGCCATTGGGTTGGCGGAGCAGGGATCCGCTATAGAGCAGCCATCCCAATATTCATTGACACCGGTTACTGCAGCGGTTAAATCACCGGAATTGGAGCAATTGACATCTGCCAGACAGGCATTGGCCTCATCCAGTAATTCGCCAATGGTAGTTGCAGAAACGGAACCGGGAACGGAAATGCAATTCAAGCTTTGGTTCAGTACATCGGCTAGAGGAATCCCGTTGTATGCTTCATTCAACCAAACATTTAGCTGCAGCGCAATGACATTGGTTGCCAGGTTATTTTCAAGACGACCATCCGGTGCAACCGAGTTATACATCGGGATGCAATTGGTTAGATCGTCATTGCCAACTGCTAATGGACCCGGTCCGCCTGCTGAAGGCAGCAGGTCGTCGATGCATTCTGGCTCATCAATGGTGAGGTTATTGCCTATACCGGCAGGGTCTCCAATGACGAGAGGCCCATAACTAACTAATAAGGTAGTGATGATATCCAGGTCAGTTGTACCGAAAACGGAGCCTGGCGCTCCGCCATCATTACCCCAGGCCCCTTGTGTGAATGTACAAAGAGGCACACATTCTCCGGAGTAAGTTACTGAACAAGTAGCCGAATTGCCACAATCATCAGTTGCTTTGAAAACATATGTTCTGGAAAAAGTGTAGATGCCGTCTCCATCATCGTCATTGCATTCAACATCTGTGGTGCTGTACAACTCAGCTTCAATATCATCGTCGCAATTGTCTGAAACCATTACATCGACATCCTCGGGGCAGGGTATTTCTCCTACGCAGGTGAGGGTGTTGTCGTCAGGTGGGCAGGTGATCATTGGATCGGTGACATCGTCAACAAAGATGGTTTGTGTGCAATCATCGGTATTTCCACAATCGTCGGTGGCTGTCCACGTTCTGATGACGTAGTACAGATAACCAGCTTCTTCGCAATTGAGGGGATACATACGCTCGCCATCTTCATAGTCAATTTCGACGTCATCATCACAGTTATCGGAAGCGGTAGCGGGGTCGCCATCGTAGGTATAGTCGCAATTTTCGTCAGCATCGAGGTAAGCATCATCTGGGCAGGTGATCATTGGATCGGTGACATCGTCGACAAAGATGGTTTGCGTGCAATCATCGGTATTTCCACAATCGTCGGTGGCTGTCCACGTTCTGATGACGTAGTACAGATAACCAGCTTCTTCGCAATTGAGGGGATACATACGCTCGCCATCTTCATAGTCAATTTCGACGTCATCATCACAGTTATCGGAAGCGGTAGCGGGGTCGCCATCGTAGGTATAGTCGCAATTTTCGTCAGCATCGAGGTAAGCATCATCTGGGCAGGTGATCATTGGATCGGTGACATCGTCAACAAAGATGGTTTGCGTGCAATCATCGGTATTTCCACAATCGTCGGTGGCTGTCCACGTTCTGATGACGTAGTACAGATAACCAGCTTCTTCGCAATTGAGGGGATACATACGCTCGCCATCTTCATAGTCAATTTCGACGTCATCATCACAGTTATCGGAAGCGGTAGCGGGGTCGCCATCGTAGGTATAGTCGCAATTTTCGTCAGCATCGAGGTAAGCATCATCTGGGCAGGTGATCATTGGATCGGTGACATCGTCGACGAAGATGGTTTGTGTACACTCATCGGTGTTATCACAATCGTCAGTGGCAATCCAAGTTCTGATGACGTAGTACAGATAACCAGCTTCTTCGCAATTGAGGGGATACATACGCTCGCCATCTTCATAGTCGATTTCGACGTCATCATCACAGTTATCGGAAGCGGTAGCGGGGTCGCCATCGTAGGTATAGTCGCAATTTTCGTCAGCATCAAGGTAAGCATCATCTGGGCAGGTGATCATTGGATCAGTAGTATCCTCCAGTGTAATCGTCTGAATACAAGTCGCATCTTGTCCATTCCCATTATCGGTAGCCGTCCAGGTTCGGGTGATGATTAGCGGGCAGGTGTTGCCATCCGGCATATCATCGTAATCAAAAGTCACGTTGCCACAACCATTGCTAACGGTAGGATATCCTGTCACATCCGGATGGGGGATCACATCACACTCCAGTGTAATATCATCAGGACATTGAATGCTGTGAGGAGAGCATTTGAATTCGCATTCTTTCACTTTGAAATTCATCGAACCATTAGATATTTCATCGTATAGCAGTGCTACGTAATATACGTTGATGATGCCATTGGCCATAACTGCGTCAGGATTGGTCCAGATTTTCCATTGGTTCGCATCGCTACAGGCATCGGGTACGGCTTCAAGCATGCCGCAATTGCTGAACATGTCTACTGCTTCTCCAATCCCCCCAGGCGGGATGCTGGAAATGTCGATTGTCCCAGCGTAATAGACCGCCCAGGCATCGACTTTTCCAACGCCCTGCAATTTAACGGTGTTGATGTTTTCAGGGGTGGCCATTTTCATCCATTGGACATATTTGTAATCCATCGCATTGAAACAAGTTTGCATCTCCAGCAAGCCATAATCCATAATTTGGTCGACATCTGAATCCGGAAGAACACCGCAGCCATCCGTATCTGCCGAGGTGGTACAGTTGATGACTCCATTTTCAACCGCTCCGCTGTTGGAGCAGTAGGTTTTAGCCATACAAGGATCTGGGCCATGCCATGGGGCCATTGGCTGGCAATAGGCTGGGGAAGATTCGCACTGTGCATTGGCATAATTGCAAACCAACAACAGCAGGCATCCAGCCATGAAGGTGTTAAGAATAGTTTTAAGGCTTAAATTTTTCATAATAGAGGATTTTGTGAATTAGTTAAAAAAATAGCAAGGGGTTATTTGATGTTATTTTTCCTTGGTTCAAATTTGAAATGGTCGAAAATTCCAATCACGTGCAATGATTGTTATACCCGGAATGGCAAACATACCTCTCCCAAGCCCATTGGTTGTTGCACATCCAACAGGGGCGTAGCTTTTCCAGAAAAACTACAATGTGCTTACATTGTTGGTAGAATCCCTACATCCAAATAAACAGCATGAAAAAATTAATCAAGTGAAGGCACGACGAGTCAGAACCAACCCGCCAAATGGACTTTCATAGTGATTTGCGGTAGTGGAGATTAGGGTATTTCAATTTAGCTATGGCGTTATGATTAGAGTGTTAAAAAATCTTAAAGGGCTGACACACAACTAATTAGGTCAACTCGCATAGAATACATTGTTAAACGGGACTGATTGCGCATTAATGCCGTTTAGCTCATTAAACACAAATATTCCGCTTGCTGAATCGGATAACAATGCCCACATGCTGCCGACAACTATTCACAGAGGCAGCCTGGATAGATGTTTATTGAAAACTAAAAAGAAAGAAATGAATTCATTCATTTTAGTTTTTAGGGTTAAAAAAGTCGTTCCAGTATGTTTTCTGTTTTAGTAATTCTATACTCATTTATGTCGTTGTCAGTTGCAAATATATAAATTTCTTTTCGGATTTGAAAATTGATAATTGAAACTTTTGTATCTTTTTTGTTAATTTTTGACAAATAAGGAGATTATAGAAGCTTGCAGCAAATTGAATTGTAGAAGTACAGAAGCTTTTCAGGAGAATAACCAAACGCAAAAAGGGAGCTACCGACCTGGCAACTCCCTTTTTGCGATACATATTATTCATTCATTTATTGTAAAAAACCATATACCTACATTCCGGCCCGGATGATTTCCGGAGTAGTCGGCTCTTCTTTAGGCAACAACAACCATAAGGCCCCGTAATGGTGCAATCCGGTCGCCTTGATCCGACCTTCGTAGCCAATACCCTGGTAGAGATCGACATGACCCGGGCCGTTGATGGCTCCTCCAACATCCTGGGCCAGCAGCAGCCGGAATTCGTGGCGGGTACAGATTCCCTTTCGGTTAAAAACCGGAACGGCAGCGAGCATGCAACTGCCCAGAGGGATGTAATCCGTATCCACCGCTATGGAATGCTCCGGTGTTAGTGGTACCAGTCCAGCCCCCTTGATCTTGTTTTTGGTAGGTACGGGGTTGAAGAATATATAATTGGGGTTGGCAAAGAGGATCGAATCCTTCATGTGTGGATTGGCAGCGATGTACTTCTTGATGTCTTTGATCGACACATCACCTTTTCCGGCAATACCTTGTTGGATCATGAATTTGCCAATGCTCCGGTAGGGGTGCCCATTGCCGCCATTGTAGGCAAACAACTCATGGCTCCCGTCGCGGTATTCAACGATGCCAGAACCCTGCACCTGCATAAAGTAAACTTCGACGGGGTCGGCGGCCCAGGCCAATTCCAGCCCAAGCCCATTCAGCACGCCTTCTCCCTCAATGGCTGCCCGCGAGGGCAATTTGCCTTTCCAGTTGGTGGGGCGGGTATACAATGGATACTGATAGTATTCGTCTTTTTTCCGGCTGACTTTGATAACGGGGGTGAAATAGCCAGTGAAGTGAACATTCCCTTTGCCGTCGCGTCCCTTTATTTGGTGCGCATCCAGCAGCTTGGGCAAAAGCTCCGGTTGGTCGGCGTATTTTAATAGCAGATCAACGGTCTGAACAGTTTGCTCATGCTCGATGCTGAGATGGCCATAGCGAGTCTGTTTTTTGTTTTTGTGGTATTTCAACAGCTTGAGCTGATGCTGCAAGCCGTTTTTTACCTTACGGTTGATGGCTGGGAAATCGTCAAACGATTCCAGACTGTTTACGGTGTAGGTTGAAGCCAACCGCTCGGTGCCGATGTATTTACCGGTTTTGTTAAACTTGTAATCGGGCACATTAGTCCACGAAACCACCTTGGCAGTTGGAACTACCGGATCTGTTTCTGAGGGCGTTTCGGCCGGTTTGGAATCTGTGAAAAATGCAAAGGCAGCAATTAACACCGCCCCTGGTAGGAGGAGATAAATTTTGTTCATGGAGATTATAGTTTCGGAATTTGGAATATTATACGCTGTTTTCAAGGCAAAAAAGGGCTACTGGTCTTCGGTTTTTGTGTTTGATATGTTCTCTGTTGATGACATGGTGGAATGTGAAATTCAAAATTTTTACCATATCAATTAATTTCAGCTGCAAAATTAGGCCAATTCGCCACATTTAGCAAATCCTTTTTAAGATTTTATAAATTCCCAAAAAACCCAGATATTTTTGAAATTAACGCGTAAAATTTTGATTTTAAGATAAATATAAATTAACGTTATACGAATGTAAATTTTTTATAAGTCTTAAAGTTTTGTTAAATTTTTTTTTGAAGTTATATCCTTCACTTCAAAACATCTTTTCTACTCATTTTGTATCTTTGCAGGGCTCCCCCACGGTTTACATATAACCCACATTTTTACAGTAACCTTCCATTGTAAATTCTTAAAATAAGAACTATGAACAAGTTTTACGCAACTTGTCCCCAAAATTTCTTTGTGCTTATCGCATTCTTACTGGGGGCCTTTTCACTTCAACTGCCAGCCCAACCAGCAGGGTTTTCCGACCAACTATATCTGGGCAACTGGACCAACGCCACCGGCCTGACCTTCGACGACAATGGCCGGATGTATGTCTGGGAAAAAAGAGGCCAGGTTTGGATCGTCGACGACGGCGTCAAGCTACCCAACCCGCTTATCGACATCGAAGAAGAGGTAGGCAACTGGCGTGACTTCGGCCTGATCGGCTTCGCCCTCGATCCCGATTTTTTGACTAATGGCCACATCTACCTTTGCTATACTGTCGATCGGCACCACCTTCTTCATTTCGGGACACCGCAATACAATCCCGCATCCAACGAATATTTCGACGCTACCATTGGACGGGTCACCCGCTACACCGCAGAGTCCAACACTGGTTTTACAACTGTCGACTACAATTCCCGAACCGTTCTCGTCGGAGAGACCAAAGAAACCGGCATCCCCAGCCTCCACGAATCGCACGGCATCGGACAGATCGTATTTGGAGAAGACAACACGCTGCTGGTGTGTGGGGGCGATGGCGCCAGTTATTCCCTCGTTGACGAAGGGTCTGCCCCGGGAACTTACTATCAACAGGCCCTGACAGATGGGATCATCACATCGGAAGAAAATATAGGAGCTTATCGTTGTCAGATATTAAATTCCCTTGACGGGAAAATACTGCGTATTGACCCAGCAACCGGCGACGGCGTCCCGTCCAATCCCTATTATAATGCTGCGGAGCCTCGTTCACCGGCATCCAGAATTTGGTCGGTCGGGGTGCGCAATCCCTACCGGATGGTTCACAAGCCAGGCACTGGTAGTCATTTTGAATCGGATGGCGATCCAGGTATTTTTTATTTTGGAGATGTGGGGTGGGGGACCCGCGAAGAACTCAACGTCGTCACCCAGGCCGCTCAGAATTTCGGTTGGCCCAAATACGAAGGCATGACCCACGAACCAGGTTACGACGACCCGGCTTACGAACCCACCACCCACGAATTGCCACGGGTAGATTGGCGCACCGGCACACCACGCGCCCTGGTCAATGGCACCATTTACAACGTTGGATCTCCACAAGTACCCGGTGCCACCTTCAACGGCAATGCCTCCACTGGCGGCGTTTGGTATACCGGCACCGATTTTCCAGCAACGTACCAAAACACCTATTTTCACGCCGACTACGGCAATGGGTGGATACGCCACATCACCGTGGATGCCAATGACAATCCGACTTCCGTCAATGCGTTTATCGACAATGCCGGCCCCGTCGTCTTTGTAGCTACTTCTCCAATCGAAGGGAGCTTGTTTTACGTCAGGTACCCCAACCAGGTACGACGGGTGACCTACACCAATTCTTCCAACAACGATCCTACGGCTATTGCCAGTGCAGCCCCTGTTTTTGGCTCCGTCCCATTGACCATAACAATTTAGTGGCAACGAATCGGGCGATCCCGACAATGACCCCCTCAGCTTTTTCTGGAATTTTGGCGACGGCAATACGAGCACTGCTGTCAATCCACTCCACACTTATTCCCCTTCCAACTCGAACCCGATAGGATACATCGTCACCCTAACCATCGACGACGGCAACGGAGGAACCGATCAGACTACCCTCCAGGTAGCTGCCAACAATACTCCTCCGAATATTCAATCGACCAGCGTCGACAACACCAACACCTTCGATCCGGTAACAGGAGCTACCCTTTCGCTATCCGCTACCGTGTCGGATGCAGAGTCCACCAATTCGCAATTGACTTACGAATGGACCACCTTCCTGATGCACAACGATCACGATCATCAGGAGGCCACGGATAACAATGCAAGCACGTCGACCGTGCTCAGCCCCATCGGTTGTGACGACGCCACTTATTGGTATCGTATTCAACTGAGGGTGACAGATCCGCAAGGTCTGAGCGATATTTTTATCAAAAACATCTATCCCAACTGTACGGGTACCCAGCAGACCATTAGTTTCGCAGCCATTCCCGACAAGTTGGTATCCGATGCACCTTTTACGATCAACCCCACTGCCAGCTCCGGGTTGACGGTGTTTACCTATGTCATAGAGGGGCCGGCACTGCTGATGAATAATGAGGTGACCCTCACCGGCGATCCAGGAATGGTCACCATCCGGGCAGCCCAGCACGGCGATGCCACCTACCAACCCGCCACCCCCGTTGAACAGAGCTTTATGGTGCATCCGCGTTCTATTGCCAGCCAGACCATCAACTTTCCGGCCATACCGGACAAACAAACTTCCGATCCGCCGTTTACACTAAATGCCACAGCCAGTTCGGGCTTGTCGGTTACCTACGCCGTACTGTCCGGACCCGCGACCGTTAATGGCAATACGGTCACCCTGACCGGAGCGACCGGCACCGTAACCATTCGGGCTTACCAATCGGGTGATCTGAATTTTTATCCGGCTGCCACTGTAGATCGCAGCTTTAACGTAGGGCCGGGTTGTACCGACAACGATGGCGATGGCGTTTGCCAGGCCGATGACTGCGACGACAACGATCCCTCCATTCCAACGACCCCAGGTACCCCTTGTGACGATGGCAATCCGAATACCGAAAACGACGTCATTCAAGCCGATGGCTGCACCTGTCAGGGTACACCCGTGATCAACGACTGTTCCGGTGTGTCCATCACCACCGGCCCCGGGCAGATCACAGTAGACGGTCTGGTGACGCCCATCACCCAGGTGCAAATATTCGATCCTTTCTGGGCTTTCGTACTCAACTGTTCGGGCAACTGTAACAACCCCTCTGAAACCGTCAGTAACCTGGCCGACGGTACCTACTATGTAAAAGTAAGATTGTACGACGCCTCTTGGGGCCTGATCTGCGAAGTGGTAGAATACGTCCTGGTGGCTGGCACTCCTTGTACCGATAACGACAACGACGGCATTTGTGAAGAAGATGACTGCGACGACAATGATCCCACCTTGCCCACCACGCCAGGAACCCCTTGCGATGACGGCGACCCTAATACACCTAACGATGTCATTCAGGCCGATGGCTGCACCTGCCTGGGTTGTACTGACAATGATGGTGACGGGGTTTGTCAATTCGACGATTGCGACGACAATGATCCCTCCCTGCCCACCACCCCTGGTACTTCTTGTAATGACGGCGACCCCCAATACAACCAACGATGTCATTCAGGCCGACGGCTGTACCTGTCAGGGAACTCCTCCCAACGGCGATTGCGACAATGTGGCCATCACCACCAGTTCGGGAAGCATTACCGTTTCGGGGCTCACCACGCCCATCACCCAGGTCCAAATATTCGATCCTTCCTGGGCTACCGTTCTTAACTGTTCCGGCAATTGCAACAGTCCCTCCGAAACCGTCAGCAACCTGGCCGATGGTACCTACTACGTAAAAGTAAGATTATATACAGCTTCCTGGAGCCTGATCTGCGAAGTGGTAGAATACGTCCAGGTGTCCGGTACCCCCTGTACCGACAACGATAATGACGGCGTTTGTGAAGGAGTCGACTGCGACGATAATGATCCCACCTTGCCCACCACACCAGGTACTGCTTGTGACGATGGCGATCCCAATACAACCAACGACGTCATCCAAGCCGATGGCTGTACCTGTCTGGGCTGTACCGATAATGATGGCGATGGTTTCTGCCTTGCCGACGATTGCGACGACAATGATCCCACCCTGCCCACCACGCCGGGCACCACTTGCGACGATGGCGATCCCAATACGACCAACGACGTTATCCAAGCCGATGGATGCACTTGTCAGGGCACCAATTCCAATGGAATACCACTCAACTGTGGACTGAGTTATACGGCCACTCCGACCAGCGTTACCATCATGGGATTGACCGATCCGCACATCATCTTGAAATTGTTTACACCCTCCTGGGCCACTGAATATCAATGTGTGGATAACTGTCCTAATCCTTTGACAATTAGTGGATTATCGAATGGTACCTACCACTTGAGTGTAGATACCTATACGGAAAGTTGGCAACACCTTTGTAATACGCTGGAAGACATTCCAATTGGCTCGGGATCTCCGGTTGCTGGTCAGGAATCCGGTTGGCTGTTTTTCAATGCCGCCAAAGATGGGAGGACCGTCAACCTCAATTGGGTTTCCAACACGGGGTATAAAAACGATCATTTCGTGGTGGAACATTCTGTCGACGGAATTCTCTATACGGAGTTGACGTTGATTCCAGCTCTGGCAGTGGAGGAAGAAGAGGCCCATGTGTACCGGCACGAAGACCCCATTACAGGGTTGCAGCATTACCGCATTCGGCAAGGACATTTGGATGGTTCGCACCGGTATTCCAATGAGCAGGCCATACTTTTTGATCTGGATGTAACCGGTTTTGTCCTATTTCCTAATCCAACGGAAGAGGAATTATATATTGCGCTGAGGGCCTATCGTGGTCAACCCGCCGATATAACCCTGTACAACAGTTTGGGGCAACCCATGTTGGAGCGCTCGGTGGCAGCATTGTCGGCTACCCCTTTGAAATTCGATCTTTCCGGTTTCAAAAATGGGTGGTATACGGCGGTGGTCAGGATAGAAGGTAAAAAACCGATGGTGCGATCATTCGTGGTTGCCGGATTGTAAGGATACAGCGATATTCGTATTGGCAGCAGTGCGTATCGATGCACTCATTGGAACCGCATAGCAATACCCCGATTGATACCCTCACATTTTCCAAGAGGAAGAACGAAAACTTTCCAGACTTAACTAATCCGGAAAGTTTTCGCTTTGGCTCGCTCGAAAAATAAATTGTCGTTGTCTTTGATGAAAATTACAAATAAGCGATTGATAATGAGCGATTTGTGATTTTTTCAAAGACACCAAAAAGACAATTTATTTTTTGAGCTTTACTTTTTGGCCTTTGCTTTAAGCAAAATTTGGCTATCTTTGTCATTTGTTACTTATCAAATAGCCTATCCAACTCAACCCCTGTCTATTTAGCACCTTGACAAAAGGAAAGGGATTGCTCCTTTGTCCCCAAATAAAGTAATGCAATATTTGACAGACCCTCACCTTTCTTTACTGTACACAACAACACCTGACTTGTAGATTTTCCCTTTCGGAAAATCCTCCATTGAAAATTACCTGCTAACCAAAACTTGCACGCACTATGCCCCCCTTTTATTGTCTGAATACCTGTTTAGGCGGGAACGGACTTCGTTTGTTCGTTATACTATGTTTAACCTTGAGTACCACTTTCCTTCCTGCACAGGTGATGATCGTGCCCGACTCCTCCGACGCAACTTATGCTGTTGGAGATTCCGTTTATTTTTTAATTTCCTCACCTCTTGGCGGAACGGCAACCTACAACCTCATTCACGACCACCAAAGCACTGTCATTGCCTCTGGAACAGTAACCGTACCGCCTAATACACAGATAGCCGTTGGCCATGAGTTTACCGAACCAGGAGTGGTATTGTGCGAAGTCAACCTCAATGGCATTTATGAAGTGGCCGGAGCTGCTGCCGATTTTGAGTCGATTCAGCCGCTGGAACCCGAGCCTTCGGATTTCGATGCTTTTTGGGCAACCCAAATTGCGGAACTGGCCACCGTGCCTGTCGATGCCCAACTTACAGATTGCGACACCGGCGAATATGAGATCACCTGTCGCATCAACCTAGGCCAGGTCGACAACCGCAGGGTTTATGGCTATCTATCTATCCCCATCGATGACGGCCCCTTTCCGGCCATCCTCACCTTGCCGCCATATGGTGGAGGAGCCAATGTATGCACCCCCGGCAATATCAACGCCGAGCGGGCAGGTGTTTTGTCGATCAGCATTTCCATCCACAACACCGAACCGGATGTCGAAGATCCGAATGCCTACACCCCTGATGAGCCCACTGTCCCTGATTCCAACTACTACAAATACGGCGTGCTGGGCGGCATCCGCGCCATTGACTACATTTTTAGCCGAAGCGATTTCAATGGCACCGAAATGGGCGTCATGGGCGTGAGCCAGGGTGGGGGATTAGCCTACCTGGTGGCTGGAATCGATAACCGTGTAAACTTATTGTTGAACAGCGTGGCGGCGCTCAGCCAGCACCCCGGCCTGAAATACGACCGGGCCAGTGGATTTCCATACTACATATTCAATTCCCGAAATACGGACGGGTCGCAGGAGCACGAAGACGCCACCATTGCCGGCGTGGCCTATTACGATGCCATGCATGCTGCCTCCCGATACACCGGCCCGACCTGGGCATTTGTCAGCTATGAAGATCTGATCTGTCCGGCCGCTACCGTGATGGCCGCTTATAATCAATTGTCGGGCCCCAAAATTCTGACCCACTCCATTGATTTGGATCACAATACACCTGCTCCTTATTGGAATGACCGCTATGCTTTTTTCCGCAACCATTATCCCTCCACTGCCGATCCGCCCTGGCCCTGGCCCGATACCACTACCGGATACCATGTGGATGCCGGGCCCGATATGGTAGTTGACTTGTCGGGGCAAGCCGATTTAACGGCTACCGTCGAATACGATGATATTCCCGATCCTGCCTGGCCCCTGGAATGGGTGATGATCAGCGGCCCGGGTTCCATTACCTTTTCTCCGGCCGATGCCTACCAAACCACCGCCACTTTTTCGGCGGCCGGTACTTATGTGGTGCGTTTTACCGCCTACGATTACCAGGATTTGGCCTCGGACAATCGCTTTACTTCGGTCACCGACCAGGTAGTTATCACAGTTACCGACAACAACTCTCCACCAGATGTCACATTGAGTACCAACGCGCCGGATGCAGATGGCCCTTTCGACGTAACGGTTCAATTTACAGAAGATGTAACCGGCTTGACAGCCTCCGATTTTCAAATCACAAACGGTACGGCCACCAATCTGTCCGGGTCGGGTAGTTTGTACACGCTGGAAGTCAACCCCGGAGCAGCTGGAGCTGTAACGGTTTTCCTGCCCGCGGATGCCGCGTTTGATAATAACAATACCGGAAACACCCCTTCCAATGTCCTTTCGGTAAATTATATGCCACTGCAAGGGTTGGAAATCACTTGTCCGAATGATATTGTTGTGGACGCCTTACCGGGAGCTAATACGATTCTGGTCAGTTGGACAGAGCCGACGGCTACAACCGATTGTCCAAACAATAACATCACTATTACGCAGACCACCGGACCGCCGAATGGTGGTAGTTTCCCTATTGGACAAACACTGATCGAGTATGAAGCGGTGGACGACTGTTCTGTAGATAGTTGCGAATTTTATGTATACGTCAATGCTACTCCTGCCACAGTTACCGTAACATATTGCCCTTCTGATACCCTGGTGTATGCTCCAATAGGGCAAACCGAGCAGCCGGTCACCTGGTCTGTTCCCACCGGTAGTTCCAACTGCTATCTGGGTGGAACGGTAACGGCTACCCAAATATCGGGATTGGCCAATGGAAGTAATTTTCCGCTGGGTACGTCGACCGTAGCGTATGAGCTTACTGATCTTTGTGGGGTTACCGAAACTTGTAGTTTTGTTGTTGAGGTAGTGCAAGCACAACCAACGGTCAATTTAACCTGCCCGTCGGATACGGTTATCATCATGGCTACGGGACAAACGGAGACAGTGGTCGATTGGGAGTTGCCTGATGCTTCCAGCAGCTGTGGGGGGGGCGTCGACAATCCCCATTGCGGCACCGTGCCAACTGGTTTTATCTTCCTGGGTAGCTACAACGATCACGAATACTTCGAATCGGATAATCTGGATACCTGGGCCAACGCCGTTGCCATTTGCAACAGCTACGATGGGCACCTGGCGGTGATCGGTGATGTTGCGGAAAACGATTTTATAGAATCCCAGATTTCCGAAATTGTATTCATTGGCCTCAATGACGCCATCGTAGAGGACTCCCTGGGCTGGGAAAATGGCGACCCCGTCAGTTACCTCAACATGGATGCAGCCTACCCCAACTCACCCGACAACGATTATGGCGTTTTTCAAAACTGGAACGGCGAATGGCAGTTGGTCAGCCCACTGGTATATAAAAACTACCTGATGGAACTCGATTGTACCCCCGCCAGCGCCACTGTGCTTACGCAAACGGGTGGGCCCAACAATGGTTCTACACTTACAGCGGGCGTTTATACCATTTCTTACGAGGCTACCGACGATTGTGGCGACCTGGCCACTTGTAGTTTTACCATTACCGTCGAAGAAAATGTACAAACCATTGTCATGGATTGTCCCGATCAGATCACAGTGTATGAAACGCCAGGGGCAGGAGGGGCCAATGTTTCGTTTTCGGATGCTACGGCCACTACTGTTTGTGGGGCTGGCGGATTGTCGGTACAACAGAACATGGGTTTGCCAAGCGGCAGTTTTTTCACCGTTGGAAGCCATGTAATAGGTTTTGAAGCCACGGACAATTGCAACAGTACGCTGACCTGTACATTCCTCATCAATGTGTTGGCCCAACCGGCACCTTTGCCGCCAGTTCCGTTTGACGAGTTTATGGGAGTCAACTCCCGGTTGCAGGACCCCGAAGAAAAATACAGTGCCGTGGGTGCGGTACGTGACTATTATCCCTGGAACTTGTCGGAAGGTTTCCCCGCTTATACGCAAGGAGGGGCTGCCTCTCCCGGATATCCCAACAACGAATACAAATTTAATCCGTCCTATCAATTTCAGACCTATCAACACCTCGACGATCATTACAGCCAGATCGGGGCGGGCAATTTGATATTGAATACCAGCCTGATTTTGAGTACACCGCACATCGTCAATCCGGCCCTATTGCCCGATTCGCCCAACCTATTGGCTCAGTTGGAACAAAAACCGGTATATCCCGGAGATTCGCCGGTCGATCCCGCTTCGTATATAGCGCACGCCGATTGGGTGTATCATTTTACCGCAAGGTATGGTAACAATGTGTTTACAACCAACCGGCTCGATCAGATCATTGTACCAAAATTGCATTCATCTGAGCTTCCCTTTACGGGTTTGGGGCATCTGACTTACATCGAAAACTGGAACGAGCCCAATAAGTGGTGGTATCCCGGTTTTCCATCCACCTATTACACACCGGCCGAATACGCCGCCATGACCAGCGCGGACTATGACGGACATATGCAAACCCTCTCTCTCATATCCGATCCGGATGGTGGAGGTGGGATGATCAGCACGGTCGGAGCCAAAAACGCAGATCCAGCTGTAAAATTCGTGTTGGCGGGGTTGGCTAATCTCGACCTGATGTACATCGACTCGTTGCGGTATTGGTTTGAACACAACCGTACTATGGATGCCGCCTTTGGATTGTATCCGTTCGATGTGCTCAATTTTCACCACTATTCCAATTTGAACGATATTGGCATCAGCCCGGAAGAGGATTACATAAAAGAGCGGCTCACAGCAGTAGTTAATTACCGCGACCAATACCTTCCCGGAAAAGAAGTTTGGTTGTCCGAATTTGGTTACGACACCGATGATGTCTCCGATCAACGGGTGCCCGAACAAGGCATCGGCGACTACGACCAGCGGGAGGTACAGGGCCAGTGGATCGTCCGCTCTTTTCTCGAATTGGCAGCAGCAGGAGTTGACCGGGCATATCTGTTCGAATTCAGGGATGCCTGTACGGGTTCTTCCTGTGGTACCTTTCAAAGCAGTGGTTTGCTGGAAAGCGAATACAATAATTTTAAGCCTAAAAAATCCTGGTACTATGTTTCGACACTGAACCATGTGATGGAGGGGATGCAATTTGAGGCAGATTTGTCGCCAGGTTGTAACAATGCGGACACGTTGTGTGCCGAGGACTGCCCCAGGGTATACCGTTTTTCCGATTTAAACAATCCCGGTGAAATAGTTTACGCCGTATGGAGTCCGACCAGTTGTGGGAAAGCACCTTTTACCTACAACCTCGACCTGGAAGGTGTCAACGCTGCCAACATTATCGAACTGGAGGCATTATCGACGGTGGGAAAGATTTCGCTGGTAAGCGGAACGGTGATTCCCATATCGGTGAGCGAACGGCCTGTTTTTATTCGCACGGGTACGACGATTACACCACCGGTCGTTTCCTGTTTTGACGATCTGGAAGTGGGGTTACAAACCTGCGGCACCCTCAAACTTAACTGGACACCTATTGCCGGAGCATCCACCATGCAGATATGGTATCAGGAAGGACATCTGAATGACCCGGCCGATTTCGATATTAGTACCGCCATATTGAAAGAAGAAAATTACGACGCCGCTACCGGAGAATATCTGTTGACCGGTCTGGAAGGCGACACCGACTACAGCGTTGTAGTGATTGTCCAAAATGGGGAGGGATACATATCTGAGCCCTGCTTGTTGCTGTCGAATACACTTGGGAACACCTGTACGGTTCCCATCGATCCAAGTTGGATTTTTGATGCCAATATCCCGAACAACCCCCCAATAGAGTTGTTCGACGAGCAGTCCAATTTTGATCCCTTTTGCGGAAGCACCGGCGATCCAGCTACCGAATGGGGGGTTGACTTCGATAATGGCCCGGAGTGGGTGAGTGTCGATTTGCAGGATTATTATTATCTCAACGCCATTGCACTTTATGATGCATCTGCAGTGGGTATCCTCGACATCGACTATGCCCTAACACCCAATGACGACTGGCAAGACCTGGTCGAATATTCAACCGCCGCCTTTAATGAATGGATCATCCTCGACAATTTATTGCCGGCTGACGAACCCGTTCGATATTTGCGGATTACCGCCGATGCCAACAACCAGGCCCGGATTGGAGAATTTTATTTTTGCGGAAGCATCGCGCCTTACGATGATAGCGCCGTGCCTCCCGGTCCGGTAGTTGACCTCAATGCTGACAATGCCACCTGCAACAGCATTGACTTGCATTGGACGGCGCCTTTTGACTCGGACATTCAACATTTTGAAATAACCTATACACCCGGTCCTCCTGCTACACCCATTGTGGTTGCGCCGACGGGAACGGATTACAGCGTGACCGTACCGGATCTGGATGCCGGGACGACCTATACTTTCTCGGTTACTACAATAGACGATGACAACAATGCTTCTACATCTTCGTCGGTTACTCTGGCAACAACGGATGCAGCCCTCTGCCAAACCAACTGTGGTTCTAGCTGTCCGTGCTATGTTTGCCTGAGCCCCGGTTGGATCATTGAACAAACCCAGGCTCCTGACCTGGATGCCACCCGCCTGGTCGACGAGCAGGATGCCATTGATCCATTTTGCACCGGATCCGGCGACCCTACTACGGAATGGGGAGCCGATTGGTTGCCCGGCAATGGGATCCCACCCATGAGTGCTGTCCTTGATTTGCAGGAATGTTATCTGGTCAACAGTATTCAACTGTACGATGGCAATGGAAGCGGCCTGTTTTCATTGGAGTATAAAGATGCCAACGACAATTGGGTCTTGATCGAAGATTATACCACCGATGCTTACCTGGCCTGGTATGCCATCGACAACCTGAATATTACCACCCGGTACCTTCGCTTTACCAAACACAGCAACGATGCACAGATCAATGAAGTTGCTTTGTGCGGAGAGCCGTTGGGCCCCTGTGGCGGCGACCCGGATAACGACGACGATGGCTTTACCGTGGCGGATGGCGATTGCGATGACAACGATCCGACGGTATATCCCGGCGCAGATGAACTCTGCGATGGCATCGACAATGATTGTAACGGAATCATCGACGATAACCCCGTGGACGGGACGATCTGGTATGCCGATGCGGACGGCGATGGCTTTGGCGATCCCGGAAACACAACGGTAAGCTGTTCGCAACCGGCGGGATTTGTAGCCAACGATCAGGATTGCGATGATTCGGATAACAGTATTTACCCGGGAGCCCCGGAAGTATGCGACGGCATTGACAACGACTGCGACGGGCAGACGGATGAAGATATCGTTTTCCAGGATTATTATCCGGATGGGGATGGCGATGGCTATGGTGATGTCAATGCTACTCCTGTAAACGACTGCATAACCCCTCCCAATACGGTGACCAATAATCAGGATTGCGATGATTCGGATAACAGTATTTACCCGGGAGCTCCGGAAGTATGCGACGGCATTGACAACGACTGCGACGGGCAGACGGATGAAGACATCGTTTTCCAGGATTATTATCCGGATGGGGATGGCGATGGCTATGGTGATGTCAATGCTACGCCTGTAAACGACTGCATAACCCCACCCAATACGGTGACCAATAATCAGGATTGTGACGACTCGGATAACAGCATTTACCCGGGAGCCCCGGAAGTATGCGACGGCATTGACAACGACTGCGACGGGCAGACGGATGAAGATATCGTCTTCCAGGATTATTATCCCGATGCGGATGGCGATGGCTATGGTGATGCCAATGCTACGCCTGTAAACGACTGCATAACCCCACCCAATACGGTGACCAATAATCAGGATTGTGACGACTCGGATAACAGCATTTACCCGGGAGCCCCGGAAGTATGCGACGGAATTGACAACGACTGCGACGGGCAGACGGATGAAGACATCGTCTTCCAGGACTATTATCCCGATTCAGATGGCGATGGCTATGGTGATGTCAATGCTACGCCTGTAAACGACTGCATAACCCCACCCAATACGGTGACCAATAATCAGGATTGTGACGACTCGGATAACAGCATTTACCCGGGAGCCCCGGAAGTATGCGACGGAATTGACAACGACTGCGACGGGCAGACGGATGAAGACATCGTTTTCCAGGATTATTATCCCGATGCAGATGGCGATGGCTATGGTGATGCCAATGCTACTCCTGTAAACGACTGCATAACCCCACCCAATACGGTGACCAATAATCAGGATTGTGACGACACCGACTCCGGCATCAACCCCGGTATGGACGAGATATGTACCGATGGCCTTGACAACAATTGCAACGGCGAGGTAGATGAAGATGACCAACCACCTTTGGTCACTTGCATGGACATTACCATTGAATTGGAAGGCACCTGGGTAAATATTCTGCCGACCGACGTGCTGGACAGCGCCAGTGATAATTGTGGGTCGGTAACGCCTGTGTCGGTGGTTCCCGCATTTTTCACGACAGTGGACCTCGGCGACAACCTGGTTGTACTGACGGTGACTGACGACAATAACAATACAGCCACTTGTGAAGCCATAGTGACGATACTCCCCAGTCCAACCGATTATTGTACTTCCTTTGGGGCTCATCCATGGTGGCAGTGGATCGGTTATGTTGGCTTTAATACCATCAGCCATTATTCGTGGAAGGATGGGTATGGTGATTTCACGGCGGTAAGCACTACCGTGGAACCGGGGGTGACCTATGATGTAACCATACAACCCTTATTCAGTTGGGATTATTGGGACGAGTATGTCCGGGTGTGGATCGACTTCAACCAGGATCTCGATTTTGACGATCCCGGAGAACTCGTGTTAGAAGAAATTGCCTTTGCAGGCGATCCGCCTTATCCGCCCACACCGGTCGATACCATATACAGTACGATCACCATTCCCACCACGGCGCCGGATGGCGCTACGCGGATGCGGGTGTCTATGCAACAGGAGGCTTTTCCAGGGCCGTGTGAAGACTTTGTCTATGGAGAAGTGGAAGATTATACGGTGGTGGTGAGCAGTGGGGGTACGCCTCTGGTTGGCTCTTCGCAGGAGCTGTTGTTTTTCAATGCTGCAAAATCGGGCAGGGAAGTATCTCTGAATTGGGTGACGAATACCGAATACAAAAACGATCATTTCGTGGTGGAACACTCGCTGGACGGCATCGATTTTCAACCCCTGGTGACGCTGCCGAGTTTGTACGGATCGTATGCTCCGTTGACATACCAATATTTAGACAAACAGCCTTATAAAGGGATCAATTACTACCGGATCAAACAAGTGTATGAGGATGGATCGCATCGCTATTCCGATATTAGAGAAATCGACTTTGACCTCGATCTGGAGTCCTTTGAATTGTTTCCCGTTCCAACGGAAAATGAAATATATGTCAATCTAAGGCATTATGTCGGCATGTCAGCTGAGTTGCAGGTTTACAATTCGCTGGGGCAGCCGATGCAAGGCCAAACGGTGGGAGAGATTCCCGAATCGGCCATCCAGCTTGACCTGACAGGCTATCGGGCCGGAGTATATCACCTTGCTGTAAAAGTAAAAGACCGGAAATTAATGACGAAGCGATTCGTAGTCGTCCGCCGGTAAAAACGTAAACAAAATAACAATGTATTTACACAACCCCCTAAGACAATCCTTCAATCGATTCGTTTTATCTATCTTGTTGTTGTTGCCGGGATGGGGTTTTGCCCAGTCCGTCGTCATCAACGAATTCATGGCTTCCAACAGCAGTACAATTGCCGATGAGTTGGGTGAGTACGACGACTGGGTGGAGTTTTACAATACTGGCAGCACCTCCATCGACATGGGGGGGCTCTATGTCAGCGACGATCCAACCAATCCGACAAAATGGCAAATTTCTGCCAATGCCCCGACGGCCACAACCATTCCAGCAGGTGGTTTTTTGCTGTTTTGGCTCGATGGAGAACCCAGTCAGGGGCCCCGCCATCTGGACATTAAACTCAGTGCGGCAGGGGAGGCCATTTTATTGACCAGTAGTAATGGCTTTAGCATCATCGACCAATACAGTTTTGGCCAGCAAACTGCAGACGTATCGTTGGGAAGAAGTCCGAATGGTGCAGCCAATTGGGTATTGTTCGACCAACCCACCCCGGAGGCATCTAATGATACACCTGGCGGTAACGACATTGCGGATTCTCCTGTGGCCAGCATTTCAGGAGGTGTTTACACTGGTAGCGTTCAGGTAAGCCTGAGTTCGGCGACGGTTGGAGCGAGTATTTATTACACCCTGGATG
The DNA here is from genome assembly GCA_965222105.1 of Saprospiraceae bacterium. GTDB lineage: Bacteria > Bacteroidota > Bacteroidia > Chitinophagales > Saprospiraceae > CALGLS01. The sequence goes on along the minus strand of CBDCTQ010000057.1, from coordinate 58,281 downwards.
GGAACACTCCGACTGAAAATTCAACGCCCTACACAGGGACATTAACCATCAATACCACCACTCCGTTGCGTGCCATGGCTACCGGGGCCGGTTTGCTTGCCAGCAAAACTATGACGGAAACCTACCTGATCGATGTCGACCACAGCTTTGCCATCATCACCATCAATACTAATCCGGAACACTTCTTCGACCCCGACATCGGCATCTTTGAAAACATCGATATTCCATTTGAGTATCCTGCGCATATGCAATTTTTTGAAACCGATGGCAGCTTGGTAATTTCTCAAGACATTGAGATCGAAAAGCATGGTGCCGCTACCTTGACGCAGGCGCAAAAGGCCCTAAAACTGAAGGCGAAGGCAGGGTTTGGCAATGAATTTTTCAATTATCCCTTGTTCCCCGACCTCCCATTCGATCAATACCGAAGTTTGGTCATTCGGGCCTCCGGGCAGGACTGGAAAAAATCCAATTTTCGCGATGCTATGATGCAAAGCCTGGTCGGAGATGTCAGCGACATGAACGGAATGATCGACCTGCCCGATCTCGACCTTCAGGGTTTTCGGCCCTCGGTGGTTTATCTCAATGGTGTGTATTGGGGCATTTACAACCTCCGGGAGCAGATGAACTGGAAATACCTCGACACCCATTACGGTCTTAACGATGAGGAGGTGGATGTCATCGAAAATTTTCTGGAAGCCGATGATGGAGATATGGAGGCCTGGGACGATTTTTTTGCCTTTCTGGAAAATAACGATTTCAGCAATGGGGCAGCTTATGAATCCTTGAGGGAAAAAGCGGATATCGATCATTACATCGATTATGCCCTGCACGGGATCTATACCGACAACAACGACTGGCCGGGCGTCAATTTCAAACGCTGGCGCGAACGAACCCCTGACAGCAAATGGCGGTGGTTGACCAAAGATCTGGATTTCGGATTTGGACTGCGACCCTTAAACGCTCCCTGGAACAGTGGCGACTACACAACAGATATGATCGCTCATTGCCTTGCCGAAGATAGTCCGGTCTATTTCAATCCGCCACATGCAACACTACTGTTGCGTAGTATCCTGGAAAACGACGGCGCCAAAACTTATTTTTTCAACCGCGCTGCCGATCTGCTAAACTCCCTCTTTGCTGCCGATAGGGTAGTGGGGCGCATCGATGATTTTGAAACGCTTTTCCTACCCGAAATACCCCAGCACATGGATCGCTGGAACGGAGGTTGGAACCAAAACGCTCAGGAAGTCGAAATACTTCGAACCTTTGCTAATGGACGAACCGACATCATGCGTGATCATATGGTCAACTATTTTTCGGAAATATCCGGACTGACAGCAGTCACTCTGAATGCCGTTCCTGCAACGGGGGGAGATATCCATTTCAGCACCCTTACCCTTTCGGAAAATCAATACCCCTGGACGGGTACCTATTTTCGAGGCATCGACATTCCAGTTTTTGCGAAAGCGGCACCCGGATATGTGCTGACGGGCTGGTCGGATGCTTCCCTTGGAGAGGAAGCAGAGGTGAGCGTTCAGTACAACAGCTCTTCGGCAAGTCTTACGGCCTACTTCGACCTGGGATCGACGGCTACTGATCCCATTGTGATCAACGAGATCAATTACAACTCCCCTGACTTTCCCAACTCGGGGGATTGGGTGGAATTGTACAACCCCAACAACGGAGCAGTCGATATATCCGGCTGGTACCTGGAAGATGAGAGTGGCTCACATTTTGGTTTTCCGGCAGGTACGCAACTTGCTGCAGGAGCGTATTTGGTTTTGGCAGAAGACTTGTTGGAGTTTCAATCCGTGTTTCCCTCCCTTCAAAATATTTATGGAGGATTTGGGGTGATCCCCAATGGATTTAAATTCAGCAACAACGGCGAGTTGATCACGTTGAAAAACGCCAATGGCGATCTGATCGATGCCGTGGCTTACGATGATATGGCACCCTGGCCCGTCGCCCCCGACGGCAATGGACCTACGCTGCAATTGATCGATCCGGCGCTCGACAATACCTTGGCATCCAGTTGGATTCACTATCCACCCACACCAGGCTCGGTCAACGGCGAGGTACCCAGTCCGCAGGATCAGGCCATTAATTTTCCGATTATAGCGGACCAATACGATTTTGCGCCACCATTTGATCCCGGAGCTACGGCTACTTCGGGGTTGCCGGTGAGCTACTCCATCGTTTCAGGACCGGCAACGGTTGCAGGTTCCAACATTGTGTTGACAGGGAATGTAGGAATTGTAGTTGTTGAAGCCGACCAGACGGGAAATGCAGATTATTACGCGGCTGCACCCGTCCAGCGAAGTTTTGAAGTGAAAACATTTGAAGGTGGCCCGGAAGGGTATTGTGAGACGGAGGGCGTGGCACCCTGGCAGGAGTGGATCGCACATATTTCATTTGGAGACATCGACCATCCTTCTTTCAAGGAACAATACGCCGATTTTACCGATCAGGGCACCTACGTCGATCAGGGCGGTACTTACCCGCTGGTGATCACGCCGGATTTTAGTTGGCTAACATATAATGAATTTTACAGGGCCTGGATCGATTTCAATCAGGACAGCGATTTTGACGATCCCGGCGAATTGGTATTTTCGGCCAACGACGACGGCTTTGGCCCCATTGAAGGAGACATCGAAATTCCACCAACAGCTACACCCGGTGCTACCCGTATGCGGATTTCCATGAAAAGAGATGCGCCGCCATCGCCCTGTGAAGTATTTGCCAATGGTGAAGTTGAAGATTATACCGTCATTGTGGTGGAATCGAATATAGGACCGGAGTTGAACCTGACTTGCCCCGACGATATTTCAGTGACGATCAGTGGTGGTTCAGGTTCAACGTCAGTGAATTGGACGGAACCGGTGGCAACCACCACCTGCCCTACGGGAAATCCAACAACGAATTTACAAACGAGCATTCCAAATGGCGGCGAATTTCCGGTGGGAACCTCCATAGTGGTTTACGAAGCCAGCGACAATTGCGGCAATGCCACCACCTGCTCCTTTACGGTAACGGTGATGGTCGACAACGGCGAGTTGAGTCTTTCCTGCCCCGACGATATTTCAGTGACGATCAGTGGTGGTTCAGGTTCAACGCCAGTGAGTTGGACGGAACCGGTGGCAACCACCACCTGCCCTACGGGAAATCCAACAACGAGTTTACAAACGAGCATTCCAAATGGCGGCGAATTTCCGGTGGGAACCTCCATAGTGGTTTACGAAGCCAGCGACAATTGCGGCAATGCCACCACCTGCTCCTTTACGGTAACGGTGATGGTCGACAACGGCGAGTTGAGTCTTTCCTGCCCCGACGATATTTCAGTGACGATCAGTGGTGGTTCAGGTTCAACGCCAGTGAGTTGGACGGAACCGGTGGCAACCACCACCTGCCCTACGGGAAATCCAACAACTAGTTTACAAACGAGCATTCCAAATGGCGGCGAATTTCCGGTGGGAACCTCCATAGTGGTTTACGAAGCCAGCGACGATTGCGGCAATGTCACCACCTGCTCCTTTACAGTAGCGGTGACCGTCAATAATGGCATGTTGAGTCTTGACTGCCCAGATGATATTTCCCTGGAGGTGCCTCCCGGTACTCCAGGCGCTTTGGTGAGTTGGGCGGACCCCAACCCCACCTCTACCTGTCCGATCGGGAATGTATTGTTGGAGCAAACTGGCGGGCCTCTTAACGGAGCTTCCTTTCCAGTGGGTAATTCCGTGGTGGCATACACGGCTTCCGACGACTGTGGCAATCAAATGGCCTGTACATTTACTGTGTTGGTAGAGGAGTTGCCGTCGACCATTGAGGTGAATGATTGCCCGGATGACCTTATTGTCATGGTGGCGGGTGGCGAAACCGGCGCTGTCGCCAATTGGGATTTGCCATCAGCTACTACGGATTGTTTGCCCGGTAACATTGCACTTACACAAACGCAGGGATTGCCCGCAGGCAGCTATTTTGACATCGGGGTTTATCTCATCGAATACAGTTTTAGTGATGACTGCGATGGGGTTTCCACCTGTAGTTTTACACTCATCGTGGAAGACGACTCTGGTACCCTTTTGCTCGACTGTCCTTCCGACCTGGAAGTCGTTTTGCCGGAAGGCCAGGCCACCATGGCGATCAACTGGCCGCTACCTGACCTTTCGACCACCTGCCAACAGGGCGGTACAGCAAATTCAAATTGCGGCACTGCCATTTCCGGGTTTACCTTGTTGGGAAACCACAACGATAGTGAGTATCATTTGTCGGAAACTCCAGAGAAATGGGCAGAGGCACAAGAGGAATGCGCCTTGTGGGATGCCTATCTGGTCACTATTGGCGATGAGGAAGAAAATGAATTTTTGAAAAACAACCTTTCGGTAAATGCCTTCATTGGATTGAACGATTCGGAGACGGAGGGACAGCTGGTGTGGGACAGCGGTGAGCCAATCAGTTACCTCAATTTTAGTGCCAACAATCAAAATACATCTAGCCGGGACTTTACCCGCATTCAGTACGCCGATGGAGCATGGAAGATGCAGTCGGCTGATTTTAGTAGTTATTTTTTGATGGAATTGAATTGTCCGGAAGGCTTGCTGCTCACGCAAATTAGTGGCCCTGCTTTGGGAAGTAGTGTTGGGGAAGGGGTCTATACTATTGGCTACGAAGCGACTGATGGTTGCGGCAATACCGCTACTTGTAGCTTTTCGGTTGAAGTAGTGGCCCCCGATCCGCCTGAAGGGGATTACTGCGAATCGGAGGGAGAGGAGCCTTGGGAGCAATACATCGGTCATGTTTCGTTTCATACGATCGACCATGCTTCGGGCAAAGACAATTACGGTGACTTTACCGATGAAAGTACGACGGTAGAAGCAGGGGAATCTTATGCTTTCACATTGGTGCCTATGTTTAGTTTTCATCATTGGGATGAATACGTCCGCGTATGGATTGATTTCAATCAGGACGGTGATTTTGAGGATTCCGGAGAACTGGTGTTGGAAGAAATAAGTCTGGCGGGGTCGCCCAATTATCCGCCTACTCAAGTGCAATTGATTTCGGGCGATATTGCCATTCCGCCGGATGCGACGTTGGGTGCTAACCGGATGCGCGTATCCATGAAGAAAGATGCTTTTGCCGGGCCTTGTGAAGTTTTTGTGTACGGAGAGGTGGAGGACTATACGGTGGTGATCGCGGAGAACAGCATTGACTTTGGGGTAACCAGTGAGCTGCTCCATTTTCAGGCAGTGAAAGACGGACGAGAAGTGCGCCTGGATTGGGTGACGAATACGGAATTTAAAAACGAATTTTTCCTGGTGGAGCACACCCTCAATGGTGTTGACTACACGACCCTTGCTATGGTGTCGAGTGTATCGGATATGGTGGAAGAACGAGCCTATCATTTTGTCGACAAGCAACCCAACAAAGGGACTAATTACTATCGGGTGCGGCAGGTGCATTATGACAGTACCTATCGCCACACGCCACTTCGGCAGGTGGATTTTGACTTGTCACTGAATTCGTTTGAGGTATTTCCCGTGCCGGCGTCCAATGAGGTTTTTATCAATATACGGCATCATTTGGGATCGGTGGCTGATTTGAACATTTTCAATGGTTTGGGGCAACCGGTTTGGCAAGAAGCTGTTTCCGAAATAGGTTTGGACCCGATCCGCATCGATGTATCCAGGTGGGGAAGCGGCATTTATTTCCTGAGTGTGAAGATAGCGGATAAGAAAGCGATCACGCGGCGGTTTGTGGTGTCGAATTAGGCTGGTTCCCCGGGGTTAAAACTCGTGTTAGTAATAGGAGCGATCAGTAAGAACGAAACCGCGACAATAGTTTTTCAAACAGCCATTCGAGCAGCCGCTTATTGTCGGTAATGATCTCGGCCTTGCCTTCCATTTCGGGTTTGTAGGAGAGGTTATTGTTGTAACTGGTGACCATCCCGTTGGGAAATGCTACTTCGAGGTTGTATGCATGTTCATTGGGCAAAAGCGACTTGCTGCGCACCACGCCCTCTACCACGCCGTGTTCTTCGTGGGGGTAGTTGTCGAATTTTACCACTACCCGTTGCCCTGCTTCCACCTTACCGCTTCCGGTTGTGGGCAGTTTTACCTGACCGATCCATTCTTTGTTTTGTTTGGGAATGATGCGCATCAGGAGGTCTCCTGTTTGAACGAATTGGTATTCTTTTATTTCCCGTTGAAAGGCGACGGTGCCTTCGATGGGGGCGTAAAGGAGGTATCTTTGCTTCCACGACTGGATGGCGCTTTGAAGGCGGTGCGCGTCTTCGCGCAACTTGATAAAATAGGTACTGGCGGATTGTTCTCTGTTATTTTCGACGGTTAGGATTTCGTTTTCGAGTCGCAGCAATTGTTGTCGTTTGTTGGCAATGGTTGCTTTGGTCTGGTTGATCCGGTTTTTTACTGCGAGGACGGCGTTGTGGGCATTTTCGAGATCCTTTTTTGATTTGATCTGAAGGCGAAACAGTTTTTTTATTCGTTCCTGGTCGGTCATGGCGTTGACCAATTCCTGTTGGAGGTCGAGTAGTTTCGATTCGTCGGCTTTTCTTGCACTGGCCACGGCTTCTTTTTCGCCGGCAATTCTGGCTACGGATTGTTGGGTGTAATCTGTATTTTGGTCGCGGTTGAATGCTTCAAAATTTTCGATCAACGCGGAATAACCGCCTTGCAGCTCCCCGAGTACGAGGGTCCGGTCGGGGTTGTAATTCAATACTTCTACCTCTTCCATATCTTTGAGTTCAGTCAGCTCCTCATCGAGCCACAGTACATCTTCAAAGTGGCTGGTACTTTGAATGACGGCGAGCAGATAACCTCGTGGTACTGAATCGTTTTCACTGACAAAAAGACGGTCTATATTTCCATCGATTCGCGCCACCAGGGGGGAAGGCGGTATGGAAGTGGTCAGCCGCAGGTGGGCTTCCTTTATGTCTGGATATTTTACGATCCAGCCAACAAAGAGGAGCATCATCAACACAAAGAAAGCCAGGGTGGTGCCCCAACGCACGATCCATCGCGGTGGCGTTCCGAGGATCTCCTGCACCTCTTCGCTGCGCAGCTCGATCCGTTCCTCCTCTGGTTGCTTATCCGGCATGTTAATTTTTCTTGGTTGAATTCGGGTTTCTACCATTGGTGTTTGTGCTGTTTGATCATAGTTTTTGAGCGCGTGACATAACCCACCACAAAGACTCCAAGAGACAAAGTTACACGGAGGTTTTCTTTGTGGAACCTCCGCCGCTGGCAGGGCTGGTTTCTGTCTTCGCGTCTTTGTGGTTTTGATTCCTATGGTTGTGGTGCAAAATCAAGTTCAAGTCCCCAATTCCAGTTGGTTTTTCACCAGGTGGAAGTAGGAGCCGCGTTGGGCAGTGAGTTGTTCGTGGGTACCCTCCTCGATCACCTCTCCTTTTTCCAGCACGATGATGTTGTCGGCGTTTCTGACCGTACTGAGGCGGTGAGCCACGATTACGACGGTGCGGCCGCGAAAGTATTCCTCTATGTTGTCCATGATGATCATTTCGTTGTAGGCGTCGAGGGCGTTGGTGGCCTCGTCGAATACCATATATTCGGGGTCTTTGTAGATGGCGCGGGCGATCATCAGCCGTTGCTTCTGTCCCTGGCTAAGGCCCATACCGTCGGAGCCGATGCGGGTATTGTAACCGAGGGGCATCGACTCAATGTCTCTTTGTATGTTGGCCACTTTGACTGCTTTGAGCAGACGAGCCTGATCGATGTAGTCCTCCCCCAAGGCGATGTTGCGGGCTATGGTATCCGAAAAAATGTAACTGTCTTGCAATACGGCCCCACATTTGGAGCGCCATATTCTGTTTTGGATATTATTTAGCGAAAGTTCGCCGAGTTTGACAGCACCCCGGGTGGCCTGATAGTAATTGAGCAACAGCTTGAGCATTGTGGTTTTGCCGCTTCCGCTGGAGCCGACTATGGCCGTAGTTTTTCCTTTGGGGATTTCGACGTTGATATTGCGCAACACCATTGGCGAATGCGCACCTCCGTATTGAAAGTACACATTTTCAAAACTAATATCCTGATTTTCCGGAAGGATGGTAATTTTTTCCTCCGGGTTTTCCTCATTGTCCTCCAGGTGGATTTCGTTCATTCTTTCCAGGCTGATGGAAGCGTCTTGAGCGGAGAGGATGAACTGAATGAGTTGTTCGATGGGAGCGTTGAGTTGACCGATGATGTACTGAACGGCGAGCATCATACCCAGGGTCATGGAGCCGTCAATCACTTGTTTGGCCGCGATAAAGGTAATGATAATATTTTTGGATTCATTGAGAAAAGAAGTGCCAAAACGCTGCCATTGATCCAATTTTAACACCTTGATGCTGATGTTAAAAAGCCTTGACTGAATGCGTTCCCACTCCCATCTTTTTTCGCGTTCGGCATTGTGGAGTTTGATGTCTTCTATTCCGTCGATCAGTTCTATGAGGCTGCTTTGGTTGGTAGCCATTTGGTCGAAACGACGATAATCGTACTCCCTTCTTTTTGCAAGAAATGCAACGACCCAGGCCAGGTAGAAAAAAGTGGCAACGATAAACACCACCAATATCGACCAACTGTAATAGGCCAGCACGATGCCAAATACAATGAAGTTAAAAATGGAAAACAAAGTGATAAGCGAGGCCGAAGTCAGAAAGGTCTCCACCCGGCGGTTGTCGTAGATGCGTTGCAAGAGGTCGCCCGTCAGCTTGGTATCAAAAAACCGGATGGGCAATTTCATCATCTTTGTCAGGAAATCCGAAATGAGCGATATGTTGACGCGCACTCCTACGTGTAATAGAATCCACGACCGCAAAAATTCCACCAGCATCCGGGTAAAGAACAAAACGAACTGAGCCACCAATACAAGCGTAATGAAATTGACATCGGCTGTATTGATCCCCACATCGACGATGACCTGCATCAGAAAGGGAAAAATAACCTGCAACACCGATCCTACAAACAATCCCAGAAGTACCTGTCCTACCAGATGCTTATACTTCGACACAATGGCCCAGAGGTAGGAGAGGTTGCCTTTGTCGACCTTGTCGCCATTCTTTTCAAAAAAGTCGGGGGTGGTTTCCAGCAATAGGATGATGCCGACCTTTTCGCCGTCTTGCATATCGGAGGCCCAGCCGTCGAGAAATTCATCGCGGGTCAGCCTGAATTTGCCGGCAGCGGGATCGGCCACCCATACGTGGGTCTTGGTGATCTTGTAGACGACGACGAAATGGTTTTGCCGCCAATGGGCAATAAAGGGTAGGGGAAGGTCCTGGAGAATGCGGTCGTAGGGTATTTTGACGCCGAGGGTATGCATGCCGATGTGTTCGGCTGCGTCGCTGATGCCCATAAGGGACACTCCTTCCCGATCGACATGAGAAATCTCCCGTAAATATTTCAACGAATAGATACGTCCGTGGAATTTAGCGATCATGCGGAGGCAGGCAGCCCCGCAATCCATGCCATCCAGTTGCTTGTAAAATGGAAATTTCTTAACCATTAGCTTTAGTCACTGCATCTGAATAGGGTGCTCAGGTGCGGTCCGGGTCGGTGTATTCAAGTAAGGTGAAAACGTGTTTGTGAGATGTGCATGGTATGTTTGCCGGTATGAAAGGGCGGCAATAAATGTTCCGAAAACATCAAAGATAATAATCATTTAAGAAACGGTGGTATTTTGAGAGAAAGCGGCACTGCTGGGTTAGTTAACGTATTTTTGCGGCCTCTGAAAGCGTGAAAAAGGAGCAACCACACAGCAATCAATGTGGCGCTCCCTGATGTTTGGGGTTATAGTCGAAAATCTTAATTTAATCGAATGAAGTACACATCCTGGTTATTGCGATTAATGTTGTGAGCTTCAAAGGGGCTGATCTCGTTGAGTTCAACCAGATCGAACAAGATACAACTTTTAGGCAAACCAGTAAAGATCAGGGAGAAATAAGCATTCCGGTGGGCGGGTACTTCCTGCCATTCGGGCGCTACGATGATGTTTTCGGTGTGAACCAATTCGCTGCGGTGTCTTGAGGAGCGATCCACCAGATAGGTCGTGGGTTGAATGCGTATGCGTCTGGGAGTAGGGGCAGAGTAAACGCAGTGCAAGACTACCTGCGATTCTTCGCAAGTTAATTCTTCCATTGACTCGAGTGTGTCAGTAGCAATATCGATGGTGGGGTTGGCGATGATGTGGCTGTTCATAGCGTTAAGTTTCCTCGTTTTAGAATCGGACAACTACTAAACCCTGAAACCATCGATTTGGTTCCGGCGGGGAGGAATATTTTTCGTTTTCCGTTTGAGCTTTACTTAGACGTGCATTTGGATGCTAAAATCCTTACTTTTGCGTAAAAATTGCACTTTATGTTTGATTGGTTCAATAAAAAGAAGAAGGAGCCTGCGAAAGAACCCATTGAGGAGATTTCAAAGGAGACTACAAAGGAGGAAACTCCTCAATCGCCAACCCCTCCTGAAGTACCGGTGGCTGTTCGGCAGAACGAAGACCACATCAATATCCTGATTGAAGATGATGAAATGGGAATGGCTGATGACCAGTTGATCGAACTCATTAAAAAGACTTCATCCATCCCCATTTATGACAAGGAAGTATTAAATGGGTATTCACTTTCCTTTGCCAAAACTACGTCGACCTGTCCGGAATGCCACGGATCATTACAGCAGCACTACGCCCAATTCATCTATACCGATGGAATGGGCGCTCGCAACAATGTATCACCGTCGGGTTATTTTTGCGGCGATTGTCCAACCGTTGTCATCGATGAGCATCAACTTTCCCAAAGCGTATCAAGAGGGATTCAGTATAAGGCGGTGTTTGGCGTGGAATCCCAATCAAAGGGATTGAGCTTATTCAAGACGTGGAATGGACGCAAACCCACCGCAGTTATGGATGAACATCAAAACATCGTCGACTTTGGCACTTTGGAGGATTTGAAAAAAAAAGGCCATGACCTGGAAGACTACCATCGGCAATATCCGCAACTACAGTCTAGTAGCAAATCAAAATCCGGCCAGAAAAGAAAGAAAAAGGCAGCCCGTAAAGCCCGAAAACGAAACCGGCGAAAGAAATGACAAAAGGAACCTGGCCCGGTACAGGCCTGGTTCCTGCGACTAAAGTCCGCTCAATATAGGGTTTTCCTTTATCGAGTACTGTTGGTCTAATTTTAAACCAGCAAGTTAACGGCTTCCTGAGTTTGATTTTGTGAAATGGACAGATCTGCTGCTGCTGCGGCCATCTCGTCGAGCGATTGAAGTTCGGCAGCACTTTCTTCCGGATGATAGTCCGATGCATAATCACTATCGTGATCGGCAAGAGAAGGCGCGGCCGGTTTTGACACGGCGATCAGTAAAAAGGTGGCGACAGTAAGACCTATCGAAATGATTAAAAATAGCTCCATAGTGTATGGGATTAAAGTGTTTCAAAATCTCGTTGAAGCGGGGTTGATATAATGGCTATAGATTAATTGCCAGGATGATGGCAATAGCATGGTAGGTTCACAGTATTCGTTTTTTCAGAGACACAAATATATGAATTTATTTTATCTGAAAAAAGGGCTTGGAAAAATATTTTTATTATTCCTGATTTTTATGTGACTTTAAATTTTCCGCCCCAGCTCAATTAAAAGCACTTCAATCATTTAATTTTTTCAAATATAATCTAACAGTTCTCTTACATTTTCATAAAAAAAGACAGTCCGCACAACCTGTTTGGACTACCAATACGGGGTAAGCAAAAGCAGCTCAAGAACTAATTGTGAAATTATCATTGCCAAGAAGCGGGTATCTGTGACAAAAAGGAAAGTAAGATTTTAAAAAAAACCGCCAGGGGGGCGGATATCTTTGGGGTTAGATCGGAAAAATGGGAGAATGTTGGCGGTGCCCGTATCGGGAGTCGGATCTATCTGGCTGGCGCCAGCTAGACAGGCCCGCAGCCCTGATGAAAAATTATCATACTCGGAGCTTGAAATGTGCCCGGAGCGGGAGTCGAATCTATCTGGCTGGCGCCAGCTAGACAGGCCCGCACGCCCTGATGAAAAATTATCATACTCGGAGCTTGAAATGTGCCCGGAGCGGGAGTCGAATCTATCTGGCTGGCGCCAGCTAGACAGGCCCGCACGCCCTGATGAAGATCAATTTAAGTATTGAGAAAGGAGTGGGAATTCATTGGTAATGATACGATAGAGGGTCCTTTTACCAGATCTTGATTTGAAGAATTTTTCTCTATTCCTGGCAGCGGGTCTGCCAGGATGTATTTCAGAATAAATAAGCGTAAAAGGAGCGTATGGCTTGGTAGTTTTTTCCAGTTTATTGTTATGTCTCAAGAGCCGCTGTTCAAGGTTGGAGGTAAGTCCGACGTATACATATTTTCGTTGTATACTGGCAATGGCATAAACGACAAACATAGAGCCTAGAATTAAAGAGGTCCCAGGTAGGGAGCTTGAAATGTGCCCGTATCGGGAGTCGAATCTATCTGGCTGGCGCCAGCTAGACAGGCCCGCACGCCCTGATGAAAAATTATCATACTCGGAGCTTGAAATGTGCCCGGAGCGGGAGTCGAACCCGCACGCCCATAAGGACACATGGCCCTCAACCATGCCTGTCTACCAATTTCAGCACCCGGGCAGAGTGTTTGGCGCCGCAAAGATAGTAGAATAAACCCGGTTTTCCATGTTTTTGTTCCCAAATTTTATAACCAATCCCGCGTTTTACTGATGGGGAAACACTATCTCTTGTTGTTGATTCACCCCTTTCAAAGGGGTCATCTTCCCATACAAAACCTGACAAATGACCAGCCCACTTACCGGTGTGTCAAAGTCGCGGCTAAGGGCATGGCCGGCATGGTAGAGCAAGGCCGCCGTTTTTGAGGGCTTCCGGGGTAGCTTTTCGGCCGCAGCCAAATCGAACTGGATCAATATCAAAGAGCCGGAACCTTTCACCACCAGATCCACCACTCCTTCGAGGCTGCGGCCCTGTTGGTGATAGCGAAAGGGGTATTGCTTGATGACGTTTACGGGTTGCCGGAGGGCATCGTAAAAAGCAGCAGAATAGGCTTTCAGTGCCGGTACCTCAACTACTTCCGACAAACCGAATCGCTCTACCAGTGCCGCCAGCATATCATCGCGGTAGGCTACATCCAGGTTGGGAGCATCTGACAGCAATACCGCTTTCAACAGTTGGGCAAAACTACCTTGGTCATTGGCCGCCACCTCTTCCATTTTAGCGAAAGCAGTTGGTGCGCCATACTTAATCGTTTTGGGGACACCCTCTTTCCAATCTATCTGATGGACTGGATGCCAGCGGGTACCCTGCCGTTCGTTGAGGTAGAGTGTGGTCGACACAGATTTTTCCGAATGGACAAAATCTCTGGGAAAAGCCTCTACTTCTGTGTTTTTGTGTATCACCTCACCGTTCCACTCCCAGGGGGTTTCCGATTCGTGGTGATCCAGGGCAAAGTGGTCTTCTTTACCGTTATGCCACACCCGGTTGAGCCATCTCGTTGGGCTGTTTCGGGTGGGGAAAATAAGGTAGTCGCGTGCACGGGTGATGCCCACATACAACAAGCGCGTCTCCTCAGCCAGGGCTTCTTTTCTTGCTACCGCAAATGCATCACTTGCCTGCAACCGCTGTTCGAGGGCTGTATTGCGACTTTGTTTTCCGTAAGGGTTGACCCAAAAACGCAGCCACCGGTTGCCGAGCAAATTGTCGAGATCCACCTGATCTGTATCCGACATCAGCCGCAATCCAAAAGTCTTTTCCCGCAAGGTGCCTTCGAGGTCGTAGCAAATCACCGCCGGCCACTCCAGCCCCTTGCTTTTATGATAGGTCAGCACATTGATGGCATCGGGGCTTTCGCCGGAACCCTGGGCGTCGCGGCTTTTGGCAGCAATGTCGTAGAGCCACAATAAAAATCCGCCCAAAGAAGCAGCAATGTGCAGCCGGGTACAAGCCTCCTCGTATTGTAAGGCGTAGCGACGAAGCATATCCAGGTTGGCCATTCGCTGTTCCGTTTTGCCCCAGGTGGCGATGATGCGGCGCAGGTCGAGCTCTTCCAATACCAAATGAAGGATTTCGGCACCCGACAGGTCGCCTACCTGTTCTCTAAGTTGATGCAATTGGTCGATATAGACGCGGTGGCTGGCCCATTTTTCGTCCCATGCCGACTGTTCGCCCACTTCCTCCAGGTACTGCAGTCGGTCTTCGATGATCTCTTCTGTCGATAGTTCACCCGTCAACAACAATATTTCAGCGATGGACAGGGAGTCTGATCGATGCAAGATAAATTTCAGGCAAGCCAGGGTCAGTTTGGCTTCCGCCGTTTCGAGCAGTCCCGACCGGGCGATGGCTGCTTTCAGTCCTGCCCGGTGCAAGGCTCGTGCTACTTCCTGACAGGCCCGGTTGGAGCGGCAGAGCACGGCTATATCGCCGGGTTGGATAGAGCGTATGTTTTTTTCCCCTTTCGGTAAAACCGGCACCTGACGATCGAGCAGCAAACGCTTAACGCTGTCGGCCAGGCAATTTTCCATCCAGGGGCGGCCAGGAAGGCGCCCTTCCCCATGTTCGAAATGCCAGTGCTGGATGGCATCCTGTAAGTCGATGGGTTCGGCTTTAAAGCGCTCGTCGGAGGGGTTGTCGGCTTTGGTGCGCTTGGGATAGAGGGCTACCTGTTCCGTTGGCAAATCGGGAAAAGCCTTTGTAAACAGGCTGTTGGTCAGGTGAACGATGTCTTCCCTCGACCGCCAGGAGTGCATCAGGATGTTTTCCTTTTCAATACCACATTTAAGGATGATCTCCTGCATCAGGGCAGGGTCGGCTCCCCGGAATCCGTAAATGGATTGTTTGGGATCACCCACCCAGATAGAATGTCGAACCATCCGGGAGAGCTTGAGGAATATCTCCAGTTGGATGGGGCTGGTATCCTGAAATTCATCGACCAGGAGCAGGTCGATCTCCGATTGGAGGACGGGCTTGACGTCGGGATGGTCGAGGAGTTTGTTGACCAATGATTCCATGTCTATGTAGTCGATCAGTCCACGTTGTTTTTTGTATCGGTCGTATTCCGACAGGGCGGCGATGGCTATGTCGAAGAGGTGGTAAATGAATTGTTGGAGGTCGCTGTGGAACGCTGGATGTTCGTCGTGGCGGGCGGCCCAACTGGTAAGTTCTTCTATGGCATCGCGGCTTTTGACGGCAACTTTTATTTTGCTGATCCGCACCCAGTCCTCCCAGTTGAGGTGGCCTTTGAGTTGGAGGGTGTTTAGAATGTTTTTTAGTGTGTTTTTGGCTTTGAGGGTGGTGCGGGTATCATCGCTATTGGAATCCAGGTGGGCGAGTGTTGTTTCCAGCAAATGGAGTAGTCGTTCATTGAACTGTTTGGAGGTCAATTCAGCCGGTTTCCCTAAAAAGGGTTGGAGCGACCCGAACGAAAGCTGCTTGCTTTTTTCCAGCACTTCGGTAGAAAAATCATTGGAGCGAGCCACGTCGGTGAGGTCTTTGACCATGCGGCGCCAGCGGTCGGCCTCTTCGCCGGTTAGTCCAAGTCGTTCGCTGCTGTGCTGGATGGCTTCGAGCCGCTCGTGGGTGAGGATGGTGGTGAGGGAGTCATTGAAAAGGGTCTGCTGGTCTTCTTCCGCGATGATATCCACTTCAGGAGAGACGCCGGCCTCGAAGGCAAAGCGTTTCAGCAGTTTTACGCCCAGGCCGTGGACGGTGCCGATCAGAGCATTGGTCAGGTCGTTGGCTTTGTCGGGCATGCCCTCTTCCAGCAAGCGGATGCGTACGCGTTCCTGCAATTCGGCGGCTGCCTTATTGGTGAAGGTGGTGGCGATGATGCCGTTGGCACGGATGCCTCCCTTCAGCAAGGCTACCATTTCTTCGGTGAGCCTATAGGTTTTGCCGCTTCCCGCTCCTGCGGAGATGATTTTGATGTTCATTATTTGAGCCTTTTCATAAAAGCCAGCGCCTCCTTCATTCGTTTTCTTCTCGAACCAACAAGCGGCAAATAGTTTTTCCGCAGATGCCGCAAATGCAATTCATACACCTGATAAAGCCTATCGCGGTCGTGTGGATTTTCCCGCAAAGGGTCTTCCTCCCAGGAAATGCCGTGGGGGGAGCAGAGCAGGTAGGCGTCGTAGGAGCGGAGTCGTATCTGGTCGTTGATCCATTGGTAGCAGCGGTGGTACTTTTGTTGTTGCCATATTTTGAGGGTGAGTAGATCGGTGTCGCAGATGAGGAAGGACTTGGCGGAGGTGGCCAATTCGTCTTCCGATTTTATTTGGCCTTTGGCGATTTCGAGGAGGTCGCTTTGTTCATAATCGCGCCCCAATTCCTGGACATAGCTGCGGGCAAATTCGGGTACCCAGATGGTTTTAAAATGTTTGGCCAGGGATCGGGTGAGGGTGGTTTTTCCAGATGATTCCGGCCCGGTTACTACAATTTTTCTCATATTATGAGGGGTAATGTACGGAAATTTTTTTTAATATTTTTTAAAACATTGTCTGTATTTTTGTAGGGAAATAACGACACGGACATGCACGACATAGAACCTTATTTCAGATGGAGAACAGACTACGTCGCCTCAGAAGACGAGCGCTCTCCCTTCTATGGCCGTGAGTACGATGAGTTTACCTTTTCTCAAAAGATATACAACTACTTTATTCATCCTCAGTGGGATGCCTTTGGTTCGTATACGCTTTATCTGAAAATTCTTTTTGTCGATTACGACGAGCAGTATGCCATTATCGAACTACTGGGCGAGTGGAACGATTGCCTTCACAACGATATCAAATTTCTGAAAAGACAAATTGCGGATGCACTGATACAGGAGGGCATTTGCAAGTTCATTCTCCTTACGGAAAACGTGCTCAATTTTCATGCAGGCGATGACTGTTACTATGAAGAATGGTGGGACGATGTGAAGGAAGAAGGCGGTTGGGTGGCAGTCCTCAATGCGCGCGCTCACGTTATCGATGAAATGCAACTGGCGCATCTTCAATATTACGTTCACTTTGGCAATCCTTTTAATAATATCGTTTGGCAGCCGCTCAAGCCTTATGCTATTTTTACTATGATCGAGCATTTGTTGGCTGATCGGGTTCGGGAGTTGATGTGCTGACTGCCTGCGGCAGTTAAAATTTGCTGATGATTGATTTGATTTGCCTTCACCTCGTTCAGGCAGGTTGAGAGCCAGGCCAATAAATTGGCCGACTACTTTCTTCGTCTCACTTCTTTCATTACCAGTTCGTATTCGCGGCTCATGTCTCCGGTGACGGCGGCGTTTTCTTTGGCGCGGCGGATGAGGTAGGGCACTACTTCTTCTATTTGGCCGTATACCAGATATTTGGCGACGTTGTAACCGGCGTTGGCGAGGTTGAAGGTGAGGTGGTCGCTCATGCCGTATAGCTGGCAGAAGTTGAGGTGGGGGTGGTCCTTGGGGAGTCGTTGTTCGTGGATGAGCTGGGCAAAGAGGAGGCAGCTTTCTGCGTTGTGGGTGGCGTTGCAAGTGGCGATTTCTTCGTAGTGTTTTATGCAGTATCGGAGGGCGGTGTTGTAGGCGTCGTCAGTGGCTTTTTTGGTGGGCTGGATGGGGGAGGGGTAGTCCATTTCTTCGGCTCTTTCGCGCTCTTTATCCATGTAGGCACCTCGTACCAGTTTTGCGCCAAGCAGAAAACCATCTTCCTGGGCTTTGGCGTGCATATCCATCAGGAACTGAAGGCGGTCGTGGCGGTATAGCTGGAAAGTGTTGTAAACGATGGCCCGGTCGCGATTATAGCGGCGCATCATCTGGTAGACCAGATGGTCAATGGTGTTTTGAATCCAGCTTTCTTCGGCGTCGAAAAATACACCTACTTTTTTTTCATGGGCTACGTGGCAGATGGCATCGAGGCGTTTGAGTACGTTGCGGTATTCCCGGCGGGTTTCGCGGGTGAAGGGGACGCCATTTTGTATGTCTTCCAAAAGCTGGAAGCGGGCCAGGCCGGTTATTTTGGTGCTGATGACGGGAACGCTGTCGTGCGTGTAGGCAAATTCGATGGCGCGGATGTTCTCGTTCATCGTGATGTTGAAATCTTTTTCAGTGGATTTTGCTTCGGCGCCGTAGTCGAGGATGGATAAGGTATTGTTGGCGTAGAGTTTTTCGATGGCCTTTTGTGATTCGAGGAGGGTGGTTCCGCCGACGAACTGCTCGAAAATGGTCGTTTTAATGATGGGTTTTACAAAGGGGAGTCCCCACTTTACGGCGATCAGTCCGGCCGGAGACAGCAGGTTGACCAGCCATCCTTTGTTCATCAGGCTGAAGAGCCAGGCCATTTTATTCAGGTCGCTGTCGCTTTTATTGGCGAAAGCGATCTCGGTGTTTGAAAAATCGACGATCTCGTCAATGGGTTTGATGGGTTTTATGGTATCGGCTTGTTTTGTCATAATAGAATGTTCGGTAAATCATCGTGAACATAAATCATTCCATAGCGCCCAGGAGCGCTCGGCCTGTAAGTACAACATTTCCATTCCGTTTTTTACCTTGCAATGGCGACTGATTCCGTTTTTCAAAAATACGGTTTTTTTGGGATTATATATCAAATCGTAGAGCATATTTTCGGCACTAAGATACCGATAAGGTATATCCGGTGCTTCCTCTGTGGCCGGATGCATACCCAGGGGAGTGGTATTTACGATAAGTGGAAAACTTCGGAGTTCTTTTTTGCCCAGGTCGGCATAGGTCAGGTCGCCTTTTTCCACCTTTCGGGAAACCAGTAGAAAGGGAATACCCATTTTGGTCAACACGTATTGAACGGCTTTGGAGGCGCCGCCGGTTCCCAGTATCAAGGCTCCTCTGATGGGGGTCTTCCATTCGTTTTTTAGCGAAAGCTCGAAGCCAAAAGCGTCGGTATTAAAGCCTTTCAACCTGCCCTCCACTATGCAGATGGTGTTGACGGCTCCAATGGCAGCGGCCGTTTCAGACACGTCGTCGAGGAGAGGTATTACCGCTTCTTTGTAGGGGATGGTTACGTTAAGGCCTTGCAGGTGGGGATGTTCGGTGAGTAAATCACCCCATTCAGCCAGGGAAGCGATGGGAAAAAGATCATACCGGCAATTGGTCAGGCCTTCTTCGTGAAATTTTTTGGTAAAATACACCTTCGAAAAAGAGTGGGATAGAGGATAGCCGATCAATCCGTATTGCGGCATGAGGTCATTTTTTGTTTGAACGCTTACAAAACGCCTCACCGCCGAACCTGTCTGTAGACTGAAAGGCCGTGAATAGTTGCGACAATAGCCAGGAAGACTTAAAGAGACAAAGATTCACACCTTGCCTGTCGGCAGGGAGAAAATTAGATTTTTTGCAAAGAAAGAAAATTTTTGACGAACTTGTGGGTTTAAAAAACAAACAAACCATGAAAAAACCATTGGTCAGAAAAATTCTCCTGGGGTTGCTGATCGTTCTCGTCCTTATGCAATTTTATCGGATCGACAAAACCAACCCGCCAGCAGATCCCAATAAGGATTTTATCACGTTGGAACAACCCCCAGCACCCTTAGCAAAATTGTTGAAAGACGCTTGCTATGATTGTCACTCCCACCAGACTAAATATCCCTGGTACACCAACGTCATGCCCTTCTCCAAATGGATAAAAGGCCACATCGACCACGGAAGGGAAAAACTCAATTTCTCGACCTGGAGTGATTACTCCCCCAACAAGCGCGACCACAAACTGGAGGAATGCGTCGAATTTGTAGCCGACAAAAAAATGCCGCTGACTTCTTACAACCTGGCTCATCCGGAGGCCCGGCTTTCTGACGCACAGCGAAAGGAATTGGTCGATTGGTTTGAGTCGAAAAGACAAACCGGGCAATGAGTAGTCAAAAGAACAAAGACCTGGACCGGCAGATCAAAAAGGCGGTAGCCGACGTCAAGCGAAAAGAAAAACTGCGCATCCACCTCGACCACCTGAAAGAACTGCTCCGGGAAGAACTCGCCAAAGAGAAATCATTGACCGGCATTCTCCACAAAGAAAAAAGGGAATTTGAACGGATCGACCAGCCCGGGATACGGCGCATGTTCCAAAAAATACTCGGCAACATCGAATCGGCAGTCGAAAAAGAGCGGCAGGATTACATACTCGCCTACCTTAAACACGAGCGTTGCCTCAAAGCCATCAAACAACTACAAAAAGAACAAACCATCCTTAAAGTAGCGTATAGCAAGCTCCACCTTGCCGAAAAAAAACTGGACCAACTCCTCGAACGAAAAAAGATAGCCGCCCCGCTGCACGACCCCAACCTGAAAAAGAAACTCGACGACATCAACCTCAACATTTTTACAGCTTTTGCGCAAATACGCGAGATCAAAGAAGCCATCGCTGCCGGTAAAAAAGCCAATAAGCAGATGGGGCATATTTTGGACGACCTCAGAAACGTCAAAGCCTGGGGAGTGATCCATTACCATGGCGCTGGTAGCAAAAGTTCGACTCAGAAGAAAAAATACATCGATAAAGCCACTGGCGATGTGTACAAAGCCGATGCGCTCCTGCTGAAGTTTCAAGAAGAACTCCACGATATTTCCAAGCACTACCAGGTCGATTACCACAATGAAATACACCAATTGCAGGATTTTCTTCACCAGTTTTTTCACAACCTGATCGTCGATTGGGTGTTGAAGAATAAAATTGTCAACACCATCCTCGGCACCAAAAATCTGATCGATACCATCGATGTGATCATTCTGACCCTCGAAGGGGAAATAGATAAGACCCAGAAATATATTTTACAACAGAAACGATTGCAGAAGGAGTTGATGATGTGATTTGCTGATTCGTGCCGTGAAGGCGTAACGTAGTGGAGTCCCCCGAATCGAGTTCGGGGCAGGCTCCCGTAGCAAGTCCGGGGCAGGCTTTCATGGTGCTGATTTGCTGACTGCCTGCGGCAGTTGAAATTTGCTGATTTTGCCTCCCTCTGACTTCGGCTCTATGAAGGACTATCGCCTTCATAGCAGGTCGCTCAGTCTGTGTGGGTAGTCCGCTGATTGAGCGAAGTCAAAACCAGCCTAGCCCTCAACCATTTTTTGTAGCGCTTTCCATTTCCTGCTGATGCGTTTCATGCGGCGGCGGTTGGCCCAAAAGTCGCTGTAACCGATCCGGGAGGCCGAGCGGAAGTGTATTTGCTTTGTTTGCTCATCAAACAAAAATTCTACATCGTCGGTGAATCGACCGATGGGGGTGACGAATTCGTAGTGTAAGTAACCTTCTTTTTCGGTTATGAGCTTGGTGCGGGGTAGGCCGTCGATCAGGTTTTTTAATCTTTTTTTAGCTTCCGCGAAACCATCGGTATAGGTCAGCGGTTTCATATGTTTTTTGGGATTGGGGTCGGCGGTGTTGACGCAGTTGGGCGTGTTGGGGCAGGGGCGGAGGGTGTCGGGTATTATCTTTGTTTGGTTCATGTTACAGGTATTTATGGGTGAGGTGGCAATGGCTGAGGCAGTCGTCCAGGCAATTACTGAGATCAGGAAGATTTTATGTTTAATTAATAGCATTTCCACGTTTTCCGTTATTTCTCTCTGTTTTTTGTGGAAACTTTGGAGGTGAGCGATTGGTAAAAATCGAATGTCAGCATTCCAACTACTTTTTCGTAAGTATATTGTTGGGGATATTTTCGGTTGAATACCATTGCCAGCTCATTGTCTTTTTCCAGAAAGGTACGCCATATTTTGGTGATTTTCAAAAACCGGTCTGTTTCGAAGGGAGAGGGGGGCTCTTTTATCAGCAGCAGCTCCGTCATTTTGCGAAAAGCGGGATAATCGAAAGGCGTATATTTTGCGGGAAACCGCAACGCCAAATACAGGTGAACCATGCGGGAATCGTCGTGGTAGTGGTTGTTGTCGATGCGGCGGGGGTGGCGCTCTTTGTATTCGGCCAGGAGGGTGTCCATCCCGAATTTGAAGCGGGAGATGCGGCCGGTAAGGTCTTTCGATTCGTCGAAGAGGTCTTTGAACATACGCCGGAGAAATTCGGGCTGCATCCTGGCAAAAGTCATCATCATTTGTTTGGGCTCCCATGCCTCTTGTTTCCAAAGTCTTTTGGTGCGGTTGTTTTGCAAACAATGATCGTACATCTCCGCCAGGTCGGGCGCATCTACGTCCCAGTTTTGCTGAAACTGTTGGAGGGTTTCCCAGTGAGGGCCCGGCTCGAATTGTCTTTGTCGCTCCAGCCAGGAGCGAAAATCTGCCAGGGATTCCTTTAGTTTGTTCAGGTTCATGAAGGTACCGTATTGGATTTGCTGCAAAGATAATAGAGATTATGCGGAATTTTTTTGTATAGGAACCGAGCCGAGATTTTTGGCATAGTCGAGGAACACCCGGAGCCTCGTAGCCTTAGCTACGAAGGCGAGCCTTGCCTGGCGGCCAGACAGGGATGTGACGAAGGATATGGCAAAAAGGTCAATCGGACTCCATACAAAATTTTTTCGAATAATCTCTAATAAATTCGTAATTTTGAGGGCTTCCAAAAGTTGAGGCTATGCGGATGCGTCTTTTTTTAATCCGAAAAGTCAAAATTTAACATTCAAACAGAAAACATGAAAAGAATAATTATCCTTGCGGTTTTTTTGAGTCATATTTCTTTATTTGGGCAGGTCGAAAACGGCTCTTTTATGTTTGAAGGGGTCGAGCGGGATTATTTCGTCTACCTTCCGTCAAACTATACACCCGGCGATCAATGGCCATTGGTTTTTAACCTGCATGGTTATACTTCCAACGCCACCGAACAGTACCTTTACAGCGGATTTACAGCAGTGGCCGATACCGCCAATTTCATCCTTTGCTACCCCAACGGCACCCCCAACACCGTTGTTCAGGGCAATGGCTGGAATGTGGGCTTCCCCTTTGCCACCAATACTGCCGACGATGTGGGATTTCTCAGCGCCCTCATCGATACGCTTCACACTCATTACAACATCAACCTCGACCGGGTGTACTCCTGCGGCATTTCCAACGGCGGATACATGAGCTACAAACTCGCCTGTGAGTTGACCGATAGGATACAGGCCGTCGCCTCGGTGGCGGGAACCGTCGTGCCCAACCAACTGGATGATTGCATGCCCTCCAGCACCATCCCCGTCATGCAGATACACGGCACCGCCGATGACGTGGTACCTTATAACGGGTCGGGGCAATTTGCCCTCCCCATCGAAGAGCTGATTACCTATTGGACAGAACATAACGACTGTACCAATTCGCCTGACACGGTTTTCATCGCCGACACCGACCCCCAGGACGGAAGTACTGCCCAATGGATCACTTACACCGACTGTGATACAGACCGGGAGGTGTGGTTTTACAAGATCATTGGAGGTGGGCACACCTGGCCAGGCGCAGGGGTCAATATTGGTGTGACCAATAAGGACATCAATGCCAGTGTCGAGATTTGGCGGTTTTTCAACAAATGGGGGGAGTCGATCTCTACAGCCGTAGAAGCACCTGTTGAAAGCACCGTAGACATTTTTCCCAACCCGGTAAGGGATCAATTGACCATTGATCTCCCGCGGGGTGAACATTTGCAAAAAATGCGTGTACTCAATGTTATGGGGCAAGCCGTTGTCACGAAAACAAACTTACAGTACCTTCCCTACCAACTTGATACAAAGACACTCCCCGCGGGAACTTACTTCCTGGAAATCCATACGGAGCAGTATATTTATAACAAACAATTTACGAAACAGTAGTTTTATTCCAAGTGCAGATGGCTCGGCCCAAAGTACAAGTTCCGCTTACCCGCCTCGACTACCTGTTGGAAGGGCTGGCTGTTGTAGGACTGTTGTTATTGATGGCTTTGCCAGTGTTGTATTATGGTGAATTACCCGATCGGATTCCACAACATTTCGGTGTTGATGGCAGGCCGGATGCCTATGGCCACAAGACGGGGGTATTGCTCTTGCCGGTGGTTGGGTTGTTGTTGTACGTGGTGCTGACATATGTTGCCCGGATTCCGCATAAGTTCAATTACTCTGTGCGTATCACAGATGAAAATGCGCTCTATCAATACCGCAATGCGCTGCGACTTATCCGCTGGCTCAAAACGTTTTTGATATTTGCGTTTGGGTACATTACTTACCAGAGCATTCACACGGCGTTGGGCAATGCCGTTGGACTGGGGCGGTATTTTATTTTCGTTTTTCTGGGAGTGATCTTGTTTTTATTGGGGTATTTTGTGGTCAGAGCACTTCGCAAAAAAGGTCAATAACCGGCAAATTAATGCCGTATTATTGACCTCAAAAAAATTGACCTGTATCCAAGCTTTACAAGGAAACGAAAAACTTAACAATACATTTTCAAAATGTTAACTTCTCCCGCAAATTTGCCCAATTCCGTACAAACCTGCGAAAACAATAGCCGAGAGTAAGAATGCTGCGATCATCATAGTTGGTGGGTTAGAGGGTTAAGAAAGAATGTAGATTAAAATGTTCTATTTGTTTGAATTCAATACCAAGATAGGTGCTAATGCCCTCCATGTGCAAAAAAATAAGTCTCAACGGGAAATGGAGAGGGTTGGACGACGGAATTTTGCTGCTGATGTTTTTTTTCTTTTTGATTTTTAAAAAAGCAATATGAAAACGCATGTTATAATCTTCACAATTCTCTTTAGCCAAACAGGATTTTCTCAAAAAGGTAGTTTTGTAGAAATAATACCCCAATTGGCTATACATGAAAAGTGGAGCCATTTAGAGGAAGTTTTGAGGGATAAACGAGTAGTTGCTCTCGGAGAAAATTTACATGGGGTAAAAGAATATAATTCCATAAAACTTGAACTGATAAAATACCTGCACGAAGAGCTTGGGTATAACGTTTTGGCAATAGAATCGGATGTGGCAAAAAATTTCTATGGCAATTTGCATAAATCAAAAATTCCTGATACAACGTTTTTAAAAGAACTGTTTACTCCACCCTGGCATACGGAAGAATATTTAGAATTGGTGCGGTATCTTAAAAGCATGCCCAACTTAAATATTGTCGGTTTTGATGTCGAAATGAAAAATACCATCGGCCAAATTGAAGAAAAACTCGGAGTAAAAGTCGATACCACCCATAATCATATAAAGCTCTTTCGTGAAAACTATTCAATGTGGAAAGAAGTCAATGGAAGATTTTTAGTCACCAAAAGCCAAAGGGATTCGACCATGGCTGGGGTCTCTGTCTGGATCGTCAACGAACTTTATCCAACCGAAAAAATCATAATTTCAGGACATAACGATCATGTTTCAAACAAAGAGGTTAAAGGGGCTTGTATGGGGGAAATATTAAAAAATGAATTCGGAGATGCGTATTACAGTATTGGCTTTTTTCATTCCCTGGGCAATCCCAAACATGTTTTCCGAAATGTAATCTACGAAAACAAAGAATCACAGCTATCTGAAAACTCCATTCAATATCAGCTTTTGAAAACCGGGAAATCCATACTATTTATAAATATTCAAAACGAGAAGAAGAGCCATGAAAATGAATGGCTATTTGAAGAATTGGACAATGTTTTGCAAGCCAATAAATTCAAATATAAATTGAACCTATCAATGGCTTTTGATGGATTGATTTGGATAAAGAAAGTCACCCATCCAAAATATATTCTAAAGAATAAATATTTAGAAAAATAAAATCGACCGGCCAATAATTTTAGAGTGTGTGACATATCTACCTGGCGGTAGACAGGCCTGCCGGCCGACAGGCGGGTTAGCGGAGCATCGCGGTTGCAAACCTGCCGGCCGGCAGGCCAATGTCGTTAAGATTGCATTTTTCATATGTTTAAATGGCACGGCGATAATTAGTTAAGGTATAATATTTCGTTCGCCTAGCCCGTGTTTTGAACCTCCTTTCGAATGATCTACCGGGTCTGACGGGCTCGACATGCCTTATAAATCTGGCTTTCATTACCTTCAATAGTAGTTCAACCTGCTTATCTTCTTCTAAAAAGAGCTTGACCAGATCGCCTTTCATGGAGCCTATGCTGATGTTTTTATTGATTTTGTAGTCATGTTGTCGGTGCTCACTGATTTTTTCCACCTCTTCTTCACAGTCTTGTATCAAGATCGTATTTATGTTTGCCACCAATACAGTAGCATGAAAATCCTGATAAATTGCCATTGGTGTATGACCACTAAATGCAGTTATCTGGAATTTATTTTTAAGTGTGTCAAAGCATATTTCCGTACCCCATCTCGTATTATATATTTCGCCAAATTCGTGTGTTGGAAACTCCTGTTCATCCTTCAATGATGTGATCAGTATTTCGGTCTCTCCGCTACTTAGTTCTACTCGAACTAACCTTACTTTTACAAAATCTTGCTTTTCCAATTTTATACCCTTGGCGGCAAAATATTGAACGGCATTATTTGTAGCATAAAATTTCACGATCGCCGATTCTTCGCCCGATGATACAAATTCTTTTACCACGTTGTTAAACCCTACTTTACAACGTATAATGAAAGGGAGGTCTCGAAGATCATGCTCATATATAAACGCAAAACTTGCAAAATTTCGATCATATATACTAATCACATTTTCACCCACTTGGTCTAGGTAAGACACAGCCATTTCTTTTTCGCCCTTGCTGATTGGACCTATCTGACCATCTATTATTATTTCATTTAACACATCCACTCTCGCCAATATTCTTGCCATTGGCTCTCCTCCATGTTGGTTGGGTTGACAACCAAATTCTTTCCGTATTTCTTCCGTATCCATCAAATGAGCAGTCGACCCATCAATCCCTTCCAATCTATATTTCCCCCACCTCTTTATTGATTTTTCATTGTGTTTGTAATATGATTGTTGTAGCGCAATATTCCAGTCTATGAAAATTTCCTTTTTTAGCTTATATCTCGCTTGGCTCATTGCGCTCTTTGTACAAGTTGCTAACTCCTTATCTATTACCTTAAAAAAAGATTCTATTTCAATCCCTAAACTCTTCCTTGGTAGGTTCAATAAAAATAAGACCGTTAAGATGAATGTCAACTTTTTTGGCTTGGTAAATGCGCCCTCATGCGTTGTATATTTTGATTTATTTGCCGAGGAATCATCTAAAAATTTTCGTAAGTCTGCCAGAATATGTACTTTTGATGAAATCATTTTTTTTGAGTTAAGTGGTTAATAATATGTGATTTCACCATAAATAAAACCACTTAACTTTTTTTTTCAAAAATTTTCAACACATATTTATTTTCCAATCTTAATGACATTGGCCGGCAGGCGGGCCGCGACGAACGGCGTCTGCACAAAGAATTTCTCTGTGAATCTTTGTGTCCCCGTCTGGCCGCCGGACAGGTTCGTGTCTTTGTGGTAAAGCCCTCAGCGATTCCCGCCCTTCGGCGGGACAGGTTTGTCACACACTCATAATTTTATTTATGGGAAGAGTATATCCGCAGCAATCCAAAAAAAACTGAATCAATATGGATAAAGCAATTTTGCTTTTTATAATACTGATTTTTACTGCGTGTTCAGCTACAAGACCAGTAAGCAGTCCAGGAACTTATGAAGGTTATTTGGAAACAAACCCTCCAATAACCAGGTCGCTGTTCAGTGATAAGAACGCTACGATTTCAGAAGAGAATATCCAAAAGATACTCGATGGAAATTATTCACTGCCAAATGAATTGAGGGTAGCAATTGTAAAACTGGAGAGTAACCAATATCAAAGCAGCTATTATTTAACAAATGAGGCGTATTTAAAATCTCAACAGGCTTACTTGGATTTGTTTAAAAACATATTTAATCAATCTAAAAGGACGAAAAAGGTATCTACAATACCTGATATGCTCATTTCTTCTAATCCAACATTTACGAATATTAGGGAATCAGCAGTTAGGACCCAGTCAGATATTGCGGTAATCTATTCCATAAACAGTGACATCTATTCAAAGTATAAGCTTTTTGCAAAATCAGATATAAAGGCATTTGCAACAACAGAGTTGATTATTTTAGATATAAGGACAGGATTAATTCCTTTTACAACAATTGTAACTAAAGAATTTCAATCGAAAAGACAAGACAATGAACTAAATGAAAACGAAGCAGCAAATAGGATTAAAGAAGAAGCAGTGCTTTTGACGATAGAAGAAATCGGTACAAAATTGAAAAAATTTCTTGATGGCAATTAAGCCTGTTTTAACCTCCTATTCCACCCCCGCCGTCCTCCATTCGACCCAATCAATGTCCTTTCTCAAAAGATCCAGCGTTTTTTGTTCTTGGCTGTCGGGTGCTGGCTGATGGTTGTAGGCCCACTGTGCCTGCGGCGGCATACTCATCAGGATCGACTCGGTGCGGCCATCCGTGTCCAACCCAAACTTGGTGCCTTTATCCCACACGAGATTGAACTCTACATACCGGCCACGCCGGAGGTACTGCCATTTTTTCTCCCTTTCAGTAAAAGAGCGGTTCCGGTTTTTGTGTACCTGATGGGTATACAACGATACAAAAGCCTCGCCGACGGACTGGACAAAGGCCCAACGGTCTGCTTTGGAAATGCCATTATCTTCTTGAAGTCGGTCGAAAAAAATGCCGCCTACGCCGCGGGTTTCCTGCCGGTGTTTGAGGTAGAAATAAGCATCTGCCCGTTTTTTGAAGTCGGGGTAGTAGGTGGGATGGTGCTTGTCGCAAACATCCTTTAGCCCGATGTGAAACTGCCGGGCATCGGCGGGGTCGATGTAATGAGGCGTGAGGTCGATGCCGCCACCGAACCACCAATTATCAGTGCCCGTTTCAAAATACCGCACATTCATGTGTATAATGGGCACCAACGGATGTCGGGGGTGCAAGACGATGGAAACACCTGTGGCAAAAAAGTCGCGTTCATCAATCTGTAAGGCTCTTGTTATTTTTTCTGGCAGTTCACCATGTACAGCCGAAAAGTTGACACCGCCTTTTTCGATCAGATCACCGGAGATCACCCTCGACCGGCCTCCGCCGCCTCCGGGTCGCTCCCATTGGTCCTCGTGGAACCGGCCCGTGCCGTCGAGCGTTTCGAGGCCGTTGCAAATGCGGTCTTGCAGGTCTTTAAACCAGTTGGCTATGGTGTGTTTTTCCATTTCTCATGAGTATTGGAGATTATGCGATTTTTTTTGTACAAGGCCAATCTTAAACCTTTCAAGTTTTCAAATCTTGGAAGGTTTATCCACCCGCCATACCAGATTTTTAGCATAATCTTCAGTTTTCAATTATAGTTGTTCTTCCGTACGAAAAGGAGAGAACAATTGGGTGCTGCTCATCGCGTCAATAAACTTTAGAAAAGGTAATAATATCAGAATTTACTCTACAACAGTTCACCGCCATCGTTTAAAGGGGATCGTTTTCAGGATGTACTCCAGAGCGGCGATCCTCGCGTCACTCTTGTTGTTTGCCTCAATGATCACCCAGGGAGCCTGATCGGTGTTGGTGTGCTTGAACATTTTCACTTTGTAGCGGGTGTAGTCGTTCCACAGTTCCTGAGCTTTTTCGTCAACGGAAGTCATTTTCCATTTTTTGAGCGGGTCCGATTTGATCTCTTTAAACCGGCGCGCCTGCTCCTCTTTGGTTATCGAAAAATAAAACTTGATAAGATGGGTTTTCGACTCCAGGATCATCCGCTCAAAATCATTGACTTGTCCCATAAATGTTTTGTATTGAGCGGGGGTGCAAAAGCCATTTACGGGTTCGACAATGGCGCGGTTGTACCAACTCCGGTCGAAAAACACGATCTCTCCGGGTTTGGGTAGTTTGTTGACGTATCGTTGGAAGTACCATTGTCCTGCCTCTTCTGCGGTGGGTTTGGGCAGAGCAACAATGCGATAGTGTCGCGGGTTGATGTGGGCCGTTATTCGTCGTATGGCGCCTCCTTTGCCGGCAGCATCCCGTCCTTCAAAAATGATGATTACTTTTTTGCCTTTTTCGATCACTTTGGTTTGAAGCTTGATGAGTTCTGTTTGCAATTCCCTGAGGTGTGTTTCATATTGGGTAATGCGCAGGGCTTTGGCAACATTGGTTTTTTTGTCGGCAAATAGCTTCCGCATTCCAATCCTTGAGTTGAGGAGTTCGATGTCGGCGTTGGTGAGGTCGGGGGTTGTGTTGCTGGTTTTTTTTGCCATAGTGTTTAAAAGTCAATTTGATCAATATGCCGATAATACCGGGACACGATATTCGGATCGGGAAGAATCACTGTTTTAGTCTTGGCCTTGCCGGCGTAATCGAATTTGGAAAGAACGTACCGGATGCTTTCCAGCCGGGCGGTTCGTTTGTCGTTGGTTTGTACGATGATCCAGGGGCTGAATGTGGTATGGGTTTTCGAGAACATCTCTTCTTTATAGTAAGTATATTTTTCCCAAAGCTGTTGACCTTGCATGTCTACGGGGCTGAACTTCCACTTTTTCAACGGATTGTTGAGGCGGGAGGTGAATCGTTTTTTCTGCTCCGCTTTGGAAATGGAAAACCAGAATTTGATCACTTTCACGCCATCTTCATACAGCATGTGTTCAAACCCTGGCACCTGTACCATGAACTCAGCGTAGTCATGCTTATCGCAAAATCCCATGACGGGTTCGACCACGGCGCGGTTGTACCAGCTCCGATCAAAAAATACGATCTCTCCGGGGTTGGGCAATTCTTTAATGTAGCGCCGGAAATACCATTGCCCGCGCTCTACCTCGGTGGGTTTGGAAAGGGCCACTACGCGCATGGAGCGGGGGTTGAGGTGTTCGGTAAATCGCTTGATGGCACCTCCTTTACCGGCAGCATCACGGCCTTCAAACAATACGGCCACCCGCATTTTCTTCTTGGCGATCCATTGTTGCAGGTTTACCAATTCGGTTTGCAACAGCCGTAGTTCTTCCTCATATCGGAGGTTGCGCAATACCCGTTTTATATTGATGCCTTTTTGTTCAGCCAGGTCGAGCAATTCCTTTCTTTTTGATACTTTCCGTAAATCTTCTTTCGTAAACATAAGTATTAAAGACACTTTTTTTATACTGGTCGTTTATTTATTTTGATCGGATCAACCAGAATTGAGAAGGACAAGGCCAACTCAGTATTCCAATAGATTTCTAATGGCCGATTCCACCTGTTCGAGCGACGGCAGGCACGCTTGCTCCAGGTCGCTGTTGAGTGGAACCGCCGGTGTTTCTGCCGCACCCAAAGTGCGGACGGGGGCGTCCAGTTGTTCAAAACAAGTTTCCTGTATCCAGCCCGCAAGGCTTCTTGCAAATGAATTGTTGGGCGGTTCTTCCGTCAGCACCAGGCAACGATGATGGCGTTGCACCACTTCCCGGATGGCTTCTTCGTCCAAGGGGTGCAAGGTGCGCAAATCGAGGATGGTCACCCTTTCGGGAAATGCTTTAGCGGCATTCCAGGCCCAGTGAACGCCCATTCCATAGGTAATCACTACCAGAGCTGTACCTTTTTCGACTTGATCGGGATCAGCCGTCAACACCGTGTTGGATTTCCCAAAAGGGATAATGTAATTTTCATCGGGTTCAATCGTTTTGGCCATAGCTGTACCCTTTACTTTCGACCAGTAGAGCCCTTTGTGCTCAAAGATCACCACGGGGTTGGGGTCGTAGTAAGCGGCTTTCATCAACCCTTTCAGATCGGCACCATTGGAAGGGTAGGCGATCTTGATCCCTCTGATATTGGCCACCACCGACTCTACCGACGACGAATGATAGGGACCCCCACTACCATAGGCCCCCGTGGGCACACGGAGGATCATACTCACCGGCCATTTGCCATTGGTCAGATAACAGGATCGGCTCACTTCCGTAAACAGTTGATTGAGGCCTGGCCAGATATAATCGGCAAACTGCACTTCCACAATGGGTTTCAATCCCACCGCCGACATTCCCGCTGTCGACCCCACGATATAAGCCTCCTGGATGGGGGTGTTAAATACCCGCTCATTGCCAAATTTTTGCGCAAGCGTAGCCGCCTCCCTAAACACGCCGCCCAACCGGTGCCCCACGTCCTGGCCATACAGCAAACATTCGGGGTGCTCCCGCATAAGTTCCTCCACGGCATGTAATGCGCAATCGACCATCATGACTTCTTCTCCTGTGGCAGGACGCCGCTCTCCTGTTTCTTCAGTCACTTCGGTTGGGGCAAAAATATGATCAGTCAAAGTTGTGGGGTCGGGGTCGGAGGCAGCCAGAGCTTTCGCAAAATCCGCTTGCACTTGCTGGTCGGCATCGGCTTCGATGGCTTTTACTTCATCTTCTGTGAAACCATTGTTATACAATTGTGCTTTAAGGATAGGGTAGGGGTCCATTTTGCGGTCTTCCTCCAGGTCGTCGCGGTACCATTCCATCCGCACCCCCGACGTATGATGGTTGAGCAAAGGTACTTTTGCGTGGACGAGAACCGGGCGGCGCTCCTCCCGGATGGTTTGAATAGCTCTTTGAAGTACGAGGAAGCTCTCTAAAAAATCGCTGCCATTGACCTGCATGGCTTCAATACCGTGGAACCCCTGAATGTATCCCATCGCATCTTGTGCTCTGATCTCGTCGGCGCTGGCGGAGATGTCCCACTCGTTGTCTTGCACCAGGTAAAGGATGGGAAGCTGCCGGAGAGCTGCCATCTGAAATGCCTCGGCTACCTCGCCTTCGGTAATAGAAGCGTCGCCAAGCGAACAAACCACGACTGGGGCGGGCGAAGGGGACTGTCCGATGTTCAATTGCTCTTTATATTGAATGCCCATAGCGGCGCCGGTAGCAGGGATGGCCTGCATACCGGTGGCTGATGATTGATGGGGGATTTTGGGTTTGTCATTATCGCGAAGACTAGGATGGGAATAGTAAATCCGGCCACCCGAAAAGGGGTCTTCCTTTTTGGCCATGAGTTGCAACATCAATTCATAGGGACTCATGCCGATACTGAGCAACAGGCAATCGTCGCGATAATAAGGGTATACAAAGTCGTATGGTAACAGTTGAATGCCCAGGGCGGTTTGAATGGCTTCGTGGCCCCGGGACGTGGCGTGGACGTATTTGGATACCGTTTTAAAATTATCTTCGTAGACCTCTGTCATCCGCTTAGCCATACACATAATGTGAAAAGCGGTGGACAGGGTTTGTTTTTTGATCTCGTTTTCGATGCCTAACATATATGATGGTCTGCCTTTGCGGAAAAGCACTAGTTCATTTACAAAACCGTGAAATTACAAAAATTGGTAGATTAATCGACGCTATCGGATATGTATTTCAACAATTCATCCAACTGCCAGGCATCTTCAAGTAGATAAGCACCGATACTGGTCCGACAAAGGCGAATCAGGTGGGCGCCACTTTCGAGGGCTTTACCAAAATCATATGCCAACGAACGGATGTAAGTGCCTTTGGAGCAGGCCACTTCAAAATCTACTTCTGGTAGGGCGATCCGCGTCAAATCGAAAGAGAATATTTCTACCGGCCTTGGATTCACTTCGACGGTAATCCCCTTTCGCGCCTTTTTGTACAGGGGTTGCCCATCCACTTTGATGGCGGAATACATCGGTGGCATTTGTTGTAATGGCCCAACGAACAGTGTACGTTTATCTTCCAGCAGTACCTCATCAATGTGGTCGGTGGGAAAGGTAGCGTCGACAGGTGTTTCGGCATCGTAGGAGGGGGTGGTGGCCCCCAAAAATAGGGTTCCAGTGTAAGATTTTGGCAAGCCCTGGAACTCATGTAGTAGTTTGGTAGACTTTCCGGTGCAGATGATCAGCAGTCCCGTGGCCATAGGGTCGAGGGTTCCGGAATGCCCCACTTTAATTTTTTTGACGCCTAGTTTTTTGCGCAAGCTGAACCTCAGTTTGTTTACTACATCGAAGGAGGTCCAGTCTTTTGGCTTATCGACCAGCAGCGTGGCTCCTTGTATAAAATCGTATGGTGGGAGGTGTTTCAAAGGGGGTGGAGAGGGTTTATTTCCGAATTGGGGAAAATTTTTTAAAAAAAAATGTTGTTTTTATTTTTTGTTTTAAAACAAAAGCGTTACATTTGCATTGTATTTAGCATCAAGCTATAGCTTTTTTACGAAGATTCTTCTTTTTAAATACCCTCGTTACTCAAACGGAGTACATTGAGGTAGGTTGTTTATTGTTACTATTCTGCTCCCAGATTTTTGGGAGGCGGCGGCGGTCATGAGGGTGGGCCCACCCTCTGTAAGAGGCCCAACTTCTGAAAATATGATAAAATGTCATAATGCAACAACTGAACGGCGAAGCTGGCCAGCAACTCACAACAGCCCCCACCCAATAGCCAGCACCCCAATCACAAAGCAATATACTGCAAAATAGCTCAGCTTACTGTTTTTCACCAACCGGATCATCCATTGGCAGGCAAATAAGCCAGTGATAAACGCCGCAATAAACCCTGCGGTGAGCGGCAGCACTATTTCGGGACTGAAGAGTATCTGTCCACCCATCAGGTCCTTGCCCATCTTGCCGAGTATCAGTGGGATGACCATCAGAAAGGAAAACCGAGCAGCCCGTTCGCGGTCGATGCCCAGCATGACGGAGGTGGAGATGGTAGCCCCCGACCGGGAGATGCCCGGAAGGATGGCCATGGCTTGCGACACCCCTATGAGGAAAGCGTGTTTGGAGCTGACGTTTTTGTCGGTATTTTTGGCTCTGTCGGCCAAAAACAATAGGATGCCGGTGACCAACAACATAGTGCCCACTAATAGTAGCTGTTTGTTGAACAGACTTTCAATCTGAGCTTCAAACAACAGTCCTACAAAAACGGCGGGAATCACCGACAAGAGAATTTTAAAAGTAAAGGCCGTTTCTTCATTCCATTTCAGAGAGGTGACATCCCGCACTATGGCGGCTATGTCCTTTCGGAAAATGACGATGGTGCTCAAGGCAGTGGCGCCGTGAAGGATTACCGTCATCAGCATACTTTGTTCAGCCATGCTGGTATCCTTCATGAAAAATTTGGCCAGTTCGAGATGGCCACTGCTGCTCACAGGCAAGAATTCGGTCAAACCCTGGATGATACCCAGGATGATGGCTTTAATGGTTTCGGACATGCTTTTGTTTACGGTACGCTTTGTAGTGGTTAATTACGAAACTTTCCGGTTTAAGTTTTCTTTGAGTGCGTGACATATCTACCGCCAGGTAGATATGTCACACACTCGTTTTCTTTGTATGTTTAATCAACATTGTGTTTTTTGCCGAAAGGCGTGTAAGATTATTATTCCTTTTTCAGGAAAATAGCATATATCTGCAACCCCAACCCAATGAGTATAAAAACCGGAGCGATCAGCGTGCGGCGCCAGCCATAGATCACTTCTGGCTTCCATTCGTTGGGGTCTTCCATACCTCCTCCCGACATGAGGATCATACCCAGAATGATGGCCAAAACGCCAATGGCCATAACGGTATAGTTTTTTTTGCCAAATATCAATTCCGGCCGGGAAGTAGTACCGCCGACAGTGCGTGATCTGGAAGTAGTTGGCGCAACCCGCGCTTTTGTCTTCGACTTGCTGTCTTTTTTCTTTGTAGTGACCACTTTTTTCTTGCTCATATTTTTTATTTTATGTTGATGACCCCAATCAATAATCAATAAAGATCATCCACCCGCATCTTCAAATATTTGTTAACGACATAAAAAGTACTCAAAAAACTAATAACTGCCCCCAATAGCAGCAGCCCCAACACAATAACGATCAGCCCCGACAGCATATTGGTTTCTTTTGGCATTGGGAAATCGAGATTGATAAACACTAAAATGACTCCCAAAGCCCCAATGGCCAGCAACGCACTCCAAAGGCCATGCAACAAGCTACGCCACAGATACGGCCGGGTGATGAAACGCCAGGAGGCCCCCACCAGTTGCATATTTTTTATCAAAAACCGGTTGGCATACAAGGCCAGTCGCACAGTGTTGTGGATCAGGGTGATGGCTACCAATAAAAACAACGACCCCAGCCCCAGGATCACCATGCCCAGTTTGCGAACGTTTTTTTCCATTTCAAGAATGACTGATTCCTGAAAGTGGACATTGTGTACGGCCTTGTGGGTCATCAGTTTCTCGCGTATCTTTTGGAGAGTTGCCTGGGTCAGATATTTTGCGGTGACGTTGAATTGTAGAACGTCATAAAACGGATTTTGAAATCCAAACTTACTAAAATCCCCCAGTTCGGCCTCCATTTCTTCGGCTGCCTTTTCTTTGCTGGTGTATAAGATGGACCCGGGTTTGACGAAATTCTGCTGTTTCAAAAAAGTATTCAAATTGGCCGTTTCTTCCTTTAGCGCGTCAATCTTCAACTCTACCATGATGTTGACGTTTTCCTTTGAGTGACGGATCATTTGCCGGGCATAAAAAGCCATGATGGCAAACAGACCAAACAAAAACAACACCATCGCTACACAGATGATGACGTACAGGTAGTTGGGTTTTGCTTTGGTGGTCGAAGCCAATTGATCGCTGTATTTGGATAATAATTTATCCGGAACCCATCTGGTTGCCGGGTACTGAAAGCGCAAAAGTAAGCAAAATTTGGAAGATTTACGCGGCGCAGTAAACAACTGCATTCCGATCCAGCCCCGTTTTGCGAAAAGCGGCAACCTACTACGAGAAAATGGCAGGTAGCTACAATAATTGCCCGGTAAATGCTATTTTAGTGCAATATTTAGCCATCGACCTATCCCTTTTTCAATATTTCTAAATGAACAAATTCACAATTCTTATCCTTCTGTTGCTGCCCTTATTGGCAAATGCCCAAATCAAACTAGACAACGCCTCCTTCGAGGGGGAAATCCAGGACGCCACCACTCCGCCGGGCTGGCACCCCTGCGAAAAAGGTACCACTCCTGATATTCTTCCCGGGCCCTGGGGCGTCAGGCAGGAACCGTTCGAAGGCAATAGTTTTGTAGGGCTGATCACCAGAGACGACGGCACCTGGGAAAGCATCGGCCAACGAATCAGCGAACCGCTGCAGGCTAGTGCATGCTACAACTTCAGCCTCGTACTGGCCCATTCCAAAGAATACGCCGGGTACAACAAAGCCATCAAACTTAGGATATGGGGAGGGTCTACCAGTTGCTCCAAAGATCAACTGCTCGCCGAAACCAGCTATATCAACCACACAGAATGGAAGCGATATGCCTTTAAATTTTTGCCCGACAGAAAGATCAATTATATTATCCTGGAAGCCCAATTTATGGACGGGATCTACTTCTTCTACCGAGGCAACGTGCTCATTGATGGATGCTCCACCATCGACCGCTGTGATAGAGCTTAAGAAAAATAACGGGGGCACTTCCAGCGCTTAAAGTAGGGGACCATTAGGTTGTTCAGTTACTACTATCCTCTTCCATTTCTCTTTTGATCGCCTTTCCTTCCGCCTCCAGATTTTCCGCCTCTTTGTTGAGCGCCTTAATGGCTTCTTTCGTTGCCTCATCGGTACGCTCTCCCTCTTTATCGATCACCTCCTTCAGTCTGTCCCTTTCCCTGGTCCAGGCCTCTCGTTTTTCATCCCAATCGGCTACTTTTTCGAGGTGTTTGCTCCCTTTTTTGACTGTTTCCGCTGTTTTATGCAAGGCGTCGCCGATCTTATCCAGAGCATTGTCGTACTTGCCCGATTTGAATTTGTTGATCTCTTCCTTCAGCAGTCCAACACCCGCTTTTCCAACATCTACCGCTTTGCCGATGATCTCTTTTGATTGAGCTTTCTCTTCCGGTGTCCCGAAAAAATAGTTGTAACCTATGATGCCAATGACGAGGAGTAGACCAACTTTTAAAATGCTTCTGATCATTTCAATAATTTTTGTCTTTGAATAGGCGAACGTATCTGTTGCCTGTTAATTTTCAATGGCAAGATAGCAAATATTACCAAAAGATGCTCCTTTTCGACCCGGGTCAATCCCCACTGAACTACTGCGTTTCATTAACAATGGTCCTTCCCCAAACCAAATTTGCCCAAGCATAAAAGGCCCCTCACCGCAGAACATTTAGATAAAGTGTGTCAAGGGGGCGGGTTTCCCTTCCTGCCTGTCAGCAGGCATGGCAGGGAGAAAGAGTGCGTGCAAGGTTGACCCACTTTTTTATAACACCGTCCATCACCGGCCTACCAAAAATTCCGTTCGTCGATTTACCTGGTGCTCTGCCTCCACGCAGTCGACCCCATCCGCGCAGTGGTTCAACAGTTCCGACTCCCCCTTGCCCTGAGCCAACAGCCGGGAAGGAGCTATTCCGCGATCGATGAGCAATTGTCGAACGGCGATTGCCCGGAGTAAAGATAACTTTTGATTAAACACTGCACCACCCCTCGAATCGGTATGCGACACAATCGTCAGCCGAAGAGTTTTATCCGTGTTCATATTGTTGACGATCTCGCTGATGATGTATTGACTGTCCTCCGAAATGTCGACGCGGCTGTAAGGATGATAAATGGCATTGAAAGCTACGACGGTATTGGCTTCCGGCAATTCCACTGCTTCCATATTAGGTGTATCCGAAAGGAGGTCGGTCGTTATACCCCGGCTGGCAAAAACCTCTTTGTCAGGTGCGACTGGTGGTTTTTCGACCACGACCGGACTGAACGTAGCCGGAATCGATTTTTTTGCCAAAGTACTGTCGAGCATAGCAATGCCCCCAATGACCCATTCTTCCACGGGAGCGGGGGGTAGGGCTACCATATCATCGTGGGTTACCACAGGCTGGCCAGATGGATTAGTTGGAATTTCGATGGCGTAATGGTCATTGACTCCCAACTGACCGGCACCCATGAGCTGTTGGTGGATTACCTGGTCGTTGATTTTTACGATCATTAAATAGTTTCGATCCGTGGAAATGGGATAGAGGTCCCCTGCTTCTGTTCGTTGTATCGGATTGATGATGGTTCCCAACAATTTGAATACAGGCAACGACAATTCATTGTCGATGGTCAATGGTTCATCGATGTACCCCGATCTCAGTAAGTACGGGTTGATTTCCACGACAGTGATCTCCGAATTCATCAACGACAGCCCCGTCAACTGATCCACCACTGAAAGCTGAGCTAGTTCCTGGTCCGGGGTCGGTGCGACCTCTTGTACCGACCAGGCATAAATGTCGTCCAATCCCTTACCGCCGGGTCGGTCGGAAGAGAAAAAGCCTTCTCTGGCATCCTCCTTTACGATCAACCCAAAATCATCCCATCTCGAATTGAATGGTTCATTCAGTCGCTGTACGGGTTGCCAAATGCAATTTTCGTCCTGAACGGAAACGTAGATGTCCAATTTACCCAAACCGGGATGTCCATTCGAGGAAAAATACAATTGATTATCCGGATCGAGGTGAGGAAAGACCTCATCGCCCGATGTATTGACATGGGGGCCCAGGTTGACGGGAGTAGTCCATTGCCCTTCCACCCATTCGGAAGCATAAAGGTCCATACCACCAAGCCCGTCGGGGCGTAAACTTGCAAAGACCAACGTCTTTCCATCGGCTGAGATCGTCGGATGACAAGACCGGTAATCCTGGTTGAATGGCAGGTCCTGATGATTGGTCCAGCTTGCTCCATCGAATTGGGCGCTGCGGAGTTTCAACTCGTACAATCCCTCTTTGCCTGGCCTTCTGCAATTGGTGGTATAGATCATCTCATTCCCTGCGGGGTTGAACGCCGCGCTTCCTTCATGGCGCAAAGTATTTATTTTTCCCGGAAGGCTGATGGGTTTAAAAAACCGGTCCTCCTCGTCGGCAGTGGTAAAAAATAAATTGGAATTGCCATTAAAAAATAAATGCCGGATCGGCCCTTCTTTTTTAGGGCGGCAAGATGAAAATACGATGCCTTTTTTGTGATAAACCGGGCAGTAGTCTACATAAGGCGTGTTGATCGTAGCTACATTGTTGATCTCCACTTCTTTAATCGGCGTCAGAGGGGTGGCCTGGTATTGATCCAGCAAATCGTTCAGGGTACAGCTGGCCTCTTGTCCGATTGTATAATTGACTGATATACAAAAGGTTAAGAAGGCGATCCGGTAAAGCGGTTTCATAGTGACAGATTTTATTTATTATTATATGTTTTAATTTGTACTATACTCCTCCCGCTTTTTTTTGTTTTGGTTTTTAAATATTATTTTTGTGGCAAAATCAATCTCTCTATGAATACCAAGTCATTTCAATTAGTTGTAATTGCATTGTTAATACCCATTTTGGCGAAAGCCCAGGTAGAAGTCAAGTCGGAATACGCTTTCGAACTGGTCAAAGGGTTGAATTGCACCCCCGTCAAAAGCCAGGACAATACCGGCACCTGCTGGAGTTTTGCCACTTCTTCCTTTCTCGAATCGGAGGCCATGCGCCTGGGAAAGGAACCCCTCGACCTTTCGGAGATGCAAGTGGTCAGAAACATTTACAAGGACAAGGCCCGCAACTACGTCCTTCGGCAAGGCAAAGCCAATTTCAGTCAGGGCAGTCTGTCGCACGATGTCATCGCTGCTGCTAAAAAACACGGCTTGATGCCTGAAGAAGCCTACTCCGGTAAGGCCAAGCCCGACGACAAACACAACCATTCGGAGTTGGCAGCCGTTTTGAAAGGGATATTGGATGGGGTGCTGAAGCAAAAGCGACTCAGCGACAAATGGACCAAACTGGTGGAAAGCGCATTGGATATTTATCTGGGTAAGGCACCGGAAAAGTTTGAATACAAGGGCGCCAAATACACCCCCAGATCCTTCACCTCCTCCATTGGGATCGATCCGGGGCAATACGTCAGCCTCACCTCCTACACTCACCACGATTTTTATGAACCTTTTATACTCGAAATCCCTGACAACTACTCCAACGGCTCCTTTTACAATCTGCCCATCGACGAGTTGGTCACCGTCATCGATCATGCCATCCAACAAGGTTATTCCGTAGCCTGGGACGGAGATGTGAGTGAAAAAGGCTTTTCAGCCAAAAACGGCATGGCCATCCTCCCGGAAGATCCCAAAAGGGAAGACATCTTCACCCGGCCCGGAAAAGAACAATCAGTCGATCAGGACATGCGCCAGCGCACCTTTGAAAGTTTCTCAACCACCGACGATCACCTCATGCACCTCACCGGCATAGCCAAAGACCAAAAGGGTACCAAATACTACCTCATCAAAAACTCCTGGGGCGAGATCGGTACGCACAACGGCTATCTCTACATGTCGGAGGCCTACACCCGCCTCAAAACGGTGGCCATTATGGTACACAAAAACGCCATTCCGACAGCTATTCGGAAAAAATTGAATATTTGAAAGGCAAAGAATGGCTTTCAAAAGCAAGAAATGCTCTGAAAAAAAGGGGAAAACAAAGGAGCATACCAATATTTTTCATATATTTGTATTGAATTAAGACCCATAAAGCACCCTGTTCTTACAATTTTACACCAATCGTCCAAGCTTCTTGGTTAACTATTGCCAAATGTAATAATCCACTATAAGTACCCAAAAAATACCCGCTTTATGGTATCCGGAACACCGTTTTTGTCCCTGTATTGACCTCTGTCACCACACATAACGAGAACTACACGTATTAAATAATTGATCTATGCAACTGCCGGACGCAATCACCGTATAACGGTTGTTATGTGATCCGGGAAGACGAGATTATGGGGGGAGCATACATAAAGAGGCAAATTCGTAGATAAATACTTGTTTGTTGATAGATTTGTGATTTTGCGCGTGGATTTCCCACTTCTTGCCTGCCGATAGGCATGGTAGGGGGTTAGGGGGCGGGCGAGTGCAAGAAAATCACAAATTTATCCCTTGAAGAGTATAACTTAGTCATCAAATTATTATCCTACAATAAAACATTCGTTATGAAATCACTTTACGCTTTATTTTTTTGCTGCTTATTGGCAGTATCATTTGTTGAGGGGCAGGATTGTTCAACAGATTGTATTTGTGACTCCTATACAGAGTGGGAGGAGGATGAGAACTTGGGAAATGGGTTATGTGAATACACAGTTACTTTTAATACCACTATTTCCCCCACACCAAATGTCAAACTTCTTGTTTTTCAAGTTGGCGATTCCATATTTATGCGCCAAGCTGAAAACCCTGGTTTTCCAGCAGGACCCTTGGATCCACCTTTTGTTGTTAAATTCACAACTACATGTGTTACAGAATTAGAAGTAAGTATAAATGCATATAAAGGAAATGGTTCCGGTAGTTTATGTGGAAGTGAATCAGCAATCCAAGTAGCAGGTATTGGTGGCCCCCTCCCCGTAGAACTGATCTACTTCAACGCCCGCCTGGCCAAAGATCAAAATGTAATGGTCGAATGGGCCACCGCCACCGAACTCAACAACGACTACTTCGAGCTACAACACTCCACCGACGGCCGCAACTTTGAGCCCCTCGTTAAAGTAGAAGGCAACGGCACCACGGATCTCGTTCAATACTACCACTACCTCCATGAAACGCCGACAGTGGGCACCAACTACTACCGCATCAAACAAGTGGACTA
Organism: Saprospiraceae bacterium; assembly: GCA_965222105.1. Taxonomy (GTDB): domain Bacteria; phylum Bacteroidota; class Bacteroidia; order Chitinophagales; family Saprospiraceae; genus CALGLS01. The sequence continues at coordinate 15,874 of CBDCTQ010000057.1, read as the reverse complement.
CGACGGCAAATACGAAATCTTCGACGCAGCCACCGTCAAAGTCACCCCACCGGACGATTTCAAACTCTTCCCCTCCCAAACGCTGGACCTACTCACATTGGAATCGCCCGTCGTCCACAAAAAAGATCTGGAAGTCAACATTTACAGTCCATCGGGTATGCTGATGCAATCCGGCATCCTGGCGGCAGGCACCAATAGAATTCAATTCAACGTACAAGACCTCCCGGCAGGCATCTACTTCATTCGCTTCGTCAACGAAGAAAATGATTACACCGCCCGCCAGTTCGTCAAAATGAGAGAATAATACCTAATTCCTGTACCGATTTTTATTAAAGCACCCCCAATTTTCTAAGTTTACCTAAACAAACAGCCCGCTTACCAACCAAAGTAAGCGGGCTGTCTTGTTCCTATTCCTCCATCCCAAAGCCCCAACGGGGCGATTCCCCCTAACCTGGGGTGGATCCCCAGGCATACCAACCAAAGCAATAGGACTGTCCTGTTCCTATTCCTCCATCCCAAAGCCCCAACGAGGCGATTCCCCCTAGCCTGGAGTTGGATCCCCAGGCATACCAACCAAAGCAATAGGACTGTCCTGTTCCTATTCCTTCCATCCCAAAGCCCCCAACGGGGCGATTCCCCCTAACCTGCGGCAATCCCAGGCCCAGGCATACCAACCAAAGTAAGCGGGCTGTCCTGTTCATATTCTTCCATCCCAAAGCCCCAACGGGGCGATTCCTCCTAGCCTGGGGTGCAACCCCAGGCAACCCCAAATCATTTAAAAACCGTAATATCCCCCGAATCAAAAACCTCCATCTCCCGGTGGCAAGACAATATCCGGGCCTTATACCACCAAACGTATACCCCGGGGTTCAAAGCCGTCCCATTAAAAGCACCATCCCACCCCTGATCGATATCGGTAGAATGAAATAAGGTATTCCCCCACCGGTCGAAAAGCCACAGCTCCCATTGCAGTACCGACACTTCGTTGGAATGCAACCCGGTGAAGTAATCATTATTCCCATCGAAGTTTGGAGAAAAAGCATTGGGCATGTAGATAAAATCCTGCCGCCCGTCGGGTTGCAAACCAACGTCTATCACCTCTTCTAAAGATTCACAACTATTGCTAAGTTGTAATACATATTGTCCGGGGTTGAAAACCGGAAACTCTCTGCCGGTGCTACCATCCTGCCACAACCATTCCACCTGGTCAGCAAAATTGTTGGTCAATATAGGGGCAATGGTCACACTGTCCTGACCACACTCCAAAACCACCTCCTCCAACAGCATAGCAATCGGTTCAACCAAACCAATATCCACCGTCGTTTCCTTCACACAGCCATTATCATCCTGTACGTAAACGGTATATTGACCTCCATTCAAATCCGTCAAGCTGTCAGCGGTTTGGTAAGTATCGTCGTCGAGCGAAAACAAGAAAGGGGCCGTACCATCTACAATATTTTCGACAACTATGTGCCCATCATTCGCATTCCAGCAAATGGCATCGCTCACCTGCGTATCAAAACTGAAATCGGGATAAACACTAACCGTGGCAATTACCACCGAATCGCAATCCTGACTGCTGGTTAGGGTGATGGCCTGTGTTTCGCCAGGAGCCAATTCAAAACCGGCGTACTCAACCACGCCACCCTCGCAAGCACTCAATGGAAGGGCAGTGGTATCGACAGCCAATTCCTCAATAACCAGGTTGACGATCGAGTCGCAGCCATATTGACTGACCATATCCAACTGCACCTGCATGCCAACCGGATAATCTATCCCGTTGTAACTTACAACCGACCCTTCACAGCCCGAAAGGTTGACCACTTCGTTGTACAATGGACGTTCCACCACTGTCACCGTTATGGTCGAATCACATCCATGTTGATTGGTATGTACGAAGTCCGTCACCGAACCGGGTGCCAGCATGTTTCCTTCATAATCAACCATTTCGCCGGTACAGGCATCCAAAGACACGCTACTTGTATCCAACGGCAAAAGGTTCAAAGTCAATCCCTCCGATAGGGCCGTGCAACCATTGTTATCAGTCAACAACACTTGATACATACCGGATTCTACTGCCACGTAATTGGCCACCGAGCCAGCAGGGCCTGAAATCGGATTGCCATCCAAATGCCATTGATAACTCACCACACCCGGAATGGGGGGCAGGCAAATGGTATCCGGGTTGCATCGTTCATGACAACCATCCGGCACCAGCGAAATATCCGGTGCAGGATAAATGTCCAATGTATTGCTTTGGCCCTCACAGCCATTGGGACTGACCGCCATCACGTAGTATTCGTCGGCAAGGCTGGTGGTCAAAGTAGTACCTACCACGCCGTTGCTCCAAAAATACGTGTAATTGGCATCGGGGTTAAGCACGGATAACGTTGTTTCCGCTGGTTCGCAAACGGGGAACGGGCTTGCCGTAATTACAATGTTGGACGGAAGCGGATGGATATCCACCGTATAGGGGCCGATCACACTGGTACACCCCGAACTATTATCGGTAATGGTAACCGTGAAGTCGTGACTGCCTTCAGAAAGCTGTGCCAGGTGTTCACCGTCAAAGGAAAGCTGATTGCCAAATTGACCACTCGACCATTGATAGGAATAGGGGCCCGCAGCGAGAATTTGCAAAAATACATCCTCCCCCTCACAAGCCGAATACCCATCGAAGAAATTACTCAGCGGTTGACCAAACTCATTGTATTCTGTAGCCATAATACTTCCATCGGGCGCGGGTATGATGTCGAGTGCAGCGGCTGGCGGAATGTACTGGCAACCCATTACATCCACAATGGTAACGGTATATACCCCAGCTTCTGAAGTTTGAATGCTTTCGGATGTTGCTCCCGTGCTCCACTCCCAGCTGATGCCACCGGGTGGAGCTGCCAGGGTCGTCTGAACGCCTTCGCAAATAGGCGTCGTGTAATTGATGCCACCATTCAATGGATTTGGATCAATTGTAACGGTATTGTTGTAAATAGTTTCACAACCGTACACATTCCAGGCGGTTAGGGTGACCAGGTAATTTCCGGGCACTACAAATTCATGAAAGGTATTTTCGGAAACGGCCGTGTTGGCCTCTCCACTGGCTGGGTCGCCAAAATCCCATTCCATATCCACCACGTCAGTTGACAACACCGCCGAAAATTCCAGGGGGGTACCTTCACAGGTGAGTGCTGGTTGGGGGAAGCTGATAACCGGAGGAGCGTATACTTCAATGGTTTTAGTAACTGACGAAGTACATCCATCCTGATTAGTGGCAGTCAGCGTCACGGTATAATTTCCGGAAACGGCATAAACATGATCAGGCTCTGCATCTGTGGAACTATTGTTGGGGCCGCTGCCGGGGTCGCCAAAATCCCAGTCATAACTGGTTACCTCGGCATAGGGGGCAGGCAAAAACGTGGTCAAATCCAAAAACTGTGTGGGCGCTCCGGCGCAGGCCGTTACTACATCGAAGTTGGCGACAATGGGCACCGTATCTATTCGGGCAAACCAACAATCGCTTTCCGCAAAAGTATTGGCCTGCAGGAGCACTACGTAGAAACCAGCTCGTGAAAAACTATGCTGTGGGTTATCATCGGTTGAAAAATTGGAAGCGCCACTTGCCGGATCACCAAAATCCCAGGAACAAGAACCCGATATCAAATTGACCGTCGTATTGATGTATTGACTACTACTACAATCCGGGGTGGCATTGATGCCAAAATTAACCGTTCCTGCCGGGCAGGTGGTGGGCAGGGTACAAGTACCTCCTGTGCAAGTGCCACTCCCGCCTGTTGTGATCGGCCCGCAATAAGGCACCAGCGGCAAACTATTGGAGGTATTGGTACAGCCATTCCCATCCGTCACCACCAGATGATAGGTGCCGTAAATCCCTGTTGTCAATGACACCGCATTGGTACCCACCGGCACGTTATCGCGGTACCATTGATAGGAATAACCATCTTCGGTATTGAGTGCATAAATGGTAGGCTCTGGAAATCCATTGCAAAAAGCGGTATTATCAGGCGAGGAGATCGTAACTTCCGGAAGGGGATACGACTCAATGAAAAACGTAGCATTGCCCTCGCAGCCATTATCGTCCACCACCTCTACTTCGTAATTGCCGGGCGGCAAATTGGGTACAGCATTTGAGGAAACAACCCCTCCATTATCATTTTTCCAGATGTAATTGGCAAAGGGCATTGTCGTTGATATGGTGGCCATTTCTCCGGCACATAATCCCACCGGATGATCGACCACCGGCTCGGGCAAACCATGCACTGCCACCGGAAAACCAGCCGACAGGGCACACATATCTACCTGAACGGTGGCATTTCCGGCGGTATGCCACAGGATGTCCACTACTTCCGTATGCTGACCTTCCAACACCGTGCCCGCATCGGCCGGGATGATGCTCCACTGATAGTCAACACCTTCGTAATAGGTGGCGCTGTACTGCCCGGTTTCTTCCGCGCAATGATCGTTGGTGCCCGTAGCTTCCAACAATACAATTGCATTTGCTGAAAAGTGGGTGGGAGCAGACACGCAGGGTAGCCCTTCTGTACTTATTTCCACAACGGAGAGCTCGTAAGGCGGTTGGTTGCCCCAAACCACATTGATGCTGGGCCCCTCCACGGTACTCATGTTGCCACCATCATTGATCTCCCATTGAAAACCATTGTTGGGCTGGGTGGAAACGACGGAATAATTGTAGGGTTCGCCCGGACAGATCAAATCAAGCCCATCAATTCCCATGGGTGGGGGAGGCCCGGCCACCACTTTGACAAACAGGGTGGAAAGGTCGAAGCAATAGTCTGACGGGACATCCGGCACGGCATCCAACCGATACAGTCCGGGGGTTGTTGGCCAGTCGATATTGGCGGTAGCAATGGCTCCCGGAGAGGTCCAAATGATGGTTCCATCCGGAGCAGTTGCCGTCCAATTGCTGAAAATCGGGTTGTTGGTGATGGCGTTTAGAGATTGATATTGGCTAGTCGATCCTTCGCATGCTTCTATGGGGCCGGAAAGGTAGAACTCAGGCACGATGTCCACATTTTGGTCGTCAGAACCGGCACAATCCAGATAGCAGTTTTCGTAGTCAACAGCCACCCATTGTTGGTTGGGTGGAATAAAATCGACATCCCATTTGACGACGATCTCATGGCTGTTTTGTCCCGATTTTATGGTACCGTAGTTTGACACCGTCCAGTTGTATTCGGTTCCACCCCAATGGGTGATGGAATAGACGGCCACATCGCCCCGGCATACCTTTTCCGGACCTTTTATCTCGGCGGCATCCGAAATGATGGGCACTTTTTCGATGGTTGCCATCTGGCAAAAAGCCGTTCCGCAATTATTGACATCCAACTCAATGGTGCCTTCCGGGCCGACATCCCAGTAGACCGTTACAAAGTCGTCGCTGGTTGTGCCGCCGTCCACCACCTGCCCATTAGGGCTGACCGTCCAGTTATAGCTGCTGCATCCGGCGGCATTGGCTGTGTACGAAACCGTTTCGCCTTCGCAGACCGTTCCCACGCAGTCGATATCGGGGCCGGCAGCATCTTCTACGATTACGGTCACATAGGTGGTGTCACTGCACAGACATTCGTTTTTGGCGACCAGCCTGACCTCGTAGGTACCACCATTATTATAAGTAAAAGCGGCGTCTTGTGAGCTTGATAACAATCCATTTCCGGAAGACCATTCGTACGACTCTGCCTGGGTACTTTCATTGCCAAAATACACGGTTTGCCCTTCACATATCTCGATTACGCCGCTGATATCGGCCGGCGGGTCGGAGGTGATAATGGCTTCCGGGTCTTCTATGATGTCGATACATAAATCGGTCTGGCTGGTGCAGAAGCTGGGGGAAGAAGAGCAGGACATCGAGAAGTTGGCAGTAAGGACACAGTCGATGGCATCCACAATGGTCACGGAGTAGATGCCGGCACATAGATCAGTTGGGTTTTGCACGGTAACTCCATTGCTCCACAGATACGTAAACGGTGGAACTCCTCCAGTAACGGTCAGGTCGATACTTCCATTGCAGGCATTGCAATCGGAAGGGGAGTTTATATTCGAAACCATTTCTACCGGAACACCATTGGGGCAATCCGCTTCTTCCACTTCTACACAGCAGGTGGCAACGTCTCCGAAAGAGTCCGTTACTGTTACACAATACACCCCAGGAGGTAAGTTGGAGGTATTTTGTCCGGTGGTGCCGTTGGCCCAATTGTAGGAGTAGGGTGGGGAGCCGCCGGATACCTCTACCCAACACCCGCCATTATCCTCTCCGTTCATAGCAGGAGAAGAGGCACAGTTGAGTGCCATGCCGGGATTGGTAGTGGAGAATGAAAATACAGAAATGTAGCCCGATCCGGGATTGCCCCAAACTACGGTACAACTTTCACCATTTATCTCGTAACTTTCCGCCCCCTGTACGTCCCATTCCAGGTCCAGGCCTTGTGAAAAAGGCACTGTATAGGTAACCGTGGCATTGGAGCAGACCTTTTCGCAAGGTGAAATTTCGGTATTATCCGGGCAATTAGCATTGGACACGATGTCGGGCAAAAAGCCTTCATTGACGAATACGTCCAGACTTACAGACAGCGAATCCAAAGCACTATTGGCAAAAACCGTGAAAACACCAGGGAAAGAAAAGCACAGGGTTTGTTGAGAAAACATGGAGGTATAAGTGCCTCCCTGGCCATCGTCCCAGGTGTAATCGCCGGGACCCGCCGGCACCCCATCTATATTGAAGGTGTAGGTGCCGCATTCGCCTTCGCACAGCTCGGTAGGCCCGCTGATGGAGGGGACATTCTGTGCCATAACAATACTCCAACAAAATAAATGGATCAGAAGGGTAAGCTGGTACTTGTTTGTTTTAGTCAACATGTTCGATTTTCTTTTATGGGTTTATGGAAATGTTCTTCTTATCCCCATGATTCTGTAAGAGTGGGAAAATGCTGCTTTCGCAAAAAATGAAAATGAAAATTGACTGGTATTTGGCAAATACTAATTTTCTAATTCCAATAGCCATTGCTTTATCAATCGAGCCGAAACATTGTTGGTTTCAAAAACCCACCGACCCGCATCAAGATGGGTGCCATTCTCTAAGGTGTGAAAGCGAATACCGGTTGATTGAACCAGCTTCAGCCGCTTCACAAAATTGACGGAAGACCGGTAATTGACCAACCCATCTTTGGTGCCGTGGATAAGCAGCACCGGCGTATTTTCCTCTTCGCCCAGATGGGTGATGGGGCTTGCTTTCGCAAAACGAGAGCTGTGTGGCATTCCCGCATATGCCCACAATACTGGGGTGAAAAGCATGGCCTTCAAGTCGAGAGGGGAAGCGTGTAGCATAATGCCGCCAAAAATTTCTTTTGGAATTTGGAACCCGAGAAGGCCTTCCCGGTCATACTGTAACAAAGCTGCTACATTCCCTCCTGCCGATAATCCTCCCAGAATGATCTTTTTGTCCTTCCAACCCTTTTCGCGCATCAATGCTACGGTTTTTTCCAAGGCCAATAAACTGTCTTCCCGAATGGCTTTATACCCAAAAAGCGGCAACCGCCGATAAGAAGGCATAACCACGGTATAACCCAACCCTGTGAAAAAACGAGCATTGGCCGCAAATTGCTCCGGACTGCCGAAGGCCCAGGCACCGCCGTGGTAATACAGAATGAGGTGATTTTTTTGATTGGAGCGGTCGGTAGGTTGATACAGGATCAGGTATTGCCGCCAATGCGGCCCAAATCGATATTTGGTCGCTTCCATATCGGCCAGCGATATCCGCCGGACGTTGATCAGGTAAGTCGGTATCTGTCCCAATTCCTGCAAAATATTGCCTTTGGGGATCACTTGTGCCAACAAGTATAACCCGAGCACAATAAAAACGAATAGCAGGATTCCCGTCATTTTGGAATGCGGTTCGGGTAGTCTGTGATGATACCATCCACCCCCCAATCGATGAGTTTTTGCATCTCGGCAGGGTCGTTGACCGTCCACGGAATGACCTGCATCCCCTTGTCGTGAATTTCCCGGATTACCTCCTCGCTGAGCAATTGGTAATAGGGACTGTAGATCGGAGGTACAAACCCCAGCTTATCGAGGTTGGCATGAACACCTTCCTGGTTTTCGATCAACATGGCCATCGAAATAGAAGGGTCCTGCTGCCGGATGGCCCTCAGCACGTTGAAGTCGAACGACTGCAGGTTGACCCGGTCGCGAACCCCCAGCGTCTTTATTTCTTTGAGCATCAGTTTGGTGAACTCAGCGGGCTGGGGAAACATTTTATCATAACCGTCCGGGTGCGACTTCAGTTCGACATTGTACATGGGGGGCTTACGGTTATTTTGTCGGCAATATTTTTCGACACCGCGTACCATTTCCGCGAAGGTGGGCTTGTGGATATTCATTGCTTGCTGCTCCGGAAAACGTTCGTTGCCTCGGCTGCCACAGTCATAAGTTTTGATTTCATCGTAGGTCATTTGGTAGATGTTCAACGACATGGCTTCCTCCTCCACCACCGGATTTCCATCGGGCTTGGTGCAGATGTGGTGCGACATCCAGGGCTCATGCGAAACGATCAGCAGGCTGTCTTTCGACACGACCAGGTCGAGCTCCAAAGTGGTCACTGCCGGGAATTCCAGGGCTTTAAGGAATGAGGGAATGGTGTTTTCGGGTAGCAGGCCGCGGGCGCCTCGGTGGCCTTGCCAGTCGATTGTTTTGGCATCGGATTTTGAATCGGATTGCATAATAGTATTGGTTGGTTTTGAATGGTCGGAGGGTCCGCAGCTTGTCAGCAAAAGGCAGATCAGCCAGAAAAAAGGCAGTTGAATTTTTATCGTCATTGTATTGTTAGGTTTTTTATGCTTAGCCTGAATCCTTACTTGGCAGGGTCGTCAAACTGCAAGATGTACTGCTGTCGTTCCAACTCTTCATCGGGATCATCGAATAAAAAGAAAACATAGGCCATTCCCTGATCAGCCGCATATAGGGCCAGCATCTTGCAATGCAATTTGTCGGAAAAACCACGTTTGGGTCGGAAATACACCTCCAGACCCCAGTCAGCATGGTAGTGATCCTGCAGTTCTTTTTCCGAAAGGGACAATACCGACACGGCGTATTCCTCCTCATTCGAAGCCAGATGGGTCAGCAAACTGGTAGCCATCACATGGGGCTGGAAGGTACTGTCCACCTCCGATAAAACAAACCGGATTTCCATATCGCCTTTTTCTTTCGTATGGCAAAATCACTTTCGTGAAAATCCGATTGGGGCGACACTTCCCGGTACTGGTTTTCCAGCGGTGGGGCCCATTGGATGCCCAGTCGTTCGAGTTTGAACTCAAATGAGTCAGCCTCTTCCGTTTGTGCATAGCTTGCTATAGATGCAACTAAGACCCCCATAACGATTAATGATAAATGTACTATTTTCATGTTTGAGATATTCGATAATATTCCCTTCTGATAACTATCGGAAAGGCTTGCTATGACCGAACGGATTCCAGCCAATCACATGCCGGGCCTCTGGCCCTATAGTGATTGTGTATTATGGCAGTTTTACCAACATGTTGGCCCCCGCTATTTGCGGGGCAGGCTCTCTGGGCCTTGATTTGGAATTTTTGGAACGCTACTAAATTTTTACCTGTTTCGCAAAAAATGATCTGCCATCACCAGTGCCGCCATCGCCTCCACAATGGGTACGGCCCGTGGCACCACACAGGGATCGTGGCGGCCTTTTCCTTCCAATTCTACCTCGTTGCCTGCTGCATCAACGGTCTGTTGGTTCTGCATCAGTGTAGCCACCGGTTTGAAAGCCACCCGGAAGTAGATGTCCATTCCATTGGAGATACCTCCCTGGATGCCGCCGGAGTGATTGGTCGTGGTTTGGATCCGGCCCTCTTCTTTGGTGAAAACGTCGTTGTGCTTACTTCCTCTCATGGTCACACCACCGAAGCCGGAGCCATACTCAAAGCCCTTGCAGGCATTAATGCTCAACATGGCTTTTCCGAGGTCGGCATGTAATTTGTCAAAAACGGGTTCGCCCAATCCCACCGGACAACCACGTACCAGCCCTGTCACGACGCCACCCACTGTGTCGCCTTCTTTCTTAACGCGATGAATCAGGTTGATCATGCGTTGGGCCGTCGTCGGGTCGGGACATCTGACGTCATTTTGATCGATGGCAGTCAGCTCCAACTCATCGTAATATTTAGCCAAAGCGACCGACCCCACCTGACTAACCCAAGCCAGCACTTCCATGCCCTCGCGAGCGAGCAACTGCTGGGCGATGGCTCCTGCCGCCACCCGGGCCGCCGTCTCCCTGGCCGAAGAACGCCCGCCCCCCCGGTGGTCGCGATAACCGTATTTTTGCTGATATACGAAATCGGCATGAGAGGGCCGAAAGGTATTTTCTAGATGATCGTAATCGGGTGAGTGCGCATCATCGTTGGTGAGTAGCAGTCCGATGGGCGTGCCTGTAGAACGGCCTTTGTAAATTCCCGACAACACTTTTATACGGTCTTTTTCTCGGCGTTGGGTTACAATCTTGGATTGGCCTGGCCGACGCCGATCCATTTGATATTGAATTTGATCCAGGTCTATTTCCAGTCCTGCCGGACAGCCGTCGATGACCACGCCCAACCCTTTGCCATGCGATTCGCCAAAGGTGGTGATGCGAAAAATTTGTCCGAAGGAGTTTCCCGGCATAGTGAGGTGAAGATACGGTTTTCCGAAAGGTGATGCCAGTAAGTAAAGCTCAAAAATTACTTTCCTTTTTTGATAGCGGGAACTTATTTTTCGAGCGAGCCTAAAGGAATAAAAAAACCATAAAGCGTAGCAGTGAGAATTTAAGGATGATTTACTGCACGCTTTATGGTCGTATATGGAATATTATAACAGCCAGGTTGATGAAAACGCACTACAGGCGTCTCTAATTCATCAGACAGCCGACTGTCCCCAAAAGGTTGGGTGGGAAGGAAAAAAATTACCATTTTACAAATCGCCTGGTCTCTATCTGGAATTCGTTTTTTACAACGATTATGTAGGTTCCTTTTTCTAAGTCGTTGATTGTCAGTGGATAACCAGCAGTTAGCTCTTCTTTTTCGATAGTCGAAGACCAGACCGTTTTTCCCGTAATGTCGACGATCTCAACTCGATTGGTCGTGGCGGTGGTCGGTGCATCCAGTTGAACTGTAAGTTGATCGGTCACCGGGTTGGGCCATATGTGAAGGGCTGCTTTTTCCGATAATTGGGCATGGACGACGGGGCTGAACTCGAATTGACCATCCAGGTCGATTTGTTTCAGCCGGTAATAGTAAGGGACGCCCTTCTTCACCTCCGAATCGGTGTATTGGTAGGTACGTAAATCAATGGAATTACCCTGCTGGCTGTCGATCCAGGCGATTTTTTCAAAAATACGACCTTCATCGGTAGACCGCTGGAGCTCAAATCCGGCGGAGTTGACCTCAGAGGCCGTTTGCCATTCGAGTGTGATGGCATTTTCTCTGGGGCTGGCGCCAAAATGCAATAGTTCTACCGGCACGGGATCGTCTACGGTGCTAAAGAACCAGACTTCTGAAGGAGAGCTGCTTGCACATGCACCGTCGTGACCGAAGACGCGCCACCAAAAGGGGGTGGCTGTCGGTAGCCCTGTAAAAGTGTGCTTAGTGATGGGAAGGTCGTACGCGCTAAAAATGATGGGATCGAAATTGACGTCGTTGGCCAATTCGATGTCGTAAAGGGTAGCTCCCTGCACGGGATCCCAGTCGAAATCGATGTCGACGGGGGCACCGATGGTGCCATCTGAGGGGCTGACGAGAGGCACATCTGGCAATCCACCAATGGCATTGGTAACCACCAGTCCTACGCTCACCCGGTTGACAGGTGTCTGTGTACCCTCCAGCGTAATGGCGTAATTGCCAACGGGGGTATTCGCAGTGGTGCTGACGGTAAGAGTATGAATGCCGGCGGAGTTGATCGGGTTGGAACTGAGAGTTATAGTAGCTCCCGGCACCGAGCTGATGGTAATATTGTCGTTGATGGAGAAACCGGAATAGGCCGTAGCATCGAAAGTGAAGGTGGCTACTTCGTTTTGACAAACGGAATCGACACCGGTGTCGAGGACTTCCAGGACGTAGTGAGAGAGGTTGGGTTGTACAATATATAAGCCTGCCACTGAGTCCGGGGAAGTAGCGCTAATCACGATTTTTCCGCTTTTGAAATAGGGATAAACACCCCAGGCACCGTTGTAAGTTGCGTCGCTAACAGAGGGATAAATGTCAATAAATCCAGCTTCTGTAGGCATATTGTTATCCAGGTCGTCTATTTTTAATATCCGCAATCCTTCTGTGTAATTAGCCTGGTAAACATAGGGGCCCTTAACGTACATGTCGTGGTCTTTACAGGAGGTGGAAGCCACATAGGTATACTTTAAGGAGGGGTTGTCCAGATCGGTAATATCGAAAATAAAAGTCCGGGTGTTGGGTTGGCTGGGTTCATCTCCCTCGTCGTCCATCAAAATGTATTTATGGTCTTCCGTGATCCAGCCTTGATGGCAAATATTGCCATTGGGATAGGATAGTGTGGACAATTGCATTGGGTTATTTTTATCATCCACATCAATAATATACCCCTTATCTGAGTTGGGATTGAAAGTAACGCAAATTTCTTTGCCAATATGGTCAGTATCCAGACCCCGATAGATGAAACAAACAGCATCGTGAACATAGTTATTGGAACCATATCCACCGCTCGCAACAGGATTGAGCGGGTTGGAAACATCATAAAAGCTGATACCACCACCATATAAATTATTTACACCAACCGGGTATATGAAATCGGTGTGGTCATTCGACTCAATGTTATGTATGTCACCACCTCCCACTGCGACCCATGCATCTTCCACAAAGACATCTGGAGGATTTGCATTGGCTAAGTGGCTTAGGTTAAAGATTTGCATGCCGTGGCTACCAATATCGGCGCCGATAAAAGCATGATCATTGACCACTTTTATATCTCGCCAATTTGTAGATAGGCCATTATGAGCATCGAGGTTACCAACCAATGTGGGGTTGCTGGGGTTGGTGGAAATATCTACGAATGCAGTTCCGTTGTTCAGTCCAACCAAAGCATATTCAATGCCGCTGCTAGGATCCGTCCACCCCCAGATGTCATTGCCCTCCCCATTGCTGGCTCCAAGAGTAGAAGCAGAAGTATAAGAATAAAAGTCTACATTGCTGCATGGATAACCGGCAGCGGTTCCTCCGGAGCAAGGGGTTTGTGCTTTCGCAAAAAACAGGAGAGAGGTAGTCAATAAGGCAGTCAGAAAGTAACGAGGCTTTAACATAGCATACGGCTTTGAATGGTAAAACAGTGAAGATTCTGGGGAAACTACCATAACAAATATAAGCAATTTCTACCATTTCAATGTCAAGCCGAAGGCAAAAGCGGGATTTACATCGTTGAGCACCTCATTTTGGTGAATGTAAAAATTGAAACATCGTTTGTCGAAGTCTGTGACTTCGATGTTATTAGTCAAACAAATTCCCCTGACGCGGGAGATGCAGGTACACTTTGTGTTGGAGGATAGAGGGGTCGTTGTTTTCTACTTTATTGACCTTGTCGGAAATGGTATAGCTGTCCAGCATTTCGTCGGGTATGGGCGTCAAAAACTGAAGGGCTTCCTCACCGGTATAATCGGGGTTGATCCATTCGCGTTCCTGATCGGGTAGAAGGATGGCGGGCATCCGGGTGTGGAGCTTCGACATGAAGTCGTTGGCAGGCATGGTGATCAAAGTAAAGCTGTAGATGCTTTTGCCGACCGGCGATTTCCATTTTTCCCAAAGGCCGGCTACGCTGAATATAGGGGTATTTTTGACGGTGATGTAATGCGGTATTTTTCCGTAAGGCGATTTGTGCCATTCGTAGAAACCATCAAAGGGTACAATGCAACGGCGCTGCTGGATGGCCTGCCGGAAGGCTGGCTTTTTGATGACCGATTCTATCCGTGCATTGATCAGCTTGCTGCCTATCGAAATCCGTTTGGCCCAAAAAGGGATCAGTCCCCACCGAAACAAACGGATCCGTTCGGGGTCGAGGCCCGTGATCACCGGATGCATATGCGTAGGAGCAATGTTGTAATTGGGCAGGGGGTTGTGTTGTTCCAACTCATCGGGGTCGAAACTGGCCAGGAAACGCTCCTGCAATTCTTTTTCTATTTTAGTCAATGATGCTCTTCCACACATATTGGATGTCAGTATGGTGAAGGTGCCTTGTGGGTCAATCGTTAGTGGATCACCCCGAAACGAATTCGGGGCAGGCTCCCGAAGCGTCCCAATAGCAATGGAGATGCAGGGGCTTCAATTACTCCACTAACAGTAAAGTTAAAAATAGTCTGGCAATTATTTTAGGATAACATGGCTTTTATTCCCGGTAATTCTTTTCCTTCCAGAAATTCGAGCATGGCCCCACCTCCTGTCGACACATAACTCACCTTATCGGCCAGCCCCATTTGATTAACGGCTGCTACCGAGTCACCGCCGCCAACCAGCGAAAAAGCGCCCTTGGAAGTGGCTTTGGCTACGGCCCTTGCTACGGCTTTGGTGCCTTTGGCGTAGGGTTTCATTTCAAAAACGCCCATGGGGCCATTCCAAAGAATGGTGGCGGAGGTACTGATCAGCCCGGCAAAATCTTTTCGGGCGGCCTCTCCGATGTCGAGCCCCATCCAGCCGTTGGGGATCCGTTTGCTGAACTTGTTGGCCTTCCTGGCTTTCGCCGAAAAGGCATCTGCTACAGTAGAGTCTTTGGGCAACAATACTTTTACTTTTTTGCGGTGGGCCTTCCTCAATAGTTTGTCTGCCAGTTTAACTTTATCGTCTTCCACCAACGAATTGCCCACTCTTCCGCCCAAGGCCTTGATAAAGGTGTACGCCATAGCACCCCCAATGATGAGGTTGTCGGCAAAGTCGATGAGTTTTTCCAGGAGGAGTATCTTATCCGACACCTTGGCACCACCGATGATGGCCGTCAGGGGGCGGGCGGGGTCGGTGAGTACCTTATTGGCGTTTTCGAATTCGGCGTGCATCAAAAATCCGAACGCTTTTTTATTGGGTTTGAAAAATTGTGCAATGGTAGCCGTTGATGCGTGTTCTCTGTGGGCGGTTCCAAAGGCGTCATTGATAAAAATATCTCCGGAGGCCGCGAGTTTTTTAGCGAAAGCGGCATCACCTTTTGTCTCTTCGGGTTGAAATCGGGTGTTTTCCAACAATAATACATCGCCGGGCTTCAATGCCTTGGCCATTGCTTTTGCTTTCGGTCCGGCTGTTTGTTCGCAAAACTGCACTTTGGTCCGTAGCCGCTTGTTGAGGTAGGACACCAAATGACGCAAGGTAAAACGCTCCACGTCAATGCTGCCGTCCGGTAACCGCTTTTTACCGGGGCGTCCTAAGTGAGACATTAAAATGACGGCTCCGCCCTTTTTACGGATGTATCGGATGGTGGGCAATGCTGCTCTGATGCGCGTATCGTCGGTGATCTGGTGCTGCTCATTGAGGGGGACATTAAAGTCAACCCGGACCAGCACCCGCTTGTTGTTAAAGTCGATGTTTTTCATATGTTGTGTTTGCTGGGCAGCTGGGATCAGACCAATACCGCTCTTGCTTTTTTTCTAGACACCGGCATTTTAGCGATCATCTGCGCCATGTCGGCCATTCGGGCGGCGTAGCCGGCTTCATTGTCGTACCAGGCGATGACCTTCATCATATTGCCGGAAGCAAAGGTAAGTTGGCTGTCGAAAATGCAGGAGTACTTATTGCCCACAATGTCGGAAGAAACCAGTGGAGCATCAATGTATTGTAGCACTTTTTTCATTTTGCTGCGC
>CBDCTQ010000056.1:0-43824 GCA_965222105.1 Saprospiraceae bacterium | reverse complement strand
AATCCGGCTGCGGCCAAAAAAGCCAACCGGTTCAAACCAGTGGTTCGGCATCTGGGGCCCTTCTACCTGGCTCCGGGCAAAAGCGCCAGGCACACGGTAAACCTCCCCAATTATGTGGGGTCGGTGCGCGCGATGGTAGTAGCCAGCGGCAATGGCGCATACGGCAAATTCGACAAAACAACGCCGGTGCGCAAACCGCTGATGCTGCTGGCAACCCTGCCGCGAACACTGGGCCCAACAGAAGTCTTACAACTTCCCGTCAACGTCTTCGCTATGGACAAAAAGGTGAAAGATGTTCGCATAAAAGTAGAAGAGCAATCCGGACTTGTCAACTGGCTGTCGGACACCAAACAAAATATGCAGTTCACCTCCACCGGCGACCAACTCGCCTATTTCGACCTGAAAGTAGGGCAACAGACCGGAGTAGCCCAATTTGTGGTGACAGCCTCCGGTGCGGGCGAAACGGCATCGCAAAAAATCGAAATACAGGTGCGCAATCCCAACCCCTATGTCTCCGACGTATACGATAAAGTCGTTGAGCAGGGTAATTCCGAAAAGTTCAATTTTGCGCCCATCGGTACCCGGGGCACCAACAAAGCCATTCTGGAAGTGTCGAAAATTCCACCCATCAATTTGGGCGAACGCCTTCAATACCTCCTGCAATATCCCTATGGCTGCATCGAACAAACCACCTCTGCTGGCTTTCCTCAATTGTACGTCGGCAGACTAATTGAAATGGACGCCCGGCAACAAAAAGAAATTCAGCAAAATATTCGGGCCACTTTGGATCGCCTAAAAACCTTTCAACTGGCCAGCGGCAACTTCGGCTATTGGCCTGGAGATGGCTATGCCTCTGCCTGGGGCACCAACTATGCCGGTCATTTTATGTTGGAGGCAGAAAAAGAGGGATACAGCCTGCCTGTCAATATGAAGTCGCGCTGGATAAAGGGCCAGCAACGATTAGCTAAGGAATGGACGCCGAATGGTTACAACAACAATCGCCGGTACAATTATTACAGAGCATCCCGGTGGGCACTCACACAAGCCTATCGCCTCTACACCCTGGCTCTGGCCCAAGCACCTGAATGGGGTGCCATGAACCGGATGCGCGAGCAAAAAGACCTGGGCGATGAGGCCCGGTGGCGATTGGCGGCAGCCTATGCAGCAGGAGGTAAGCCGGAGGTGGCGCGGGAGCTGGTCAAGAACCTTTCTTTGACATTCAATCCCTACCGGGAAATGTCGGGTACCTTTGGATCGCAATTGCGCGACGAAGCGATGGTGTTGGAAACATTGACCTTGCTGAGCGATGCTGACAAGGCAAGTACGGCGGCCCGCTCCATTGCCGAACAACTGAGCAGCGATGACTGGTTTGGCACCCAAACGGTGGCTTACGCCCTCCTGGCTATTGCCAAACACGTGGGCGGCGATGCCGGGGGAGAGGATGCTTTTGAATTTGCCTATTCGGTGAATGGAGCAACTCGACAGAACGTATCCTGCTCCATGCCCATTATGCAAATTGAACTTTCGCTAAACGAAAATGGAAACAACCAATTGACCCTGCACAACAACGAAAACAAACAACTCTATGCCCGCCTCATCAACACCGGCCAGCCACTTGTGGGCAAAGAAACCAGCAAAGCAGAACACCTCAAAATGTCGGTCTTCTACATGACCACCGACGGCGAACCCCTCGACCCCAGCCTGATCGAACAGGGAATGGACTTCGTGGCGGAGGTGTCCGTCACCCACCCAGGCAACAAAAAAACGACCTACCGCGAGATGGCCCTCACACAGGTTTTTCCCGCCGGCTGGGAGATACACAACCCGCGAATGGACAATATGGACGGCGCTCCTTCCACTACCACCCCCAGATATCTGGACATCCGCGACGACCGGGTAAACGTATTTTTCGACCTGCGAAAAGGAAAGACCTTTGTCAGCCGCATACAACTGAACGCTGCCTATCCCGGCCGCTATTACCTGCCGGCGGTGAGCTGTCAGGCGATGTACGACAACACGGTGTATGCACGCAAAGCAGGTCAGTGGGTGGAAGTTGGTGAGCCTGTGATTGAGTGAAGAGGCATCCCATCCGCTTCTCAATTTTGAAAAAACAAACAAACATTATTATGAAGAAGAACACAACTACTGGACAACTACTCCTATTAGTTTTCCTGATGGCTTACGGCCAAATGATGGCCCAAATTTCTTTTACCAACCAAACGTCGGCTCTGCTTTCCGACACCACGGTTTATAGCGGGGTGGCATTGGGTATAGCAGATATGAATGGAGATGGGTTAGATGACATCGTCCGGCTGTATGATGCCACATCGGTGCAGATCGAATATCAGCAGTCAGATGGATCTACCTTTCAGGAATTCATTTACGGCCCGGTGGGCAATGGCAAGCAATGGAGCCTTTGCATCGCGGATGTGGATAACAATGGTTTTCCGGATATTTTTACCGGCGGATCGTACAACGACCTCAAACTACTCACCGCCAACAGCAGCGGCGACAACTACAGCCTGACCACCATTTCTTCGCCCTCCGTTTTCCTGCAAGGCTCCAACTTCGCCGACATAGACAATAACGGAACCATCGACTACTTCGCCTGCCATGACGATGGCTTGTCGGCTCCCTTCTCCAACGACGGCACCGGCATCTTCACCTACGATCTCTCCCTCATCAATACCTCCTCCACGGTGCCTTCCGACAATTCAGGCAATTACGGTTCTATCTGGATCGACTACGACAATGATGGCGACCTCGACATGTACCTCGCCAAATGCCGCCTGGGTGTCAATGACCCTTTGGACGGGCGTCGGCTCAACCTCTTGTTTCAAAACGATGGCAACAATAACTACACGGATGTAGCCCCTGCCGCCGGCCTGCAACCTCAGGCACAGTCGTGGGCTTCCGATTTTGCGGACATCGACAACGACGGCGACCTGGATTGCTTCCTCATCAATCACGATCTACTCAGTCAATTGTTTGAAAACAATGGCGACGGTACCTTTTCGGATATTACTGCCTCCGCAGGCATGATCAGCGACCTCACGGAATTGGGATTGGGTATACAATGCATCTTCGACGATTTCGACAATGATGGCTACAACGATCTCCTGGTGACCGGCCGCTCCGGAGAGCACCGGCTCTTTGTCAACAATAATGACCTGACATTTTCTGCCGTCACCGATCCTTTTCCAACAGGGGGATGGGGCATACAATCAGCTGTCACCGGCGACCTCGACAATGATGGCTACCTCGATGTCTTTGCCGGATTTGCAAGCGGGTTCAATAATCCCAATGCCAACCGGCCCGATAAAGTATACATCAACGATGGCACCGGGAGCAACTTTTTAAAATTCGAACTCCTCGGCCCCAACGGCCATGCAGTAGGGGCCCGGGCCGAGCTATACGGCAGTTGGGGGATGCAGGTGCGGGAAGTTCGCTCGGGCGAAAGCTATGGCATTATGAACTCGCCGGTATTGCATTTTGGGATCGGCACCGCCACATCGGCCGACAGTCTTCGCATACGGTGGGCCGATGGTACTGAGGAAAAACTTTGCGGCATTGCAGCCAATGAAACCATGTCCCTTATGGAAAATAACCTGCCCAGCCTTTTAGACAGCGATTTTAGTTTTGAAGAAGGACTCAACTTCGAGGTCACCTTTACCGATGCCTCTTTGGGATTGCCCGACAACTGGAAGTGGGAGTTTGGCGACGGCAATTCTTCTGATTTACAAAACCCCGTACACACCTTTCCCGATGAGGGGCCATACACTATTACGCTGACGATTGACAACGATTGTGAAACATCCGTTTCGACAATGGTCTGGGAACACGTTCCATTGCCCCTTGACCTGATCGCCTTTTCGGCAAATGTACTGGCCAACGAAGAAGTATTGGTGGAATGGGTTACTGAAAATGAGATCAACTTTGATCGTTTTGAATTGGAAAGAAGCTCCGATTTGCGCGATTTTGAGACCATTGCCGTCCTTTCGGGAAATACGAAGCAGGAGCTGAGGAATGTCTATCGGTGGCAGGATCGGTTTCCACAAAAGGGAGCCAATTATTACCGGTTGAAACAAATCGACCTGGACGGCACATATGAATATTCGCGATGGGTGGAGGCTACTGTTGATGGCGAGGATGTTAGGGTGTATCCCGTACCTGCCGGAGAGGTAGTACATGTCCGGGCTGAGCGAAAAATTAGTTCATTGGTTGTATTTGACATTTCTGGAAAACCATTGTTAAAAAGGCGGGGGCTGGCAGGTAATGCATTGTCGCTGGATGTTTCCGGTTGGCCAAAGGGAGTTTATTTTATAGAGCTATCGGTGGGAGATGCTTTGGAGGTGACTCGGTTTTGTAAGTTGTAACTACACCAGAAAAGACGTTTGTGCTTTCAAGAGGATGCGATTCAATTATTGGTTTAATGGAATTGTCGCTACGCGCTAACATTGCCCCGATATCTATCGGTCTATCAAGGGATGCGTCGCTATGCGCCGCGCATATCAGCATTAGCCTGAGACGGGTATCCATTAATAGCAGCGCGTAGGGATA
Organism: Saprospiraceae bacterium; assembly: GCA_965222105.1. Lineage (GTDB taxonomy): Bacteria > Bacteroidota > Bacteroidia > Chitinophagales > Saprospiraceae > CALGLS01. Next base: position 39,264 of record CBDCTQ010000056.1, on the reverse strand, counting down.
CCCCTATTGGTATCGGAGCCTATCGAAGCCCCCATTGATAGGCGCGTATTGATGCGCCCATTGCTAGCAGTGCGTAGGGATACCCCTATTGGTATCGGAGCCTATCGAAGCCCCCATTGATAGGCGCGTATTGATGCGTCCATTGCTAGCAGCGCGTAGCGATGCGCCCATTGGTAGTCGCGTATCGAAGCCCCCATTGTTAGCAGCGCATAGCGATGCGCCTATTGGTAGTAGGCGCGTAGCGATGCGCCTGATAGGCGCGTATGAATGCGCCCATTGTTAGCAGCGCATAGCGATGCGCCCATTGTTAGCAATTCAGATTATTGAATCCAAATACAGCCACCTATTCTTTTTCCTTCATAGCCGCCTCCACATCGGCCCAGGTATCCCAGATGGCTTTAAGGGCGGGTTTGAATTGGTCGGCCTGTTCCCCTGATTCTATAATATCAAAAAGGTCGTGCATTTCACCGCGCAGGTCGGGGTGGTGGTCGGTGACCGGTATCATGTCTTTCCAGGCTTTTTTATGATTTTGGAAAGCCTGGGTAAAGGCGGGTGGGCAGTTGTCAAAATCGATGTCATCGATGCCTTTAATATATAATCGTATGGTTTCCGAAAGGGAGATGGACTCACAATCGTGGTTGCGTTTTTTACCGAGGATGCTGTCCTGGTCGATGACTTTTTGGATGCAGGATCTTGCAGTTGCAGCCCCGTGGGTTGGGCTGGATGTAGCGGGCTGGGAGCTATTGCAATTTGCCGAAAGGCAGACGGCTACCAGCAGGAAGAGGAAAGGGGTTGCGGAATTGTTTTTCATGAATGTGATTTACTGAAATTTTGCGGAAGCATCGAAAATCCATCCTGATTTGTCGATAAATTCAACATTTTTGATGTAAAAGCCGTTTATATTTGGTGTAAAAATACGTTTATTATGCCTATAAAGAAGCGCAAAATTGTCAAACAAGTATTCAAAACAGTAAAAAATTCGGTCATGAGTGATTCCAATAAAAATAAAGAAATACGTTCCAAGCACGCCGATACGGTCATACGCAACCACGTCATTTGGTCGATGGGGGCGGGGTTGATCCCCGTGCTTATTGCCGATATATTTGCCGTGAGTGCCCTTCAGCTCGATATGATCCGTCAGTTGTGCAAGGTCTACGATGTCGATTTCAAAGAGACGCAGGGCAAAGCCATCGTGACGTCTCTTACCAGTTCGACGCTGGCCCGGTTGGGGGCGAGCAGTGTCATCAAGTTGATCCCTTTTGTGGGGAGTGTGCTGGGGGGTATGACGGTGAGCATTTTTGCCGGCGCTTCTACCTATGCGCTGGGAGAAGTGTTTAAACTGCATTTTGAAACCGGGGGTACCGTACTCGACTTCGACCCCGAGCGGCTGAAAAAGAAATACCGCGAGATGTTTGAAAAAGGTAAAAAAGTAGCCACCGATCTGAAGAACGAAACGGCCGACCAGTTTGAGGAATTTGCTGAAGAAGTTGAAGAAGTCGCTGCCGAATTTGTACGCGACAATGACAAACCCGACACCTTCAACGATGCACCTCCCCCCACTGCCGAGGAGCCAGAGGAAAAAGATGTATTGACCAAACTAAAAGAACTGGGCGACCTTAAAGACAAAGGCGTCATCACGGAAGAAGAATTCGCTCAGATGAAGGCGAAGTTGATTAATGACTTTTAATGCATTAGGGACGATGCCGATTTTTGATCACTCCCATTCAAAACCTTCTAAGTTTTCAAAACACAGAAGGTTTTTGCTACCCGCCATACAAAATATTTCAGCAGAATCAATTTTGTAAATCGGTATTCCACAGGAAAGCCTCTGCGTTTTTTCGCCTCAGGGTATCACCTCGAAGGTAACAAATCCCCAGTAGTTCTCTCCCTCTTCCGTAAATCCCTGAATCAGGATTTCGTAAATGCCCGGACGATCAGGGGCTAAAAAAGACAGGGTTGAGCTGACTTTTTGATGGTTCAACCGTATGTTGGGCTGCCAATAAAGTACAGGCCTAAAGTCGGGGAAGTGGCTTTTGTCAAAATCCACGACCTGTTCAAATGGTTGGGACTGGGCAAAGCCTTTGAATGTTATGAAGGAGGCCTGTCCCTTCCAATTGTAGGCTGCGAAATCATCTGTTTTGCTGATGATGGATAGGATGCCTCCGAGGGTGTAATCGCCGAGGATGTAGTCGGAGTTGAACACCTCCATGGCTTCGATTTTGGCGGGGTTGATTTTGAGTAGCTCTGTGATGTTGAATATCGGAACGTTGTCGAGCAAAACCAGTGGTGAGTCGTACAGCTTTTGTTGGTCAGAATTGAAAATGCTGAGATGGTCATCTCCTTTCTTTTTTCGAAGTCGGACTCCTGGGATAAGGTCGTTGAAGACTTCAGCCATTGTCGGCGTTTCTATAAATTCGTTCAAGTCAATGCGATAGTCAGGTACGAAAATATTGGCGGAAGCCGGGGTTAATTGATCTGTTGGAGAGACTGCCTGGGTTTTGTGTTTTGGGTAAACCCGATCTAGTTGCTGATTGAGATGTAAAGATTCAATCAGTTGGTGAAGGGTAGAATCGAACTTTAGCGGAACGGTTGTGGTATTCGGAAAGTTGGAATCAAAACTACTGCGTATCAGAACCTCGTTTTTCCCGAAAGGGGTACCAACAAACAAATCCTTCTGAGCTTCCAGATGATGCAAGCAAATAGTAAACTCACCCTGTTCATCGGTGGTGCCCAAATACAATAATGGTGTTTTTTGAAGAACTGAAACCATAGAAAGGGCGCCGACGACTTTTTCATTTTCCTCGTTTTGCACCATGCCACTTATCGTAAGTCCTCTTGTTTCCGGCAGCCATTTCAACTGATTGAGGGAGAGGGCTTTATTTTGTTCCTGCCAATTTGATGAATTAGCGGATGGGCGCTCCTCCCCATAGCTTTGTCTGCAAAACGGATCTTCCCGGCAAGAGGCCAGCAACCAGGGATTTTGAAGGATCAGATTCCGAGGGAGGCTGTTGCCCAACCCCTGCAAACGAACCACGGCAGCTAGTTGGGCTACAATTGGTTTTGGGCTGTTAATGCGGAAGTCTATTGGTTGACGGGCACGGTATTTTTTTGATTCTAACTCTATTCCAAGCAGGTTTTCGGGTGTTTCGTCGATGTATTGTTGGTCAGGGGTACCTTCCTGGTCTGGATCCGTATCGTTTAAAGATATACTCCCTCCTTCTACGGATGGATTGACAACGGTAATTTGCTGGTAGTGGTAGAAATTTGCGGAAAAGTTGCGCATGTAGCGAGTATAAGCTCTTAAAAAATAATGCCTGCTTGATACATCTTCCGGAATATGGATAGACCCGTCGGTTGTATGGTCGGTCAGTAAAAACTTCTCCTGAACAATCACCCTTTTGGTTTCATCAAAAACTTCGACATAAAGCACCTTGCTCAATTGCTGATCCAAGTCCGAAAAACACCATGCTTTAAACCACAGGGTTTCTCCGGCAAGGCATAGGTTCCTGTCCAATTGCAAGTGTACATGCTCCTGTGGAAGGGCCAGATCATCGCAAGGTTGCTGAGCAGGCAATTGAAAAATACAAAAAGAGAGTGTATGGATCAGGAAAACTATTTTTAGTACCGCTTTCATGTAAAATGGTCGTGTGGTTTTTAAATTATCAAAACAGACTTTCTTATTCCTCCCAGAAATCGGGTTCAGTGGTCGTGCCACCTAACTCTCTACAATCAAAACAACTTTCTGAAGCCAATGCCCGCCCTCCCTGGGCATCCTCATAAATGTAAATGGGCCACGATGATGGAGGAAAGAGTCCAAGAAAGCCATAAGACATATAGTCAAGGTCGCAATACATTCTGTCGGTATCTAACCCAGGGGGCGGATCGACAAAAACCCTTTTTTCATTTTGTGCGGCGACCATAAAAAAGCCCAGCACCTTTTCGTCGGGATCATGGATGTTGGATAGGTTACCCCGAAATTGGAATGGTTGAACGGTATAAAGCGATTCCTGGCCTTCGATTTGTCGTTGGATGTTATTCCAAAAGGTGTAGGCTTCTTCGTTGATGACAAGTTGCTTAACCAATAAGCTATATCGAATGGCGAGTTCGCGCTCGTCTGCTCTGGCAAAATTAATTGGCAGGCGTTCCACCTTGGGTTGGGATTGCACCCCGGTATTGAAGGTATAGATTTCGTTGATGGGATCTGTTCGCCAACAAGTCCTGAATTCAGAGGGATTGGGATAAGGTTGTACGATGCCGTCGGTATAAAAATAGTCTATTGTAAAATCTGTTCGATATTTGAAAGTATATTCCAATGACCACAGAAAGTAGTTTTCACGGTTTTCAGCCAATGCCGTAGTGACGTAAAACTGATACCCCGGAACATCCGAATTTTCAAGGTCAATGAAATGGTATTCTACCGCCGCCTCTACCGAGTCGATCCCAATTGAAGGCAATAGTTCCTGGAACGGTGACTCATACTGCCTTCCGTCCTCCAGCTGAATGCTGACCTTGTACCTACTGCCGGTAGTACCACGAATTCCATTTTCGGAGGTAGCATAACTGCCCGGTATTGTTTCGGTTAAGAGTTCTTCTTCACCGCTTTCCTCGATTATTCTTACAGCAGCATTTTCTACGGTTTGATGTTCTGAAGAGTAGATACCCGAAGAAAAAGACAGCGCAATGATATAAGGGCCCGGCTGATCGGTAATACTGCCTTCAACGACCAGCAGGGGTTCAACGCCCTCCAAATCAGGGCGATAATACTCTTCACAAGCGGTACAACAGAATAGGTAAACCCCCAAAATAATTAGCCAATAATTGTGGCGGAGTATGGAATGGTCAGGAGTCATAGTTTCCAAATTTAAATTGGTAGCTCACGGAAAAGATGGGCTTGGCAAAAATCGAAATTCTATATCCACTGAGTGTATTATTGTTGTATTGAAAATAAACATTGTAGACATTGTTTCGTCCTGTTAGATTGTAAACGGAGAAAACCCAGGCGCCGTGAAACAGTTTTTCCTTTTTGAGGTTGCCTTCGATTTTAGCAGACAAGTCGATTCGAAAATAGTGGGGTACTCTGAACTGGTTGCGGTCGCTGTAATTGATAAGTTGAAAATTGCCCTGGGAGTAAGTGTTTGTGGGGTAGGTAATGGGTCGGCCAGACTGGTAAACCATGTTGGCAGAAAGGCTGAACCTGCGGAAAAACTTGTAGTTTGCCACCACATTGACTGCATGCGGTTTGTCGAAATTACTTGGATAGCTTTTGCCAAAATTAATAGAGCTGCCTTCATCTGCACCTTTCACCAGTACCCGGGATCTGGAATAGGTGTAATTGACCCAACCATTGAATCGTCCCTTCGTTTTTTTGAAGGTCAGCTCAAGTCCCCAGGCATTCAGGTCACCTTGCAGGACGTCTCTTTCCGGAAATTCATTGACGAGTATGTTGGCGCCATCCCGATACTCCACCAGCCTGTTCACTTTTTTGTAATAGACTTCTGTGGACCAATTGTATTTTTTATTGGCAAAATCGCCATAGAGTCCAAGCGAAGTTTGTTCGGCAGACATAGGCTCAATATTGTAATCGGTTAGTTTCCAATTGTCGGTAGGTGCCAGGGCGATGGTATTGGACAGTAAAAAAAGGTATTGATGCAAGGTGTTGTAGGAGGTCTTTATGGAGAGGTTGGGCAAGGGCGAATATTTGAGGGCAACCCGATAATCAAGACTGTTGTAGGTTTTGATCTTGTCTCCTTTTTCAAATTGTAAAGTATCTGTTATGGTTTCGTCAGATATGGGCCGGTCGGTCTGATATTGGAAAACCCGTTGAGGGCCCAGATAATTGTAGTGATTGTATCGAAGTCCTCCGGTAAGTGTAATCTTGTCGGAAGGCTTCCATTCCTCACTTAGGAAAATGCCGGTTTCGAGGCCCTTTTCTGGTTCAAATATTACGGGTTCAATTGTACTGCTTTCATCAGAAGGCAAGAAGGTTCCGCGGTCATTTTTATACAAAATGGTATTCGCTCCAAATTCCAGGTGATGTCGGGTGTTTATGCGCCAGGTCCAGTCCATCCGTGCTTCCTGGTGCAACAACTCACTATTTTGCCGGTATGCCTCAAAGGGGATTTCCGTATCTTCGACACCAAGCTGCATGCGGCTATGGACAACAGCCAAATTCAGATTGATGTTTTCTTTAAAGAAATGGTTCCACGACAAAGAACCTCCCAAATTATTGTTATCAAAATTTGTTTGTCCAGCAAACTTTATGTCATCATAACTAAAATAACCAAAAGCCTGTATCCTGCTTTTGGCAGAAATATGTTGGGAGAACTTAACAATGGCATCCGCAAAATTGACGCGGGTTCTACTGAAATCATCATTTTTTATTCGTTTCAATATCCAGTTGGAATAGGTGGACCGCAGGCCAATCATAACAGAGCTCTTTTCTTTTTTGATGGGCCCTTCGAATAAAATATTTCCGGTAACCGGGCTGACGCCCCCCCGAAATTTGTATTGATGAAGGTCTCCTTCCAAAGCGGTAATATCAAAGATAGAGGCAAGCCTGCCACCAAATTTTGCCGGGATATTACTTTTGGATATAGAAAATTCGCTGATGGCCTGCGAATTGAAAGCAGAGAAAAAACCAAACAGATGAGAGGTGTTGTAAACGGGTACTTTGTCGATATAGAAAAGGTTTTGATCGGCCGGACTACCTCTAACATTGAACCCTGCCGTGCCTTCGCCAACCGTCTGCACACCGGGCAATAAGTTCGCCACTTTTAAAATATCTTTTTCGCCCAATACTAATGGAATTTCTTCGATGCTCTTGACCTTTAATCGCTCAAAGCCCATTTTCGTGCTATGTACACGATCGTATTTATCGGAGGTAATGGTTACTTCCTCGATCAAAACGGTATTGTTTTCAAGCAGAACATCGTAATTGCCATCCGAAAGTATGTTGACTTTTATTTTTTTCTCAACGTGATTGAGGTGGTTAAAGACGAGTGTGTAGATTCCCTTTTTTAAAGATAGTACATAAACGCCATTGTCGTCGGTGGCAATACCCGTCCCGAGTTCCTCAACCAGAATGGTGACTCCCGGCAACGGTAGCTCCTCAACCATACTGCTGACGATACCTGTCAGCTTTGCCTCCGGTTTTCCGACATTCTTTTGACCAATCACAATGACCTTTGCAATGTGCTCCATTTGAGCAGCTACAAAATCGCTGGTTGTACTGGTCGGTGAATGATCGGCGTCCTTTTTTGTATTGACCTGAGGGTAAATGTTTTTTGAAATCTGGGTAACTATTTCTACTTCTTTACTGATGAAAATATGCCCCTGCTGATCATAAACAACATGGCAATCCGGCAGTTGCTTTCGCAGAAATTCGATTAAAGAAATAGTAACCGATAATTGTGGGGGGGCAAAGGTAGTTACATCTGCCTCATTATAAAAAATTCGGGTAGGGTAGGTTTGTTCAATTTTGTTTACGAAAGTGGACCAGTCCAACCCATTGTACATTTCATCTACTGTCCAATTGTTTTGTTGGCAAAATCCGGAAGAGAGAGTGAAGCAAAAAAGAATGAAAAAGATGTATCTAAAGCTGGTCATTGCAAAATCTAAGAAGTTGGGAAAGCTGGGGTTTAGTGATTTTCTTCCAGTGAAGAGAATGGTCTTTTAGGTATTGATTGATCGCCTCTCTGTGTTTGGGAAAGCAAGCCAGTAACTCTCGTTTTTTCGTGATTTTAAAATGCTTATCCTCCAAAAAAAGATAAAAAGCGTCTTTTAAACTGCTAAACCGCCCACTTGATTGGCCGTTGTTGTTGCTGGCTGTAAACGCTTTTCTTTGAAGTCGGTAAAGAGAAATTCGATCTGCAAAAATCAGTTCGAGATAGCCACCGCCCTTCTCTTTTTCAGGTAAAATTAAGGATTGGTTGACAAACAAATGTCTTTCAAGGCGAAAGGAGTCAACCAATAAATTAGATAGAATCACCTTTTGGGTGGTTCCATTTGGTCGTTCGTGTTTTATGATGAGTTGATGCGTGCTCAAATTGTATTTCAGCCTATTGGCCGGGTAAGCATTTCCATTAACGTAAACCAGGCCTGGCTTCCATTCAGCGGATTGAAAATAGGGATGCTGGTCATCCGATTTTTGTATGACTGGCAAATAGGGCCTGCCATTCACCAAGAGATTATCGGTGCCATATTTCAACTCTACGCAACTCACAAAATCGGATACAGCAGATTGTTGCCCCACAATATCAACCATATAGAATGCCATGAGAAAAGATAGGAGCAGACAATATTTTATCATCATATCGATAAAAGTAGAAATTTTAAATACTAAATTAGACATTATATGGCGGTTTTGCCAAATTCCGACACCTTCTAATGTACTGGCTGTTTGTACAGAGTAGCTTGGTAGAGAAGATTTATATGTATTCCAACTGGTTGTTGTCCTCCTAAAAACCAACTTGGGTTAAGGCCCGGGCTGGCTTGAACCTTTTATAATTTCTTTGCAACTTGCGCCCGCATGAAAGGACAACCAAAAGATCTGTTCGCCAAACTGGAATTTGACAAGGTACTCGACCTGGTGCGGCAGGAATGTCTGGGCGAACTCGGCAAAGACCGCGTATTGGCCGTAGCCCCTGAAACAGAGCTCTTCCTCATCGAAAGAAGATTGCAGGAAACCGTCGAATACAAAACCCTCCTTGACGAAAACATATCCTTTCCCATCGCTGCCTACGAAGACATTGGCAATGATCTGACCTATCTCGAAATCGTCGACTATGTATTGTCACTGGAAAGCCTGCAACGCATTTATAATGTATTGTCGGCCATGTCGCGGATCACTTCCTTTTTTTCCGGAACCCACAAGGAGGAGTATGGCGCCCTCTACCTTCCGGTAAAAGACCTGCTGCTCGATAAAAATTTGGCGAAAGCCATCGACAAAATAGTTGACGAAAAAGGTCAGATACGCCCCGACGCTTCTCCCGAATTGTTGCGCATCAAAAGAGTGCGTAGTTCCAAACTACAGGAACTCGACAAAAAGTTTCGCTCCCTGATCAACGAATTCAGAAAAAAAGGCTGGCTGACCGATAGCGTTGAAAGCATGCGCAACGGCCGACGCGTGCTGAGTGTACCTGCCGAGCACAAGCGAAAGATCAGGGGCATTATCCATGACGAATCAGCCTCCGGAAAAACGGCTTTTATCGAGCCCGACCCCATCATCGAGATCAACAACGATATATTCGATCTCGACAATGAGGAAAAGCGGGAGATTTACCGCATCCTCAAAGAAGTCAGCGCCCTGTTGCGGCCCCATGCCGACTCGCTTCGGAAGTATCTCCGACTACTGGTACATTACGATGTGGTGCAAGCTAAGGCCCATTTTGCGCGCCGGATCGAAGCGGTAAAACCCAAGCTGAAAGACGAGCCCACCCTCGGTATTCTCAAGGGGTACCACCCGCTGTTGCTACTAAAAAATAAAGGCACAGACAAACCCGTCATTCCATTTGACCTTCAGCTATATGGCGCCAACCGGCTGCTGATGTTGAGCGGTCCCAACGCTGGTGGCAAATCGATCACCATGAAGTCGGTAGGGCTCCTGCAGCTGATGGTTCAGTCGGGCATGTTGATCCCCGTACAGGAAGAGTCAGAGATGGGCATTTTCCACAGCCTCTTTGCCGATATTGGCGACCAGCAATCCATTGAAGATGATCTGAGTACCTACAGTTCGCGACTGCGCAACATGCGTATATTTTTGGAAAATGCCGACGGACGTACCTTATTATTGATCGACGAATTTGGATCCGGTACCGATCCCAAAACGGGGGGCGCCATCGCGGAGGCGCTTTTGAAAGAGTTTAACCACCGCAAGGTATATGGGGTGGTGACGACCCATTATTCCAACCTGAAAATGTTTGCCTACAAGACCAAAGGCATCGTCAATGGTTCGATGCGATTCGACAAAGACTCCCTGCGCCCCACTTACGAACTGCGGGTGGGCAAGCCGGGAAGCTCTTATGCTTATGAGATCGCCACCTCTTCGGGTTTGCCCAAAAAGGTATTGAACTACGCCCGCCATAAAACCGGTAAAAACGAACGCGCCGTCGACGAATTGTTGATCGACCTCCAACGCGAAAAACAAGAGCTCGAAACAGAACTGGCCAAGATGAAAGAACGGGAGGTCAAGCTCGAAAAACTCATCAAAAACTACGAACATCTGCACCGCGACCTGGAGTTTAGACGCAAAAAACTCAAACTCGAAGCCAAAGAGCAGTCGCTCCAGGAAGTTGCCGGTACTAACAAGGAATTTGAAAAGCTGATTCGCGAAATCCGCGAAGAAAAGAACCTGGAAAAGGCCAAGGCCCTGGCCGCCAAGGTGAAGGAAGAGCGAAAGCAACTGACCGAAGATGTCTCCGGGCTGCGGGAAGAGGTGTACTACAAACCCACCGAGACGGCTCACCAAAAAAAGGAGATCAGGGTAGGCGATTTTGTAAAATTGCGTACAGGAGGGGCTACCGGCAAGGTAGAGTCGATCAATAAGAACAAGGCCATCGTCGTGATGGGACTTATGAAAATGACGGCCCACTTGCGCGACCTCCTGCACGCCAATGAACCCCTCAACATCAAAAGCGACAAAGGAGTACAGACCAATACCCTGGAGCGCACCACCCAGTTTGAATCAAAGTTGGACATCCGGGGCTTTCGGCGCGATGAAGCGCTCCGTGTTTTGGAGGCTTTTGTCGACAAGGCCATTGTGTCGAATGCCAGTCAATTGCGGATCGTTCACGGCAAAGGAGATGGCATTCTGCGAAAAGCAGTACTTCAAAAGCTGCGGGAATACGACGCGGTGCAGTCCTACTCGCATCCGGAAGCCAAAGAGGGCGGCGACGGGGTGACCCTGGTAGAGCTGGGCTGATTTTTGGAGACTATTTTGAGCAATGTCTAATTTTTGTCCCACTTTTTTGGTTTTTTAAAAATTGCACTTACCTTTACGGGCAATCACGCCCCTTATTTCATTCTAACACATCCCTGAATTCACTACACTAGTCGCGCACGTTGATTCCAGTGCATATCGGAGTATACCCATCTGAACATCTTATGGTAGTCATTTGATGCATTTATTTCTATTACAAATTAAACATACTTTTATGGAAATGAACTATTTACCGATTATCGTTGCTGCACTGATACCCAGCATTGTTGGGTTTTTATGGTACAATTCAAATTTGTTTGGCAAAGCCTGGATGAGCCAACTGGGCAAGACAGAAGCAGAGCTCAGAGAGGGCTTCAACATGCCCCTGGTGATGGGGATCAGCCTGGTGCTGTCCTTTTTTCTGGCATTTGTGATAAATGTCCTTTTGGAAGTAGGGCATAAAGATGTAAATGAAGCCGGGGAATTGATTTTTAACAGTACGCACACGTTTGGGCATGGATCGTTCCACGGCCTGTTTTACGGTTTGTTGTTTGCCATGCCTATTTTGATTACGCAGGGGTTGTACCACCGTCATTCGTGGAAGCTAATGCTGATCAACACCGGCTATTGGGTGTTGACGATTTCGCTTATGGCTGGACTGGTGGATGCGTGGAACTGAAAATTTTGTCACTCGCTTAACTTATGAAAAAAAATGCCGGGTCTGGGGCATTTCTCTGATCCCGGTATTTTTTTCGAACGTGGAAAGGTAGGTTTTGCTTGAGCTGAATTGCTAAAAATCTGATAGTGAGGCACATCCCTTTTTTGCTTACATGAGGGAAGACGTCATCAACAAAATGATACATTTTGATTTTGATAATTTAAGTAAAAAAAATTATATTTTTTCATTGCAAATCATTTTGTAGTTCTGATAATTTTCCTGACTTTTGTAGTCCTCCACAGGAAGGGGATTTGACCAATCTTACCTGTAAGGTTTGAGGTAAAACCGAGAAAACTGATACGTCTACACCAGCTACTTTACCTCGTCTGAATTACTAGAGAACTGCACATATCTTTGATCTTTAATCTATTTTGTTAATTTCGCCCGTGGCTTGCGAGAGGGGTGTCTGCGGTCGATAAAGAGAATCTGAAGAATGCCAAAAGATTGCGTTACTGTATGGGACAGTTGTCTGCAGACTATTCGCAGAAGTGTCAATAAACAAGCTTTTAAAACGTGGTTTGAGCCCATCAAGCCGGTGCGTCTCGAAAAAGAGGCACTCACCATTCAAGTACCCAATAAATTTTTTTATGAGTGGCTTGAAGAGCACTATGTCGACCTGTTGAAGAAAACCATCCGGGAAGAATTGGGTGCAGATGGTCGGCTGGATTACCAGATCCTCGTAGGGCAACCCGTCGAAAATGAATATACCGCCCAGAAAACATTTGTAGCTCAAAATGCCGTCGCTTCCCGGCCGATAGCGCAAAAAAAATCGGATATGTCCGCCCCCGGTGGCATCGATTCGGAGAGCATTAAAAACCCCTTTGTCATACCGGGTATTAAAAAACTAAAGATAGAGCCTCAGCTCAATCCCAACTACATCTTCGACAATTTTATTGAAGGCGATTGCAATAAACTGGCGCGTTCTGCGGGTCAGGCCGTCGCCGGCAAACCCGGTGGGACGGCTTTCAATCCCCTGGTTATCTTCGGTGATGTTGGACTGGGTAAAACGCATTTGGCGCAAGCCATCGGTAATGAAGTACTGAAAAATCAACCCCGCAAAACGGTACTTTACGTATCTTCCGAAAAATTTACCAATCAGATCATCGACTCCATCCGCAACAACGCCGTCAACGACTTTGTCAACTTCTACCAATTGATAGATGTACTCATCATCGACGACATTCAGTTCCTCGCCAACAAGGTGAAAACCCAGGAGATATTCTTCCACATCTTCAACCAACTCCACCAAAGCGGCAAACAGATCATCCTCACTTCCGACCGCGCTCCCAAAGACCTCGACGGAATGGAAGAACGGCTTATCTCCCGCTTCAAATGGGGCCTGTCGGCCGACATACATGCGCCCGACCTCGAAACCCGTATGGCCATCCTGGAAGCTAAAATGAATCAGGAAGGACTGGAACTCCCACAAGACGTTGTCGAATTCGTGTGTTACAATATCAAAAACAACATCCGCGAACTGGAAGGCGTACTCGTTTCACTGGTGGCCCAATCGTCTATCAACCGTCGCGACATCGATATCGACCTGGCCAAGGAGGTGATCAAAAACTTCGTCAACCAAATGTCTAAAGAGATCACCGTCGAGTTCATCCAAAACCTGGTGGCCGACCACCTCAACGTACCCGTAGAAAAGCTCAAGGGCCAAACGCGCAAACGAGGCATCGTCATTGCCCGCCAACTGTCGATGTACCTGGCCAAGAACCTCACCAATAAATCGCTCAAAGCCATCGGCGAAAATTTTGGAGGAAGAGACCACAGTACCGTGATCTACTCCTGCAAAGCCGTCCAGGACCTGCTGGATACCGATACCATATTTAAGGACACTGTGGCCGACCTGGAAAAGAAAATCACGATGAGCCTCAACGAAAAGTAGTCGGCGAACCTGCCCACCTACGGTCGGAAATCCGGCCGGTCAGGCGGGTTTATTCGCCAGACTCCCATAAGTGCATTGTTACGCGCTGCTCAAAAATCCTTCCGGCCTGATAGCCGCAGCATCCCCCAAAAAGGAAGAACCATCCAGCACACCAAACTCAACAATATACTTACAGAACCTGCTGTGCTGCCCAGAAACTTCTGGAGCACTGCGCCGGTATAGCCCATCATAGCCGACACGTCGAGTTGGAGCAAAAGAAGTATCCGCGACAGATCAATGGGGTTGAAAAAGGTCAATCCCAGGGTGAGCTTCTCCAACGGATAATCTTTGAACACCAGTAGCAGCAGCAAAAATATTCCGTCGTATACGATCGCAAAAAACAACCAGGTAAAAATGGCAACTCCGAAGCCCTTTATCTTGTTTTCGAACCGAATGGCGATGAGAAAAGCCAACAGAGAAAAGATGACCGATAAAACGATGGCCATCGCACACAACATCGCAAACATTCCCATCTGACTTGAGCCCAATATGCCGAAAAACAACATTGGCAATCCCATCCCCATTAGTATGCTCATACATAAGGAAGTAGCCAACCCCAGGTAGGTGCCTGCAAAGATGGATTTCCGCGAAAGCGGCTGAGCCAACAATAGTTCTACAAATTCGCGGGAGCCGTAGTAGTACATCGTACCAAAGAGGATACCGATCAGCGGGGTGAGTACGAGTACAACATTGGTGAGGGTAATGATGACTTTCGTCAAATCGTTGCTCAATAGGAGTAGGGCAGTGGTCAACAACAGGTAAAACGCCATGTAGATGAACATCCACCGGTTGCGGACCATGTCGTAGAAGCTGTATTTGAATATTTTGATCAAGGGTTCAGTTGGATTTAATCAATTCAAAATGAGGGTTTAGAATGCGGGCGATGGCTTTTTCGAGGGTGTCTTCGTGTTGGCGGTTGAGGAGTTCCGCCGTTGTACCGTTGAAAAAAATCTTTCCTTCCAGTAAAAAGATGATGCGGTCGGCCAGTTCTTCCACCAGACTCATTATGTGGGTGGTGATGAGGATTTGTTTGCCTCGCTGCCTTTCTTTCAACAGATGATCTTTGAGGCGGATCAGTGCCAGCGGGTCGAGGCCGGTGCTGGGTTCGTCGAGTATGATGAGTGGGGTGTCGTACATTAGGGCGAGCAGTAGGTTTATCTTTTGGCGGTTGCCACCGGAGAGGGTGTGCATTTTTTTGTTTAGCTCGGGTTGCAGGCCAAAGAGGTCGATGAAGTAGTTTTCATTGGTCTGGCCGCGGCGCAGGTCTTTGATCATGTGTATCAACTCGGCAGGAGTGAGGTTTTCGGGAAACCGGGCAATCTGGGGTAGATGTGCTATTTCGTTTCTGTAAGTGTATTGTTTTTTGATGCTCTGGCCCTGAAAGGTGAGGGTGCCACTGTTGGGACGTACCATGCCCAGGAGGCATTTGATCAGGGTGGTTTTGCCGGAGCCATTGGGGCCCAGAATGGCGGTGATGCCGGGATGATGAAGCTCCAGGTCGATGCCTTTTAAGACTTTGTTTTTTCCGAATTGCTTGTGTAGTTGTTTTATTGATATCATGGTTTTGGTGTTTGGTTGGGGTATGGTGAGTTCGCATCCCGTTTTGCGCGATGTCGGTGTTGTCGCCGCCCCGCTTAAGGCGGAGACAGGTTCTCAGGGCTTTTAGGGATTGGGTTTAGTGTAGTGGTTGCATTTGGGGGTGTTGGTCTTTTACTTCTTTTGGGGTGAAGACGGGGCTTACCCTTTCTGCGAAGTTGACCAGGTCGACGAAGAGGCTACGCATTAGTACGATGGCTTCGGGGGCCTGTTCGAGGATGAACGAAAAGAGTTTGACGGGGTAGTGGGGGATGTCGCCAGTGCCGTCTTTGTCGAGGTCGTAGCCGGAGTAATTACTCCAGTAGTTGTGGTGAAAACGGTTATTGGTCAGCTTGGTGTTGACGACGAGGTCGAGGGAGTTGTGGATGAAGTTGTTGAGGGTGATCTCATTATCGTCGCAGCCTCCTGAAAATTTGATGGCCCATCCGTTTTGCACAAAGTTGTTGTTTTGGTAGCGGATCCTGTTGGAGCCTTCTACGAAAATGCCGATGGTGTTTTGCTCGAATTGGTTGTTGAAAATGTCGCCGTCGTAAATTTCTTTGAGGAGGAGGCCGTAAGAGGCGGTTCCCCAGTTGTATTCAAACCGGTTGCGCTGCATGGTGATCCTTCTGGAAAACATCACGGCAACGCCTACACCATTGTTGTGGAATTGGTTGTCGAGGTATTCATCGTCGTTGGAAAACATAAAGTGGAGACCGTACCGCTTGTTGTGGTGGCTGAGGTTGTGGGTGATGGAACTGTTATTAACAAACTCAAAGTAAATGCCATCGCGGTGGCCCTCCACCCGGTTGTGGGTGATTTGGATGTTGTCGCAATACCAGGCATGGATGCCATTCCCGGAGGCGGCTTCTTCAGTGGCATTTCCCGTAAGGATGTTGTTATGAACGATGCCTTCTTTGGCGTTTTCCAGGTAGATGCCGAAGAAGCAATTGATGATGGTGTTGTCGGCGATGTGGAAATGGCGTCTTTTTTTTACCCGGATGGCGGACCGCTCTTTCAAATAGCTGGTGGTGACCGCTTTGAAGACTAAGTTTTGTACCGTCACGTGGTGGGCAAGAATGGTTATGATCTCATCGCCGGTTTTGGAGACGAGGGTAGCGCCGTTTTTGCCGATCAGACTGATTGGTTTTTCAATGACGAGGTTATCTACCCGGTAAGTTCCGCCATCGATGATCAAGGTATCCGTTTTGGCAACAGCCTCGATCCCCCCCTCAATGGTATTGATGGGACAATCGGGACAGATTCTTATGATTTTCCCAAATACGTTGGCATTCCAACTGGTCAGGAGTCCGAAAACTACCAGAACGTGTATGTATTGTTGGGTCATTTTTGGTATTTGGTCAATAATGCACTCCAGGACAGTACTTCGCCACCGGTGCTTTTAAATGCTTCTTTGGCAAGTTGCTCTGTTTCGTAGGCGCTGAGGTTGCCACCCATAGGGCTGGGTCGTTGTTTACTGATTAAAAAGGTGGAGGTAGTAGCGTCGATGAGTTGGTTGGGGACGTTGAAATTCGAAACGAGTAGGAGGGCGTAATGGTCTTGTCCATTTTTTACCACTTCGGGCACCAGGCATTCGATGGCATCGTACATATACACTTTGCCTTTGGTGGTGACGAGTTCGGATCCAAACCGGGAGTCGGAGATCATCATCTTACAGGCATGGCATTGGTCGGCATTGTAGTCTATGGGTTTTGGCTCGACCGAGCACGACAACAGGAAGAGCAGGAAGATTGCGGAGAGAAGTTGAACGATATTGGTAGCACTCATGGTTTTCTTTTATATGCAATATAGGTAGCGAGGGTTGCCAGTACGGCTGATAGCATCATCAGGTATCCTCCATTATGGGGATAAGATTTGGCGGTGAAGTTGAGCAACCTTTTTTCACCAAAAAGAGGAGGTTGAAACGACTCCCCTTCAAACTTCATAATGGCATTGGGGTCGAGGTTGTGGCCATAATCATACTCCCAAAGATAAAAATCATACATGGCCAACCAAAGAGCGAGGACATAAAAAATGGTCCAAAGGAGGTAACCGCGCTTGTTGTTGATACCCGCCACCAACAATGCCAATACAACAAATGCAATGACGATGTATGGAAAGTATTTAAGCTCCGGAATGGATTCCGGCTCGATGGCCTTCATACCCACGTAGTGATTGAGTATGTTGATGTTTTGCAGTGTACCCGGTTCGCTTCCCCCTATCTTGTTGATGTAAATAAACATATGCACACCGCTGGGATATTGCGGAGCGATGAGGGATACGCGCCAGATGGGCAAGGTGAACAATGTCAGTAGCAGGAGGCCAGCTATGACCATCAACACCTGGGGCAGTCTTTTTTTCATAAAATGGTTTGGAAATGATTGTCAAAGGGAAGCTAAAAGCTGCCCAAGGCAAATCCTTAGGCAACTTTTAGGCTTCGCATTTATACATACTGCAATCAAAATCAGCTTTCTTCGTCGGGTTCGCCAAGGCTCCACTTCAATGCTGTGTTGGCTCCCCGTGGGGAAACCCGGATGTATCCTTGCATTTCCTGATGCAAGGCCGAACAGAAGTCGGTACAGTAAAAGGAGTAGACCCCTTCGCGTTGTGGGCGCCAAAGCATGGTCTCGGTCTGACCTGGCATGACGAGCAATTCAGCGGTACGGGCACCTTGGACGGCGAGTCCGTGCGGCACGTCAAAGTCTTGTTCGAGATTGGTAAGGTGGATGTACACCTCGTCGCCAACGCGGATGCCCTCAATGTTGTCGGGAGAGAAATGACTTCTGATCGAGGTCATATATACATGGACGATATTGCCGGAGCGCTCCACCCGGGTTTCTTTTTCGCCAAGTGCGCGGTAGGGATGTTTGTTTTCCTCAATGGGGAAAAACTTTTTGCTTTTGGGTACGATCCGGTCGGCGGAAATACCTTGTGCGTAGTGGGGTTCTCCCATCGTTGGAAAATCGAGGAGGAGTTTCATCTTATCACCTGAAATATCGTACAATTGAGCGGAGTGGTTCAACTCAGGGCCAGTTGGGAGGTATCTGTCCTTGGTGATCTTGTTGAGGGCAACCATGTATTTGCCTTGAGGCTTTTTGGAGTCGCCTCCGGGAATCATCAGGTGTCCGACAGAGTAATAGCAGGGAACCCGGTCGAGGACTTCCCAGGTGCCGACTTTCCATTTTACGATCTCCGATGAAATGAAAAAGGTCGTATAGGCATTGCCTTTGCCGTCGAATTCGGTGTGCAAGGGGCCGAGCCCTGGCTTTTTGACTACTCCGCCTACTACCTTGTCGTATTTCAAAACGGGAACACCGGCAATGGTCGTTTCAAACTCTTTATCTTCGATGGCTTTGAGCATGTTGGTAAAAGAGTGGGCGGTCAGGTCGGCAGAGAGTTTTCCACTACCAATGATGTATTCGCCGGTGGGATCGACATCGACGCCATGTGGCGATTTGGGCGTGGGAAGGAAGTAGACCAGTCCCGGACAATCTTCAGGGGTTAGTACAGGTACTGTCTTGACTTCCGTGGAAGTAGCCATATGCGTAGACTCGTCATAACGGTTGACGAAGTGCCTGCCGGGTACCGTTTTGGCTTTTCCGGCGGCCAGGTATTCCTCGGCCTTTTTCCAATTGATGGCGGCAATGAAATCCTTGTCGTTTTGAGAAGCGGTCACCTCTTTGAGGGTATAACTTTGTTCGGTGTTGTAGGTGGTGAAGAAAGTCCACCCGTGCGATTTGCCTTTGCCGGAGTGAGCCAGGTCGTAGTCGAAGGCAGGGAGCAGCACCTGGAAGGCGATATTCATGTGGCCGTCATCGTCAACTTTAATAAAGGTGAGCATACCTTTGAACGTTTCTTTGTACGAATCGATGTTGACGTCTTTCTGTGGGTAGGGTACGCTGAAGCGGGTACCCGCTACGACGTACTCGGTATTTTCAGTGCAAAACGGAGAACTGTGATTCCCGGAACTGTTGGGAATTTCGATGATCTCTACGGTTTCAAAGGTGGAGAGATCCATGCGGGCCACGCGGGGCGTGTTGTTGCCGTTGATAAATAGCCACCGGCCGTCGGTCTCACCGTTTGTTTGGGAAAGCTCGGGGTGGTGCGCATCGTCCCAGGGTATAAAACCGTAACTGGTGTTGAGCATTGGTTTGGTTTCTTCGTTGTATCCCCAACCTTTTTCAGCATCTTGAGAAAAGACGGGGATCACTTTCAGCAATCTGCCGCTGGGCAGGCCATACACGCTTACCTGCCCGCTGAATCCTCCGGAGAAAAATCCGTAGAACTCGTCGTATTCTCCGGGTGGCACGTACACTGCGGAGGCGACATCGCTACTGAGGGCTCCACCATCGGAACCGGAAGAAGAGCTGTCACCGGTGTTGGTATTACAGCCAAGAAATAGAAGGTTGAAACATGCAAGCAGAAATAGTGCTGCAAGCGATTGGATTTTCAGGCGATTCCTTTTTTCCATAGTTAGTTGTTTTAAGTTGATTGTAAGAACAATTCGATTTTCGGTGCAAAGGTAATCCTTTTTAAGATAAAAAGATATTTTTATCTTTTTTTATTGAAAAATATTTTACCTTTGCGGAAAATGGGATTAAAAATCAGTTAAAAATAAACAATTATGAATCGATCCATTATTTCAATCTCTGTAATCTTCCTGGCATTATTGTGGGCATGTACTCCAGCGGCTGATGCGCCACAGAAGGCTTCCGCCGAAACAGGTGGAGTAGATACCAAAAAACTGACGGGTCAGTCGGGAGTGGTGGATGAAGAGTCAGAAAAAAACATTTTGCAAATTGCGTTGGCTTCACCAGATCACAGTACCTTAGTGGCTGGTGTGAAAGCGGCTGGTCTGCAAGATGTGCTGACCAATGCCGGGCCATTGACCGTATTCGCTCCGACCAATGCCGCCTTCGACAAATTGCCGGAAGGCACCCTTGACAATTTGCTGAAGCCGGAAAATAAGGAAAAACTGGCTCACATCATCACTTTCCACGCAGCACCGGGTAGTTACACCGGCAATAACATCAAAGGCGTAATGGGCATCGGACAAGCTACGGGCGACAAGGTGAAGGTGGAAGTCCGCGATGGCACCACTTACGTAAATGATGCCAAGGTGGTGGGTACGGTGAAGGCTTCCAATGGCTATGTGCATGTGATTGATGCGGTTTTGTTGCCACCGGAATAATCAATCAAATTATGTTTAGCAAATCCTGTAAGTACGCTATCCTGGCGGTGATGTATCTGGCGGTGAATACCCATGAGGAGTCGAAGCTCGGAGTGGTAGACCTATCGGAGGCACTGGACATACCCAAGCATTTTCTGGCAAAGATATTACAACGACTTACGAAGAAGAAACTGGTTTCTTCCTCCAAAGGACGGCATGGGGGGTTTTACCTGAACGAAACAAACCGAGCGTCCAGCCTGATCGAAGTGATTTATGCCATCGACGGACCCGGCATATTTCACGATTGCATACTGGGGTTGAGCGAATGCTCGGGAGAGAATCCCTGTCCGTTTCACAAGACGGCCCTCAATTTCAGAACCGCATTTTTCAATGATTTACAAAACGATTCGATCACTCAAGTGGCTGAACGAATCGATAAACATAATTTTACGCTTAAAATTTTAAAAAAATGAAAAGACCAATCTTGTTTATTTTTGTAGTGGCCCTTATTTGGGCATGCGGTGGAGGAGGGGATAAGCCGGATAAGACATCTGAGAAAAAATCATCCAAACCCGTTTTTAACACAGAAGAAAAAGAGGATGACGGCAAAGGGGTAGGGGAGATTAAATCAGTGACCCTGAACGATCCACTGGACCAGGACATGGTCAAAAGAGGGCAGGCTATCTACGACCTGAAATGCGCTGCCTGCCACAAACTGACCGATAAACGGGTGGTTGGCCCCGGCTTCAAAGGCGTTACAGACAAACGCAAACCAGAGTGGATTATGAATATGATTACGAACGTGGACGTGATGTTGGAGAAGGATGCTGCTGCACAGAAGCTGCTGGAGGAGTGCCTTACACGTATGCCCAATCAGAACGTGTCGGTGACGGAGGCTCGGGATATACTGGAGTTTTTTTATAATAATGATAAGGAGGGGTGAGGAGGCATTGGGCTTCCCCGATTGTTGATGGGGTCGCCGCTCTGCCAAAGGTGGGGTCAGACTCTCCAGAGTTCTTAGAAGGTGGTTAAGTTTTAAGGCGGGTGTTGGCTATTATGGAAAAACAAGAAGGAATTATATTTACTGACATGCATCATCGGTGGATGAGGGTGGCTCTTGTTCATCTGATTATTGCTGGTTTTTTGGGGGCGCTGATGCGGTATGCCTTTGTGGGTGATCTGCCGGAGTGGATCGACTACAATCACATCAAGCATGCGCATTCGCATGTGGCTATGATGGGTTGGTTGTATAGTGGATTGTTTATTTTTATTGTGTTTTTGTTTCGGTTGCGGAGGAAGGTGTATAAGCAACTGTTTTGGTTGACGCAACTGAGTGTGGTGGGTATGATGATCAGCTTTCCGGTGCAGGGGTATAAGTTGGTGTCGATCGTGTTTTCGACGATGCATTTGTTTTTGAGTTATGCGTTCATTTATTATGTATTTCGGGATGTTCGGTCGGAGAAGCGGAATTTTGCGGTGTTGTTTTTGAAGACGTCGCTGGTGTTTTTGTTTGTGTCGTCGTTGGGGACCTGGGCATTGGCGGGGTTGATGAATTCACCGTTGCGGGGGTCGGCGGTGTATTATGCTACGATTCAGTTTTTTCTGCATTTTCAGTTCAATGGGTGGTTTGTGTTTGGGCTGCTGGCGTTGTTTTTCCGGTTTACCCGGATGTACCGCATCTATTTTGATGCGCCGCTGGCTTGGCGGTTTTATTATCTGTTGATGGTGTCTTGTGTGCTGACCTATGCGTTGGCTGTTACCTGGTCGACGCCGTATTTGGGGATATTTATTACCAATAGTCTGGGGGTGCTCATACAGTTGGCGGCCTTGTATTATTTTGTTCGGTTGGTGGTGGGTGCTCGCGCTCAAATCCTGGAGGTATTGCAAAAGTGGGGCGTGTTTTTGCTTACCTTGTCGGGGGTGTTGTTTTTTGTAAAAATAGTGATCCAGGCCCTGGTGGCTGTGCCTTATCTGGCGACCATTTCCTATACCGTTAAAAATTTTGTGATCGGGTTCATTCATTTGCTGATGCTGGGGGTGATGACTTCTTTTTTGTTGGGGATGTATTATCAGCATCAGGGGCATGAGAGGACTTATTCGGCGGGGTTGTATGTATTTATTGCGGGGTTTGTAGGGAGTGAGATATTGTTGTTTGGGCAAGGGGTATTGTTGTGGGCGAGAATGGGGTTTGTGCCCGGGTACTATGGGGCGCTGTTTTTCGTTTCGTTGTTGATGCCCGTGGGTGTTTTGTTGTATTGGGGGCAGTTGGTTTTGCGGGCAGGGAAGTACTGAAGTTGGATGAAATATTGGATAATAAATATTGCTTTTTTAATTGTCTTGTTATTGATCGTGGTTTTTTTTAATTGGAGGATCAAGGATAAGTTGTTCGAAATTAGGTACGACTGGAGAAATGACAATAAAGCAGTTACCTCTAAAGATGAGATTAATAGCATATTGAGTGGGTTCAAAGAAATTGACTATGAAGAGCTGGATGAAAAATACCTCCACTACACCAAGTCAAATGAAAAAAAATATCGGAGGCTGTTAAGAGGCTTAAAGTACTTTGAAATCAACAGAGAAGATTTTAATAAGAGAATTGTTGGAAAATTCAGAGTGAAAGAATTTATATGCAAAGATGATTTCTATAAGAAGTGCATTTTCAATAAAAGTTCAAAATACCATTGCCTTTTCAATCCAAAAATATTTTACAAGACATTGGAGTTGATCATCGAATTGGAAAACAAAGGGCATGATAAATACGGATTCAGGATTGTGAATGGCCATCGACATCCGGGCTATAATGAAAAAATTGGAGGAGCTAAATTAAGCAAACACCTAAAGGGAGAAGCAGTTGACATTGTCGTGGATGATGTCAATAAGGATGGCGTTGCAAATAAAGCGGATAAGGACATTATTCTCCATTTGCTTGAGCATAAAATTATAAAAAACGAAGGCGGAATTGGCTTGTACCCGGGCACCGACAACGTCCATTACGATGTTAGAGGGACACGGGCGAGGTGGGATTCTTATTGAGGGTTTCGTTGTATTTCGTCCTCTTGGCCCGTCAGGATTGCCTGCCCCAAAACGAGTTCGGAATCAGCCATCAGCAAATCAATCATCAGCAAATCAACCCAACCTTTTCCACCCCCAAACACGTCTGAACAATAGAAGGAAGTCCAGAAATTCCGTCCAGCTTACGCCAAATACATCACTATTCCGGCATAAAAAACCGGTTTGGGGTACCAATAATCCGGAATTTCCCTATTTTAGTAGCGCAAACGATTTCATCGCTATTACTGTTCATGGCAAATACAGGGAAAAATACCGACAAAGTCCTCGTCGAAGGGTGTAAGCGCAACGACCGGCACAGCCAGGAATTGCTCTACAAACGGTATTTCGGCTCTATGATGAGCATGGTGATGCGTTATACCCGCGACCGAGCTGCCGCCCAGGAAATCGTCAACAACGGATTCCTCAGAGCCTTTAAGAAGATGCATACCTTTTCCTTCAAGGGATCGCTGGAAGGCTGGCTGCGAAAACTGGTCTACCACAGCCTATCGGAATATTTCAAACAGCACAACAAGTATCTGCAACTCCTCGTCTTTGAAGAGCACGAAAGAGCTGCACCGCCGCAGGCACTACATCATTTGTATTACGACGATCTGATGCAATTGGTCAACACCCTGCCGCCAGCCACCAAAAGAGTGTTTGAGCTGTACGCCATCCAGGGTTTTTCGCATATCGAAATTGCCCAGCGGACCAACATCAGCATCGGCACCTCCAAGTGGCACCTGTCGACCGCCCGCAAGCAGTTGCAGGACCTTTTAAAAACGACTCAATACAAGCTCCATGCAGGATAATTACAACCCTGACTTCGACCAATCTTTTCTCGACGAAAGTTGGGAGGAAATGCGCAAACTGCTCGACCGCGACCTGCCCGTCGGTAGCACTTCTGCTGCTGGTTCAACGGCGAAGTCCAGGCGCAGCCTTCTCCTGCGGGTGGCTGCAGTACTACTGTTGTGCTTCATGGTTGGGTACGGGATTTTCATCAATCTGGAGCATACATCTAACAATAAGACCGCGGCCCGACAACTACAAGACTCTCAACAGCCTCATATAGCTGTAACCACCCCAGCCCGGACGACCCCGACCCAACCAATCGGTCAATCTTACTCAACAGAGGAAGCGCCAGCACCCGTCAATCCTTTATTGCAGCCTTCGACGATTGGAGGCGGACTTGCGTCCAAACAGGATGTGCAATCATTGCCGGAACCTTCATCTGAGAATGATACGGCAAAGATCAAACAGACTTCGACATTTGTTCTAACCCCTTTAACAGCCGCTCAAACTAAAGCTGCTGCCACCGGGATCGAGAATAGGTCCGTTGAAATAACTGCCTCGCCAACTGAAGATATAGCATTTATCTCCGACCAGCCACTCCAGAATGACATAACAACTAACCAGTCCGCCAACAAATTTCATGACAATAAAATTACACTTCCCTCTCGCGCTCATTCAAAACTGATAGGAGAGACCCGTTCGATTCAGGAAAGGAGCCCCCTGCTTTCGCAGAAAACCGGCTTGATGGCAAAGGCGCAACCGGTCAGGTGGCGTGTAGGATTGATGGCCGGCGCCCAGTTGGAAAAGGTCGATAAGGGCTTTGGTGGTTTCGCCGGAGGTGTATTGTTGGGCGTGGACCTGGGTAAGTATTTTGGCGTAGAAACGGGATTGATGTACTCTCTCACCCAATTCAACAATACGGTAATCAACAATACGCCCTCGCAATTGTCGTTCGACCAATCGGTAGAAGATGAAGACGGCGTTTCGGGTACGGTCATACGCGTTCCTTACAACGAAGGGGCAGTGGTTGAAACCGATCCGCTTCAACTCGGTCGGGCTTCCTGGTTGTCGGTGCCGGTGCTGTTGACCTATCATCCTGCCCGGGCCTTCCGTGTCAACATGGGCATAGAATTAGCTCGCTTGCTTCACGCCGGAGAAAACAAACTCTTTGAACCCAAACCGGCCAGGACGAATAACGTTGAACACTACCTTGCCCGCCACAACATTGCCGCCCTGTTTGGAGTAGGCTGGTATCCAGTTGAAAATTTTGGCGTCGATCTGCGTTATAATTTCGGGTTTACCGATCTGTCTAAAAACGGACAACGGTTCATCGACCAGACGGATACCCGTACCTCTCTTCAAATGTCGGTGGTTTACTATTTCCGCACCGATTCACTCAAAAAAACAGGACGGCTATGAAAAACCTGATCTTCTTTTTGTTGTGTTGCCCACTGATGCTGTTGCAGGCCCAATCGGTTTCCTCCTCCTGCGAAGCCAGTGAAGAATTGGAGTCTTTTTATGAATTTGACGCCACCAAACTCGCCATCCGCGATCTTCATAACAATCAACACCCGGATACAGCAGCCATTGCTGTTGAAGAAGCGCATAAATTGCCCATTCTCAAAGCACTACTGGCGGTACACCAGGCTTATAGTCTGTCTGCCCGCGACGAAGTGGTCGACTTTTTCAACGTCCATGCACTCGGAGCTCCTGCCACCAACAGCTTTATCCTGTATGCCGATACCAGCGTAGATTGGGTGAGCCACTGGATCGAACATGACATCCATACCGGTCTTTTGGCAATAGACCAGTGGGTGGATTCCTTTGATCTGTTTTTTTCCCGTTCACCGGAAATGCTGCATTTGGATTTGCTGGATGGTGATTTCCTCCGGGTGAACATGCAATCGGAAACCGGACTGAACCTCCGTCCGTTATTGGACGAACTGGCCGTCGTGCCGGGCATCGTCATGGCCGAGGAAGAATACTACACCGGAGAAGTGGAAAAAGATATTTGGTACCAACTCGAAGGCACCATTGCAGAGTTGACTTATCGTTACGCTTGGGAAAACTGTCAGGATAGTTGCCACAGCGAACATTTCTGGACCTTCCGCGTCGACCTCAACGATTGTTCCGTGGAATTTGTAGACGACGGGGGCGACCCTCTCCCCGTAGAAGATGTCGATGTGATCAGCAAAGTGGCCATATTTCCCAACCCGACCTCGGGTCCGGTATTCGTGGATCTGGTAGGCCCCGCTAAGGCCAACTTCGTATTACATCTCTACGACGCCTACGGGCAACGGATCCGCTCTGAGGCCCTTGGGTTTCATAATGGCCTCCTCCACCTCGATTTGGATATATCCGATCTGCCCACCGGCATTTATTTCATTACTCTGAGTTATCAAAATCAAATTCTCTCCAAACGCATTCTGAAGTGGTAATCCTTTAAACGCCTCCTCAAACTGCTTTTTGTACAACCCGTTACTGATGGTTAACAAAGCCGAAATGGCGGATGTATGACTACCGGGCCCCTTCCAATCCAAAAAATATTATTTCGCTGATTCCCGAAAATTCCCCTCAATTTTCATCAAATTTCTCACCCTGCCTATTTCTGGCAAAGTCATTGATATAATTAAAAAATATATGAAAATTCGTTAAGTGATTGTGGGTCATTTGCCGAAACCACCCTTAAGATGAACATACTAACTACTGGGTGACAGGCCAGTACAAATAAATATTCTATGAGAAAACAATTATGGTTACTGGCCGTATGGGCAGTCCTGCAAACTGGCATCTCCCAATCGGCTGTGCCACAATCGGCAACTTTAATACAGACTGTTACTACTGAAAATGGTATGCCTCCTCACTCAGGAAGCCCGGCATTCTTGTCTTTTGATTTGAATGGCGGGCTTATCTTTTTCGAGGCCATGCTCAATGGGCAATCCGATACTTTCATCCTCGATACGGGATCGCCCGACCTGATGTTGAACGAGCCGGATATCGACATGGACAGCATGGTATCGGCTGCCATTGGCGTTAATGGTGGGCTGGTATTTATGACCAAAAAAAATGTCGAATTTCAGATGGCCAATGGCCAGCAACAAAAGATACAAACGCTGGGAGCAGACCTGAGCCACCTCGAGGAAGTAAAAAAGCAATCGTTTAGAGGAATGGTTGGCCACGAGGTGTTGAAAGACCACGAATTGTTCATTGACTATGCCAACAAAAAGATGCAGTTGCTCGACGGTCAACAAACCCCCGCAGGCTACAAAAGAACGATGAGGCTTCCATTCAAAATGCAGCAACACTTCGTCGTCATAGAGGCCAAAGTCGGAAGTAAAAAGTTAAAATTTGCCATCGACTCGGGTGCGGAAGTCAACGTGTTGGACCATCAGCTTTCCAAACGATTTTCTGAAAAGATACTCCGAAAAAACAAGACCATCAACGTACGCAGCGTCAATAAAAACAAGCTGGGAGCAGAATTGGCAACCCTCTCTAAAATGTTTATCAACGAAAAAAAATACGCCAATATGCCCTTCGTACTTATGGATATGGCGCACCTCAACAGTGGCTACGGCATCAATCTGGACGGGCTGCTCGGATTTCCTTTCCTTTCGGCAAATGTTATCTCCATCGACTACATCAACGACGAACTCTGTATATGGGCAAGGGAGGAGAGTGCTTCTTCGTCGGTCAAAGGCTTAGCTGCCGAGACGTCCGAAGAAAAATGAGAGCCTCTTTTTGGTAGTACTCTGAACAATTTCTACAATGGCTTGCCGGTAGGCAAGGTCAGGCAGGTATCGCTTCTATCAGGTCGCTGGGGCGAAAAATTTTTAATCTTCGACATTGATCGTTATCGGGGGGAGCTCTGCCTAAAAATCGAGTGGTTGCACTATGAAAAGGACGTGTGGGCGGTGCTATCTTCTTCTGATTCGGTGTTTTGCGATAATAAAAAGCTGTTTTATCGCGTCATCTTCAGTGCGGTTAGTTTGATTATAACAATACAATCCCAGGCCATTTACCGACAGCAGGTTATTTTATCTTCCTTTTCTCTGGCCGGGTGCTAAATAAATGGGCGGACTCCTGTTCGCCAACCAAACGTCTATTGTATACAGTTGTCCTTCTTCGCAGCAAGGGCAAGTTCGGTTTTGGAATCCGAATAGACTAAATTTGGTGAAAAATCGTTACCTTTCCTGTTCAAATGTGCTCGGCGTCGGTTCGGCATAGGAGCGACAACTGAATTTTACTTAAAGTGGCTTGTTTTTCCTGCCTGATCCCGAAATACCTTGAAAATCTCTGGATTGATAGTAAAACGGAATTAATTGAAATATACCATAATAGAAATCCAATATAGAAACCTATGAACTATGAAATAATTAAGGACAAAGAAGCACTACTTGAATTCATAGGATGGCTTCCTGACCTGAAAGCCAATGAAAAATACTATTGTACCCTTTTCAGCAGAAAAAAATATTCAAAAAATTCCAAGCTAAAAAGTGATAAAGCGCAATTGAGAAGATTTCTGACTGACAAAGAAAGAATGGTCAACAAAATAAAGCAGCTTGAAATAAAGAAGAATGAATATGTTTTATTTGGAGAACAAATAGAAGAGGAGTCTTTAGCATTGTACATTAATCCTAATCCAAGATCGTTAATAAAAGCCACTTATGATAGTATTATTGAGTTAACAAAATTGTTGAGGGATGAGAAAAGATCATATTATCCTCATGCTGAAGTAATGAGTTGTATACAGAGAAGCGTTGGAAGAAAAATTTTTCTTGATTTTGATATAGATTACAAACCTTTTGATCCAAGAAAACTTGACGAGTTTATTAACAGAGATTGTGTGGATATTCTTGAAACCAGAGGTGGTTACCACATTTTGGTCAGAGTTAAAGAAATCAAACAAAAATTCAAATCAAAATTCTACAATGGAATAAAATCCCTTAACGTGGATCAAACAGGAGATCAATTAATACCTGTTCCAGGTTGTACACAAGGTGGGTTTATTCCTAAGTTTGTGAAGCATTATGAGAAATAATATAACTTTTAAAAATTAAAGAAACTGTCAACGAAGATTATATACAACAAGTCGATCCAATGATATCGAATTTTATATCGAAACAGTTTGACTTGATAAATTCAACTCAAATTGAAGATTTAGAAAATAAATTGAATTCAGATAAACTGAACCCAACCCAACCTTTAAGAACATAATTGAGAAATAATATAGATATACAATATCTCAGAGATAACAATTTGATCCTACTTGAATGTATCTCAGGAAGTAAAGCATACAATTTAGATGTCCCAACTTCAGATACTGATATTAAAGGTGTTTTCTATTTGCCAAAAGAAAGATTCTATGGTTTTACGTATATACCTCAAGTTGCAAACGAAAGTAATGACATAGTCTTCTATGAAATTGGTAGATTTTTAGAACTGCTCACCAAGAATAATCCAAACATACTTGAGTTACTTGAAACTCCTGCAGACAAAATCTTGTACAAGCATCCTATAATTGAAAAAGTAAAAACCAAGGATTTTCTTTCCAGGAAATGCAAAGACACGTTTGGTGGCTATGCATTTGCACAAATAAGAAAGGCAAGAGGATTGAACAAAAAGATCGTCAACCCAATGTCTAAAGAGAAAAAGTTGGTTATCGACTTTTGCTATATACTCAATAAACAAGGATCAATACCATTAAAACAGTGGCTTATTGAACAAGGAAAAACCCAAGAGAACATAGGGTTAGTTAATGTGCCACACTTCAAAGACACTTATGGACTCTATTATGATGATACAACTCAACTTGGGTACAATGGTGTTGTAAAGAAAGAAACTGCCACAACTGTTTTGCTAAGTAGTATTCCAAAAAATGCCAAACTGAT
Organism: Saprospiraceae bacterium; assembly: GCA_965222105.1. Classification (GTDB taxonomy): domain Bacteria; phylum Bacteroidota; class Bacteroidia; order Chitinophagales; family Saprospiraceae; genus CALGLS01. The sequence continues at coordinate 9,228 of CBDCTQ010000056.1, read as the reverse complement.
CACTCATCTTCAGTTTAATCAAGATGGGTTTATCAAGTATTGTAAAGACTACAAAGAATATTGGGATTGGGTAGATAAACGAAATGAAAGCAGATATGCAAACAACATCCAACATGGCAAAAACTATGACTCAAAGAATATGATGCACACTTTTAGATTGTTAGATATGGCAAAAGAAATACTAACGGAAGGGAAAATATATGTACATCGAAATAATCGTGCAGAACTTCTCAAAATAAGAAATGGTGAATGGCAATATGATGAACTCATTGAGATGGCAAATCAGAAAATGAAATCAGTAGAACAAGTATTTGCAACATCAGAATTGCAGGATGAACCCAATTTGGAGAAGATCGAGAAGTTGTTGATTGAAATTAGAAATGAACTATATAATTAGAGGTTTTTCTTCCTAAATGGGTATTGTTCAATCAATAGAAAGGAAATGAGTGCGTGACAAATCTACCTGGCGGTAGACAGGCCTGTCTGGCCGCCAGGCGAGAATCGCTGCGGGTTATAACCACAAAGGCACGGAGACACAAAGAATCACAGAGAAAATCTTTGTGATTCTTTGTGATTCTTTGTGATTCTTTGTGATTCTTTGTGATTCTTTGTGTCTTGGAGTCTCCGTGGTGAAGAGCTCCGCTAACCTGGCTGCCGCCCAATGTCATTAAGATTGCATTTTTTATATGTATAACTCGTTGAAAAATGTAGCCAGAGGCTACAATAATTAAACGCACAATCTCAGAGAGATCTCGCGAACATAATTTTTTCAGTTAGTTATATATAAAAATAAACCTAACTTAACGACATTGGGCTGCCGCCAGGCAGGTACGTCACGCACTCAAAGGAAACAAACAGCAGGAGCCGGTATTGTCGCGGAAGGAGTGAGGGGTGGAAGTTATTTTGATGATAGGCATTGAGGGCGACTCTGAAATTACCATTTTAAAAATAGATCCCAACTATTTTAGTCTTCAATTGCATTGCGCTGGTGAAAAGAATGAATTTTATAAAAATGCGGAAGAGTGGGCTGATGCTGAACATCTACTGGCTGTATTCAACTCAGGGATGTTCCAGCGAGATGGCAAAACAAGTGCCGGTTATTTAAAAAATTACGGCTATATTAACAATGGAAAACTTACCCCTAAGTACAAATCGATCCTGGCATTTAATCCTAAATCCGGTCAGGTACCTGCTGTGAAAATTATTGATTTGGGTTGTGAAAAATGGGAAGACTGGAAAGATAAGTACAATAGTTATGCCCAGGGCATTAGGATGATCAGCTGTGAGCAAGTGAATGTATGGGCCAGGCAGCAAAAATATTGGAGTATGGTTTCGGTTGCCACGGATAGGAGGGGAGAGGTGTTATTTTGTTTTACCCGTACTCCTTATTCCGTTTATGATTTTAATCGGATGCTGCTGAATATGCCTTTGGAAATTGAACGGATGATGTATCTGGAGGGAGGCCCGGAAGCGAGTTTCTATTTGCATCACAATGCCGTCCTGATTAAAAAGATGGGAAGCTACGAAACGAACTTCAACGAAAACGACGAGAACCCGATCTATTGGGGGATTCCCAATGTGATAGGCGTCAAAAAAGGTGGTGCTGATGAGTAGGATAAAGAACTCCCTCATCTGTCGAAGCCTGCCACCTCGATATACTATTCGCCGCATTGTACCACTGTGATATCTACAACTCTCCAACCCCGCTACACCCTACTGGGCAACACCCCGAACAATTCCTTGAAACTCCTGGAAAAATGCGACATATTGGAATAGCCCACCGAGTAGGCGATTTCGGAAACGGTACCTGCCTTGTTTTCCAACATTAGTTTTGCGCGGTGAAGTCGCACCTCTATGATCAGTTGAACCGCCGATTTGCCGATGAGCGCTTTGAGTTTGCGATGAAGCTGTGAGCGGCTAAACCCCACTTCGCGGGCGAGGTCCTGTACGGAAAAGGCTTCGTTGTCGATGTTTTGTTTGATGGTTTTGCTGACCTGCTGGAGGAACTGATCGTCGACGGACTGAATTTCCAAATCGGGCAGCATTCCAAGGTCGGAGGCTTTAAATTGTTCCCATATTTTTTGTCGGGCAGCGATGAGGTTTTTGACCCGGATCAGCAATTCTTTTTCATCGAAAGGTTTGGTAAGATAGGCATCGGCACCACGGTTAAGGCCCTCCATTTTGTTGGATTGACCGGCTTTGGCAGTGAGCAAAATAACGGGGATATGGCTGGTTTTTTTATTGGTTTTCAGACGGTGACACAGGGCGTATCCATCCTGGCCTGGCATCATCACGTCGCTGATGACGACGTCGGGAATATGCTCAGAAGCCATTCGTTCGCTCTGGAGGCCATCGACTGCTTTCAGCACGCGGTAGGCATCACTCAGCATTCCCCCGATAAACTCGCGCAGGTCGGCATTATCTTCCACTACCAGGACTAGAGGAAGTTCGGGGTCGGCACTTGTCTCCTGTTTTGGTCTTGCTGTTGTGGGTGATTCCATCTGGGGTTGCTCCTGGTTTTCGGCAGTTGGTTTAACCACCAGGATGGAATCGGGCAAGTCTATTTTCCGATAAGGTAACCGAACTTTAAAAGTAGTGCCTTTACCGACGGTGCTGCTGATGTTGATTTGTCCGTTGTGGAGTTCGACGAGTTCTTTGGTAAGGGCAAGGCCGATGCCGGAGCCTTTTGCTTCGGTGCCTTCCACGCGGTAAAACCGTTCAAAAACTTTTTCTACCTCCTCTTTACTCATGCCCGCTCCGGTGTCGGAAACCTCAAAGCTGAGGTGGGTGCCATCGGTGTGAAGGACCACGGTGATCTCCCCTCCTTCGGGCGTGTATTTGAAGGCGTTTGACAATAGGTTGGTTATGATTTTTTCGAGTTTGTCTTTATCGTAAACCGCTCCTGCTATTTCCGGTGGAAAATAAGTGCGAAAATGAATGTTTTTGCGTTCCGCCAAACTTTCAAAAGAAAACGCCACTGATCGAATGAATGCGACGAGCCTTCCTTCCATGACATTCAGGTGGATATGCCCGCTCTCGAGCCTGGACAGTTCAAGGAGTTGATCTACCAGGTTTTGCAACCGGTTTGCACTTCTTTTGATGACATTGTAGGATTTTTCGCTCAACGTAATTGGATTGTTGGAGCTGCCAGTGGTATTCGAAATCTTATTGTTGTAAGATTGGTTGAGTGGCCCCATAATCAAGGATAGAGGCGTTCGGAATTCGTGGCTTATATTGGCAAAAAACTTTGTCTTAAGTTCATCCAGATCTTTGATTCGCTGGATTTCGATTTTTGTTTTTTCCGCTTTCAGCAAATCTTTTTGTGCTTGCCGGAAGGCGATGTCTTGCCGACGCTGTCGGTAGACCAATCCAAAAGAGTAGGCGACAACCTGAAGAGTGATCCCCCATACGAAGGGATCAAACGGTAAGTGGATGATGCCTTGTGTCCAAAGTCCACCGATCATGGGAGCTAGTGTAGCAAAGAAAGCGCCCACTCCAAAATACCGGCTCAATGCATCTTTTTTGAACGCTAAAATAATGGCGATGACCATCCCAAACAACGTCTGAAAACTCAGCAGCGCATAATGATGGTTCATAATAGTGAGCGCCGACCAATCGGTGATGCCACTAATCAATAAAAACAGGCTGATAAACAGTTGGAAAAACAATAAAAAGCAAAGTATCAGGATCGATCTGTCCAGCCGCGGATATTTCTTTTTTATGCCAACAAAGGAGCGCCCGAAAAACCAAAAAGTGATCCATACAGAGTTGGCACAAAACAACCAAAGTGGTAACCGTACCACAGGCCAGTTTCCCAAAATGGTTTCGCTCCACAATCCAATATCTACTACCATAGCAATGGCTATCAGCGTAAAAAACAACCATACCGAAAACCAGAGAAAAACGCGTTGCCGCAAATACAAAAATAAAAGTAGGTGATACAGAAAACTAATACAGACAATGCCAAAAAGAAATTTATTGAAAAAAGTAATACTATTGAATAAAGGCAGATAATGTTGATAGTCGGGTCGGCGCAAAGCCAAATTAAAAAAGGCAGGCCTGCCAAATCTGTTTTCTTCCATGCGGATGACTAAGAGCAGGGGCGTATTTGCCGACAAGGACAGCCATACTCTGTTTAGATTCCAGCGGGGTTTTATTTCCCTTTCTCTTTCCGGGTAATCGCCACCGGTTTTTTTGTGAAAGAGTAGCTTATCGTCCAGATAACCATAGACGTCTATTTTTCCGTTGCCTCGTTTCCAGGCGGTTTCGTTGTAAAGGGTATCCTCCCACTGCAACAGCCAGTCGTTGATTTCGTTCTCGGAACGTAATTCCAGTTTTGCCCAATAAAGGTGCCCGTTTTTAAGCGGTTGATCGTATTCCGGCAAAGGGCGAAAAGGCAGAGTTGTATCCCGGCGGATCTGATCGGGAGAATAGTCTTGAGTGGAGTCAGTGAGCAGCAGGACATAATCGTCAAGCGGATGAACCGGATACCCGATATCGATGAAATAGGCAGGTTGCGCCTCCAGGCAAAAAGCGGTAAAAAAAAGAAACCAGGTTAGGATCGCTTTCATCATAGAATGGCTTTTATCCGTACTTGTTTTATAAAATTACAAAATATGGCTCGCTCGAAATTTAAATTACCGATATCTTTGATAAAACTTGCAAATAAGCGATTGATAGTGAGCGTTTTGTAAGTTTTTCAAAGATTCAAAAGAGGGAATTTAATTTTGAGCTTTACTATATGAAAAAATTCACCGAATGGCGGGTTTTGCCTTCCGGTGAATGTTGCCTCTTTGAGCTACGTTCTCTAATTCTCTGCCATAAAATCGGCCGAATACCAGTTTTTAAACATGATTTCCACCGGCATGGGGGAGTTGGCCCGCGACACGGCATTATCCAAAACCTCGATATCGGCATTGTGGAAGGAGACGATTTTCCAGGCCCCCTCTTTTTTCAGCAAAGTAGCGGACCAAAGCACCTGGGGATGCTCGGGGGCCGGAGCCGATTTGGGCACCACTGCCGACATTACCAAAATAACGGCGACCTCCTTGGTCACAAAACGGATTTTATCCAGCACAGCGTAGTGTTTGGTGTCCTTATACTGGCCGTCGAAAATATGTTGGTGCGACTCGGCATTGCGCTCCTTTGTCAGGCCGGAAAAATACATGCCGTTCCATACAAAAAAGTCGTGCTCGGAGGCAAAATGTTGGGCAAAGCCCTTGCCATCGGCGTTGGTCCAGGCGGTAGCCATGTCGTCGACGATGTTGTAAAGTGCTTTTTTATCGGAGTTGGTTTGCCCAAAAATACATAGGTGGGTGGTCATGGCTAAAGCGAATAAGATGGTCTTTTTCATTGTAATAGAGTTTAATTTTTTAAAAAATGATTACAATGCAAAGATGAGGGCAAAAGGGGAGGAGGGATTGGCTTTTTGTCGCATTGACTGATAAATTTGTCGCGTTGGATTTGATTTGCGACAAAACTATTAGGGAATGCGAAGGGTGGGGGAGGTATGGCTAATAATCAGTATCTCGATGGTCGAAGCCCTCCGGGACGGTCGACGACCTGCTAGCAAAGGCTCATTTTATGCAACCCGACTACCAAAGAAGCGTTGCCCCGCCTTCAACAAATCAACCCACCCCTCAGTAAAGCTCAGAATGCCCGAATCATCAAAATAAGAAGGAGAAGAGGAATAAGGATTAGAAAAGCAGGCAACAATAAATTCAGAATGGCATTGCCAATTCCGAACTTTTGAACCTCTGAGATACCCACCACACTAAACACGATGGTGAATATTCCGAGTATCAACTCCAGTATCGTTGTGCCGTAAAAGACTATGTTGGAAGCAACCCCACCGCTGGTAATGTCTCCATCTGTTTTGAATAACTCTATGCCATAGATTCCTATCTGCGGGATCAGTAAGACTAAGGCGATTACAGCGGGTATCATAGCGTAGGCTAAGACACGTAGTATCGAAGAGGTATCTCCGGTTCCGTTAAGCCATTTACCTGTCCAACTGATTAGAGCTGCGTAAATGTAATAGGTAAATCCAACCCAGTAGTCCTCCCATGATGATACACAACCCTAAAATTGCCAGTAGGGAAGTATTGTCTCCGAGGTTTCTCATGACCGCTCGGTCGAAGGCTCGCGATATTCCTGCAAAAAACAGTAAAACTGCAACGTATTTGTCGTACTTGTTTTCATGAATAAACCCAAGCACCTCTCTGGGCCTTGTCCAAATTTTTGTAAAGATATCTTTGTCTGTAAAGGATGGGGATTTTTTGACTTCATCTAAAATGTTTTCCATGTGATTTTTGTTTTGCGCCAGGGTAAGGCTTGTATAAAGTTGATATTTCGCGTGCTTTTGCACCGTTCGTCGAAGTCGCAGACTTTTCAATTCTTAATGTTATCCCCCTCACACAAAATCGTTTTTCTGAGGTTCATTTTCGGCTTCCTTCTCTTTTTCCTTGTCCAGTTCGTCCTTCAATTTTCGGGCGACGACCTTGCCTTTCTTATGTATAGAGACAAGAAAGAATGGTTATAGACTGAAGTATAGGAAGGTGAAAGAGTGATGTGGGTATTTGGGTCTTTTGTTTTCTGCAAAGGATGCCGCATTCCAGCAAAAAGGGAAGGTAAATTTTTTTCCTCTTTATGAAATATATTCTTTTGCCATTACCCATATAAATGATATTATTTAATTATTTCATTTAAAAAGCGACTTGCTTTTGCTCAAAAAACCTAAATTATGGCTAAAGAACAAAATTTCTCATTCTCAAGTTCAGCAACAGATGTGCTGACTGCTAACCCCGGATTATCTCTTAGTGTAAGTCAACTACAAGCCATACAATCTGGCGTGCTGGTAACTACACCTTGGCGGGGAGATAGCGGTTGTATCCAAAAGTCTTCTCGATACGAAGGGGACACGAAACTCGTTTATATGGTACTGGACGGAACTGCATATAGCATAGGAGGCAGTGGTGTTCGTGTTGCCAATTTGAATGATTTCCGTGAAACATTACGAAGCGCATTTGCCAATGGGCAACGCATTTCTTTTTGTTTCAACACAAGAACGCACAAGATGAGCATGTTAAATGTTTATAAGTGTGGTTGCCCGTGTGATCAATAATTAAAAATTAAACTGACGGTTGAGAAAATGGCTTCGGAGTTTTTCGGAGCCATTTCTTTTTATACGCTTTTTTAATACGCTATTGTTGCGTTTTCAGTTTTTTACTCAATTCCTTAGCCTGCCGATAAAAGGAATGTCGCTCATCAGATTCAACGCGAGAAAGCATCATTAGAGCTTCTTCATTTTTATTGTCGATCGTAAGCAAGGTAATTAAAAGATTCCATTCTGCTTCTTGTTTGTAGGAAGTATCTTTCATGGCCCATATCTTTTTGTAGTTTTCAGCAGCAGCTACATAATCACCATTGTTGAAGTAGGATTGTGCCAGATAAAAAAGGGACCGATCGCTTGGTGGGTTGATTGCCTTAAACAGTTCAATGGCTTCAGCGTAGTTTTTTTGTTGATAGGCGCTATAGGCGGCACTGAAGTTGGGATCTTTGGTGCCTTTTGTACGTTGGTCGTCTGTAGGGTGGGTGAAAGGATTCTGGAATTGGATTACTGGAATTATTGTTTTTGTTGATGAAGTAACCACCAAAATCCAATTAATAATACAATACTGGCTGCCATTGCCAGGCGCCTTAAAAGAGGTATTCGGATAACCTTTGCGGGTACTTTGCTTTTTTCAGTAGGATCAGATCCACCATTTGTTTTAGGAGACGATTCATCATCCGTCTCTTTTTTTTTCTCCAATCTCTAAATTTCGACCGCATGACTTTTTCGGATAATAAATCAACTCCCATTCGGGCAATTTTATAACGTTGGATGGCTTCCGAAAGTTCGGGGTTAGTCCAAAAGATCTGCTTCGAAGTGTTGAATTTCCTGTTTGGATAAATTCCCCTTCAAGGTATGCTTCAATCCGTTCTATGTAATTAGTATCATTCATTTAATTGATCGGTTTTCATCCATAATTGGTATTCAATAAGGGTCCGTTAATCTTTTCATGCATCGGAATCGGGCCAAGCTGGCCTGTTTGGCATTTTTTGTAAACCCACTTTTTCCGCGATTTCTGTCATGGAGAAAACCATCATTCCATAATTGCAAGGTCTTTTGGCATTTTTCCTCTAATGCGGATAGCCATTTTTTCAGGTAATGCTTTTTGTTCATTTTTAATAATATTCCTTTCAGTAGAATGATCATGTCTGTCGAGTTTGGATGTGTGATCTCCAGGTAAATCGGGTTTTTTCTTTTTCCAGTCATTTAACTTTAAGTTCGTACAAACAGTATAGAAAAATCCTTTTACGTCACCGCCCCTGTAATTTTTTTTCCGCCAGCTTTTTTTCTAATTGTATAAATCCCTGGTGGTAAAAATCGTGTGCTTCGTCTTCTGAACAATTCAGGGAACGCATTTTTGCGATAATCCTTTTTTTCAGATCCATATCATCTGCAGCGACATAGGCCATTACCTGTTGTCGCAAATCCGGTTGTTCTGCAAGTTTATCCCTCCAGGTTTCTTTTACTTTTTGTCGAATATCATTAAGTCGTGTTAAGTAAAATATCATTAAGTCGTGTTAACTTGCCCAAAAAAATAAATCATGGGATCACCTGTTAACATTTTATGAAAAAAAGTCCATTGAAATTCATGTGGAACAAGGTAAAAGTAGCCCCTTGGATTGCTAGAACATTAGGCGTGACATTACGTGTTGTACGCAAATGGCGCCATCTTTTAAAAAAGAGGTATCCGATACAGAGCAAGATGGGGGCGACCCGCCAAAGGGAGCCTTAGCAGTTTTCCTTCAGAATTGTCAGAAAGATGTCAAAGAAATCAGAAAAGACTCGGCCTGGTTGGGGAGCGCACAGTATTCTATTAGAGTTGGAAGAAGCATATGGTTATAAACCAGAACAACTTCCAGGGCCGGCTACAATTAATCGATTTCTTAAAGAAAAAGGGCTTGGTTGCTAGTCGGAGCAAAGAAAAATCCTTTGCCCGTTTCTGACAAAAAAAATTGTGGGAAAGTTAAGCGTCCACACGACCAGTGGGGAAATGGATGCCAAAGGTGCAGTGCAAATTGAAGAGTTGGGTTTTTTTGCGCCGATAAATATTAGAGATCGGAAGAGCAAGAGTCCTTGTATCAGCTTTCCGGTTCCAGTAAAAAACAGACAAAAGTCAG
>CBDCTQ010000055.1:0-234421 GCA_965222105.1 Saprospiraceae bacterium | reverse complement strand
GCTACGGTTGTTTGGTTTGGCGTAAAGCCATTGTTTTCATTCATGATATTTTGGTTTAAAAGTTAAAAATTTATTTCTATTTTGCTTAAGCCAATGGGTGAATTAAAGCGCTCTATGACGTTTGGAGTTACGAAAGTAAAATGATCGGGGTAAAGCCGGGAAGATCACCTAATTCGTTTTCATGGCTTTTGTAAAGGGTGTTGTATTATTTTGAATACAAAACTTCGACAAATCCTAATTGTAGTTCAATTTACGTCTTAAACGCCTATTTTTCGTTCTTTAGCACCCCAAATGCCTCCTTCAACCAACAATTAACCGACAATTAATTAATCAATAACCAAACGATCATAAGCGGCTATTCAACAATCATATCGTTCCTACTGAACAACAGGGTTTCCGTTGTATTAATGTTATTTATCACAACGGCTTTTGCGCTCTTCCACACCTTGCAACACATACAGGTCGATAATTCCGTTAGCATCTGGTTTTTAGACGACAATCCGCAGTACCAACGATACCTCCAACATCAGGAAACAGAAGGCTCCGATGAGATCATCGTAGCAATGGTACCCCTGGGCGATTCGCTGACAGGCGATCATGTCGAAACCTTTCTGGCCCTTCATCAACGGTTTGATTCACTCCCCTATGTGCGCGCCACTTTCAGCCTGGCCAATGCCACCTACCCCATCTATTCCAACCGGAAATGGTATTTCAGAAATATCTATCGCGCCGGTCGAAGCCTTCAGGCCAGCCGTCGTATCCTCGACGATCTGCCCGCCATCCGGCAAAAACTTCTTCCCGACGATGGGAAGTATGCCCTGTTCTACATCCAACTGTTATCGTCGAAAGCAATGGACGGCATCCGCAAGCAGGTCGTTGAAAAAGCCAGAACTATATTCGAATCCCAATTCGACCACTACCACCTTTCGGGGTCACCCATCCTCAATGAGGCTTACAACCAAACCGTTTACAGCGAAAGCATGTTCTTTTCGGTAGCAACCGTACTGGTGATCTTTTTTTTGTTGTTATTTTTATTGCCACACCCGGCGTACCTGCCCATTGCCCTGGGATGTGTGATCGTCCCGGTTGGAATCTTAATGGGGCTCATCACCGGCCTCGGCTACCCGCTCAACATGATTTCCATGCTCATACCCACCATACTGATGGTATACAGTGTGAGCGATGTGGTACACATCATCAACATATATCATTTGCACCGGGCAGCCCACCCCAGCCAACCGCCGGAAAAGCAAATCCAACAAGCACTTTACAAAAGTCTGAAGCCTTGTTTCTTTACCACCCTCACCACCATTGTTGGATATCTGGCGCTCTACCTCTCGCCACTTCCGGCTTTCAAAACCATGGGGATCTTCACTTTCGTAGGATTATTGTTGTGCTTTGTGCTGGTGTACATTATCGCAGCCATCGGGTTCAGTTGGCTGCCTCCAACCATTTTTCAACAAACGGCGCCTAAAATAAAACGAATACCCTTGCACACCCTCCTACAGGCGGTCAACGATTTTACCGGAAGGTACCGAAAAAACCTAATCGCCGGGTGTATCCTGCTGATTTTATCGGGGCTCTATTTGCTTTCTCACCTCGAAGTCAATACCGATTCATTGAACCTGCTGGGCAATGGAAAGGCAAAATCGGACCTGCAACTAATCGAAGAAAAAATACAAGGAAGCTCCCGCCTCCAACTCAACATCAGGCCCACCAACGGGGCCTCCTCCATGACCAAAAATACAATAGACCAGTTGGAAGCCTTTCAAAAAAAATTAGACGGGTACACTCTGTTGGCAACGCCGGTGTCGATGGTCAATATCCGGTCTTTTATGGAAAAAAATGCGCCGCGCCTTTTCCGCCTCTCCAACCGAAAAATAACACTCGACTCCACCCTGGCAACTACCCTCCGCCAGGCCAATCCTTTTTTCTCCCTGGCTTCCGACGATTTTCGCTCCCTCGGAATAGCCGTCACCACCAAAGAGCTGCAAACCAAAGAGCTGGAACAATTATTGGCCGATATCCGGCGCGACTTCGAGGCCGTTTTTCCGAAAGGATATACACTCGAAATTCACGGCTTTTCCGCACTCTTTGTCCAATTGAACCGGTTTATTCTGCAGACACAGTTCCGATCGTTTACTGCTGCCTTTGTCCTTGCTTTTTTAATTCTGATCTTTTTCATCGGCGATTTAAAAACCAGTATTCTGGCCATCGTACCCAATCTGCTGCCCTTGTTTTTGGCAGTTATGGTGACGGTGTTATTTGGTATTCCACTCGAAGCCTCCAATGCCATGTTGGCCCCCATCATGTTGGGCATCGCTATGGACGATACGATCCACCTCCTGCACAACTATAAGCGATACAAAACCAGCGGCGTTTCAGCGCAAGCGGCGATCAACCAGTCTTGTCAGTACACCGGCAGTGCGCTGCTGTCTACGACCATTTCTCTGGTCTGCGGATTTCTTATTGTGGGATGGAGCAGCGTGGTCTCGGTAAGCGTATTTGGATGGTTGTGTGCCTTTACCATTGCGGCGGCGCTGCTGGCCGATTTGGTGTTTTTGCCGGCCTTGTTTAAGGGATTTTTGAAATAGGGATAGAACTTCCAAATAGAGAGCTGGGCAAAAACTGTTTTCAGGTATCACTCCTCTACTTTCAGAATAAACCCCACTTTAAACACATTTTCGATGACCACACGGGGGTCGCGTTTCAACATTTTGCGCAAGCGCGATACAAACACATCGAAGCTGCGCCCCAGAAAATAGTCTTTCTTCCCGTAGATCTGTTCGACTGCATCGTCGCGGCGCAGCACCTGATTTTGGTGCAAACACAGAAGCCGCAACACTTCGTTTTCTTTTTCTGTAAGGCGAACGGCCTCTTCCCCGTACCGTAGCTCAAGGAGGTTGTAGTCGAACTCATAATTGCCAATCGTGAATTGGGTGGGCTGGCCGGTATTGGAAGAGGGATTGTCGTTTCTGCGCAGACAGACTTTGATGCGGCACAACAGCTCTTCTTCATCGAAAGGTTTGGTCACATAGTCTTCGGCACCGATGGCAAAGCCGTTGAGGCGATCGGTCTTGAGGCTGCGGGCGGTGAGGAAAATGAATGGAACAGCGTCGTTGAGGTTTCTGATCTTGTTGGCCAGGGTAAAGCCATCCATTTCCGGCATCATCACGTCGAGGATACAAAGATCGTAAGACGATTGTTGGAAGGCCTCCAGGCCGCTATGCCCGTTTTTGCAAAGGGTGGTTTGGTAGCCTTCCGACTGCAAATATTCCGATAGGAGAAAGCCGAGGTTTTCGTCGTCTTCAACCAATAGCAAATGAGGTGTGCCGTCCATAATTATGAAGCTGTCTAAGATTTAACAGGCAGGTGCAAATCGAAGCGGCTGCCCTTGTTGAGCTCGCTAAACACCCGGATGGCACCCTGATGTGCTTCTACGATCGATTTGACGTAGGCCAGCCCCAGCCCAAAGCCTTTTTGTGTGTGTATGTCGCCGTTGGGAGTGCGGTGGAATTTTTTAAAAATGTGCTTTTGTTCGTTTTGGGAAATACCGGTTCCGGCATCTTCAAACAATATGCTCACGTTGTGTTGATCCTGTTTGAGGTATATGTCGATCCGGGGCCGGTCGATGGCGTATTTGATGGCGTTGTCGATCAGGTTGCGGAAGGCGTTGCCCAGGTGAAAGGGATCGGCCTCCACGAATACATCACTGGTGTCCGCATGCAGTTGGAGGTGTCCGTTTTGTTGAGCAACCTGAAGTTGCATATCTTCTATCACTTTTTGCAATAATTCGTTGAGGTTGACGGATTCCATTTGCAGTTGAAAGGAGCCGTTTTCCATTTTCATCAGTTGAAGGAATCGCTCCACTTGCTGGTGGAGTTTTCCACTTTCATTTTTGATGATATTCAGATAACGTTCATTTTGGTGGGTTGTTCCGGTTTTGGCAAATAGTTTGGTGGCCAACCCGATATTGGTCAGGGGGGTGTTGAACTCGTGGGCCATGTTGTTGAAAAAGTCGACATTGCTTTGGGCAATGCGCTTTTGCTGAACAAATAAGTAGTTGGCCATCACAAATACGCCCGTGATGAACAATATGATGAGTAGGCATGCTCCCAACTGGTATTTCATCTTTCCCATGAGGTAAGGTGTTTTTCCAGGGAAGAACACCTGCAACGACTGCTTATTGGTTTCCACAAAAGGGGTAAGGCTGCAGCAATGGCCGGTGCCACAGCCGGTTTGTTCGTCGGGCTCCAGAATGCGGAATTCGTAGTCGAGAGGGATATTGTAAAAAGCAAGAGCATGAGCCAGCGCCGTGTCGAGCTTGGCCAGGTTGAGTGGGGCGGGGCTGCAACTGTAAAACACGCTGTTGGAGTCGACCACAGTTGGCGACACTTCCGCTGATTCTTCCGGCCCTGCATTTTGAATGGCCAGACACATGGCCATATTGACCGTTGAGTTGAACTGCTCTTCCAGCAGCCCGATGGAGTGTTTGTACCAACTGACCTGAAAAAGTACCAGACCCACCAGGGCCAGCGCAGAAGCAGCAATGAGTATGGTTGTTTTATTCAAATTTTTATTTTTATGAGTGCGTGACATTCCTGTCGGTCGACAGGCGGGTTAGCGGAGCCTCTAACCACAAAGGCTCAAAGACACAGAGCCACACAGAGATTTTCTCTATGAATCTTTGTGTCCCCGTCTGGCCGCCGGATCTATCTGGCTAGCTAGACAGGCAGGTTCGTGTCTTGTTTGTCACATACTCTACTTTTATAAATCACCTTAACGGCAAATCCACTACAAAAATAGGGGTCTCCCGGTTGCCGCACCACCGCTTAACAGGTCGTTAACAGGTCAATAACAGCTGAAAAACAGCTTCCTGTGGTCAGTTGTCCTACCTTTGCCACTGTCAACAAAATTAGTTCAAATCAAAAAAATAATCTGTCATGAAAAATCTCAGCTTTGTATTCGCAATTTTTTTATCCGTTTCCTTTTTGGCGACCAGCCTGAACGCCCAAACTCCACCTTGCTGTAAAGAACAGGTCACCTGTTGCTCAAAAGCTAAAACTACTGCAAAAACAGCTGCTACTACCAACAAAACAGCCAAAAAAACCTGTGGCGTTAAAACCACCTGCACAAAAAAAGCAGCAAAAACAGCAACCACCTCCAAAACCAGCGCAACGGCTGTTGCCACGGCTACTCCGGCCACCAAAAGCTGCTGCAAAAGCAAAAAGGCCTGCACCAAAACAACGACTGCAACGGCTACCGCTTCCAAAACAGCTACCGCCACTGCAATGAAAAAGGTCAATTGCGATCCGAAAAACTGCGACCCCAAAAATTGCGACCCCTCCCAATGCCCTCCGGGATGCGATATTTCTCAATGTAAAATCAAAAAAGCCAAAACGGTGAAGCAGACGGCGCCTGCCAAAGTGGTAAAGGCCAAGATGTAGTACGATCACTGGTTTTTGAATATCCAGATCAGAGCCATCGTCCGAATCCCGGGCGGTGGCTTTGGTGTATTAACTGTCGTGTAAAATGTATAGTTTTGCAGCAGAACTTGATTTTACCAATTTCCTTTTCCATTTTTTGAAAAATACGCTGCCGATCCCAAAGAGATTCCTGTTGTTGTCCTGCCTGTGGTGGTACGCAATCACTGCGCCACGCCTATCAGCACAGGGCCTCCAAAACTGGTCGGTAGAATCAACCGTTCACATAGGCCGGATCATCAAGCACACCCCCAAGATCATTTTCGACGTAGAAGGGTTGACCTATGCTGCCGAACTCAACCTGGAATACCAAACCTTTGGCCGAAAAGCCTGGCATCAGTTTCAGCGGTTTCCCCAAATGGGCCTCTCCTTAATTTATCACGACTTGGGCGATTCCAAAATACTGGGCGAAGCCCTTACAGCCATCCCCAATATCAACGTAGTGGCGCTACAACGCCAACGCCTATTGCTCAACTTCCGCTTTGGGATCGGCCTGGCTTGGCTGACAACCCCCTACAACCCCCTGACCAACCCCACCAACAACGCCATCGGCTCTCACTGGAATGGCAGCGTCTTGTTCGAGTTCAATAGCCGAATTAAATTAGCTCCCCACTGGCAACTCAACGGCGGCATCAGCTTCATTCACTACTCCAACGGCGGCAGCCACCTCCCCAATTTCGGCCTGAACATACCCGCACTGGCACTGGGATTGCAATATACTCCAAAGCCAGTGGCGAAAGCGGATTATTTGCAACACGAGCTTCCCAAAAAACCACCTGCCCACCGGTGGGGAGCCATCGCCTGGACGACACTCGCTTTTCGCGAAAGAGGCACCCCCGGCGGCCCCAGCCATCCGGTATACAACGTTTCGGCAGGAGTCACATACAACCTCACAAAGGTAAACCGCCTGATCGGTGGCATCGGATACGAATACAATAAAAGCGCCTACGAATTTGGCAAACACGTATATACCTTCAACTCGGAAAAGGAAGCCCACTGGCGATCTTCCAGGATACAGTTATTCCTGGCCGACGAGTTTTTATTCGGGCGGTGGGGGGTAACCATACTGATGGGCGCCTATGCCAGCAACGATTTTTACCTGATACCCTTTCCCATTTACAACAACCTCATCGGCCGGTACTACCTGCCGCTCAGGGGGAGGTTGAAATGCCATATCGGTGTTTATTTAAAATCACACATCGTCGTGGCAGAATACCTGGCGGCGGGAGTGGGCCTGAGTTTTTGATGAAAATCGCAGCTACTGATAAATACACTGAATAAACCTATTTTCGCCAGATAAGTCAAACAATCAAATTTCATAAAAAACACCATCATGATGTTAAGCAAAAAAATATTCTTCGCTTTTGGAATGGCCTTTCTCCTCTCCTGGTCTGGTTGTAAATCGGGCAAAGGTCTCGGCCTCAACCTCTTTTCCGTGCAGGACGACATCAACCTGGGTCTGCAAGTCAGCCAACAAATCGAAAGCGACCCCCAGCAGTTTCCCATTTTATCCGAACAGAACAACCGGGAAGTGTATCGTTACATCCGGGGCATCACCCAGAAAATACTCAACACCGGAAAGGTGAAATACCGCAACGAATTCGCCTGGGAAGTCAAGATCATCGACGACGAAAAAACCCTCAACGCCTTCTGTACCCCCGGCGGATACATATACGTGTACACCGGCCTGATCAAATACCTCGATACCGAAGACCAACTGGCTGGTGTGATGGGCCATGAAATCGCCCACGCCGCCCTCCGCCACTCCACCCGCCAGATGACCAAAATATACGGCCTGCAGGCACTACTGCAAGTGGCTACCGGCAAAGCCGATCCCGGCTTGCTCGAACAGATCGCCCTGGGGCTGGTCAACCTCAAATTCAGCCGGGGCCACGAGACAGAGTCCGACAACGGATCTGTAGAATACCTCTGCGCTACGGGTTATAATGCCGCCGGTGCAGCAGGCTTCTTCAAAAAGATCGAGAGCCAGGGCGGTAGCCGCCCACCGGAGTTTTTGAGCACCCACCCCAACCCCAACAACCGGGTGGAGAATATTGAGAAAAAAGCACGGGATATGGGCTGCCGTGGCCGCGATACCAACCGGTCGGAATACAGCCGGATTAAGAAGTTGCTTTAGTGGAGTTGTTGCCCTTTTAGGGTAATTATTGTAGAAATTTCAAAGCAAAGGCAGTACTCCATTAAGAGTACTGCCTTTACTTATTTTTAATCTGTAAGCACATCCGGTAATCCGTAAGGGTTCGTGCTAAAATAACATACACAAATTGTGTATATTTGTATGATGAAATACAGAAGCTCTCAAGAAAAAACTCTAAAGGAAAAATGGTTGACCCTTCTACCATTATTGAATGAACGCAGCAAACGAATATGGGCTGCAACAGAAGCCAAAGCAATAGGCTATGGAGGGATTAGTCTAATGTCAAGAGTAACAGGTCTAAGGCGCAAAACCATATCAAGAGGAATAGTAGAAATACAATCAGGTAAGAGTAACACATCGGCAATACGTCAACCAGGAGGAGGCCGAAAGAGTAAACAACAGGCCTATCCAGACTTAGTGGAACAACTGGAGTTATTGGTAGCGGATCACACTAAAGGAGACCCAACAATCCCGCTTCGATGGACTTCAAAGAGTACCTACAAGTTAGCAGAAGAATTACGCAATAAAGGCTATGATCTTAAGTCCAGAACAGTAGGCAGAATACTGAAGGAACAGGGTTATTCTCTCCAATTGAACCGCAAGGAAAAGGAGGGTGAAAACCATCCAGATAGGGATAGTCAATTTAAATTCATCAATAGCCAGGTATCAACTTTTATTGAATCAGGCAAAGCGGCTATTTCAGTTGATACCAAAAAGAAAGAAAATATAGGCAATTATAAGAATAAAGGCCGAGAATATCATAAGAAAGGGCAGGCACCAAAAGTAAAAGTCCACGACTTTAAAGATAAAAAATTAGGTAAGGTAGCACCCTATGGTATCTATGATATGGGCATCAACAAAGGTTGGGTAAGTGTCGGTATCAGTAGTGATACAGCACAGTTTGCGGTGAACAGTATTCGAACGTGGTGGTATGAAATGGGAAAAGACTTATACGATCATACCTCCGAGATTTTAGTTACAGCTGATGGAGGTGGGAGCAACAGCAGCCGTAGTCGATTATGGAAAGTAGAGCTTCAAAAACTATCTAATGAACTCAATAAGTCAATACAGATTTGTCACTTCCCACCGGGAACGAGTAAATGGAATAAAATTGAGCATAAGATGTTTTGTTTCATCACTCAAAATTGGAGAGGCAGGCCTTTGATTAGTCGACAAACGGTAGTACAGTTGATTGCAAATACAACAACCAAATCAGGTTTAGTCATTAAGGCTGCTTTGGATGAAAATGAATATAAAACTGGCATCAAAATAAGTGATGAAGAACTCAAAAAAGTAAATTTACACAGAAATGAATTTCATGGAAATTGGAATTACACCATAAAGCCTAATCAAAATAGTTGAGTAATTTATTTTGGCACAATGCCTAAGCATATCCGGCAGATAATGTAGTAAGTTATTTTGGAGTAAACAAAAATAAAATTAACGATACTCTGTATATGTGAAATCTATTTTGTATCTTTTTGGGGAACAACGCCGGGCTTATGAAAAACAGTCTTATCTTATTAATTTACTTCAGTAGCATTATTAGTCATGCCCAGGTCACCTGGAATGCGTCATGCTGAACCCACTTAACATCCACGAGCTTATGAAAAAGATAATACTATTGATGATACTTACGCTTCCTTTTGCATTGCAAGCGCAGCAGACCTGGCAGGTGGAGCTACCCTTCGAGTTAACCTTTCCTTTGGGAGACATAAAAGATCTAACGAAAGCATCCGATGGGGGATTCATTGCTTTAGTTGAAACCGGGGATTCCCCAACCAGTACTTACTTTCCCAATCTTGCTATATCGAAAATAAATGCAAGTGGTAACCATGTATGGTCCAAGGAGTACGATTTTAATATTTCAATGCCCACCAACCAAATTGCAGGCCCAAAAGGACAGGCCGTAGTAGGACTATCAAATGGAGACATTGTCGTCGTGGGTACCATTTACGAAAATGGAACCACCAACGGATTCTTTTTTAAAATGAATGAAAATGGCGATAGCTTACTCTACAAGAAATATGACACTTATGGTGGCTTTTCATTGCTCGACAACACCCCAGAGACTATTACTGTCCGCACATTCTCGAATGGTAAAAAAATTATTAAATTAAATGGATTAGGAGATGTTATTTCTGAAGTATCAATAAATAGTGAAGGGCTTTTTATGGCAACCGATCAAAATGGATATTTCTATTCTGCATATAATGATTCCGGAAATGCAAATTTTGAAATCTATGCCAGTAATGGAGATTCTATAACCGAGAGACAAATAATCGGTGATCCTGTCCGTATTCTTACTAAAAATACTAATGGCTTCATCGTTTCACTGTCAAAATATACTTTCTTTGAGCTAGATGAAAACGTCGAAACTACCTGGGAAGTCCCTACAGAAAGTTTTGAAATAACCAGTAGTGGACTACAGGATTTTCATACACTAAAGGCGACTATGGACAACGGGTACATCCTGGGGGGAACAACCGGATCGTTTTCCGACGAATTGTCTTTTTTGATCAAACTTAAGCAAGAAGGAGAACTGGATTGGAGGTATGCTTATTCTTTATTTGCACTGCCCATCAATGCCATATATGACATTGAAGAAGTATCAGATGGTTACGTCTGTTTGGGAGGAAATAAATATACCAATCGGGGATGGTTGATCAAGATATTAGAAAACGGATTTATCAGTTCGTCCAATACACCTGACCAGACTTTTATTGACCTGCAAGTTTTTCCCAACCCCTTTGCGGAAAATATTACTTTGGCAGTCCCTGACCATTTTGAGGGAGTACTTCGTATTTTTGATACCAATGGAACGGAATTAATTCACCAGGTGGTCAATACGGATTTAAACCTCAGTCTGCATCATTTACCTTCAGGTTTGCATTTCCTTCAAGTTACAAGTCAGGCCACTCAAATTATTGCCACCCAAAAAATCATCAAGCATTAAACATTTTTCACCCTAAAATTTAATACACAATGAACTTAACAACATTACTCTGAAAATTCGCTATTGTAATTGTCTTGTTTTGCACGACAATTTATCCCGCCTATACACAAGGCAATCACGATTTCGAATGCCACCACATTCCCGAAGACTACTCCGGTGGCTCCTCTTTCACACCACCCACTACAAATACTTTTTCGTATCATGGTGGATTGTTGACGCCTCGAGGCAGTCAGAAGATTTTGATTATTTATGCAGGGTTTGTTAGATATACATAAAAAATATCACTATATTAATGCCTCGTTTTATTGCTGAACCTATTTAACATCCACGTTCTTATGAAAAAGATACTACTATTCATGCTGTGCATCCTTTCTTTTGCATTACAGGCGCAGCAGACCTGGCAGGTGGAACTGCCTTATACGACTTCATGCCCGGAGTGTGATACTAAAAAACTAATCAAGACAATTGATGGAGGATATTTGATTCTCCTTCGAAAAGTAGTGGACCCTCCGAGCACTCCATTCTTTCAGCAATTCTTTAAGTTCTAAAAATCAATGTATAAAACATTTGAAAAAAGGTGAATTATTTTTTCATCCTTCACTTTGTGTTTATTTCTATGTATAATTCATATTATTTAAATTCATGTTTTTAATGCTATGAAAAACAATTACTTGCTAATCAGTTATTGAATCAGGTTCGTCAAATTTTTGAAAAATGGAATAAAAATCAAATTTTTGAATTTTGAAGTTGTATACAAAACGATCTGATTATGCTTTTTGACGACCTGATTTTAGATTTAAAAAAACGCTTTGAAGCAATTGAAAAGCCACGAGCTATTAATTCCACTTATAAGCTGTCCAATATTTTGATGTGTGGTTTTGCCCTCTTTTCGATTAAAGACAGTTCTTTATTAAAATTTACCAGAGAACTCGCTAATCGGGTAGCCAACTTGAAAAATATCTTTCACATTACCCAAACACCTTCAGATACTACGATACGTACACTTTTGGATGAAGTGCCGACCAGTGAGTTAAAACCACTTTTCAAACCCTATTTGGAAGAACTTGATCATCAAAGGGTATTGAAAGACTATGAATTAATAGAGGGTCATTTATTGATTCCTGTTGATGGAACACAGTATTTTAAGAGCAAAACGATTCATTGTGAAAATTGTCAAACTAAAAAACAAGGAGGCTCAATCACTTATCATCACAATGCTTTGGGAGCCGTCATTGTCAACCCCAGGTACTCGGAAGTTTTTCCTGTATCAATTGAAGATATTGTCAAACAAGATGGAAAAACAAAAAACGATTCCGAACTAGCAGCTTTCAAGCGTTTGGTGCCCCAAATTCGGGAAAACCTGCCCGACAAAAAAATCATCATCGGTGGAGATGCCCTTTTTGCCAATGGCCCTGTCATCCGTTTTTTGCAAACGCCTGAAATTGATATGCGTTTTGTTTTTTCCGTCAAACCGGGTAGCCAAGGCTATCTTTTCCTGCAGGCAGAAAGATTGGAGGCTGCGGGGAAAATGAAAATTTTGTCCACAACTGCCAATGGAAAAAAGTATATTACAAAATTTGCAAACGGATTGATGCTCAATGGAACTAATAATGACATTCTGGTAAATTTCATTCATTTTGAAGAGCATAATCTGAAAACAGGCAAAGTCAAGGTGTTCAACTGGATAACCGACATTACGATTACCCTTGACAATTGCGTTAAGATTGTAAAAGTGGGACGTGCTCGTTGGAAAATTGAAAATAGCTTGTCCCGAACTTGCTTCGGGAAAACATTCAACACCCTCAAAAACCAGGGTTATGAATTTGAACACAACTTTGGGCATGGTAAAAAATATTTGGCAGCCAATTTCTCTGTATTGATGCTTTTGGCTTTTCTTTTTGACCAAATACAACAGCGGACAAATCAAACATTTTTGGCAGCCAGAAGAAAGGCAGGATCCAATAAAGCCTTATGGGAAAAAGTCAGACAGCTTTTTGACTTGGTTACCCTCAATTCTATGCAACTTATTTATAAAATAATCGCAAAGCAGATCCAAATGAAGATTCAATTTGTCATTTAATCTATGTGTTTCTCTTTTGAAATCAGTACTTAAAGAATTGCTGCCATTCTTTGAATCGCAATTGCTTTTAAAATATAATAGTAATGGAAATTTAGAGTGGGAAAAGGAGACCTTTCTTGGACCAAATTCTAATAATGTAAGACCTCGTGATATTATTGAAGCTGCTAATGGGCAAATAATTAGTGTAGGACAAATTCAAGGCAAGGGGTACTTTTATCGTATGTCCATACAAGGCGATAGCTTAGGTTTAGCTCTAAATGATAGTTCGGAGATTTATTCAAGAATTGTTGAATTGAATTCTTCTGATCATTTTGTGCGCTCATCTCCTCATTTTTTAAGACTAAATAATGAGGGAACGATTTCAAGCAGTTATAACATAGCATGGGGAGGAGGGGGAGGCATCCAAAATGATGGGTTTATCGCTACTACAGAATATCTTTATACAGGTATAGGTGTTGGAAGTCCATCCTTTACCGATAGTACTCATTATTTTAAATATGATATTGAAACAGGTCAATTAACCGAACAAAACTCATATGAAGATATTGGTCCAATGATGACACTCAGCCCGTTAGGCAATATAGCAGGCTATAGGGAAGGGTTAATTATAATGAATCAAAGTCTGGAAAAATTACATAGTATTTCATATGACGAAATTACCATAGTAGATAGCTGGGTGATGGAACCATCAAATATTGTACCCGTTTCAGACGGTGGCTTTCTATTAATGGGTACCACTGGTTCTCAAAATTCTTTTCCTTATTGGTATGCTTATTTGATAAAGATAAGTAGTGAAGCTGAAAGAGAGTGGGGTTATGCCTATAGCAATTTGCCTGTTGTTTGTATTTACGATGCAGTCGAAGTTAATGATGGGTACGTACTGTTGGGAGGGAATGGCCTTACAGAAAAAATATGGTTAATGAAAATTCTGAAAGATGGAATGGCTTCCTCCACTTCAGAAACACCTACTTCCCCTCACCATTATATAGTCTTTCCAAATCCATTTACAGATTTTATAACATTAAATATGCAAAACCCTATTGATGGCACAATCAATATGTTCAACATAAGTGGGAAAATGATATTAAACCAACCAACTCGTCAGGAAGTGACCCTTGACCTGTCGCATCTATCCCCTGGCTTGTATATGCTACAGGTCACCAACTCAACCAATCAAATTATTAGCGCCCAAAAAATCATCAAACACTAGGCTTTATTCTTCACCCTAAAATTTTATACACAATGAATTTAACAGCACAATTCCTAAAGCTGGCTGTTGTCATTCTATTGATAGGCAGCTCAGTTTACCCTTCTTTCACACAAGGCAATTACGACTTCGAATGCCATCACATTCCGGAGAACTATTCCGGTGGCTCCTCTTTCACACCACCCACTACAGATACTTTTTCGTATCATGGTGGGTTGTTGACGCCTCGAGGCAGCCAAAAGATTTTGATTATTTATGCAGGGTTTGTTAGATATACATAAAAAATATCACTATATTAATGCCTCGTTTTATTGCTGAACCTATTTAACATCCACGTTCTTATGAAAAAGATACTACTATTCATGCTGTGTATCCTTTCTTTTGCATTGCAGGCGCAGCAGACATGGCAGGTGGAGTTGCCCTTCGAGTTAACCTTTCCTTTGGGAGACATAAAAGACCTAACGAAAGCGTCCGACGGGGGATTCATTACTTTAGTTGAAACAGGTGATTCACCAACCAGTACTTACTTTCCTAATCTTGCCATATCGAAAATAACTGCAAGTGGCAATCATGTGTGGTCAAAGGAATATGACTTCAATATTTCAATGCCCACCAACCAAATTGCAGGCCCAAAAGGACAGGCCGTAGTAGGACTATCAAATGGAGACATTGTCGTCGTGGGTACAATTTACGAAAATGAAACCACCAACGGATTCTTTTTCAAAATGAACGAAAATGGCGATAGCTTGCTCTACAAAAAATATGACACTTATGGTGGCTTTTCATTGTTAGATAACGATGAAAATGTAATAATTCTCCGCACATTCTCAAATGGCACAAAGATCATTAAATTAGATGAATCGGGAGAGGTGATTTCTGAAGTATCTTTGGATACAGAAGCGAGTCGAATAACTCTCGATGATGAAGATCGTTTTTATACCTCGTATAATGATTTTGGAACTGTCACGTACGAAGTTTTTTCCAGTAATGGTGATTCTATTACAGAAAAATCGATGAATGGTGCTGCTCAAATTCTTGCTAAGAGTCTTGATGGTGCTGTGGTTTCTTTTTCAAAATACTCTTTTCTTTCGCTAGATGAAAACCTCGAAACCATCTGGGAAGTCCCTACAGAAAGTTTTGAAATAACCAGTAGTGGCCTACAGGATTTTCATGCACTAAAGGCGACTATGGACAACGGGTACATCCTGGGGGGAACAACCGGATCGTTTTCCGACGAATTGTCTTTTTTGATCAAACTTGAGCAGGAGGGAGAACTAGATTGGAGGTATGCTTATTCCTTATCTGCATTGCCAATCAATGCCATATATGACATTGAAGAAGTATCAGATGGCTACGTCTGTTTGGGAGGGAATAAATATACTGACCGGGGATGGCTGATCAAGATATTAGAAAACGGATTTATCAGTTCTTCCTATACGCCTGACCAGGCTTTTGACATAACAATTTTCCCTAATCCTTTTGCGGAACATATTAAACTGTCAATCCCTGATCATTTTGAAGGCGAGGTTCACATTTTCGATGCCAATGGACGTGAGTTGTTACATCAAGTGGTCAATACGGATTTGACAATTAATCTGGTACATTTACCCTGTGGAGTATACTTCCTCCAAGTCAATAACTTAAAGAAACAAACAATAACAACTAAAAAAATCATTAAACATTAGATATTATTCTTCACCCTAAAATTTAACACAATGAATGTAGTCGCACAATTCCTAAAGTTCGTTGCTATCTTTTTATTGATATGCAGTACAGTCTATCCCGCCTTCACACAAGGCAATTACGATTTTGAATGCCATCACATTCCGGAGAACTATTCCGGAGGTTCTTCTTTCACGCCCCCTACTACGGATACTTTTTCGTTTCATGGTGGGTTGTTGACACCTCGAGGTAGTCAAAAGATTTTGATCATTTATGCCGGGTTTACTGGTTATGAGGGGAATGATCCATATTCTCTGCCTGGTTGGGATAATCACTTAAGCGAAGATTTCCAACTTCCCATCTACGTAGATACCCTTCCCGACGGCACCCCCACCACCACCGACTTCTTCTTCAACGCCGAGTCCGACTTCAATCCCGGCGGCCCCATCGACGACCCCGACAACGAGAGCGTCTCCAAGGTGCTCAACATCATGTCCAAACCCAATGAAGACTTCCGGTTTTACGGCGACGTGTTCACCGATCCGGCAGGTGATCCGGTGCTGGTGACGGTCGACCCTTACATCAATCCCGATACCGGTATGCCTTACGACACCGTGAGCGAAATACCCCGGACTTGGACGCAGATGAATCAGGTCGTTTTAAAACGAGCCGCTCAAATTAATCCCGGCTTCGATTGGTACCAGTACGACCAGCGCACGAATGGCCCCGCTTATGTTTTCGACAATTCCGCTTCTCCCCCCGACTCTATTCTCGACTATGTGGTATTTATCTACCGCTATGACAGAGGCTGGGACCCTCAGCCGGTAGATACCATACGTTTTCCAGGAGATACCATACGCAACATTATGGCCAACTGGGCAGGCTCGGGGGGAGGCATCAGCGGCATCGGAGGCAACATAGTAGTAGTAGGCACCGATACCATAGATGTAAATGCGGGATTCACCCTGCCCAGAGGAGCCGGTATACCGGTCAAGACTTTTATTCATGAAATGGCTCACAATGTGTGGAATTGCCCGCATTTTTACGGGGTCAATGGGGTTGTGGGCAATTATTTTTATCGGCATGCCTGTGGCAGCAGCAGTACCTCTCTTTTTATTCCATTTCAGCCCATGCTCAGTGGTTTTGAGCGGTGGTATTTGAATTATATTGACGCTCCGCCCATTACCACAGACGGGGTCTATCCATTAGGAGACTTTCTCACCTCAACAGAAGCCGACGAAGTTGCCCTACGTATAGAAATTCCCTTTTCAGGGGGCCAATACCTTTGGATCGAAAACCACCAAAACATACACGAATTGGATGAACACGAATACTACAATGGGGGGAATACCGTAATCGGGCCAGGCCAGGTGACGCTCCCCGATTCGGATGCCGGATTGTATATGTATGTCGAAAACGTTGCCCCAACACACGAGGATATTTATATTTTCAGCAGCGGAGCCAATGGATTTAAACCATTGAATGCTTCCGGCAATTGGGATTTCACTATTGACACCAATCAGGTAGTTACCAACAATTGGGGGCACAAATTGGAATACACTCAAAGAATAGTGGAAAACCCCGTTGCTGGCATTAGTCCCTGGACAGAGATAATGGGAGATTTCAATGAGTCTGGTACTTTAGAGATTGGAACTCACCCTAATGACCCTTCTGGTAATCATGGCCTTAGAATAGTCTGGGAAGATACACAGCAATCCGAAAAATACTTATATCGCTCCTGGGGAGGCGGCAAAACGGTCGCTGGCTATAATCGATCACCCGCTTTTGCCACTGGCGATGTTATAAGTATGGGAACAAACCCGACTGTATTGAATTATCCGCAGTTTGACCTGAATACCCAACAACTGGAACCATTTATGCTGAATGGTCTATACGTGAAAGTCCAGAATATTGACAGCCAGGGCAACGCATTGATAGAAGTAAAATTTAAACAAACCGGTGTTTTCGAGGATGTAAGATGGACAGGCAATATAGTATTACCTAATATCACCGAAGATGACAATGCCGACCTGGTACTTGATGATGATAAGGAAATTCTCCTCGACGTCAGCGGAACACCAAATCGCCAAACCATTGATACCATTACAAACGACTTTATCAACCCCACCACCCTTACCATCTCCAACGGCTCCAAACTTCACTTAAAAGACCGTGCCCGCATCCGCATCAAAAACAACTCCACCCTGGTCATTGAAGAAGGGGCGGAAGTATTGTTGGAAGACTATGCCTGCATCGTTGTCGAAGAAACCGGGACCCTCCACCTCAAAGGCAACAACATCCACCTCAATGGCCCCAATTCCGTCATCATCCTCAAAGGTACGCTCAAGACCGACGACAATGTCGACTTCACCTTCACCGGCCCTGGCTATCTGGATGTGCATCCCACCAACCAGATCGACATGGGAGACAACTCCAACTTTGTCATCGAGCGGCCCATCGTTCAAAATAAAGAGCGATTCATCAACATCCGTGAAAATACCAGCCTGCTGATCACCGATCGCGAGCTGCGCCTCTACTCCGGCAAAGTGATCTACAACGGCAACAGCAACCTCACCGTCAACAATGGCTACATCAACACCGGAGCTACCGTGTTTGACGGCTCCGGCTCCGCCGACAATGAGGGACTGATCGGGATCGATCTAACGAACTGCCTGATTGATCATTGCGAGTTTTACAAATGTCAGACGGGAAGCTATATCACCGGCAACACGACCATCCCAATGGTCAGAAACAGTTTTTTTAAAGATAATGGCGTAGGAGCCAAAGCCGACAATATGGATCACTTCATCCTGCGCGGCAATAACTTTGTCGACAATACCCAGGCCGGCATCCAACTCGAATTCATCGACCTTGTAGAAATGTCGCTCAGCAACAGCGTGCATTGCGGACCGAGCAACTGGGTTGTGGGAGGCATTGTACTCGACCATGTCAACGCGGCCTGGCTTTCTACCTCCTACGTCCGCTATTGCCCCGTCGGCATACGGGCTACCGCCAGTAACGTCTTCCTAAACAACGGCACCATCATCGAATACAATTCCACCGGCGTACTTTTTGAAAACAATGAAACAGCCGAGTGGACCCTTACCGTAGGTGCCTGCGATTGTGCCTCCATCATCAACAACGACGTAGGCGTGTCGGGCGAAAACATCGTGCTCAGCATCGATGCCATAGAACACCAACAACTTTGCAACAACGACGAACTACGCCCCAACCAGTTCAACGGCAACGGCCAGGTATTCGATATCTGCTACAACGATCCCAACTACCCGAGCACCACGCCCATCCTGATGAAAGGTAATTATTGGGGCCCCAACCCTCTGTCGGTTAGTCAAAACTATGCCATTCAGTTAAGTCCCTGTGTCAGCACATCCCCTTCCGTGCCCATCGACGACAGCGACGCCGTTACCGACCCAAACAGCCTGTACCCCTGTGGTTTATTTGGCATCCAGCCCCCCAATCCCTATCCGCCGAGGTACCCGGTGGCAGTACTGCCCAAGGTGCGATGCGACGTCGTAGAGACAGGTGTAACCTACGAAGTACACGAACAATCGCGATTGGCCTTTGCCGATTATTATGATGAGAATTATCCGGCGGCCCTGGCAGGGTTTCAGCCGGTAGCCAGTCTCGACCACAACGTTCACAATACACGAGAATGCGTTCACAAAATCAATTTTGCCCGCTGCATCGTCAACGGTCTGGAAAGCGACCAATATGCTACACCCTATTCAGAAGGATGGCACGCGGAAGCAACCCGGAACATGGCCTCAGATGCCGACCCCGTTCGCATTACACCCAACCCCACAACAAGCCATTTACAACTTTTGGGCCCCACCGAGCAAACTTATCACCTGGAGGTATACGATGTGATGGGCCGAAGGCTACACACCGACTCCTTCCAGGCGAGGTTACGCCTTTCCGTAGCGGAGTGGCAAAAGGGTATTTATCTTTTTGTGATCACTGGCGACAACCGGCAGCAGGTGCAGGCCAGTAAGGTGACGGTGTTTTAAATGCCATTGCTCTGCCAGTAAAATGCGCTAATTCTATCCCATCCCCGAAGCCACCTGATCGACCAATGCATCGTCGTTCAAAAGATCATAGAGGTGGTCGTGGTATTCGGGAAAAGAAGGCAGGTTGTTGTGCCTGCCTTCTTTTATGGGAAAGAGGTGGCCCCGGTCGGGAATGAGTTTTTGCAGTTTGACGCTGTCGCTAAATGGGATGAGGCGGTCTTTTTTGCCGTGGATGAAAAACACCGGACATTTGATGTTTTTGATGAACTGGTCGGTTCTTATTTGGTATCTCAACAATAATCTTACAGGAAGGATAAAGCCATACCGCTGTATCTGTTTGAGAAAGCTGTAATAAGGCGAGTCGAGGATCAGCATTTTGGGTTGGTTCCAGGAAGCAATGCGGGCGGCGATGCCACTGCCCAATGACCGGCCGTAGATCACGATCTGGTCTTCGGGGTATCGCTCCTTGAGCCATTGGTAGAGGTGTTGGCCGTCGTTGTAGAGGATGGTCTCGGTGCGTCGGCCACGGCTTTTGCCAAATCCCCGATAGTCGATCATAAAAAAATCATAGCCCTTGCCGACAAAATCGCGGGCAAATTTTCCCCAGCCTTTGATGCTTCTCGAATTGCCCTTAAAGTAAAACACCACCCCTCTGGCGTTGGGCACTACAAAGTGAATGCCATTGATCCGCCCCCCATCTTCCATGTCGAAGTTGATCTCTTCAAAAGGGAATGGGTATTTGTAAGTGAAGTGTTGGGGAAGGTATTCCGGCCGAAAGAAAAAGAAGTGTTGGAAAAAGAAAAAAGCCAGTATAAGTACCACATACACCACAGCAACGACGATAAGAATGATAGTCCACATAAGTCACAACAAAATATCGTTATTTTTCGCGTTTCTTCACCCCGGCTGGTGCAACTGGTAAATGTCCGGAAAATGGCGCCCCAGCCCATTGTAATCCAGCCCGTATCCAATGACGAATTTATTGGGGATGTCGAACCCCACATGGTCTATGGGGAATTGGTCGCCAAACACTTCCGATTTCAGCAGTAGGGTGACCACCGTCACCGAGGCCGGTTCGAGGGTAGTCATCGTTTTCAGAAAATGGGTCATGGTGTTGCCCGTGTCGATGATGTCTTCCACCACGATGATGTCGCGCCCTTGCACATTTTCGTTCAGCCCGATGATGTCGACGATCTTGCCGGTGGTGCCCAGCCCCTGGTAGGAAGACAGTTTGACGAAGGATATCTCGCAGTCCATTGTGCAGGCCCGCATCAGGTCGGCTGCAAAGATGAAGGAGCCATTCAGAATGGCTATCATCAGCGGCGTCTTGCCCTTGTATTTTTGCGAAAGCACCGCTCCCAACTCCGCTACCCTTCCGGCAATGGCTTCTGCTGTGATAAAGGGTTGAAACGCAAGGTCGTGTGCCCGAACCAGCCGGGGCTTATCTGTTGTGTCCATCATAATCCATATTTGTCGATGAGGTATACCAAAGCGGTGATGGCAGCGGCACCCAGTTCGAGTTCGCGTTTGTTGACGGCATCAATGGTGTCGATGGCCGTATGATGATAATCGAAATACCGCTGTGAGTCGGGCGCAAAGCCCACCAGTAGTCCCTTCTGGCTTTTGAGCGGCGATATATCTGCCCCCGATCCGCCGGTGGTGATATCGAGCCCATAAGGTTCCAGCAAAGGTAGCCATTCTGTAGCCTTTTTGAGTTTTTCTTTGAAAACGGATTCGTGGGCGTCGGTGCGAAATCCGCGGGGAGTGAATCCACCGGCATCCGACTCGATGGCAGCCAGGTGGTACTCGCCTTTTTTGTTGGAAGCCTCTGCATAGGCCAATCCGCCTCCAAGGCCGTTTTCTTCATTCATAAAAAGGACGCACCGGATTGTTCTTTTGGGTTGGTAACCAATCCGCCGGAGCAGGTGCAACACATCCATAGATTGGACACATCCGGCGCCATCATCGTGGGCGCCTTGACCGACGTCCCAGGAGTCGAGGTGTCCGCCCACCAGGATGATCTCATCGGGATGGGTAGAGCCTTTGATCTCTCCAATGACGTTGAAGGACTCCTTGTCGGGAAATGTCTGGCAGGTGTTGCGGAGATATACACGGATGGATTCTTTTTGGAGGAGGCTGCTGAGCAACTCGGCGTCGTTGGTGCTGATGGCGAGTGCAGGGATCTTTAGGTTGCCTTCGCGGTAAACAGTCACGCCGGTATGGGGTACATCGTCCAAACGGGTGGTCATCGAACGGACGATCGCCGCCACCGCGCCTTGCTTGGCAGCTTCGGTGGGCCCGAAAACCCGCTGATCGACGGCGCCGCCATAGGCATTGAAGGTGCGTATTTGGGTGGGGTCCATAGGTCGGTTGAAAAAGACGATCTTGCCTTTGAGGGCCGTGGGACCCAGTTCTTCCAGTTGGGAAAGGTCATGTACTTCGATGACTTCGGCCGTCAAACCGCCCGGGCCGGTGCCGACGGAATTGCCTAGGGATAGGGCATTGAGTTCGACTGAGCCCAGGGTACGGCTGTTTACAATCCGCACCTGCTCCTCATCGCCCCGCACCCAGTGAGGCACGGTGCAGGGCTGAAGTCTGACCTCGTCCAAGCCCAGTGTGTCGAGCATTTGTTGGGTGTAGGCCACGGCAGCGGCGGCTTGAGGCGATCCGGCCAGACGGCCCCCGATCTGGGTGGTGAGGTGGTGCAACCAGTGGTAACAGTTGCCATTGGTGAGCGCTTCGTCGTAGATGTTGCGAATGAAGAAGGCGTCCTTATCCTGATCGGTTGATTGGGCGGAAAGAGTAGGAACTGTCCAAATTGACGTAGAAAGGAAGGCCGTCAAAATGAACAATTCGGTGACAAAAGAAGAATACTTAAAAAAGGTGGAAATGTAGTTTGCAGCCATAGTTGTTGGGATGAATGAAAGCGCGTTTTGCGAAAGCAGGCAATTAGAAAAGCTCAAAAAATGGCGTTTATTATTGGAGCGAACCTAACCCGCCGTAAAAATAAAAGGATTTGTGAGCCCACCGATAAAGTTTTTCCAGAAATGTGTGTCTTTTTCAGAAATAAGCGTCTAAATGACAGCATCAGAGCGAAGGCTCTACTTTGAACAATCAACGATGAATCATTTTGTAGTTTTTAGTGGAATGAAGAATGCATACAGGTGCTACAACAGATTGACACGGTTATCTAAACTTTCGTTACATTTGCGGCTTATTAACCGGTAAATCAAGAATAATCCAGCGCATTGAATTCCCCTTCTAAAGAAAGCAATAGGGTCGGCAACACTCCCAGTCCTGACGAACTGGACAGGCATCTGATAGACAGTTATCTGGCCACCAGGGAGCAGGATCATTTCGACCAACTATATCGTCGATATGTACAAAAGGTGTACAGTAAGTGTATCTCCATGCTGAAGGATGAGAACAAAGCGATCGATGCCACCCAGGAAATTTTCATAAAAATTTACCTCAACCTGGCCAAATTCAACCAACGCTCCAAATTTTCAACCTGGATATACTCGATCACTTACAATTATTGCATCGACTATCTGCGGCGGAAAAAGAAAG
This sequence comes from Saprospiraceae bacterium, assembly GCA_965222105.1. Classification (GTDB taxonomy): domain Bacteria; phylum Bacteroidota; class Bacteroidia; order Chitinophagales; family Saprospiraceae; genus CALGLS01. The sequence continues at coordinate 211,280 of CBDCTQ010000055.1, read as the reverse complement.
AAACCAACCTGTTTACCGATGAAAACGACAACCTCCCCGATATCCAGGAAGAAATACCCGACAATGAATTGTTGGAAATGGAAGTAGGTCGCCTCAAAGAAGTTCTGAAACGACTACCTGCCGACGATCGGGCTATTCTGCTAATGAAATACCAGGACGAAATGCAGATCAAAGAGATCGCCCAAACCCTGGGAAAAACAGACAGCGCCGTAAAAATGAAAATAAAACGAGCAAAACACAAAGCCCAAAAAATTTATAAGGATATTTTTCCAGAAATACAGTAAACGATGAAAGTAATGTCTTTAGAAGAAAAAAACAGTTTTAAAAAACTGGAGGAAGAACAAATAAAGGAGTATTTCGAAGATAATCCCGACATCGAACCCCGCATCGAAATGGGGGTGACCAACAACGTCCGCCTGTTTGGATTTGTTGGAAATATTTTGGAGCTGTATCTACCCAGAGTATTGGACTTGTTTATATCTTTGGTCGGTGGAAAAAAAGACGATGAGCAGCCACCCGGAGCAGGTACCAAACAAAACAACACTGACGAAAAATCCGATTAGAATTACATAACCCCAGGGGAAGAACGGTTTCAACTCTTTTGATAAGATTTTCGAGCTGAGGAATACCCCACCAACAATACTATATGAACTTTCTTGACCGAATTGTAGAGATTCTCACCAAGCTGTTGTACAATTTTCTCGCAGTAGTCCCCAACGTCCTCGGAGCCTTACTCATCTTTTTGGTGGGATGGTTCATCGCCAAAGTGTTTGCCTACATCGTCAAAAGGCTCCTCCGGTCCTTACAGATAGACGCCCTTGCAGAGCAACTCAACGACATCGATTTCATCTCCCGATCCAGGTACAACGTTGTGCCCAGCACGGTGTTTTCCAAGCTATTGTACTATGTCGTCTTGCTCGTATTTGCAGTGGTTGCTACCGAAATATTGAACATCTCACCGGTTACCCAACTGGTCAGTGACATCATCACCTACATACCCAATGTGTTTGCCGCCATCATCGTGCTGTTCCTCGGACTGCTCTTGTCCAACTTCATCAAAAACATTGTCCAAACGGCGATGCAGTCCATGGGCATCCCCTCTTTTAAAATACTGGGCAACATCGTATTCTACTTTATTTTCCTGATGACCCTCGTCACCGCCATCAAACAATTGGGCGTAGAAGCCGACTTCATCGAAACCAACCTCTCGTACATCGTCGGGGGAAGCGTCCTGGCTTTTGCCATCGGATACGGCCTGGCCTCTAAAGAGATGATGGCCAATTTTCTCGCCTCGTTTTACAGCAAGGGAAAATTCAAAGTGGGAGATGTCATTTCCATAAACGGATTCCAGGGAACCATCATCGAAATGAGCGGCACCTCCCTGACCCTTCAGTCTGGCGACAATCGCAAAATGATCATCCCACTCCACAAACTCACCAGTGAAAATGTCGAATTGTTCGATACCTAAATGTTAAATCAAAAACTCATTAATTCACAAAAACATAAAATAATAACTATGAAATTTTCATTCCTGACAGCCCTTATTTTATTATTTGGATGGGGGCTGAACGCCCAAACAGTGGAAGAACTGAAAACCCAAAAAGCAGAGAAAGAAGCAGAGATCGCCGCCCTCCAGGGAGAGGTGGACGCACTGGCCAAACAAATCTCTGAATTCCCCGGATGGAAATTTGGTTCCTTTGGTACCATCGGCTTCAACGCCTCTCAATTCAACAACTGGCTGGGCCGCGGCAATACCGACGCCAACACCTTTACCAGCATCATCGGCCTGGGCCTCAACGCCTTTGCCAACCTCGACCGCGAAAAATACTTCTGGCGCAACTCCGGCAACCTCAACCTCGGATGGACCAAGCTGGCGCAAAATAGAGAACAAAGAGACGACAATGACTACGAAAAAACAACCGACGCCATCGTCGCTACCTCTTTGTTCGGATACAAACTCACCGAAAAATGGGCCATCTCTACCCTCGGTGAATACCGCACCACGTTACTTTCCAACTTCAACAACCCCGGATACTTCGACATCGGCGTGGGAGCTACCTGGACACCCATCACCGATCTGGTCGTGGTGTTCCACCCACTCAATTACAACTTTGTGTTCGCCGACGACGACGTGGCCTACACCTCCTCCCTGGGCTGTAAAATAGTAGCCGACTACACCCGCAAACTAGCCGTACTCAACGGCGTAAGCTGGCGCTCCAACCTCTCCGCTTTCATCTCCTATAAAGACGCCGAAAACCTCTCCAACTGGACCTGGATCAACGGCTTCGGATTCACCGCCTGGAAAGGCATCGGAATAGGGTTTGAGTTCGGCCTGAGAGGCAACCGACAGGAACACCTCGGCACTATTCGCGACCTGATCACCAACGAGGCAGACGCCGACGGAAACCTCATCTTCGATCAAACCCTGCTCGATTCCAAAGCCACCTTTGATGGTTTGGACGAACTATTTAACGATACCAACTTTACGGAAAACATCCCCTCCGACGTCACCATCGAAAAAGACAGCCCACTCCAGTCTTACTGGCTGATCGGCCTGACTTATACACTTTGACCGACCTGTTAATGATGAAAAATGCGCTTCCAAGGAAAAAGACCGGAAGCGCATTTTTCGTTCCAACCCCACAGCAATTTCCCCACCCATTGCGTTCTTTGTACACACCTGTCTGTAAAATCACCGTGACCTCACCCACATAATCACACAATTTTTTTTGTTTTTGTCAAAAAAATTGCTGATTTATTTTTTCCCCATGACATTTTTGATGTATCTTTGATTAGAGCTTGCTCAGACATGTTCTTAGTTCGCAGTTATACAACTATTCCTAACTTTTGTTAATAAAATCATTTTTTATGAAAATCCTTAAAACCCTGGGGCTGATCGTCCTCTTTGCGATCATCGCCTTTTTGGTTCTCGGCCTCTTTGCGCCGAAAGAAGCTACTATGGAACGATATACCGTTATCGACGCATCGAAAGACAATATCTTTCCCCACTTACAGTATCACGAAAAACGAGCTGCCTGGTACCCCTGGAATAAAATGGATCCGAACATGAAGACTACCCTTACCGGTGAAGACGGAACGGTAGGTGCCGTTTCAACCTGGGAAAGCGAACACCCAAAAGTGGGCGCTGGCTCTGAAAAGATCACCGTCATCACTCCGAATGATAGAATAGAGTCGGAATTAAACTTCACCGTTCCCCAAGAAGGAAACGGCGTAGGATGGTTCGACCTGGCCGACGCCGAAAAAGGCACCAAAGTCACCTGGGGGATGTCCTTTGGCGTGCCCTACCCCTTCAACGCCATGTTGCTATTTAGCGATCCAGCCAACTCAGAGCAAGGAAAAGAAGGACTAAAGGCATTTGACCAGGGACTGGCCGACCTTAAGACATTGGTCGAAAATGAAGTCAAAAAGCCCGTGGTCGATGGCTACACCATCAATACCATCGACTTTCCGGCCAAATCCTATCTGTCGGTCCGGCAGGTCATCGACATGGTGGGCATCGCCGAGTATTACACCGAACATTTTACCGCCATTTCAAAAGCCTGCGCCGACAATAATATCGAAATTGCCGGACAGCCCTGTGGCTTGGTTTTCAAGTGGGACGAAGAGTCCAAAACCACCGACCTGGCAGCCGGCATACCCATCAAAGGTACCGCTACACTGGACGACCCCAAAAACATGGCCGTCCAGAATGTACCCGCCGCTAAAGCATTGTTGGTTGATTACTATGGCGACTATCATGAATCTGTAAAAGCCCACAACGCCATCGACAAACACATGAAAGCCAACAACCTCCGCACCGTGTACCCCGTCATTGAGGAGTACATCACCGACCCGACCACCGAAACCAACCCGGAGAAATGGCTGACCAAAGTCTACTACTTCTTTGAGCCCAATCCCGTAGCTGCTACGGAATAAACGCATGATAATTGCTCCCTTACGGGCTGAAAAAAGGGCCACAATACATCGCTGTTTGTGGCCCTTTTCTGTTTGGTAACATATTTGATTATACTCTCCAGGCCCTCCATCAACAAACAATTTGAGTATCCCATGAGCTTTACAGAAATCCTTGAATACAACTTCTTCAGCGTAGGTCATTTCCACCTCAACCTCTGGAACCTGATCGTCTTGTCGGGCATCCTCTTCTTTACCCGGATGGGGGTGTGGTTCATCAACCGCTACTTCATCGGCGCGGTGGCCCGCAAAAAACAAGTGGACGTGGGTAGGCGATATGCCCTTCAGCAGTTTGTAAAATACTTCCTTTACACCCTCGGTATCCTCATGGCCCTACAAAGCATCGGCATACACCTCTCCGTGATCTGGGCGGGATCGGCAGCATTGCTCGTCGGCCTGGGTATGGGACTGCAGCAGACCTTCAACGACCTGGTGTCCGGGATCATATTGTTATTCGAAGGCACGGTAGCCGTCGGCGATATGGTACTGGTAGACGGCATCGTGGGAAAAGTCACACAGATCGGACTGCGTACCTCCAAAGTAGAAACCCGCGACCAAACTTCCATCATCATTCCCAATAGCAAACTCGTGACCGATAATGTCATCAACTGGAGCCATACCGACGTCCCCACCCGCTTTAAAGTGGAAGTGGGCGTGTCGTACAACTCCGATGTGACCCAGGTTGAAAAGCTATTGCTTCAAGAGGCCGTTAGCCAACAAGGCGTATTGGCAGACCCCAGGCCGGAAGTGCAATTCCAAAATTTTGGCGATTCAGCACTCGATTTTTCCGTCTACTTTTACAGTACCGATTACCTACAGATAGAAGCCATCAAAAGTCAGTTGCGGTTTAAAATATTCGTGGCTTTTCGCCAAAATAAAGTGGAAATTCCCTTTCCCCAACAAGACATTTGGATTCGAAATGCAGATGAGCTTTCGTCAGGAGCCAAACTAACTACAAGCCTTAAAGAACCTCCCATTGGCATTCGCACTTCCGATTAATAATGCACTACCTCAAAATGGTAACATTACCCTTATGGAAATAACTGGTTCCGCCCACACAATCCACCTCCAACGCAAATCCAAACACATCGGGATGCAACAACTGTCCATTGAACCGGCCGTCCCAGCTACCGTCTTTGTCATAAGTCTCAAACACCTTTTGACCCCACCGGTTGTACACCACCAGGTGTAGCCGCTCGATGGCACTGCCGTAAACACGGAGCACGTCGTTTTCGCCGTCTCCATTGGGTGTAAATGCATTGGGGATGAACACACCAGGCGGCCCACAGTCTGGTGGAACCGTGCGAACCACCACTACCAATACCCGACTGCATCCCAACGAATCGGTAACCGTTACCTCATATTCCGTATCCTCTTCGGGAAATGCCACCGGATCGGCACAATCGCTGCAACTCAACCCCTCCTCCGGCGACCACTCATAACTATACGCATCCGGAAAGTCGAAGGCGACGGTATCGCCCAACGGAATGGAAATTTCGGGCGGCACGTCTATATTGGGAGCTGCCCGCACCTCCAATACCAAACAGTGCATACTATCGCAACCCGCAGCCGTTTGCAAATCGACACAATATATCCCTCCTTCGGTATAAGCTACCCCATTGAACTCAACCGACTCCCCTTCACAGATCGATTGCGCTTCTTCCGTTTCCGCACGAGGGTCTAAAGACACCTCTACACAATACAAACTATCGCAACCCGAAACAGCACTTACCAACGTATCGCAATACAAGCCAGCGGTACTGACCTCTTCTCCAAAGATCACCACCGTTTCGCCTTCACACAATGAAAGGTCTTCTTCTACCACCTGTTCCATCCACAGTTGAACGGCGACATTGGCCGAAGTCGAACAGCCCAGGGTATCCGTTCCCACCACAAGATAGGTTGTCGGGCTGTTCGGATAGGCAATCACGGTAGCGCAGGTATCACAACTCAATCCCACAGAAGGAGACCATTGCCAGTGGGTAGCTCCTCCGAATTCGATCAAAACAGAGTCACCCTGGCAGAGAAATACTTCTTCCGGTCCCACCAATAAGGGCGCCGCCTGAAAATCGACGAACACCTGATCGGTACTTTGGCAGCCCATACCATCGGTCACCGTGAGGTCAAAAAATGTAGAAATATTGTTAAGCAAAGTGGGGTTTGCCGATGCCGGATCATCCAGCAATCCCGTCGGCTCCCATTGGTAGCTGTAGTCGTCGTCGAACCAGGCAGTTAGTTGAACCACCGTATTATCGCAAACCAGGGTGTCGTTTCCCGCAAAGGCGAAAGGAGGTTCGGCTATCTGGATCGTTATACTGTCTTGTCCGGTACACCCCAATGCATCGGTCAGCAATACGGTATACAGGCTGGCATCCGCTGGAGCTACCCACTGTTCGGGGAGTTCGGGATCCAGAATGCCCGGCCCCTCCCAGTAATAACTGCTGGCAGCTGTGGCCGTCAGCAAGATGGAGTCGCCCGGGCATATAGTGTTGGTGGCATTGGCTATGCCGGGTTGAGGCAGCAGGTTGATGCTGTATTCGTAGGTGACGACGCATCCCTGGGCATCGCTTGCCGTCAGGGTGTATATATAAGTGGTATCGGTGTTGGAGGTATTGTACAACAACACATCCGCCAATGGGCAGGTACCACAGCTAAGCCCGACGGTTGGAGTCCACTGATAGGTGGTGCCGGGCACGAAGTCGACACCGATCACCCCGTCCTGTCCCGAACACAAAGGGATCGCCTCCGGAAAGGTGTACTGGATGTCGGCATTGATGGGCAAAACGTCTCCTTCGCAAGCACAGTGTTTGGCCTGGTCTATCACCGCCAACAATTGGCATCCTGCTCCCTGATCCGTCAAAAAATTTCCGCTCAATGTGATGGTCTCTCCTGTTGCAAGACTATTGTTGAACGAATCCGTCTGAATCCAAACATCTGCCGCCGACCAGGTGCCGGAATTGTCGGCATCCCAATAGAGGTCGAGCAGGAGTGGTGGTGTGGATTCGGTCGAGCTGTTGGTAACAGCGATGTTGTAATTGAACTGTTCCAGGTTGCCCGGTGCGGGAGTGATGTCGAGCATAAAATCGCTTAGCGCAAAACTGGCCCGATCAATACTCAATGTCACGAGGTTGTTGCCGGTTTCGACCAGTATGTCACATTCCATGTTGTTGGCCGTACATAGGGCGGAAGTGGGACCCACCGTTTGCAAAAGCAGGAGCGGATTTCCACAGTCCAATTCAGAAAAGCCGGAGATAAGAAAAGTCAGACCGATTTCGGTGTTTGGCGGTAAGCCGGCTAATAGGGGCCATTTAAGCGTTTGAATGCTGCCGGTTGTGCTGATGCTGGGTTCCTGTACAACCGCGTTGCCATTTCCAACAATAGAATTACTGACGTAATTGACCCCAACCGGCAAAGTCACGAACAGGCTGTCGCCATTGTTGGTGTTGGCGTCGGCTATGATATTTACCGACAAGGTGATGCTGTCTTCACATCCGATCACCGGCACCTCCAACACCGCACTGATGGCCGCCGTATAAGGCGGTGGCAGCCCTTCGATCAAAATGGATTCGCCAGCTTCGGCTAATGTGTTGGTGTGCTCGCCACAGATTTGTTCTGCTTCCGCAAAAAATATGGGGAAAGACGAGGCAATGAAATCACAATCGGTATAACAGGCAAACCGCAATTGAAAGCTATGATTGGGATTGGAAAGAAATCCCGGCAGCCCATTTTGCCCGATGCTGTCTTGCAGGGCAGAAATGTTCCAAACCCAGGTGCCATTGCCGGTTTCTACCGGATCACCTACCATAGTATAACTGCTTCCGGTGGGATAGGCAATTTCACTCGAACCGGGAAGCACATGAAGCCCCGGCGGCAGTTGAGCCTCCACTACAAGGTTGTAAGCACTCCCCAGGTCTGCATTGAACACCTCAATGGTGTAGTAGGATATCGTGTCGCACAAAAAATGAGGACCGGCGGGGCTCTCCACCGTTTGCTCCAACGCGGCTGGCGGCGATACTACGGTGAAAGCAGCTTGTCTCTGATAACAAGGTGTCAGTATGGGATTGTCGTAGAGGCTGCAATGCCATCCATATCGCACTACGACCTCTTCCTGCTGACAACTGCTGTTGAGTGCTGTCAATACCAGGTCCAGGGTGTCGTTCGGTTGTAAAGTACCTAATTGAAAAACACCATTGATGTTCGGAAAGACCATTCCGGTGCTGGCGTCTGTCAACACAAAATCAGTGAGCAACCCCGTAGTCGATTCCGGATACAGCCATGCATTTTCGGCCGGACCGCTGGTAAACGAAGCTACCGACGAAGGCATATTGTGAATGGTAAAATCCCATTGACCTTGATTTGTATAACTGGTGTTGTCAAAAAAAATGGCTTCTAACTCCAACTCCGGAATCAGCATCCGCAAAGAGGCTGTTTTAATGACCGTGGTGTCGATCGTTTCCGGCAAAACGAGGTTTTCGGCAGGGCTTATTTCCGCATGGACGGTCATGGGGTGTGTTCCCGTTTGTGAGCAGTCGGTTTCATACTGGTGTTGGATCAGTATGGAAAAGCCCTCGTCCGGCACTGGCACCTGAAAGGGCAGCAGGTCAAAGTCGTAGAGGTTACCATTGGTCGTAAATGGCAGCGGCTCATTGCTGTGTAATACTCCTCCATCCTGCAATTCCAGGACGGTTAGTTTGCAGCCGACAATTGAAAACCCCGGAGGTATTTCCTGTTGCCACCCGCTAAGTTGACCCAGTGCCCGGTGTTCATAAGGGAAAAAATTGCCCTCTCCCAGCAAAAAAGAAAACAGCGTTCCCCCCACAAAAGCACTTGGCTCACAGGGAGGTATAGCGTGAATTCCCAGGGCGATGTTGTATTTGTAGCCCGACAACTCCAAATTCGTAGACGGACAAGTACAATGGAACCACTCTTCTTCGGGAATATCCTCTTCGTCGAATAAAAATACCTGTGGTTTGAATATCAGATCTGCAATAGGGGGAGTAGAAGCACCTCCTGGAGAATTAATGTTGTAATTTATTTTTACCATTTGTTTAAACAAGATGGAATCGCCGTCACTATAGGCGAATCCGACCGGTAATGCACAACCACCTGTAAGAACAGTGGGACTTATATCGTATTCAAAGCTAAAGGCCCCGGTTGTGGCGGGCGTGTTGATGGTAAGCGGCATGGCCAGGCCACAATCGTACCAGGTATTTGCATCGTTGTCAAAAATGACGAGTTGTTGCCCAACAGGCAGCATCCCTCCTTCCTCAAACAAGTCTTCATTGGTGTTGATATTGAACACCCCAGCTGAGATAGGAATCGATATCCGCCCACCCTGAAAACTATGATTTAACTGATCCATAACTACGACAGCATCAATGGCCACTTCAAAAGTATCGCCTGCTATTAGCCGGTCGCGTCGAATCAGGTTGAGGTCGATATTGCCGCCGGGGTCTGCGATCCGATCATCGTTGTTGTCGGGAAGCCCGAAATTGGTCCTCAACACAGAAAAACTGTATTCGGCATATCCTGGAATGGTGTCGATACAAAGCGGCAATTCGCAATCGACCGGCAAGCTCATCCTCGTGCAGGTATTTAGGTTGCATTCATAGGGGCAGTCTTCTTCCATTTGCAAACTGCTTGTTATGTCAACATAAAGACCTGGCGGCGAAAAGGTCGTACAAAGTTCTGTGCAGGAAGTAATGACAGAGTCCTCACACAATACTTCTGAGCAGATGCTGTCGCAATCGAAGAACAGGTCGAATTGAAGATGGAGGCTATCACCGGAAAAAGGAGGTGTATATTCAGCCACAATGGTAGTGGTGAATTCCGTGGTGGTGATGTCGATGTTTTGAGGGCTTTGGCCACTTAGCAGAAGGTCATTGTCGGTCACCCATTCCAGCCCGCAGGGTATTTCGATGGTGATGCTCATTTGTTGGCTCGGCTCTAATAACCAATCGGAGAGGAGGAAATGGTCGAAGGTCAGGTATTCATCGTCTGTCAACAAGTCGGGCGCATTGGTAATTAGACTATCGCTCATACCAAAAAACGGGACAACAATGTTGCCCATGTCCACTATTTGCGGTTCGGGCGGGCAACTGCTGAAATAGTTGGCGATGTATCCCCACCGGGTTGTTTTGTTGGAATTGCATGCTGGTGAGCAATAGTATACGTCCCAATAAAGGGTCAGGCTGTGGCCCGGCTCGAGGATGGGGATCACCCCCGCGACGTATTTGAACACCGTTCCAGGAGTGATGCAAGGAGCATCATAATTCAGGGCCGTGTCGGGCATGGCAACAAACTCGTTGGTCACCCCGCTGCTGTCGATCGTAAAACTGGCCGGATACATGGCGGCTATGCCAAAATACTGACTGATCTCCAACCCTATGTTCGTTGCCGCGTGCGGACTGTTATTTTCGATGAGTAGTCCCTGCTGAACGGGTTGGCCGTCGCAAAAACAAAGAGGTGTTTCGTGGGGGATGGGCGTAAAACTGAGTTCCGGCTCCAGGATAATGTAGTCCATACCAATATATCCCTGTACCGAAAAGGTTGATTGACAAATAGCACCGCTGCATCCCCATTGAGCCTGAATATCGGAAACGGTACTCGTTTGGGGAAACCCACAACTGGTAATCAATATTTGTTCTGTAATGGTGATCGACTCGTCGAGTTCAAATAGGCCGTCGCCATCGCCTATGGTGGCAAAATCGGCAGGACCTAACAATGCTTCATACACGTTGGCCTGGGTGGAAATATCAGTGCCCAGGTCGGTGCTGATCTCGATGCCTCCTCCATGGCTGTCGCGAAAAGTAAAACTGCTCAGGGGGCCCAGCCTCGAATTGGTGATGGTAAAACTGCGGGTCAACATGTCGCCTTGCTGGCCGTTTTGGATCAACCCGGTAGAATTGGTCATCACGAGTAGGGGTGTTTCGATGAGGTAAGGGGTTGTGGTGATGGTGTTACTTCCGTTGTCATAGTCAACCTGGATGGTGTTGGCAAACAATTGCATATTGTTGATGGCTTCTATCAATTCGCATTCCGCTTTCGCAAAAAACTGAATATCCACCACTTCTGATGGGACCATGTCTGTCACCTCAAAAACGGGAGCATTGAGATTGGATATATTCGACTCGGTGGCATTGACGACGCTTCCAGGGAGGTAGCTGACAAAGTCCGGAAATTGGAGGTTTAATGTTACATTGATAGCGTTGTCGGTACTGGTATTGGTCAGTGTCAATTCGAAAAGAGCGGAATCGCAGACGATCAAGCCCTCATCTCCAGAGGGGTTGATGTAGTCAATGACGATGTTTTGCGCCAGCCCCGATGGGCCACTAATTAGATAGAGCAGCAGCAGAAATAGTGATATGGGTTTTATGTTCATAGCTGGGATGTGGGTTGAGTTGGTTTCCAAAAAGGTCAATTTGAATCACTAAAGCTAATAAAATGTGTTTGTTTTTTATATCAATCGAATATATTAATTTTTATTTGACGTTTCTGAGCGTATTTTTGGATTTTTTATTTCAAGAATAAGCACGCTTTGGCGAAATCAACATTCACCCAATTATTGATGCAATGGTGTAAAACCCACCGGCGCGACCTGCCCTGGAAGGGAGAAAAAGACCCTTACCTGATCTGGCTGTCGGAAATTATATTACAACAAACGAGGGTGGAGCAGGGCTGGCCTTATTTCGAGCGGTTCAAACGAGTCTTTCCCTCCATTCACGACCTTGCTAGGGCTCCCGAAGACAAGGTGATGAAACTCTGGCAGGGATTGGGCTATTATTCGCGTGCCCGCAATCTTCATGCTACCGCCCGGTACATCAGCTCGGAGCTAAACGGTGATTTTCCAAATACCTATCCCGAAATACTTTCCCTCAAAGGGGTGGGCCCTTATACGGCTGCTGCTATTGCCTCCTTTGCATATGGGTTGCCGCATGCGGTTGTCGACGGCAATGTGTACCGGGTGTTATCGCGGTATTTTGACATTGATACCCCCATCGACAGCACAGAGGGTAAAGCCCGCTTTAAAGAACTGGCTCAGTCGCTGCTCGACGTCCGGCAACCAGGCGTTTACAATCAGGCGGTTATGGATTTTGGAGCTACCGTTTGTTTGCCCGTAAAGCCAAACTGTACATCCTGTCCGATGCACAAAAGTTGTAAAGCCCTTCGGTTGAAAAAAGTAACCCAATTGCCGGTGAAATCGAAAAAGCTCGTGCGCAAAGAGCGGCATTTCAATTATCTGGTCATTTTTGACAAAAATGGTCAAACTTTGGTCAACAAGCGACAGCAAAAAGACATCTGGAGAAATCTCTACGAATTTCCCCTGATAGAAACCACGATGGCCGCCACCCTGGAGTCTTTACAGAAAACAACTCAATGGAATAATTGGCTCGGCGAAAAACGCCTGTCTGTTATCCCCAGCCAGCCGATACGCCAAACGCTTACCCATCAGTATATTTTCGCTGTATTTTGGGAAATTGAAGTCGATCGGCTGTCCTCGCTGCCCATAAAGCAACTCTTTTTACCCGTTGAAAAAGGGGCATTGAAAAACTATGCTTTTCCCCGGGTGATCGATCGCTATGTTGAAGCTGCCTTTTTTTGCAAAACAAAGCAGTAGTGAATATTGATCGGAATACGGATTCCTTTTTACATACTTTTTCCCTATATTTAAGCTCGAAAAGGCGAACCGCGTTAAATGGTAATACCCCAACATTCGCTTGCTCCATTCTTAGCGGGCAATGCTGGGTAATTTGCACCGTTTTTACGATTTTTGCATACTCGTTTCAACCTTTTTGATGAGAAAATGTACCATTACTAAGTAAAACCTAAATACATCCACCAATGATCAATAAAGTACTCCTGATAGGATATCTCGGAAGGGATCCCGAAGTACGGCGCCTGGAAAACGGGACCGCTGTCGCTAAATTTTCACTCGCCACCAACGAAAATTATAAAGACAAAAACGGCGATTGGCAAACGCTAACCGAATGGCACGACGTCGTGGTCTGGAGAAATCTGGCCGAACGCGCCGAACGCGACCTTAAAAAAGGAAAACTCGTATATGTAGAAGGAAAATTAACCCACCGCAAATGGCAAACTAAGGAAGGACAGGACCGTTATACCACCGAGGTGGTTGCCAATACATTCCGATTGCTGGAAAAAAGAGAGGGATCGTCTGGTTTTAACCGAAGCAACTTCCCTACTGAAGAGCCGGAATTTCTGGGTGGCAATTCTACAAGTCCCCCCCCTACACCGGAAACTGCTACTTCTACGGTTGCTGAACCAACTGCTACCAATGACCCCGTTGCTGCTGACGAAGAAGATCTCCCGTTTTGAGGTGAACCCTGAGAAACTATAAATCTTTTTGGTTCTTTACACAGTAGCCCACTGATTGTCAAGAGGGCATACAGAACCGAAAAACATCGTGCAACAACTCTATCCCCCGGATCGGGATCGTTGTATTTTTTTACTTCAACTCAGTATTTTGGAAAGCCAGTGGCTTAGCTCTTTTGCCTTTGTACCTTTGTTTTTTTCGCCCCTTCTAACCGCTTCACCAGCAGGGGTCTATGTGGCTGTTTTCCTGATTATATTGTTGCTGGCTTGTTCGGCATTGATCTCCGGGTCGGAAGTCGCCTTTTTCTCGCTCAACATCAACGATGTAAAAAAGCTGGAACAGGAAAATTCAACCACCTCCAACCGCATCTTATTGTTGCGCAGACAGCCCCGCAAGCTGCTGGCAACCATCCTGATCAGCAACAACTTCATCAACATCGGCATCATCATCCTCTCAGAATTTGTGCTGCGACATCTGTTGGCGGAGGAGACCCGACAGGGATGGGCAAAGGTTATATTGCCCGCACTGGGTTTGGAAAATTATTTCAGCACTGAACAAACCGCCTGGATGATCAATTTTTTGATCGCCATCGTCGGTGTTACGTTCTTTCTGGTTCTCTTCGGAGAGGTCGCCCCCAAGGTATATGCCAAACTCAATAAAGTAAAACTGGCGCGGCTCATGGCCAGAGTACTCGCTTTTCTAAATAGAATTTTTACTCCTTTCAGCACCCCTTTGGTGAGAGGTACCAACTTCATCGAACGCAGGCTGGCCGGGCCAAACGGAAGCGGTAACGTCACCAGCCGTGAAGAGATCGATCAAGCCATCGAACTGGCCGTAAAAGAGGATGAAACCAATACCGAACAAGAGATCGACATCCTGAAAAGTATCGTCAAATTTGGCGACGTATCCGTCAAACAGATTATGTGCTCCAGGGTGGATGTGGTAGCTGTCGACTTTCGCCTCGGGTATCATGAACTCCTCGACGTAGTGCGCAAATCCGGCTTCTCCAGAATCCCTGTTTACGACGAAGACTTCGACAATATCACCGGCATCCTTTACGTCAAAGACCTGATGGGGCGGCTCGATGAACCCGACGACTTTGAATGGCAGCCCCTCATCCGAACTAATGTCATGTACGTACCTGAAGCCAAAAAAATCAATGATCTTTTGCGCGAATTCCAACTCGAACGGTTGCATATGGGCATCGTGGTCGATGAATATGGAGGGAGCTCCGGATTGGTGACCCTTGAAGACATCATGGAAGAAGTGATCGGAGAGATCAAGGACGAATTCGACGACGATTCCGAAGTGGAGTACGAAAAAGTTGATGATTTTAATTACATTTTTGAAGGCAAAACCCTGCTCAACGACGTTTGCCGGATCATGGGCATCGACACCGAAACCTTCGACGAGGTAAAGGGCGATGCCGACTCCGTCGCAGGTCTGGTACTCGAAATTACCGGCCGGATAACCAAGGTACATGAAGAAGTTACCTACAACGATTATGTCTTTAAAACCGTTGCGGTCAACAGAAGAAGGATCGAACGCATTCACATCCAATTACCCGCCCATGAAAAAAAATCAGGTTAGATATTCTATTCTGCTGTTTTTGATCGCATTTATTTTTCAGGCCTGCGACGACCCCATTTATGTACCCAAGCCGAGGGGATATCCCAAAGTGATTTATCCAACCAAAGCCTATCAGCCGTTTTCAGAAACGTATTGTCCGCTCAGTTTTGAATATCCGGCTTATGCAACCATCGAACAAGACACTTCCTTTTTTGGCGAACGCCCCAGACACGAGTGCTGGTTCGACATTTCCATCGAAGCACTTGGGGCTAAGGTATATTGCAGCTATATCCCGGTCAGTGTGGCCGACCCTTTTGAAAAACTCCGACAGGATGCTTTCACTATGGCCAACGAACACATCGTCAAGGCCAATTACATAGACGAAGTTCCCATCAAGACGGCCAATGACGTAGAGGGAATGGTGTTCGACCTTGAAGGTCCGGTAGCTTCCCCCTTCATGTTCTATCTTTCAGATGGGACCCAACATTACTTTCGCGGAGCCTTGTATTTCAACACCCAGTCCAGGCCCGACTCGCTGGCTCCGGTCATTAAATTTGTAAAAGAAGACATCAAACACATGATCAACACGTTCCGGTGGGAGTAATTGCAGCAATGAAAAATAAATACAAAAAAAACCACCCAATACAGCGGGTGGTTTTTTCACAAACAATGGACACGTGTTATCTTCTAGCATTCAGGCTATTCTCCTGAGCTCTATTCTTTAGCTTTCCCTTCGGCAACATCTTGCTGGGGAGTGTCGCCACCGGCGGCAGAAACTTCCGGTTCGAACTCCTCTTTGGGCGTACCTGCTACGGCCAGTTTGATGCGCTCCTCCACTTCGGCAGCCAGCTCGGGGTTGTCAATGAAGAAGTTTTTGGCCGACTCTCTTCCCTGGGCGATCTTGGTGCCGCCGTAGCTGTACCAGGAGCCGCTCTTTTCGATGATGTCATAGTCGACACCCATATCGACGATTTCTCCGGACTTGGAGATCCCTTCACCGAACATGATGTCGAAGATAGCAACGCGGAAAGGAGGCGCCAATTTGTTTTTGACTACTTTCACTTTGACGTGGTTGCCGACCACATTGCCCTCTTTGTCTTTGATGGCGGAGCCGCTCTTGCGGATATCGAGTCGGACGGAGGCGTAGAATTTCAGGGCGTTACCGCCGGTAGTTGTTTCAGGGTTGCCAAACATAACGCCGATCTTTTCGCGTAGTTGGTTGATGAAAACGCAGCAGCAACCGGTTCGGCCGATGGTACCCGTCAGTTTTCGCATGGCTTGTGACATAAGCCGGGCCTGAAGTCCCATTTTGGAATCGCCCATTTCTCCTTCGATCTCACTGCGGGGTACGAGGGCAGCCACGGAGTCGATGACGATGATGTCGATGGCGCCGGAGCGGATGAGGTTTTCGGCGATCTCAAGGGCCTGTTCGCCGTTGTCGGGTTGGGAGATCAACAGGTTTTCGGTGTCCACACCCAGGGCTTCGGCGTAGAAGCGATCGAAGGCGTGTTCGGCGTCGATGAAGGCGGCGATGCCTCCCTGCTTTTGGCATTCGGCAATGGCGTGGATGGCCAGGGTTGTTTTACCAGATGACTCGGGGCCATAGATCTCGACGACCCGGCCTTTGGGGAGGCCCTGGATGCCCAGTGCAATATCGAGGCCGAGAGAGCCGGTGGGGATGGTATCTATTTCGACGACTTGCTTGTCGCCGAGTTTCATCACGATGCCTTTTCCATAGGTTTTTTCGAGACGGTCTACCGTCATTTTAAGCACTTTTTGCTTATTGTCTTTGGTGTCTTTAGCCATGGTAATAAGTTTTTAGCGGTATGAAAAATAAGCTGTTCGCTCATAACTAGTTTAGGGTTTATGCAAACAACGTTTTGTTTAGTCCGCTGCAAATATAAGTGTTTTATTTTTCAACACAAACTTTTTGTTTATTTTTTTTAAAATTTTTTTCATTTGCCGAAAAAAAGAATAACTACGCCACTAAAAAAGGCCATTAGCAGCAACTGCTAATGGCCTTTATGGGAGTAGCCAAGGTATGATTCTACTTCTTAAGTTTTTTCAGCAATGCTTTGGCCTCTTTCGAGCCGAGTTTAGCGGCTTCTTCCAGTCCTTTCCGGAAGCCGCGCTTACCGGCTTTGTGGAGGGCGAAACTGTAGTGATACAATTTGTCCGCTTCGGAGAGATTGTCGTTGCCTTCCTGCAGTTGGCGTGACATCTGGAAAGCGTGGGCTGCCTCTTCGTACTGTTCGAGGTGGAGGAGGGTTTTGCCGTATTGGAACCAGACCATTCTCCGCCAGTTGAAATTCGGATTTTCCGGTTTGAACTTTCGGTTGCAGAACCATTTGAAGTCCTGGGCGGCTTCGGCATAGTTGCCCAATTGGTAGTGGGTCATTCCTTTTTGTCGGCGTGCTTTCCAGTAAATGGGTTGCAGAGGGATGGACGTTTTGGTAGCCAATGCAAAATCGTCAATAGCACCTGCTTTATCATCCAATTTCAGTTTGACATTGGCGCGGCCATAATATGGTTCGGGATGTCCGTTGGCCAATTCGATGCTTTTAGAATAATCGTAGATGGCCTCTTTATAATTTTTCAACAGGAAGTTGACGTGTCCTCTTCTTTCATAGGCCTGAGCATGGCGTTCGTATTTGTCGATGGCCCGGTTGAGGGCTTTCATCGCTTCGCCTTCTTTGCCTTTGGCTTCGCTTAGCTCACGGCCCTTGAGGTAGGCCTGTACGGCTGTGCGTTCGCTTTTGGGTTCGACGACGCCATGTCGAAGTACTTTTCCTTCTTCGGTCATCCAACCACCCATATTACCCGCCACTGCAAATTGGGCGACATATTCGAGGATGTCCATCGTGTTGCGCCAACTCTTTTCAGAGCCCTGGGCAATTACCCGGGGGACGTTTAAGGAAGAAGTGGCCTGGTCGAATATCTCTTCTTCGTCAAGTAAAACATCCGACTTGTAGTAGTTTTCAAGCCGGTGGTGGTACATTTTGAGTACCTTGTCGTAGCTTTTGGGACTGTCGAATTCGAGCCGCCCCTTAAAAATTGTTTTGTAAACCATTTTGTGATAAGTCATCTTGCAGCTGCTTTTAAAAGATTAAAAAAATCCAGCGAGAAGCAGCTATGCTGCATGTGTTAATTAATCAAATACGCTCGACTGGGTGCAGCTCCTCAAGTAATTTATTGGTTACTGATTGTGGATTATTAATTGATTGATTGTCATTAATGATCAACGATCAATAACTTTTAAGAGGGTAACGGTAGGTACTACGAAGATTTATTGATTTAGTCTCCCTTCAGTAGGTACACGCGACGTAACTCAAAATTTAGGAAATAAAAAAATTTTGAACCCGCACACAGTTCTCTCATAGTCTATTGAAATCGGGCTACCATAGAAGCCCGAGTCGATGGGATTGCTACTTGCTTAGAGTAGGTCTTTTTGAAACGAATTACAAAATTCGATAATTTTCTTCAAAAAGTCAATAAAAACAAGGCTTTCGCCTAAAAAAAGATTAAAATTTATTTTTAATATACAACAAATTTTTTATGCGTTTGTGTTGACGGGCTCCTACCGACCAGGTTTAGTCGCCTAACTGACGTTCTATAGGGTGAAAGGCTCAAAACCAAACCCGGCAACCTTCGGTACAATTGGTACAGATGTCGATCCGGTCGCGCCCCTTCAACAATGCTGTCCTGAATTGTTGAAAAAGAGGCCCATGCCATAGCTCTGAGAAGCGTTGCTCCCGCAGGTCTCCCAGTCTGTGGGTAGCGTCTTTGTCGAAACAGCAGGGTACCACCATCCCATCCCAGGTGATGACACAGGAATGCCACAGTTTCCAGCATTGGTTGAGCAGTTTATTTTTCACTTCGTAAGTACCGTCTTCTTTTTTCCGGTAACGGGCATACTCCTCCTGCTGAGGGATCAGGGGGTTGCCGTGCTGATAGTCGTAAACCTGGGCGGTTTTGAGCTTTACCTCATCAATCCCGATGTCTTTGGCCAGTTGTCTGACCGCCGATATTTGATGCTCATTAGGCCGAACCACCAAAAACTGAAAAATGAGATGGGGGTTTTTTGCTCCCAGCTTTCGTTTCCACTTCACCACGTTGCGGGCGCCTTGCAATACGGTTTCCAACCGGCCACCGATCCGGTAGTTTTCGTAGACCTCCTGAGTGACTCCGTCCACAGAAATGATGAGCCGGTCCAGCCCCGATTCGATGGTTTTTCGGGCGTTTTCATCGTTGAGAAAATGACCATTAGTAGAGGTAATGGTATAAATACCCTTTCGGTGGGCATACCCGACCATATCCAAAAATGCCGGATTGATGTAGGGCTCTCCCTGAAAATAAAAGATCAAATACATCAGTTGGCGATGCAACTCGTCGACGGTCTGGCGAAAAAAATCTTCCTTGAGGTTGCCGGTTGGGCGCGAAAAAGCGCGCAACCCACTCGGGCATTCGGGGCACCGCAGGTTGCAGGCCGTCGTGGGTTCTATCGAAATGGTGATAGGAGTACCCCATTGAATCGGACGACCCGCCATCCGGGTGATGTAGTACGAAGTCAATACTTTAGCGGCATTCCAAAGGCGGGCAGGGCGCTGCTTTCGCAAAAAACGAAATACATCATACATTTGCAATCGGCTCATACGGCTGTAAAACTAAGAAATTTCGATACATCGGTTTTCCAGGAGGGATATACGAAAAATTTGAATCAACGTTTAAGTTCTTTGAGTGCGTGACAAATCTACCTGGCGGTAGACAGGCCTGTCTGGCCGCCAGGCGAGAATCACTGCAACAATAACCACAAAGACACGGAGGCACAAAGTTTCACGGAGAAATTCTCTGTGCCCGCCTGCCGGTCGGCAGGAATGTCATGCCCAAGTTCTTTCCAATAACAATAGACATTATGCACAGAAATTTTTGTATGAGGCGGGGGCCAAACCTTCCAAGTTTTGAAAACTTGGAAGGTTTGAGAATCGGCCTTTTGCAAAAAAATACGCATAATCATTAATGCGAATTCGGAATTCAGCAATATCTTCAAACTACCCTCACTCCCATTGACTGCGTTAGAGGGCAGTCTGACCTCTGACCTCTGACCTCTGAAAACAGAATTTCCCCCCTGATTCGCATTAATACCCTACCTTTGTGCAAAAGAATATCCAAACCCATGTTGCTTTGATGCACCGGTTGTACGTTTTACTGTTCCTGTTGACTGCCTGTAGTCCTGCGCCGACGCCGCCCTCCGATACCGTTTCTTCCAAATCAAATCGTTCCACTGCAGTACCCAATGATAGTTTCCCAAACCAGGAAGCCGTACCTACTCCCCCTCTTCCCGACTACGACACCACCCGATGGACCGACATCGGCAGGTTGATCCCAGGCATAGCCCTCGACCTCCGATACGCCACTACCGACAATTTCGTCGATGAAAAACTCTATCCGTGTGCGCGTTGTTTTCTTCGACCCAAGGCCGCTGCTGCCCTGCTCGACATTCACACGCAGTTGCAACACAAAGGGCTGGGTCTTCAACTTTTCGACTGCTACCGTCCGGCTTCCGTACAGCAACGCCTGTGGGAGAAAGTACCTGATGCGACCTACGTCACACCTCCCGCCAAAGGGTCGATGCACAACCGGGGCCTGGCTGTCGACCTGACCCTGGTCGATTCCAACGGAGTGGCACTGGATATGGGGACCCCATTTGATTTCTTTGGCCGAAAGGCCCATCACACCCATACCGACCTGCCCGAAGAGGTGCTCACTAACCGTCGGCTTCTCAAATCGACGATGGAGTCCAACGGTTTCAAATCGATCCGTACTGAATGGTGGCATTATTCATATGTTGGTGGAGGATATGGCCTGGCGGATATGATCTGGAAATGCGATGAGGAAAATAAAAATGGCCCGGAATAGCAACGATCGGGTTTAATTCGACCCCCCGACGCCGCTCTCGAAACAATAAACCGCATTCGCACGTTTGGTATAGGATGTTTTATTATTTTTGCGCAAAGAACCCGAAAAAAACAACAATAAAAAGAACATGAACGAAACAGCTTTCAAATCGGATGTTGAGGCGGTAGATGCTTTAGCTCAATCATACAATGACTTGTCGAGGGAAATCGCCAAGGTCATCATCGGTCAGGAGGAGGTAGTGCGGGCAGTCATCATTTCTCTTTTCAGTAATGGCCACAGTTTGCTGGTGGGGGTACCCGGCCTGGCCAAGACCCTCCTGGTAAGTACCATAGCCGATGTATTGGACCTCGAGTTCAAGCGCATCCAGTTTACTCCCGACCTGATGCCTTCCGACATCACTGGCTCCGAAATTCTGGACGAAGATCGTCACTTTAAATTTAACAAAGGGCCTCTTTTTTCTAACATTGTGCTGGCAGATGAGATCAACCGGACACCTCCCAAAACGCAGGCAGCCCTGCTGGAAGCCATGCAGGAACGATCTGTAACGGTCAGTGGCCACTCCCACAAGCTCCCGGCTCCGTTCTTTGTACTGGCTACCCAAAACCCCATCGAACAGGAAGGTACCTATCCGCTTCCGGAAGCACAGTTGGACCGCTTCATGTTCAACATCCCACTGGATTATCCGGCCTACGACGAGGAGATCGCCGTAGTGAAAGCCACCACCTCCGACAATAAGTACAACCTGGGCAACATCGTAACCGGCGAACAGATCCTGTTTTTCCAACACCTGATCCGAAAAATTCCTATCGCAGATAACGTGCTCGAGTACGCCGTATCCCTCGCCACCAAAACCCGGCCCAACACAGCAAGAGCCACCGACATGGTCAACAACTACATCAGTTGGGGCGCAGGCCCGCGGGCTTCGCAATACCTGGTGCTTGGCGCCAAATGCCACGCTGCCATCAACGGCAAATACTCTCCCGACATCGAAGACGTGCAAGCCATTTCCAAATACGTGCTGCGCCACCGCATCGTTCGCAACTACAAGGCGGAAGCCGAAGGCATCAATGAGGAAAAAGTGATTGAAAGCTTGTTTTGATTATTGATTGATTTGCCCATGAAGTCCGCTTACCAGACAGGCAACAGTCCCGGCAGACCGGGTTGCCTGGGCAAGCATCAACATATCCCCAATTCTTCGTACCTTTCGGAAAACAAATTCCTAACGCCACCATAATCAAGAACACCATGGGAGAAACTAAAAAGTACGTCACCGACGACATTACCATTTTGTGGAAGCCCGAACTATGCATCCATTCCGGACTTTGCGCCCGCCACCTGCCACAGGTTTTCAAACCCAAAGAAAGACCCTGGGTACAACCTACCAACGCTACCACCGAGGAGCTGATCCACCAGATCGGCCAATGCCCTTCGGGTGCTTTGTCGTATTATAAGAATGAAGACGGACCACCCAAGGCCACCGATGCCAGTGCCTTGACAACTGTCGAGATCATGGCCAACGGCCCGCTGCTGATACACGGTGCCTGTACCATCAAAAATGCGGACGGCAGCTCGGAAGTCAAAGACAAAACGACCGCCCTATGCCGTTGTGGTGCCTCCACCAACAAACCCTATTGCGACGGCACCCACAGCAAGATTGATTTTGTGGGTTGATCTTTTGCTAGCGTCCACTTTCTTACCTATCTGATATGACAAAATCACCTTGCCATAAGCTGGTCTTTTGGTGTTTTATAACACTGCTTTTTCATGCTTGCCATTCCACTCCCAAAGCCGACCTTCTCATTGTAAACGGCAACATAGCTACCCTGGAAGAAGCCCGCCCCCAGGCCCAGGCCATAGCCGTAGCAGGACAGCGCATCGTATTTGTCGGCGACAATAAAGGCGCAGAAGCATTTGCCGGTGAGCAAACAAAACGGATCGATGCTAAAGGGCAATTCGTCATGCCTGGATTTATAGAAGGCCACGGTCACTACATCGGATTGGGCGAAAGCATCGTAAACCTCAACCTCCTGCACACTAAAAACTGGCAGGAGATTGTCCAACTCGTTTCTGAAAAGGCTCAAAAAGCAAGGCCCGGTGAATGGATCATCGGCCGCGGATGGCACCAGGAAAAATGGGACCAACCCCTTGACCAACAGGTAGAAGGCTACCCCCTCCATTACGAATTGAGTGCGCTGACCCCCAACAACCCCGTATTGTTGTCGCACGCCAGTGGGCATGCCTCCTTTGCCAACGCCAGGGCCATGCAGGAGGCGGGCATCAGCCGCGAAACGCCTGATCCGGTAGGGGGCGTGATCGTGCGCGATGCAGCGGGCGAGCCTATAGGCGTATTTGAAGAACGTGCAGAAGAAATGTTAGATAATGTGTGGAAAGCCCATTATGACCAACAGTCGCCAGCAGCTAAAAAACAGTTTTGGCTGGAAAAAGTCCGGGCCGCCGAACAGGAATGCCTCACCAACGGCATCACCTCTTTTCAGGATGCAGGGCTTAAATTTCAGGACCTCGATTGGCTGCGGGAACTCGCCGAAACCGACCAACTCAACGTCCGCCTCTGGGTGATGATCCGGCACAGGTACGAAGAAATGAAAAACCGCCTCGACGCCTTTCCCTGGATGGCACTGGGCGATCATTTCCTTACGGTGAAAGCCATCAAGTCGGAAGTAGACGGAGCACTGGGGGCCCGCGGTGCCTGGCTCCTCGAACCCTATCACGACAAGCCCGGCTATCACGGCCAGAACACCACTTCCATCGAAGAAGTGACAAACATCGCCTCGCTGGCCAACCGGCACGACCTCCAGCTTTGCGTCCACGCCATCGGCGACCGGGCCAACCGCGAAGTAATCGATATTTTTGAGGAAAACTTTAAATCCCAGCCCAAAAAGAAAGATTGGCGGTGGCGCATCGAACACGCCCAACATCTCAACCCCGACGACATCCCCCGTTTCAAAGAATGGAAGATCATCGCTTCTATGCAAGGTATCCACTGTACCTCCGATGCGCCTTTCGTAGTAGAACGCCTGGGCGAACACCGTGCCCGTACCGGTGCTTACGCCTGGCGCAGCCTGCTCGACAACGGAGTCATCATCGCCAACGGTACCGATGCTCCGGTGGAAGACGTAAGTCCTATTCAGTCGTTCTATGCCTCAGTTACCCGAAAACGGGCCGACACGGGCATGGCTTTTTTTACCGAACAGTCCATGACCCGGCAAGAAGCGCTACACTCCTACACCCTGGGCAACGCTTATGCCGCTTTTGAAGAAAAGGAAAAAGGATCGCTGACTCCCGGCAAACTGGCCGATATTGTGATCCTCTCCAATGATCTGTTGAGCTGCCCCGACGAGGCTATTCTCGATACGGAGGTGTTGTACACCATTGTTGGGGGCGAGGTTAAATACCAACGGGATTGAGCACGTACCCACACAGTTTTTAAAAGTCTACTGCCCGGCTACTGTCATTTTGCCGGTGCTCATCAATTGGTTGCCTTCCTTGATCTGAAAGAAGTAAATACCAGAGATCAGACGGGCTCGGTAGAAGATAAGTCGGTTACCCGAAAAAGGCTCTACCCTTACCAATCGGCCGAGGTTGTTGTATACTTCCAGCCGGAGGTCGGACCAAGGCTCACCATCGATTTCAAAAACGGTAAATTCCCGAAACGGATTTGGGTAAACCGATAGATCGACACCCACGTCAATAGGAGGATCAACACTGACCAAAATAAAATCTTCTCTGATTTCGTGGTAAGTCGTGTTGGTGATCACTGGATCGTTCAAGTCAAAATAAATAGCCGCTGAGTTGAAAATCTGAGTGCCCGGCCCAAGGTCGGGAAACTGATCGATCTCAAATTTGACAAAGCCATGTGACAGGGGCTCATTCACATTGCTGTCTGGAAGCATAATGTTATCAAACCGGAACTCGGCAATTCCCGATCCATATAGCGAAAAAGTATAGGGGTGGCTGCTGGCACCAAGGCGCATACTGCCAGGATCCAAATACGGTGAAATCGTATCCAGGATCACCACATGGAAGGCCGTATCGGTGCCGGTGTTTTGGAAACGGATACGATATTCAATTGACCGGTTGGCTTCGATGAAATGTTGGGTGCCGTAGCCAGTGGGAAATCCGGTTTTATCATTGGGGTCGAAGGAGCCAATGATTCCCTGGCAGTCAATGGATAAAAAAGGCGCCTCATCGCCTTCCGGAAATTGGTTGACAAACCCCATGCTTATCTGCCCCATACTGTCTACGCTGCATCCTTCTACCGTTATACTGACAAATTTACTCACCGGATGAAACGGTTCCTGCTCTGCTTCCATGCGGTAAGTGGAACCGTTGGCAGGAACTTTTTCGATTTGTTCTCCGCCATCTGGCAACTGAAACGTCCCTTCATGCAGGATCACTTCATCTTCAATGATTACGAAATCCAAAGCTTGTGCATTGGGTGCTGTGCCCGTGTTTTTAATAAAGAAAGACAAGGAGTCGGGATCGCACACTGCCTCCAACTCCACATTGGCACCACTCCAGAGACTGTCGGCAAGACAAATGGTGTCGGGGAATATCTGCGCCTCTACGCAATAGGTCTCTCCCAACTGAGTGGAGTTGCAGTCTTCATCGAAAGTGAGGTATATAACAATGGTTCCGCATTCTTGTATGCCGACATCGCCGACATCGAAAATATAAAGGCTATCCATTTGAAAACTGATCGGTTCCGATGTGGAGTCGACCTGCATATAAGGTGCTAAGGTGACTTCGATACTGACATCTTCAGCAAGGGCAGTTCCGTGGTTGCAATAATTGACGTAATAAGTATTGCTCATACAACGCCGGAGAAAGGGAGTGGATATATCTATCGTCATATAAGGACATTCCGCCAGTAACTGTGCTTCAATGTCAACAGATGTGGTATCGTCGATAGTGGTTAGCACAAGCCCGATAATGCTATTGCACATTTGCCAGTAAGGGCTAGAGGGAGATAGGTACACATCGTAGGTGCCCGGCGAAAGGGTCAACTCATAATTTCCACTGCTGTCGGTGATGGCGTAGTTGGTTTCCAATCCGTCGGCAACCACTACAAAACCTCCTAGCCCCGCTTCTGTGGTATCAGTGGTGCAATCAAGGTTGGCGTCGTGGCGAAGGGTGCCGGCCAGGTGGTGTCCAGCCGAAAACAATCCGTTACTGTCTACTTTGATGAGGTAAATATCATCTCCGGTAAAGGTTGTTTCGGTGGTTCCGGCGAGCAGGTAGCCGCCGTCGGATGTGGGCAAAATGTCATGAGCTGTTTGTGATAGTGGCCGAAAGTATTTTCTAAACTGCCAGGAGGAATTAGGATTTTGGAAAGCCCGATGTATGAAAAAGTCGGCGTGGTCGGTGTTGGAGGGGCTGTCGTGTGTTTCGCCTATATACAGGAAGGAGCCATCTGGCCGGGCAATCATTTTTCGGATGATATGCCATTCCGCGAAACCCTGTTCTTGTTGTACAATACTACCATCTGCATCGAATTCAATACATTGGCCGGCGTTTTCACAATGTACAAAACCACTGTTTTCGAGTGTGGCTGCCCAGCCGCCATTGACATCAACGTCTATATCCTGCCAAATCCAATTGCCATCCAGACTGTATTTGATAAGGGTAGGAGGCTGAAATTGCCCTGGTATATGGAACAGGATATGTTCGTCTGAAAGTTTTAAAAGCATATTTATTCCAAGCGCAAATTCCTGAAAAGAATACAAAGAATCGCCATTCGCCGCAACGCGTTGAAAGTTGACTGTTTCATTATCCCCTATATCGGGATAGTCGTAGTAAGCTGTCGTTAAAATGCTGCTGTCCTCTAATACTATTATGGGTCCGGTATCGACAAAAAGAAGGCCACCGGGCAGGGAATCCGAATAAACCTTGGTCCAAATGGCCTGACCATTTTCATCAAAGCGGGTTAAGAATGGACGAGCTGTTGGTTCGTCTGTTTTAGTTCCGAAGATAACGGCACCACCTCCACCGGAGGGTTTCATAACCACTGATGACTTACCGCCAAGGGTATCGTAGGCCAGAGGCGTACCCTCAGGGGAAATGGTCATCAGGTAATAAAGATCGAACTGATTGTCTGGGTTACTACTGGTATCTACCTTACATAGGATCCGGTAGTTCCCATTTGCCAGTTCTACCGCCGCCATGCCCGTTTCGTCGGCCGTGCTGCCATAGTTGTTTTGCCAGGTTTGTGCTTGCGCAAAACCAAAGGCTAAAAATAGGATGAGAAAAGCCAGCCAGAGATGTTGTAAAGTTTTCATGATTGGACGTGTTTGATGTTAATGTAATATTCATATTGAAAGTTAGCGATTGGTTACCCCAAATGTCAGGCAGGATTTTTAGTAAAACAACGACAGATTTTATAATTTGTCGAAAAAAAATGAATGGAATTTGTAATTAAATAACTGATTTACAATACTTTACAATGAAAAACATCGAACAGTTTTACAAAATCAAAACACCAAAAGGCGTCTTACTGACAATTTTAAACAGCTTCGACAGGAAGGAGCGACGGGAATTTCGAAAATTCCTGTATTCGCCTTTTTTCAATAAACGGAAGGATGTATGCCGGTTGTACGATTGTTTTCTCGATGCCAACCCTCATTTTTGGCCCGATATAAACCGACAAAAACTATTTGCAACCATTTACCCCGGCGAGCCATTCGACGATTCCAAACTCCGGCATGTGATGTCGTACCTGGTCAAATTGGCCAAAACATTTTTGATGCAAATAAACCATCGGAACCACCCAGCCGACCAGCGATTACATCTATTAGAGCAATTTAAACAGAGAGGGCTGAGCCGCTTATTTGAAAAAGAGTGGATCAAAACGGAGCAGTTTATTCAAAATGAGCCATATCGCCACGCTCATTTTTATTTGCAAAAATATGCCTTGAGTCGGCAGCAAACAGAATACCTCTTCCAGCAAAAAAGAGAGGGAGATATGAACCATCAGCAAATTGGGGAAGACCTGCGAACTTATTTTTTGGTTAATGTTTTAATGCAAAACTGCGCGGCATTGACTCATCAGAAAATGTCGTCAAAGAAAGGAGAATTGTTGCTGCTCGATGAGGTTTTGCGTTGGGTAGTTCGCTTTGGGCTCGTCCAGGTACCGGTGGTGGCGATTTATTATTATGCCGTTTTGACTTTGCTGCACCCCGACCGGGAGGAAAATTATCAACAACTCAAATCACTAATTCAACAATATGCACACATATTTCCGGTTCCCGAAAGAAGAGACGTCCACCTGATCGCCATTAATTTTTGTATCAAAAAACTCAACCGGGGAGAGCCCAAATTTGTAAAAGAAGCCTTTGACTTTTATCGCTCTGCTTTGGACAATGGCGTGCTCCTTGAAAAAGGCATCATCTCCCCATTTGCATACAAAAACATACTCAAGCTGGGCGTAGAGTTAAAGGAATTCGCCTGGATTGATCAATTCCTCGACGAGTACCGCTCCTACCTCGACCCTGCTGACAGTGAAAACCACTACACCTATTGCCGGGCCGTTTTTTACTTCAACCAACCCAACTACGATGAGGTGTTGAAACTGCTTCAAAAAGTGGAGTTCAAAGACAAACTCTACGAGCTGGATGCCCGCCGGATGCTGCTGATCATTTACTATGAAAATGGGAATTTCGACGCACTGGAATCCCTATTGGAAAGCTTCAAAACGTACATTCGAAGGCATAAGGAACTGGGGTACCACAAAGAGAATTACCTCAACTTGATCCGTTTTGTAAAACAATTGTTGGCATCAAACCTTCGCAGCCAGAGGGTACGTCAGCAACTGAAAAAAGAAATCACCGATACCAAAGCGCTGGCAGAACGCCGTTGGTTGCTGAGCATTTTGGGCAGTTAGCGCTACCCCTTGATCTCCTCCCGGATCTTATTCAGCGCCGAGCCCGCCCGAACCCATTCTATCTGTGCTTCGTTGTAGGTGTGTTTTACCTCAAATTTGTCGGAAGTGCCATCGGCGTGGCGCAGTCGGATTGACAGGTTTTTACCCGGTGCCATTTTGTTGAAACCGATGAGGTCGACCTCATCGTCCTGACGGATTTTTTCGTAGTCAGCGGGTTTCACAAAAGTGAGGGCCAACATGCCCTGCTTTTTGAGATTGGTTTCGTGGATTCGTGCAAACGACTTCACCACTACGGCTTTCACTCCCAGGTAGCGGGGTTCCATGGCGGCGTGTTCGCGGGAGGAGCCTTCACCGTAGTTCTCTTCTCCAAAAACGATAGTGCCGATCTTTTTCTTTTGGTAGGCGCGGGCCGAGTCGGGAACGGCCATGTACTTGGGCTTTTTGGTGGTGTAGTTGATCACGTTGTTGGCTTCGTCGTTGAAGTAGTTGATGGCTCCGATGAAGCAGTTGTTGGAGATGTTTTCGAGGTGGCCCCGAAATTTCAACCACGGCCCGGCCATGGAGATATGGTCGGTGGTACATTTGCCTTTGGCCTTGATGAGTATGCGCATTCTCTGTAGTTGGGCATGAGTAATGGGCTTGAAGGGCTTGAGCAATTGTATGCGGTTCGATTTTTTATCGACTTTGACCTTCACCTTGCTGCCATTTTCGAGTGGGGGGATGAAGCCGGCGTCTTCCACATCGAATCCTTTGGGAGGCAGCTCGACACCTTTGGGAGGACTGAGTTTTACTTTGCGGCCTTTGTCGTTGACGAGTTTATCGGTCAGGGGGTTGAAGGTCAGGTCGCCAGCGATGGCCATGGCGGTTACAATTTCGGGCGAGGCCACGAAAGAGTGGGTCAATGGATTGCCGTCATTTCGTTTGGTAAAATTGCGGTTGAAGGAGGTGATGATGGAGTTCTTTTTTTTGGGGTTTTTATGGCGGGCCCATTGGCCGATGCAGGGGCCGCAGGCGTTGGCCAGTACCATGCCGCCCATTTTTTCGAACGATTCTAGTTGGCCGTCTCTGGCAACGGTGTAGCGGATCTGTTCGGAGCCGGGGGTGACGGTAAATTGTGAGCGCACTGCCAGTCCTTTTTTCACGGCCTGGTTGGCGATGGAGGCGGCCCGGTCGAGGTCTTCGTAGGAGGAGTTGGTGCAAGAGCCTATGAGCCCCACGTCGAGTTTTTGTGGGTAGCCTTTTTCTTTTACCGCTTCCGCAAATTTGGAGATGGGCCAGGCCAGGTCGGGGGTGTAGGGGCCGTTGATGTGTGGCTCCAGTTTCGACAAATTGATGTGGATCACCTGGTCGAAATATTTTTCAGGGTTTTTATAACATTCCGGGTCACCGGTGAGGTCTTTTTTCACTTTGTTGGCCATTTTAGCGATTTCTTCCCGGCCGGTGGCTTTGAGATACCGGGCCATGGCGGGGTCGTAGCCAAAGGTAGAGGTCGTAGCCCCGATCTCAGCGCCCATATTGCAGATGGTGCCTTTGCCGGTACAGGAGAGGCTGCGGGCTCCCGGGCCAAAATATTCGACGATAGCGCCGGTGCCTCCTTTTACGGTGAGGATGCCTGCTACTTTGAGGATGACGTCTTTGGCGGAAGTCCATCCCTGCAATTTTCCGGTTAGTTTAACACCGATCACTTTGGGCATTTTCAACTCCCAGGGCATGTCGGCCATCACGTCGACGGCGTCGGCCCCACCTACTCCGATGGCCACCATGCCGAGGCCGCCAGCATTGGGGGTGTGGGAGTCGGTGCCGATCATCATACCGCCGGGGAAGGCGTAATTTTCCAGTACGATCTGATGGATGATGCCAGCCCCTGGTTTCCAGAATCCAATGCCGTATTTGTTGGAAACGTCGGCCAGGAAGTCGAATACTTCGGAGCTGGTATTCATGGCATTTTTAAGGTCTTTTTTGGCGCCGACCTTGGCCTGGATGAGATGGTCGCAATGCACGGTGGAGGGCACGGCCACTTTGTCTTTGCCGGCCATCATAAATTGCAGCAATGCCATTTGAGCAGTAGCATCCTGCATGGCTACCCGGTCGGGCGCAAAGAAGACGTAGTCTTTTGCTCGATTGTACTTTTTGAGGCGCGACTCTTTGTGCAGGTGCGTGTACAATATTTTTTCCGTAAGGGTGAGTGGTCTTTTCAATCGTTTGCGCACCTTCTCTACTCTTGCCGATAGGGTTTGGTAGTGGTTGCGGATCATATCAATGTCGAATGGCATAGCTGCGTGTTTTTAATTGTAAGAAAATCGGGTTTGTAAACGGTGGCAACAGGGGTCGCAAAAATACATTTTGTCGGCGACAATCTCAATTGCGGCATTAAGAACTTACTGTTTTCCGAAAGGAAATGGCTAATGGCTTGCTGGGGCAAAGTTCTATTCCGTTGGTACAAAATAATACAACGTTTGGAGCGCTTAAAAGTTTGCAGGTTGATTTGACTTCACTAGAGTGTGTGACAAAATCAGCTTGTCCCGGACTTGCTCCGGGAAAGACACGAAGATTCACAAAGAAATTCTCTGTGCAAACGTCGTTCGTCGCGGCCCGCCAGGTAGATATGTCACGCACTCACTTCATTATTCCTGGTTTTTGTTGAAAAACAAAGCAAAAACAACAAATCTTATTATTTTGCGATATAATGCAATTGAAGACCATTAGTTTTGTATCTTTATACTGAATTATGATCTCCAGCCTTAGCAAACAGAGCTTATTTTGAGTTAAACAAAGCCCAGCCTCTACTTCTGAATTGACATCGAACACCTCTCCAATAATTATGCTACACCCGATCCTAAAATCATTGCTGGTTCTTTTTTGTCTGGTACTGTCGACCGCTACTTTTGCACAGCGCAGTACTGCTGAACTGGAAAAAGCACTAAAAACAGAAACGGACTCGCGCGCCCGAATGACCCTGGAATACGAACTGGCCAAACGCTATATAAGCCAAAATCCCAAGCGAGCCATCGAACTGGGCAAGAAAGCACACAGTACCGCTTCGCGCAAAAAAATATATAGCATGGCAGCGCAGTCGTCGTACATCATTGCGCAGGCCTACGAAAACAAACGCGACAATTATAACACAGAAATATGGCTCAAATCGTGCCTGGGCTACGCCAAAGAAGCCAACGATTCCGACCTCATCATCAAAAGTGTAGTAAAGCGCAGCCGACTCGCCAAACGAAAAGGCAACTACCGGAAAGCCTATCAGGTGACGGAAGAGGCCTTCGAGTACTTCAGTAAAAAAGGGTCCAGCATCAGCGACCTCGAACAGGCTTTCGAAATGCAGCGCATACAAATAGGTAAGGAAAAAAAAGTATTGGAAAGGGAAAAGAAAAAACTCGAAAACGACATCAGCATCCTTACCGACGAACGCGACCAGTTGACCGATGAAAAAGTGGAGTTGACCGAAAAACAAAAGGAACTTCTGGAGGCCAATGAAAAAGCATTCGAAGAGATCGTCCTCAAAGAAGAAGCCCTCGACAGCGTTGAACGAAAAAAACGTCATGCCGAAAGACAGGCCTACAGCCACCGCAAGAAAGCCGAAAAACTCAGCGACGAAAACGAACAGATCAGCGAACAACTCCAGATCGAACAAATGCAACGCGAAGTAGCCGAAATGAAAGCCTCCCGCAGCAATCTCTTGCTTTTGCTCGCCGGCGGGTTTGCCCTTTTTCTCATTCTGCTGGCTCTGTCTTTTTACGGTCGCTTTCGCGCAAAGAAAAAAGCCAATGCCGCCCTCGAACAAGAACGACAACGCTCCGACGACCTCCTGCTCAATATCCTCCCCGCCGACATCGCCCAGGAACTCAAAACCAACGGCCAGGCTTCCGCCAAAAAGTTCGACAATGTAACTGTAATGTTGGCTGATTTTAAAAACTTCACCCGCATCTCCAAATCGCTACGCCCCGAAGCCCTCGTCAAAGAGCTCGATTATTGCTTCAAGGGGTTCGACCACATCATCTCGCATTACAACATCGAAAAGATCAAAACGATCGGCGACGCTTATATGTGCGCCAGTGGCCTGAAAAAAGGCAAAACCAGCCCCAAGGATATGATCAAAGCCGCCCTGGAAATGCAGGAATTCCTCAAAGAATACAAAGCCGAACGCGACAAAAAAGGCCTCATAAGTTTTGAAGCCCGCATTGGCATTCATACCGGCCCGGTGGTGGCTGGGGTGGTGGGTACCAAAAAATTTGCCTACGACATTTGGGGCGAAACCGTCAACATCGCCTCCCGGATGGAACAAAACTGTGAAGTGGGCCGCATCAACATCTCCAAATCCACTTACGACGAGGTGCGATACCTTTTCGACGTCACCCCAAGGGGCAAGATCGACGCTAAAAACCTGGGATACATCGATATGTTTTACATCAATAAGATATTGACCGCAAAGAAGGCAGTAATCTGAGGAAATTATCTCCTCTGAAGTTTTAAATATGTAACTAAAATCGTTATATTTGCCTTATGCTTAGTAAAGCTCAAAAATTAAATTCCCTCTTTTAGGTCGTTAATTTAATTTTCGAGCGAGCCTTAGCCCATCTTCATCACCACACTTTCACTTTTCATCCCGAATTTGCTGACCGGTTCATCTAGCCGTGATTTTCCGATGCTCCTTGAGTAGCATTGCGGGTATATTTTACTGCCTCAAAAGCTGTCTGATGCCGGGCGCATTTCAGGGAGCTATCCCCCCTTAGGCAACTGGACAATTCCCCGATAATGTAAAAATTTTGTCGCTTATGGAAAGAGATAAAGTACATATTGTTGTTGCTGACGATCATAGGTTATTTCGCAGTGGTGTGGTGGCCCTTTTGAGCGGTGCACCATATGTCGAAGTGGTGGGAGAAGCATCGGATGGGCAGGCGGCTGTACAACTGGTCAGAGAGCGGCGGGTCGATCTGCTATTGCTCGACCTGAATATGCCGACACTCAACGGGTTGAATACCTGCAAGCGGATACTAAAGGAGGAGAGCGGCATCAAAGTCCTCGTGTTGAGTTGGCATTGTGACCCCAGCCAGGTATCGGCATTGCTGGATGTGGGAGCAAAGGGTTTTTTATCGAAAGATTGCAGCAAAGAAGAACTGCTGGCAGCCATACTGGCGGTAGCACAGGGAGGAAGCTATTTTTCTAAATCCATTTCTGAAAAAATATTGACTTACAAAGCAGTCAGCAGTCTTGCCAACAAATCCAAATCTTCCCATAAGCAACTCACCAACCGGGAGCTGGAAATACTGGAATGCATCGCCAATGAGCTGACCAATAAAGAGATTGCCCGTCAGCTTTTTATAAGCCAGCGAACGGTGGAAACACACCGGCGAAACCTTATCCAAAAACTAAAAGTGAAAAACACCGTGGGGCTGGTGAAGTACTATCTGGGCAAGATGTCCGGCCAAAATTATAGTTTACGTATAAATACGTAGTGAAAATCCCAACTTGTTGGTATAGAACAAATCCGCTTGTTGCAATACCTTTGCTACTGCTCCGAGGCTAACCGATTGTACTATCCCAACACTACCCCAACTTACAACCCCCCACTTCAATCAACTAACCGTTACTATATTCGGAAATCACCTCCATTCGCTACCTGCAACTCATGGGTTGGTCAGGTAATTGCCTTTCGGCAAAAGACCGGCTGGCAATGTTCCTTGTATTAATAAAAATTTCACTTTTTTAACACTAAACTTACAATTTTTTAACCACCTTTAAAAGAGCGTATTCATGAAAAAAACAGTCCTATTTTTCGCCTTATTTATTTCCGCTACACTAATTTATGCTCAAGGCAACCTCAGTAACCTGGAGCAAATTGGTGACGACAACGTAGCAGACGTCACTCAGGTTGGTGCCGACAATAAATCGGTTGTCATCCAGGAAGGCAATACCAGCGACATCGTTGTCAGCCAGGGAGGAGGCAGCAACACCAGCGACGTCGGTTCTGCCGGCGACAACAACATCGTCAACGTTGCGCAAGTGGGAGACCTCAACACCAACACCACTCTGCTCGTAGGCAGCGACAACAGCACGACCGCCGCTCAAACCGGCATGAACAACAACGTACTTCAAGACCTCAACGGTTCCGGTAACACAGCCACCGCCATTCAGGAAGGTGACAACAACCAAACCCTCCAGACATCCGCCGGTACAGGTACCAACACCTTGTTCTCTCAAACCGTGGGTAACAACAACCTCTCTACCATGGACCAAGCCAATAGCGAAGGCAGCGGTGCGTTCCTCGACCAAATTGGCGACGGCAACACCTCCGTTATCACACAAGACGGTTTGTCGAACAACATCGGTGCCCGTCAGGAAGGCGACGGCAACAGCCTTACCGCCAGCCAAACCGGTAACAACAACTACGCCGGTGGCGAAAACGAAGTATTGATCGAGCAGTTTGGCAATGCCAACACCGCCACCCTGTCGCAAACAGGCAACGAAAATGCTTCCGCCATCTACCAAACCGGAAACGGCAACGAAGGCACCAACACCCAGATCAGCAATACCAACAACAGCATTATCCTTCAAACGGGTAACACCAACCGGGCTACTGTGTCTCAATCTGACCAGTAATATTGGACATTTGCATCATCACAGTTGGCGTTTTCCAGTCCTCCTATTTTGATTGGAAAACGCCAACTAAATCTGTTCTTTTATGCTGATCAATAGACCCCTATTTATTGTTTTGCTGTCGCTTCTGTGGGCTGCAAGTGGTTTGTACGGTCAATTACTTTCGACCGAAGATCAATTGCTGCAACCCACTGAGCTGTTGATCAACGACCTCAGCGGCGACGGCAATGAGGCCTATATCGAACAGATCGGCGACGAGAATGAGCTCCAACTCATTCAAACCCAAACCAGCGACGCTGCCATCAACCTGACACGGGCCCTGCAAACGGGCGACTTCAACGTGGCCGTTATGCAGCAAACCGGATCGGCCAACCAAACCGTACTCATTCAGGATGGCCAAAACAATTTCTACTCCCTGTTGCTGGAAGGCAACGAAAACAACATCGCCATCCTCCAAATCGGAAGCAACAACACCATCATCCAGGAACTGGTTAACAGCAACCAGATCAACGTCGAATTTATTCAGGAGGGCAACGACAACGAGATCGTCCACATCCTGGAAGGCATCAACACCAAAGACTTTCAGGTCATCCAGCGGGGCGACGGCCTCAGAATAGAGATCAGGCAATCCTCTTTTTGACTTGTTTATCGAATCTGGCATGTAACATCCATTTTCCAAATTTATTTGGATGAAAAAAAGATTTTGTAACACTATTAAGCTTTTAATGCTGCTGCTACTCGTCGGATGTCAACCGGCAAAAACGCAAATCACCTCCTGGATTGAAAAACAAACCACGGGGGATTCTTTATTTATTACCGGGATGCTCCGAAATGCAGGCCCCAAAGCAGTCTCCCTTCATTACGTCATGGAAATTATAAAATCAGGACCTGCCGGGCAGTCGCGCAACAACCAGAGCGGACAATTTAAGGCTGAGCCAAATACTTATGTCGCATTGGCCAAAACCATAGTCAATGCCAGCATACAGGATCATTACCGGATCGTATTATCCATCCTGGATCAACAAAAAATAATCCGCACCGACACCTTGCAACAAGGCATGCCTCCCAGTATAAATACCACGACTGCTCCGAAAGTCAACTCCACCTCAGATGCCATTGAAATTGACGGTCTTATCATCGACGAGACCCGCTCAAAACCGGCCCGCGATTTCTATGAGTTGTTTTACAACAAATGGTCACCACCTCCCAACGCCAAGGATTATTCCATCACCATCAGAGAGCTTCCGTCGCGCGGACGGAGTGCCCGCATAGCCGTTGAAGTCAACGACCAGGTGTTGCTGCAACGATTTCTGCAACCCCGCTACGAATTGATTGGCGCACAGGTAGAGCAAGCCATTCGCCTCCTGCGGCACCACCTCGACAACACCGAAAACCTCAAACAACAAATGGGCAACGAAGACCAGAAAGGATCGGGGATTTATTGAAATACAAATAAAGACAACTATGAAAAAATATTTTTCCAAACCAGGTTTTCACACCTTGCCTATCGCAATGGTATGGGTTATTTTCGGCCTCCTTTCGGGAAATCTTATGGCCCAAGACCTGGTGTACAAACCCAAAAATCCGGCCTTCGGGGGCGATACCTTCAACTACAACTGGTTGTTGTCGTCGGCACAGGTACAGGACCTTACCGAACCGGAAGACGGATCCGTTGGCTCCAGTTCGACCAATTCCATCGACTTTTTTACAGAAAGCCTCAACCGCCAGCTCCTCAACCAATTGTCGAGAGAGCTCGTGATTAATCAATTCGGTGAAGACGGCCTCGAAGAGGGCTTGTATACCATCGGAGATTTTCAAATCGACATTGGTTCCACTCTGGAGGGATTGTCCATTTCCATCATCGATGTAGTGTCGGGCGACCAAACACAGATCGTAATACCTTATTTTTAGGGCACTGAAAGACGTTTGTCACCATTTTTACGACATTTTCTGGCCCAAACAATTCAAAAAGTCCCTGATTTTCACTAGTTTTACTAACCCCTCTATTTGACAGTCCTTAACACACAATTCCTCTCCTTTTTTATTTATTAATCATCTGTTCAACTTTGGGCATTGATAACAACAGCATGTACTTGGCATGCGATTCCCGTTTTGCGCCAGGCATAGAAACAAATTGGCCATGCACTATCGAAACAACGACCTAAAAAATATCAAGTTGCTGAAAAACGCACTACGACTAGGGGCCACCCTCTGTCTGGTAGTTCTCCTTTCCGGTTGTGGCACCCTGTTCCGGCAATCATTCGAGTCGTCGCCAGCTCGTCTGGGAGAGGAAACCCGCGAAACGGCGATCCTTAAAAGCCTACCTCCCGCCAAAGAAAAGATCATCGTTGCTGTATACAAATTCCGCGACCAGACGGGCCAATACAAGCCCACCGAAAACGGAACCAGTTGGTCGACTGCCGTCACGCAGGGCGCCACCACTATCCTGATCAAAGCCCTGGACGATTCCGACTGGTTCATCCCCATCGAAAGGGAAAACGTGGGCAATCTCCTCAACGAACGGAAGATCATCCGCTCCAGCCGCGAGCAATATAAGGCCGCCGGTGGAGAAACCCAACTGCTGCCCGCCCTGCTGTATGCCGGGGTATTGATCGAAGGCGGGATCATCTCCTACGATGCCAACGTGATCACCGGCGGCGCCGGGCTGCGGTATTTTGGCGCCGGAGCTTCGGGACAGTACCGGCAAGACCGCGTAACCATCTATCTGCGGGCCGTGTCCACCAGCAACGGCAAGGTACTCAAAACGGTGTACAGCTCTAAAACCATTTTGTCCCAAGCCGTCGACGTGGGGCTGTTCCGGTTTGTAAAATTCGGCCGGCTCCTTGAAGCCGAAACCGGATTCACCTACAACGAACCCTCAGAGCTCGCCGTCACCGAAGCCATCGAAAAAGCCGTCCAAAGCCTGGTGATCGAAGGCATCATCGACGGGTTTTGGGAACTCAAAGAGCCCCGCATGATGGTCGACAAAACCATCCTCGACTATAAAAAAGAAAAAGAGAACGTACCACAGACCGATATTTTTGGCAAAAGCATCAACAACCGCCGAAAAGCATTCGCTTTCTATGGCGGCACCAGCAGCCTGCTCTACAAAGGCGATTATCCCAATCCGGCATTCCGGACGGGGGTAGAGTTGGGACTCCGCTTTTCCAGGTCTCCCAATATGACGTTCGGGTTGAGCTATGGCCTCAGCCGTTTGTATACCGACCCCTTTTATCAGTCGAAGGTGACCTATGTCGAATTGCAGGGGTGGTACCGGTTTTTGCCTTACGACCTGTTGAGCCCCTTCCTCCATGCAGGTGCCGGCTTTATTACAGCCAATGAATCATCGCGGTTCGATTATTCCAACAATTGGTACCCAAAAGTACACGGCGGCATTGGGGTGGAATACATTCTCAATAAGCGACTGGGTCTGTTGGCCTCCTTCGACTACAGTTATATTTTCAGCGACATGCTCGACCAGATCGAACAAGGAAAATACAACGATCTGTACTGGCGGATAAACGTAGGATTCAATTATTACTTCGGCAAGACCCTTTCGGGCAACCGGAAATTTGATTACAAAAGCAATTTCGATTGATGATGAAAATCCGATGGCTAGTTGGTGGACTATGGATACTGCTTCTGACGGTGTTTTCCTGTCAGGAAGATCCCTTCGAGCCGCAAGTATTTGGCTCTTTGTTCGGAGAAGTATTTCTCGACAGCGACGGCACACCCTTGGCGGACGTTACCATTTCGACCAATCCTCCTACCAGTACGGTGTTGACCGATGCTGCCGGGCGGTTTGCACTCGAAAATGTCGCAGCTAGTTCTTACAGTGTTCGCGCCGAAAAAGATGGGTTTATCACCTCCGTTCAGTCGATAGCGGTCTATGGCCACCAGTCGAGCAACGTAGTCTTTCACATGCAGCCAGATACGCTCAATAGTGCTTTGCCGACACCGGCATCTGATCCGATTCCAACACCTGGAAGTGACGACCACCCGGTAGAACTGACCCTTAGCTGGACGGCCACCGACCCCGACGAAGATCCTCTACTTTACGACGTCACGCTTTTCACGACGACTCCTGCCGAAACCCTTTTGGTGGCCGATCAGATCAGTGAGCCTTCTGTGGCGGTTTCCCTAAATTACAACCGGACTTATTTCTGGCAGGTAGTGGTATACGACGGCACCAATGAACCGGTGTACAGCGATGTATGGCAGTTTACAACCACCCCTTTTCCGGATCACCGCTTTCTGTTCGCCAGAGAAACGGAGGGGCTCTACCAGCTTTTTTCGTCCGACGAAGATGGAAATGCCATCCAACTGACGTTCGGCAACAGCCACCATTGGCGGCCCCGCATGAACCCTTCCCGCACCAGGATCGCCTACATTTCCGATGCCAATATTGAGCCCCATATCTTCATCATGAACCGCGACGGCACCGATGCTTATCAACTCACCTCCCTCCCCATCGCCGGCACCGACAACCTCGACCTCGACTTCTGCTGGTCGCCCGATGGAAGTAAATTGTTATATATGAACAACGCTCATCTCTACACCATCAACGCCGATGGTAGTGGGTTGAGCGAATTTGCGGAAGCACCTGCCGGCTATCGTTTTGCAGAATGCGACTGGACAGGGCAAGGCAACATCATTGTGGCCAGAACGGTCGGGGCCAACCCCTACGACTCGTTTATCTTTACCTTCAATGAAAACGGCAGTTACCTCAATCAGGTTTTTTCCAACCTTCCGGGAAAAACCGGGGGGCCAATGTTTTCCATCCCTGGCTCCTCTATACTGTACACCCATGACGCTGCCGGTTTTGAAAATCAGGAAGGGCGCCAACTGGATGCCCGCATTTACATAAAAAACCTGAACAACCAACAGGTCGTCGACTTGTCGGGCAGCAAAAGCCCCGGCACCAACGACCTCGATGCCCGGTTTTCGCCGGATGGGGCTTTCGTCATTTTTGTAAACACCAACAACGACGGCATCTCCCCCAACAACATCTGGCGAACAACCCTCAACGGCACCGACCGCACCCTGTTGTTTGAAAACGCCATCACCCCGGAGTGGAAATAATGCCTCTCCAACAATACGCCTACATACATAGTTTTTGTTGATACCCATTCACTGATTTCCCGCAAAGGCTGACACAAAACGGCGGTGCAATTGCTTGTACCGCCGTCGTCTTTTGTGTCTTTTTAGTTGCCTCTTTTAAGGTTTAGCCGATACAGTTTTGTTTTTAACGTGTTTGTCCATCCACTCCGTCATTTCCCACAGCATGTGCATGATCGATTCGCGGGCGCGGTAGCCGTGGCTTTCGTGGGGCAACATCACCAGCCGGACATTGGCTCCGTGCCCTTTCAGAGCGCCATAAAACCGTTCGCTTTGCATGGGAAAGGTGCCGGAGTTGTTGTCGGCTTCGCCGTGGACCAGCAGAAGCGGCGTCTTGATCTTATCGGCGTGCATGAAGGGCGACATACTGAAATAGGTTTCAGGTGCTTCCCAAAAGGTGCGTTCCTCCGACTGAAAACCGAAGGGCGTAAGTGTTCTGTTGTAAGCGCCGCTCCGGGCCACACCGGCCGCAAAGAGGTCGGTATGTGCCAGCAGGTTGGCCGTCATAAAAGCCCCATAGGAGTGACCTCCAACGGCGATCCGGTTGCGGTCGGCCACGCCCATTTTCACCAGGTGGTCGATGGCGGCTTCTGCTCCTGAACGCAATTGTTCTACGAACGTCTCGTTGGGTTCTTCCTCTCCCTCTCCGATGATGGGCATGCCGAAATCGTCGAAGACGGCGTAGCCCTGGGTTACCCAAAACAGGGGCGAGCCCCACCCCAGGCGAATGAATTCGTAAGGCGAATCGGTCACCTGCCCGGCGGCATCGGCGCTTTTGAACTCACGGGGGTAGGCCCACATGAACACCGGCAGGGGGCCATCTTTATCTTTGTCGTAGCCCGCCGGGAGGTATAAGGTGCCGGTGAGTTCCACTCCGTCGGCCCGTTTGT
Source organism: Saprospiraceae bacterium (assembly GCA_965222105.1). Classification (GTDB taxonomy): domain Bacteria; phylum Bacteroidota; class Bacteroidia; order Chitinophagales; family Saprospiraceae; genus CALGLS01. The sequence goes on along the minus strand of CBDCTQ010000055.1, from coordinate 169,981 downwards.
ACTGGATCAATTCTTTGGGCACATTTTCGAGGGCTTTGTATGGGTTTTCAAAAAAGGTCACCTGGTCGAGGTTGCCGTTTTTCAGGTTTCTCACAAAGTAGTTTGGGCGTTCTTTTTTGGATTCGCGCCGGGTCATCACCAGGGCTTTTTCCTTGTCGATGATGCTGATGGGATATTCGTAGTAAGGTGCTTCCGAACGCCAGAGGCGGTTTTTCTCTTTGGTGTGAATCTCGAATGCATCTACAAAGGGGCGGTTGCCTTCCGGCGAAGCTCCCTGGCCGGTGAGGTAGAGGGTTTTGCCTCCGTTGGCCATCATCAGCACAGAACGTCCGTATTGATTGCGCTGGGTTTCAAAGTCGCCGGGATCGTTGTAGCGGTCTTCCCAGGAGTGTTCAAACACGATGGTTTTGCCGGGGTCTGCCTGTCCGGGTTTCCATTTACTGGTAATCACCTTCCGGTCTTTCCACCACCATTCGTAAGCGATGGCCAGATCGTCGCTGCCCCATATAACTCCTCCGTATCGAAGGGCAAAGGAAGTACCTTTTTTGGGTTTTCCCGAAAAGGGAGCTTCCAGCATAAAGAGTTGGTCGCGGGTGGTGGCTTCTTTGTTGGGATCGCCACCGTCTTGCGCTTCCACCCAGCTGAGGGTGGCGGGGGCATCGTTGCGCCAGGAGAAGGAGCGCGGCCCTTCCGCCACGGCTCCAAAGCCTTTGGGTATATTCTCCGCCAGGGGTTTGTCGGCGATCTCTTTTACCCGTTTGCCCTGATGGTCGTAGATTTCCACCAGAAGGGGAAAACGCCGGTAAGGCACTATGAAGGAAAACGGTTCGTGAACGGTTTGAAGCATCAGATAGTTGCCGTCAGGAGAAGTGCTCAATCCTGAAACGATGCCCGCTTTCCCGAAAGGTCGTTGCTGGCCGGTGTTTACATTCATCAGGACCGGCTGTGAAGTCGTGTAGTATTTGAACAGGGCAATATCGTGGGCATTTTTCAGCAGGTCTTGGTAGGTACGGACAGGGGCTTTTTTGCCTTCATTGACCTGGATGATGGGGCCACCGGGCTTGGCGTCTTCCACCGGAGGGGCTCCGCGACCGTCAGGCACCTTTTTAAATACGATGGTCTCGTTGTCTGAAAACCAGGTGAAGGGATTGCCGGGCATAGCGTCGTTGACAACGGGGCCGGTCAACTTTTTCGCCTCCGCTTTAGCGATATGGACCACCCAAAGTTCGAGGCCATTGGCTACGGTATTGGTAAACACAATGCTGGAACCGTCGCTGGCCCAACTGATGTTTTGAATTTTGGCTTTTTCCGGCAAACCGGAGACGGCCCGCTCGGCGCCTTTCCCCAGTGGTTTGAGTCGGATGCCGGTGTAGTACCCGGACCTGCTGGAACCGTTGGTGCGAGGGTTGATGCGGATGCCGGCCAGTTTCATTTCTTCCTGGGCCACTTCTTCGATCCCCGGCAGATTGGGCCGTTCGAGTAACAAAAGCTGATCGTTGGCTGGGCTGATGCTCAGGCCGGGAGTGGGCGGTGCGTCGATCAGGTCTGCAATCACTTTGGGGGGCATTTGGTAGCCGATGTTTTCCTGGGAGGTCGTCGTATTCGGTACTAGCACAAAAAGTAAGAGGTTTAACGTGGTTATAAAAAAGAGGATGTTTTTCATGTTGCTCAAATTGTGGTATGAAAAACCGAATATAAGGATTTTTCTTTGATTGGTATTTTCAAAATGAATTTTTCCGACCTTTGAACGACCAATCAAATAAAATTCATTCATGAAATTCGCTCAACCCATCCCCGTCCGGGAAATTGCTCAACGCATTGGTGCCGAACTCATTGGCGATGACAGCTTACTGGCATCCGGCATCAACGAAATACACAAAGTCGAAAACGGAGACATCACTTTTGTCGATGCTCCCAAGTATTTTGACAGATCCCTCCAGTCGGCGGCGACCATCATCCTGCTCAACGAACGGGTTGACTGCCCTCCCGGAAAAGCATTGTTGCTTTGCGACGAACCCTTTGAAGCCTACAACAGCCTGGTGATGGCTCACCGCCCCATACAGCCGCTGAATGAACGGATCCACCCCTCGGCCGTCGTCCACCCTTCGGCTATTATTGAACCCAATGTGGTGATCGGGCCTCATGTCCGGATCGGACAGTACACCCACGTACAAGCCAATGTGGTCATCGCCGAACACTCCCTTATAGGCAGTCACGTACTCATCCAAAGCGGAAGCATCATCGGGACGGATGCCTTTTATTTTAAAAAACTCCCCGACGGCACCCAGAAAAAATGGCGCTCGGGCGGAAGGGTGGTGATCCACGACCGGGTAGACATTGGCGCCGGGTGTACCATCAATAAAGGCGTATCGGGTGATACCGTTATCGGCGAAGGGACCAAACTGGATTGCCAGGTACACATCGGTCATGGCGTAGTGATAGGAAAAAATTGTCTGCTGGCTGCCCAGGTGGGCATTGGCGGTAAGACCGTTGTTGGCGACCAGGTAGTCATATACGGTCAGGCAGGGATCGCTCAGAATCTACACATCGACGACAAAGCCGTTATTTCCGCCAAGTCGGGTGTGGCCCGCTCACTGGAAGGAGGCAAGACCTATTTTGGCGCCCCAGCCATCGAAATACGACAGCACTACCGGATGGTGGCCGCGTTGAGGCGTTTGCCCGACTTGTTGAAGAGAATGAAGTATACTCTTCTATGGATAAATTTGTGAAAACTACCTGTCTACCGATAGGTAGAAAATTACATGCATTTGGGGTTTATTTGTCCGAAGGACAAAAAACTACCTTGCCTGCCGGCAGGCCAATGTCATTAAGATTGCATTTTTTATATGTATAACTCGTTGAAAAATGTAGCCAGAGGCCACAATAATTAAACGCACAATCTCAGAGAGATCTCGCGAACATAATTTTTTCAGTTAGTTATATATAAAAATAAACCTAACTTAACGACATTGGCCGGCAGGCAGGTGTGTCCTATTGTGCCTATGTGTTTCAATAAAATCAACTTAAGGTGATTAAAAATGCACAAATCTTGGCTTGTTGCACTATATAAACGAACAAGTATAAAAACCTCATCCATATTTTGTTTACCGAACCACCACCCGTTGGTAAGCGCGCCCTTGTGCCAGTTGCAATTCCAACAAATAAATTCCCGCAGCCCAATCATGCACTTCCAACGGAACGGCAATTTGCTGACTTCTGTAATTGTATTGTTGTACAATACGACCCTGATGGTTGTAAACAATCAACCGGCAATCCTCCCTCTGGCTGAATGCCAAATGAACCACCGCTTGTGAACTTGCCGGATTGGGCAACACTTCAAACCTCAATAATTGGTGGAGCTCTGTCTCTCCTGTTGGAAAAAAATCGATCACTTCTTCATAACTGCATCCGTTGACATCGGTGATGGTCACTGCGTAGGAGCCGAAGGGAAGCCCGTCGATCACCGGGCCGGTAGTACCATCGAACCAGACAATATCGTAGGGAGGCGTGCCACCGAAGGGTGCAATTTCTATGCTGCCATTGCTGTCGCCGGGAGCGGGAAGGTTGGATGTAACCGTTGTACCTATGTCATCGGGGGCGGTCACTTCAATATTTTCAACAATAGTACTACATCCGTTGGAGCCGGTGATGGTGACAGCATAATTGTCGGCAGGAGCCAGCCCGAAGAGGTCTTCCGTGGTAGCACCATTGCTCCACAAAAAAATATGGTTGTCGGCGCCTCCTGCTAGCTCTACATCAATGCTGCCGTCGAGGGCACCCGGGCAAGTTGTGGGCGTTGATTCAGCCGTGGCGGAAGGAGCCGGAGCAATACCGATCAGAATCTCTCCAATGCCGGACGTGCCGAAAGCATCGGTTACCGTTACCGAATAAGTTGTCGGCACCTCCGCTACAACCGTTATCTGCGGCGAGGCAGAGCCGTCGGACCATTCGTAGGAACAATTGCAGTCGGGCACCGTAGCATCCAATAACAAGGTACTTCCCTCACAAAGGGAGGTGTCGGCGCCGAGGTCGGGGGCCAATTCAAAAATTGGTGTCAGAGTAGCGTCTTCATTCGATACAAAGTCAATGGCCGGATCGGTATCGCCGGTTTCCAGCCAATAGGCAAAGGTGTAATTGGGTTTGGCTACAGCCGTGACCCTCACCGGCACCTCTTTAAAATAGCGACCGGTATAGTTGTAGGGGGTGGCCATTTGGTTGGAATTGATGTTGACCACTCCGGCGGTATTGGCGTCGTAATTCAGCAAGAGTTCGTAGGTGCCGTTTAGTGCAAACTGATCGTTGATGAAGGAGCGCATGTGGGTTGGCCTTTCGGCAAAAAAGTCCACAAAGTCGTCGATCCATCCCTGCCAGGAAAAGATGTTGCCACCGAGGGCGTTGTCGGCGTTCCATTTGTCGAGGTGTTGTTGTACATAGGGTTGCATCAGCCCCTGGATGCTGTCGGTTTGTTGGGTTACCCGATCGGCATCATAGATCAGATGGATAAAACTACAGGTTCGCTGGATGAACTCGTTTCGGAAGTTTTCATTTCCCAGCATTTTCCGAAAGGTAAGGGTGCTGTTTTTGTGATTGGGCCAACTGACGCTATTTGGGTCAGTAACGAAGGCCAGGGTGTTGAAATCGGGTTGTGTTTTATCGTCGTAGCCGTTGGCGGTGCTGTTGTCCATGTCCATGACGGCATAGCGCCATTTGGCACCCTCCCGTTTTTCTTTCCAAACGATGATGTTGTTGGCGGGCCAGTCGGCATTGGCGGTATAGGTCATCGATATCCAGTAGTTGGTAAATTCGTTGAGGTCGATGAGGGAGTCGGCTTGTTGAAAATTTGCCGGAAGGCTGAAGTCGTTGTTTTCAAAAAAACTGTAGAGTTGGAGGTAGTCGAGATTGTCGCCCCGCTTGACCTCTTCCGAGGCGAGGTTGGGGTTTTTGATGATGTCGATCTCCTTTTTGTCAATGCCGTAGACCGCTTCAAAAAATTCATCGGTGTACAGTTCGCGGATGTTGTGGATGCCCCAAAATTCGCCGTTGAGGTAGACAACGGAAGGCTGGTAACCCTGCAATTCGACATCGACTTTGTCCCACAACAAGCTGTGCAGGATGCCGTCGCGGAATCCCAGCCGCACATAGTCCTGGCCGCTGTTGCGCAATTTGATGCGGCGATAGTCCTGGTGGTCGCGCCCTTCAAAAAGCGGATAGTCGATTTTTTCCGAACCGTATTTGGTTGCACGGGTGGCCATATTGAGGCTTTTCATATCGAGAGCTCTCGAACAGCCGCCCCCTATTTTGGCACCTGCATCTACACTGAAAGCCAGCGAACCATCTTCCAGGATCATGCTCAGGTTGACGGGTACTTCCCAGTCCTGGTTCCAGTTGGCGGGGGTGGATTGGCAAAATCCGTCGGTGCCGTTGAGCCCCTCCACGTAGATGCCAATATAGTCGTCGAAGAAATACGCCGGATCGGTGTTGATGTACATCGAGGGAAGCTGGAGGCTTTCGCCAATCAGATAGCCCGCCTTTGCGCTGGCGCTTTCCACATATCCAGGTGCAAATGCCCGGGCTTTGAGGCTGGTATTTTCCGATATGGAAATGGGTGTGGTGTACAGTGTTGCGCTTTGGTCCGGCTCTGTGCCATCGGTAGTGTAGTAAATGCTGGCATCGGGGTTGGGATGGCTGAGGGCGACCGTCTGCGTATTGTTGTATCCACCTGTCGGTAAATCTATTGTTGGGGCAGGGAGCCAGGGGAGGGCACCATTGTTGGAAGCGGCGGGGGTGATCTCTCCGAAGATCGTCCAGTCGGTAGCGCCATCGGAGGTACGACCATAGCTGGCTTGGAAGGGCAGGGCCCCAAAGTTGACCTGGTCGATGATGGTAAAACTGTCATTTATCCATTGGACGAGGGCGACGGATTCGCCGCTGCCGCTTAGTTTGAAACTGGCGTGCAGGCCTCCTTGCTCCGGGTCGCCGTCGGTCCAAATGGTTTGAAATCCGCCGGGCGGGATAACGGTAGAAGAGGCGATTTGCCATTTGGACAGATCATTCAGGTCATCGGTCAGAAAAAGGCCGCCGATGTTGACGGCGGTTGTTCCGGCGTTGTACAGTTCGATCCAGTCGTCGCATTGGCCGGCTTCATCGGCATAGATGGTGCCACGGGCGGCTATTTCGTTGATCACCAGGTTTTGGACGGGGGTCGTGGGTGCAGGCAATTCTGCTTCCAGCAAAAGGTGCGGTACAAAATCGGAGTTAGGGTTGTCGGCCGACCAGACGGTGCGGGTGCCGGAGCCGGTTATGATGAAGGAGGCGGCGTTGCCCTCCGTCCATCCGGGCAGGTCGATGACTTGTTGGAGCAGCATCGACAAGTCGGGGGTCCGTTGGTGGGGTCCGGCATCGTCGAATACATTCCAGTCGGGGGGCTGCCAGTTGACAGAAGCAGCGGTCTGGGGGCGATTGGTAATGTTTTGGGGCTCATTGACAAATGTAGCACTGTTGTTGGAAAGTTGAGCACGGATGGTCAGGTCGGAAGGGCCGTTGCTGGAGCTGGGCAGGGCATTGGTAAATTGGATCTGGGCATTGTTGACGGCGGCTCCGGCGGGGATGGGCACGTTTTGAAAGCGGATGCCGATGGTCTGGTTGCCGCTCCAGTTATTGACGATTTTGAGGGTTTGATGATCGACGACGGTGTAATTTTGGCCGAAAGGCTGCTCGGCATCGTCGGTTGGGTCGGTCACCGGAATTTTAAAAATAGCGTTGTACGTGGCGGGGCCTGTCGATGTATTGTTGGAGGCACCGGGTGTGGCATTAATAAAAAATTGAAGTGTGCTGCTGCCGTCGGTGGCTCGACCGTAAGAGACATTGGAGTTCTGTTGGCCGAAGACTACCTCGTCGACCAGGGTACTGCCATCGGGGTCGGTGAGCAGGATGGGTTCGCCCGACGAGCTGAGCTTGAAGGGGAGGTGGTGGGGCCCCTGGTCGGTATCGTCGTCGGCCCAGAGGAGTAGAAACCCATTGGGAGGGACGGTGGTCAGTGCCGCGTTGGTGGCGGGTATTTGCCAGGAAGGGGGTGCTGAGGCATCGTCGGTCAGGTAATAACCGGCGAGGTTGACGGGGGTGGTGCCGGCGTTGTAGATTTCGATCCAGTCGTCGTATTCACCGGCATTGTCGGCGATAACGTTATCGTTGGCAGCCATCCATTCGTTGATGTACAGTTGGGTGTGGCCCGTAAGAAGGTACAAGCAGGTGAGGAGTGTGGTTAGTTGTGTTCGTTTTTTCATGGTGTTTATTTTGCATAAGCAATGACTGCGAACGTACTTTCCGATAGAAAACGCCGACACGGCTGCTGCAGTGCTTTGTTTGGAAAGGTGATGTGCGAATATGGCAGAAATGCGTAATTTTTAACCCTAAAACGGTAACATAATCGCCCATTTACCGTAAGGTATAGCAAAGTGGGTATTGTTGGGTGCAGCGTGATAGCTGCCGGTAAGTAACAAAGAAGTGCAAATTTCGTAAAAAATAATTACCTTTAAGGTATGAAAAATTGAAATATATGTTATAAATTTGCCAAACGAAATTATCCCAACAGTAGAACCACAATCTCCATTCCCAAATTCCTTTCTTTCCCATCAGCCGTTAAGACCTTTTCCGTTTTGACAGGTATTTTGCAGTAATTCTGTGCTAAATTCCTTCAAACGCGGTGGAATGACTTTTTCGGTGGAGCGGCTTTGCCCGTTCCGACCGGCTTTAGTTATTGTTCAAACAGTGTGAAATTCCTGGTTTGTCCACATTATATTGAAAGCCCATGCGGTGTTGTATGGTGATTTCAAATCCAATGAACATAGAGAATCTGGGAATTTAAACAGGTTCTATTCCTAAAGCTCCTTGTAATTGTATGATTGTTTCTTTGAAAGGTTTTTCGACTTCAAACGTCAACAATAAGTCATGGAGAATGGAAAAACGATCATTATTTCGTTTCACCATTCTTTAACAAACAATCACGAGCTTTTCTTGAATCTGTTTTTGGGATGTAGCCCCTCTTCCTTTTTTTGGGAGAGGGGACTTTTTTTGAGTGAATGACAAATCTACCTGGCGCCTGTCCTGTCCCGCTAGAGTTGGGAGAATCGCTGACCTTTGTGTGGCTTTGTGACTTAGAGTCTTCGTGGCAAGGATTTCTGCGCCCTCCTACAAATCAAACTCAATCCCCTGGGCCAGCGGCACCGTCTTGCTGTAATTGATCGTATTGGTCTGCCGACGCATATAAGCCTTCCAGGCATCGGAGCCACTTTCGCGGCCGCCGCCCGTTTCTTTTTCTCCTCCGAAGGCGCCTCCGATCTCTGCGCCGCTGGTGCCGATGTTGACGTTGGCGATGCCGCAGTCGGAGCCGGCAGGCGACAGAAACTGCTCTGCTTCTTTCAGGCTATCGGTCATGATGGCGGAGGAAAGCCCCTGCGGTACGTCGTTTTGTATGGCAATGGCTTCCGAGAGGTTTTTGTATTTGATCAGGTACAGTATCGGCGCAAAGGTTTCGTGTTGTACGATCTCAAAATCGTTTTTCACCTCGGCTATGCAGGGGCGCACGTAGCAACCGCTTTTGTAGGCTTTGCCTTTGAGGACGCCGCCTTCCACCACCATTTTTCCGCCTTCCGCCTTCACCTTTTCAATGGCCCGGAGATAATTGTCGACGGCATCTTTGTCGATGAGCGGCCCTACATGGGTCTTCTGATCGAGGGGGTTGCCGATCCTGAGTTGGGCATAGGCTTTCGCCAAACTTTTCTTCACCTGGTTGTACTTGCTTTGGTGAACGATCAGCCGACGGGTGGTGGTGCAGCGCTGTCCGGCCGTACCCACTGCTCCGAAAACGGCCCCGGTCAATACGATCTTCGGGTCGGCGTTGGGGGTGACGATGATGGCGTTGTTGCCACCCAGCTCCAACAAGCTGCGCCCGAGTCGGGCTGCTACGGTTGCTCCCACTATTTTGCCCATCCGGGTGCTTCCGGTGGCGGAGATCAGCGGGATCCGGGTGTCTGTTGTTAGGTATTCTCCGATGCGGTAGTCGCCATTGACCAGGCAGGATACCCCTTCGGGGATTTTATTGGCTTTGAGTACCTTTTGAAAAATATTCTGACAGGCGATCCCGCAAAGGGGTGTTTTTTCGGAGGGCTTCCAGATACACACGTCGCCGCATACCAGGGCGATCATGGCGTTCCACGACCATACTGCCACCGGGAAGTTGAAAGCCGATATGATGCCGACGATGCCGAGGGGGTGCCACTGTTCATACATCCGGTGGGCGGGCCTTTCCGAATGCATCGACAGGCCATACAGTTGTCTGGACAGGCCGACGGCAAAGTCGCAGATGTCGATCATTTCTTGCACTTCGCCCCAGCCTTCCTGGAGGCTTTTGCCCATTTCGTAGGATACCAGCCGACCGAGGGCGTCTTTGTGCCGACGGAGTTCTTCGCCGTATTGACGTACGATCTCTCCGCGCTTGGGAGCCGGCATTTCGCGCCATTGCAGAAAGGCTTTTTCGGCGGCAGCCACCACCTTTTCGTATTCTTTTTGGGAAGTGACACTTACGCTACCGATGTAGGCGCCGTCGACGGGCGAGTAGGAGTCGATGTATTCTTTAGTGCCGGCATAGGATTTCTGGCCGGTGGAAGTGCCCTTGTTTTTTTTGAGTAAACCTAGCTTTTTCAGAAAACTTTTATTCATGGTGTTTTGATGTTTGTGGTGTGGTTCCCACCCGAAACGGGTTCGGGACAAGTGTTTCGGGAAATTCAAAAAAATGCGGATGCAAATGTATGGCTTTTTTTGGAATGTTAGCGGGTCACTTTCCGTGCCCCGCTAACTTCCCACTCAAATACTCTGAATTCAAAAGTTAGTGGATCATTTTAACGCCCTTTAACAAAATCAGCGCCATTTTAACTTTAGCATAAGTAATAATGCCACCCGCAAACCAGTTTGGTATTCGGAAATTGCGAAATACTACTTACAACGACAACGCAACCTTCTACCCAAACGAATAAATCAACAACGTTAAACCCGATTCTTACTACAACCAAAACAAACCTGCTATGAACAATAACCTTCTCAAAATCGAGATAAACCAACTAGATAGGGATGGCCATTCCAATACCGGATAAATCCTATGCTTCCCAAAACCGGTTTAACCGCCGCCAACATCGGCGGCATTCCAAAAACAGATGACCAGCCGGAGGAGGCCATCCCAAAGAAATTCTAATCCGATTTTAGCATGCACGTGGTGATACCTTACAATTATTTTAGGAGGCTTTAATAATGGTATCACCACTTTTTCCCCCTCTCATTCTGAAACCTGCAACACCACACCTAACAATACAGTTACACAAGAACTGCCTCAGTTAAGGATTTAAGGTGATTTGTCAACCTCATGTTGATAAATGATTAGTTATATTCATGGGACTCATTCTTCGGAAAGCAAAGCCGGTAAAACCAGGGCTTTGCTTTCTCTTTGTGTTGTACGGTGAATGCATCACTTATGGTACGGTGTCCTTAACGTTTTCCCGAACCCATACGAGGCAGTCTTGAAAATTGTCAAAGATGTGTTCGGGAGGAACGAGGTCGGGAATGATGTCGATCCGTTCGAGCATGTACAAGGGTTGCGCTATAGGATTGACCAACAAAATGGTTATCCCATTTTTTACCAGATCAATAAGCACATCTTCAATGGCATACAGCCCGGATTGGTCGATGTATTGCATCCTTCCCAATCGGATGATGACGGTAGTGGCCGTTGATGGAATTTGTTGGGCCATTTGCTGAAAATCATTGGTAGAACCAAAAAACAGAGGCCCCTTGATGTGTTTTATGAAAACCTCTTCTTTCAGGTTTTTCGGAAAATCAACTTCGTCTGCCCAGCCCTTTTCTTCGCCCAACGGTTTTACGTCGGATCGTTTCGCAGTCAGGTCTCCGATCTTTTTCATAAACATCAGGGAGGCGATCACCAATCCAATACCAACAGCATACACCAGATTCCATACCGAAGACAGTATCAATACGATCAGCATTATAGCTACTTCGGGTCTGGGCATGTAAGGAATGGCTTTCAATCCTTTGTAATCCATCACGCCGATGCCCACGGTGATCAATATCCCCGCCAGGACGGCTGCTGGTATACGGGACGCAATCGGACCGAGCGCCAGTAAAATGACCAATAACAATAATCCCGCAATCATGCCCGACAATCGGGTTTTGCCACCAGCATTGATGTTGACTACTGTTCGGATGGTAGCCCCTGCTCCGGGAATTCCTCCAAACACAGCCGCAATGCTGTTGCCGATTCCCTGCCCAACCAACTCCTTATTGGGTTTGTGAACGGTTTTGGTCATATTGTCGGCAACGACGGATGTCAACAGCGAATCAATCGCACCCAACAAAGAGAGCGTCAGCGCGGTAAAAATATAAGGTGCAACATAACCAAATTGAAACTCTGTAATTATACCCAGATTAGGTATGGGTAGTCCGCTGGGTATTTCCTCAATGGGTCGGTAGTCCAATCCAAACCCAATGGCAATCCCCGACATCACCAGCAAAGCCACCAGCGTGCTTGGTATGGCCTTGGTAATTCGTTTAAAACCATAAATAATGAAAATGGTGCCCAAGGCCAATAACAATTCCAGCCAGTTGATATTTTGCAGGGCTCTGGGCAGTACTTTTAGGGAGCCAAGTACACCCGACGTTTCTTTGCCGGCAAGTGTTTGCGATTCCTTTAGTATATCCGCTTGTGTTATTTTTTCAGCTCGCCTGATCGTTTCTTTGAAATCTTCCAATACCAAAAGTCCCTCTCCGGCCTCCTCCTTTAGAATATTGTCCAACATGATCTCTTCGGCTTGAGGTTTGTACTGCTCGACAAATGCTGCATCTTCTTTCGGATAATACCCCACGGAAGGCAATATTTGGGTAACCAGAATGATGATCCCGATAGCTGTCATAAATCCCGACACCACCGGATAGGGAATGTACTTGATGTACTTACCAAGACCGATGGCCCCCAACCCGACCTGAAAAATTCCAGACAACAAGAATACCGTCAAAATGGTGGGCAACGCCTGATTGACATCCCCGTCGAAACGGGCAATGATCTCCGCTATGATGACCATCGACACCGCCGTCATGGGAGCCGTGGGGCCGGAAATTTGTGTATTGGTACCTCCAAAAAGAGCTGCAAAAAAACTAATAAATATGGCGCCATAGAGCCCGGCACTAGGCCCCAGTCCCGAACTAACACCAAATGCCAGAGCCAGGGGCAGGGCTACAATGCCGGCAGTAATACCACCAAAAAAATCGCCTCTTAAATGCGAAAAATTTAGATCCAGTATATTTTTCATAGTTGAATTTTTTCCTTTTGTCAAATATTTTTAACGCCAACAGATGAAGTGCCGAATGGACACCGCTTCCATGATGAGTACATCTGCTGGAGCTAACCAAATCAAAAAAAACCTAAGGCAAAAGCCCAATAGTAAGTTTAGGCAATAGACGGGAACTGTTCGGGAGGGGGACTGATGACTTCGCACCGTCGCTTGGTGGGTGGCAATAGGGCATCCAAGGTCATTTCTCCTAGATATGGATCGAAGGTTCTTAACGCATATATTTCCATTCCGATCTTATCTTCTTTCTCCTTTTTGTGGTCTTCTTCTTCCGAACCGGAAGTTTCGAGGCTTCCCGGCTCTGTCAGCTCCCACAGGTCAGTGGTCAACTGAAAAGTATGTGAACCAACATTGCTCCACAACTGACAAAGCAGCACCATGCCTATCAGGCACTTCATTAATAAAGGACAAATGGAAAATGAATGCATCCCACATTTTTTTTGAACGCACAAATATAGACTGTTAGCGGGATTATTCATTAATTTTCCACGACTAAATTTTGGCCGGATCTATTAATCGCCGTATCATCACCGGAATCAGCAGCAAATCGCCCACAACCGCGCTGGCCAACGTCACGCTGATGAGCAAACCGATCGTCACACTCGGCGGATGGATCGACACCAGCAACACCATAAACCCAAAAAACAGAATAATGCTCGTCAGACAAATCGCCTTACCGGTTTCCCGAAAGGTGATGGAGATGGCTTCTTCCACCCCAAGCCCCTTTCGCAAACTCAGCTTGAACTTGCTCAAAAAATGAATCGTATCGTCGACGGCTATTCCGAATATGATCGCAAAAATGATCGACACCCCTGCATCCAGCTCAATGCCCAAATAGCCCAGCAAGGCGCCCGCCATCAGCAATGGAAAAATATTGGGCACCAACGAGACCACTACCATCCGCCAGTTGCGGAACAACCCCGCCATCAACAGACTAATGATCCCCACCGCCATGCCCAGCCCCTGTAAGAGATTCCGCTGGATGTAGTCAGCGTTTTTATCCATGATGAGCCCCGTACCCGTTTCCTTGAAAACGGCGATGTTGGGATCTGTGTTTTCTTCAATCCATTGAGCGATCTCTCCTCCGAGATTTTCCAGCCGGTCGGCACCAATGTCTTTGGCACGAGTCGAAATGCGGGTGACCTTTCGGTCTTCACTCAACAATACTTTTTCGGTAGCAGAACTGACCTTGTCGGCCATCCGCCGGTATTTCAAAAAGGTGGCCTTATCCGTTGGAAATACGAGTTGTCCGCCAACTGATGGAACATACATTTGATGAATCGACTTGTACAGCATTGTCATCGACTGCACCGAAGCCAGCTCGTCGATCGACCGCAGATATCCCTCCACCTTGTCGACCTCTTGCAATACCTCAAAATCGTCGGCCCGGTATTCACCCTGAGCAAAAACGGCAATTTCCACGGGCCGGAAGCCAGCCATCTTTTCTTCAAAAAAATGAAAGTCTTCCGTCAGCTTTTTACCACTGGGCAAATTGCTGGCCAACCGGTAATTGGTGGTGATGTTGAAAATACCTATTAAACACAACAAAAATACAACCACCCCACCCAGGCCGATTCTTTTGGGATGTCGTTTGGTCAACTCATTTACCCGGTCCATCCAGTAGTCCCAACGGCTTTTTGCCGGGCCGATGCGTATCAATTGCTCCGTGCGAAACATCGAGATCACGGCAGTAGTAAACATTACCACTGTCAGATAGGCAATGCCCACCCCTATGGCTGCGTTGAACCCAAACGCCCGGATGGGTCCCACCCGGCTCGTAACGAGAGCAAAAAAGCCGATGGCGGTAGTCAACGAAGTCAGCAAAGTAGCCAGGCCGATCTCGTGGATGGTGATGCGGATGGCCTCGTCGCGGGCTTTTCCCTTCCGCAACTCGTCGATGTATTTCGACATAATATGGACCACGTCGGAAGTGCCCACAATGATCATCAGCATTGGATACAAGGCCGACATTAAGTTGAGTTCGCGGCCAAAACAACCCAGATACCCCAAAAACAACAGCATGCCCAACAATATAGACACGAGGGCAAGCACCGTACCCCAAAACCGTCTGAATATCAGGTACATGACCAGGCAAACCAACACAGCCGAAAGAGCGGTATTGACCGCCAACTCCTTTTTTTGCATGGCCACCATCTCTTTGGTGAAATAGGGAGACCCCAGCAGGTGATAATCGTCGAGTTGGCAGGAGTCCAGTAGTGTTTTCACCTCGCCGATCAACCGGCGGGCCCCGCGAATGTTTAAGGCATCTTCTTTTGTTTTCAACACGACGATGAGCGCTGTGGCGTGGTCGTCGATGAGGGTGCGCACCCAGCGGTCGTCGGCGAGGATGCGGGCCTTATCGCTGTCGTAGCGGGCTGGCTCGTCGGGGTGGATAAGGGGAAGGCTGGTCACACCAAAAGGCGTTTTGACCGGTCGGCGGATACTCGTCAGCGAATGGGTCTGGGTCACCAAAGGGAGCTGTCGCGCTTCGGAAGTAAATTGTTTGGCTTTCGCCAAAAAGACAGAGTCGAATACCCCGGCATCCCGGGTCAGTGCCACCAGCAGGAAGTTGACATCCTGTTCGAATTGCGCTTCAAATTCTTTGTAGAAAGCCAGGTCTTCATCCCCTTCCGGGAAAAACTGATCCAGCGAAAAAGTAAAGCTCAACTGGGTCGAGTAATAGATGCTGAGGCCCGTCAACACTAAAAAGACGCCCAATATGCCATTGCGGATGGTGGAACTCATCGGCGGTGGTGTTTCGTTTTTCTTTTACAGAAAAAAGCTCTTCTATATAACCGTTGTGCAGTCTTTTTGTTAAAACAAGTGTCGGCTATTTTTTCCATCTTTGGCTTTGGAGCAAATTTGGAAAATCTCCGGTGTTTTGTACCTTTACTAATCAACACCAACAAGCTATCTATGATCGAACTCGCCATCACCAACCTCTCTATGCCCGAAATAGGCAAAATAATCATCATTCTGATCATTGGCAGCTTTATGCCATTGGCCGTCATTACGTATTTTCGGGTTTTTCTGCAAAAGAAACGCAAAGAATACAACAAAACACTTGCAGAACTTGGCATCAATTCCGAAAAACGGATCGAGGATTATTACACCCCATCCAAATACATCCTCCCGGTGGGTTTCGTATCCATTATCTGCTTGCTGGCCATTTCGGCTTTCACCTTTGCCGATGTCTATGCCGCCGAAATCAAAGATAGCCTCCTGCTCACTGGTACCTTTTTCGGAAGTGCCAAAACGGGGTTGATCTATCAAAGTCTTGCTGTATTGATGATGGCTTTTTTGGGCGGATTTTTGTGGTCGGCGCAGAACATCATTCGCCGACTGATCGCCCGCGATCTTTCACCCAGTGTTTTTTACAGTGCCGGCATACGCATCATTCTGGCATCCACCGTGGCGCTGGTACTTTCGTTTTTGATCGGGGAGGAAAGCAGTACTAATTTTATCAACTTCCGGTCGTCGTTGTCGGCCATTGCCCTGCTTACCGGGATGTTTCCCGAAAGGATATTGCAATACCTCATCAAGCTCTACCAACGCTATTTTTCTCCCGATCACCTCAACGACGAAGTGCTGTCGCTTTACAATGTAGAGGGCATCAGCCTCCAACACAAAGAACGCCTTGAAGAAATTGGCATCGACAATGCTCAGAACCTGGCCACTGCCTCTCTGACCGGCCTCCTCATCGAAACCCCCTTTGGCGCCCGTATGTTGCTCGACTGGATCGGTCAGGCCAAACTCCTTTGTTACGCCAAAGAAAACATGCCGCTACTTCGGCAAGCAGGTATACGTACAGTCTACGATCTGTTGAAGGGAGATAAATCGGCCGAAGCCTTACGGGAAATCTCAGATGCCGTGGGAGTAGAAACGCCCCTGCTTCAGGTCATCCACGGCCAAATTGTCGATGATATTGGCATACGAACGCTGTACCGGTTCCAACATGGGGTAAATGTCCCCGAAAAAGAAGAGCAGGAAAAGGCGAATACGCCCAGCACCCGCTATGTGCCCGCAGAAGACCGCTAACTCGCTTGAATACTGGCCAAATTATTGTTTTAGCACATTTGAAAACGGTGATAACAAGCGCCAGATAATCCGTTAAACCGACACAACCGGAAACTATTCCAATACCCAAAGGAGTTTATACTTATAGCAGGCGGATAATCGCGAAACTGAATTTTGACCGCGAGCAGCATGAAAATTTCAATTTTACATATCTTTTTTTGCACGATACTGGGCACAACGCTCGCCGCCCAGCACAACCCCCAGGAAGGCAATATCATTCCCAATCCCGGATTTGAACAATATGCCAGCACGCCCATAGGCTGGTTTTACAAGGGAAGTCATTTTACCAGCGTGATGAAGTATTGGTTTTCGGCCACGACCGCTTCGCCCGACGTTTTTGGACCCAAAGTAAGGGTGCCAACTCAATGGGCAGCCAGGGGCTTCGGCCAGCAAAGAGCCAAATCCGGAAAGTCGATGGTTGGTATAACAGTATATGGCTGTGAAAACGGCAAACCGCACTGCCGCGAATACATCGAAATTCAGTTGAAAGAACCACTGGTGCCCGGCCAAACCTATTATGCTTCCTTTTGGACAACCAGACTTCCCCGCTCCCTGGGTATCAATAACCTGGGAATGCATTTTTCGCAGAAACGCCTTCAGGCAAACACCGACCGCACCCTCGATGTGATCCCCCAGGTTTTATCGAAAGACATAAAACGGTCCCCTGCCGGAAAATGGATACAAATAACGGGCGAATTTACAGCCACTACCGAAGCGGAATTTCTGACCATCGGCAATTTTTTTACCGACTCCCTTTCTACGATCAACCGAACCTTCGCCAACCAATTGAACTTTGCCTATTACTACATCGACGATGTGGTGGTGCGCAAAACAGAACCCATCCTCCCCGTCCCTGTCAAAGCTGACGACCTCACCAATATCGCCATCGAAGAGGGGATCACGGTTACGCTGAAAGACATTTTCTTCGACACCGACAAGGCAGAGCTTCTGCCCCGCTCGTTTGTAGAGCTGCGAAAGCTCGTGCTCCTTATGAAAAAACACTCAACGATGGTCATCGAAATTGCCGGCCACACCGACGATCAGGGCAGCGATCGCTACAACATGGCTCTGTCCAGAAAAAGAGCCCGGGCAGTTGTCGACTTTTTGGCGGACAACGGCGTGGCCCGCGACCGCATTCGCTACCAGGGTTTTGGAGCCACCCACCCCATTGCTTCCAATGATACGGAGGCCGGGCGCCAACTCAATCGACGCGTTACTTTTTTCGTTATAAGAAAATAATGAAGTCAGATATCAGACCACTCCGCTCGCATTAATTGCATTATTGCGTTAGAGGGGAGTCTGACCTCTGACTTCCGATTCGCATAAACTCCCTATCTTGGCGGCAGTTAGAAAGCCATGCTATTACCTTTTCACCACAATACCGCCATTGAAGCCGGCTGCGACGAAGCGGGCCGGGGTTGCCTGGCCGGGCCTGTATTTGCAGCAGCGGTCATCTTACCCAAAGACTTTCGCCACCCCCTGCTCAACGATTCCAAACAACTCTCCAAACCAGACCGCTACCAGCTTCGCCCCGTCATCGAAAAGCAGGCAATCGCCTGGTCCGTCGCTCAGGTATCCCCAACCGAGATCGACCAGATCAATATTCTGAACGCCTCTATTCTGGCCATGCACCGCGCTATCGACCAACTATTGGTTCGGCCTGAATCGCTGCTCATCGACGGCAACCGGTTCAAGCCCTACCCATTTACCCCCCATATTTGCGTGGTTAAAGGCGACAGCAAATACGCCGCCATTGCAGCGGCTTCCATCCTGGCCAAAACTTACCGCGACGACTATATGCTCCAGATCGCAAAGGAATGTCCGGGCTACAGTTGGCAATCCAACAAGGGATATCCAACCAATGCACACCGGCAGGCCATACAGACATTGGGAACTACGAAGTACCACCGGATGACGTTTCGGCTATTGCCGGAACAGCAATAAAAAGAAGTTGGAATTGAGTGCGTGACGTACCTGCCTGGCGGCAGCCAAGTTAGCGGAGCCTCTCACCACAGAGACTCTAACCTGCCTGACGGCAGTCAGGGACACAGAGTTACACAGAGATTTTCTCTGTGAATCTTTGTGTCTCTGTGCCTTTGTGGTAATAACCCACAGCGATTCCCGCCCTTCGGCGGGACAGGTTTGTCACACACTCATTGGAATTAAAGGCGGCTTGTCAGCCAAACAAATCGGACTGGCGGCTGCTGGTCATGGGCACGCTGATGCATCGGCGCTCCATGTAGGTAAGCATCCGGTCGATGAGGTCTTTGGTGGCAGCATCCATTTTTTCGAGGTCTTTTTTGAAAACCACCTCTACGGCGTGTTTTTTTATCGTTTTGATTTCCTCGGGGATGTGGGCGAGGGCTTTTTCGATCTGGCGTTGCTTGTAAAGGGTTTGAAAGACAGGCAGACGCGATTCGATCAGTTGATTGGCTTTGACAACTTCTTTTCTGCGAAAGCTGAGATTATTATTGGCCAGTTCCTTCAACCCATCCACCCCGATGTATTTACAATTGTATTGTTGGACCACATCCGCCGACACATTGTTGGGTACACTTAGGTCGATTATTGTTTTGTGCGCTTGATCATCGCCGACCAACTGCCGGTAGGTCGCTTCATCGACAATGGGGCGAACGGCACCCGTACAGGCGATCAGTACATCGAAGCCCTGCTTGTAGGACGCTAAATCGCTAAGTGGATGCCCGTTGCCGTCAAACCGGTCGGCGAGAGCCTGTGCTTTTTCAGGCGTCCGGTTAAAAACGGTGACGTTGGAGAATTGGTGCTTTATCAAAAATTTGCCGACGAGGTTGTTGGTCTGTCCGGCGCCGATCATCAGGATGCGGGCCGACCGGTCTATCTGCTCTTTCAGCAATTCCTGAATGGCCAGCGATACCACAGATACCGGCTTTTCGCCAATGCGCGTTTGGGCGTAGACGGCCTTGGCGGTTTCCACCGCAAAACGGTTGGTGAGGCGTAGGTCATCGCCAGTCAATTTCCAAGAGCGGCATTGCTCGTAGGCCTGCCGCAGCTGACGGAGTATTTCCCGCTCTCCTACCACCAGCGAATTGACAGAAGAGGCTACTTCGGCCAGGTGTCGAATGGCGTCCGTCCCGTCGAATATTTCCACACAGTTAAGCGCCAGTTCAATTTGTTCTTCGCTAAGCCCAGGGTTGATTTGGCGGAACAGCCTTTCGGCAAAATCAGGAGAAAGAGGTTCAGCTTTACTGAACAAAAACATAAGGCGATTGCAGGTGGAGAGATAGAGCAGCTCGTCGAGATGAAGAGCCTTTTTAATTTCTGCCAGTTGTACTGACAGCGGTGTGGCCTCGGTAGCAGGTACCACGTAGTCGCCCATCTTTTGGAGGGGTAGTCGTTGGTGGGTTAGGGTAATGATCTGGTACTTGTCGAGCATGGTGGTGGTTTCTCCAAAAATACGTACAAAACTAGCCTAAAAAGTGTGAAACCTATGTCATAGTTCTGTAAACAAAGGGTGTTTTAAAAGGAGGTGGCCACAACTCTTTGGAATTGCGGGGCATTATTATCCCATTTGGCTGATAAGCTGTATTTTTGTGGCCCCCTGAAATGAACCATTTGCAGACTCATTGTCGTTGTATGGAAAATACAACCATTCATTGCTCAAAAAATACAACCACTATACCATGTACAGAACTCACCACTGTGGCGCTCTTCGCCTCGCCGATGCCGGAAAAGAAGTTACCCTGAGCGGTTGGCTACAAGCCAGTCGCGATTTTGGTGGAATGACCTTTATCGATCTGCGCGACCGATACGGCATTACCCAACTGGTTTTCAACATGGAAGACGATGCCGACCTCTGTGGCCGTGCCCGAAAGCTGGGGCGCGAATACGTTTTGCGCGTAAGCGGCACCGTCCGGGAAAGAAGCAACAAAAACCCCAACCGCCCTACCGGCGATATCGAAATAGAAGTCAAAACACTGGACATACTCAATGCCTCTAAAGTGCCTCCCTTCACCATCGAAGACGAAACCGACGGCGGCGACGAGATCCGCATGAAATACCGCTACCTCGACCTGCGCCGTCCGGCGGTTCAACAAAACATCATCTTCAGGAGCCAGGTGGCCATCGAAGCCCGGAAATACCTGGCCGGAGACGGGTTTGTGGAAGTGGAAACGCCCTGCCTGATAAAAAGTACGCCCGAAGGTGCCCGCGACTTTGTGGTGCCCAGCCGGATGAATCCCGGCCAGTTTTACGCCCTGCCACAATCGCCGCAGACCTTTAAACAGATATTGATGGTGGCGGGCTTTGAGCGCTATTTTCAGATCGTGAAATGCTTCCGCGACGAAGACCTTCGCGCCGACCGTCAGCCCGAATTTACCCAGATCGACTGCGAGATGGCCTTCGTCACCCAGGAGGATATTTTGAATACTTTTGAGGGGCTGACCCGCCATTTATTTCAGCAAACCATTGGAGTGAACCTCCCGGAATTTCCTCGCATGTCGTACGATGAAGCCCTGCGTCGCTTTGGCTCCGACAAGCCGGACCTTCGTTTCGGGATGGAGTTTGTGGAACTCAACGACTTCGTAAAGGGCAAAGGGTTTGGCGTGTTCGACAATGCCGAACTCGTTGTGGGAATTTGTGCAAGCGGAGTAGCAGAGTCTTATTCCAACAAAGACATTAAGAAGCTCACCGAATGGATGCAGCGACCACAAATCGGTGCTAAGGGATTGGTATACGTCAAAGTGGGAGCCGATGGTAGTTATAAATCCTCTGTCGGGAAATTTTATTCCGCCGACGACCTCCGCCAATGGGCACAATCGTTCAATGCCCAACCCGGCGACCTGCTGCTCGTACTGTCGGGGGAAGCCGAAAAAACGCGGAAACAACTCAGCGAACTCCGCCTTGAAATGGCTCGCCGACACGACCTGATCCAACCCGGCGATTTCAAACCTCTATGGGTTGTCGACTTCCCATTGCTCGAGTGGGATGAAGAATTGGGGCGGTTTCATGCCATGCACCACCCTTTTACCTCACCCAAAAAGGAGGATGTAAGCAGAATGTTGGATGGTGACCACGAAACCATGAAGAGCTTACGCGCCGACGCTTACGACCTGGTGATCAACGGCGCCGAAATAGGCGGTGGCTCCATCCGTATCCACGACCGGGCCCTACAGTCCAGAAACTTCGATCTGCTGGGTTTTTCCAAGGAAGAAGCAGAGGCTCAGTTCGGATTCTTGCTGGGTGCTTTTGAATACGGCGCTCCACCCCACGGTGGCATCGCTTTTGGGTTTGACCGGCTCTGTGCGGTGATGAAGGGACAATCCTCGATCCGCGACTTCATCGCTTTTCCCAAAAACAATATGGGACGCGATATGATGATCGATGCGCCCAGCCCGGTGGAGAAGATGCAGTTGGATGAACTTGGGTTAGGGGTGTTGGAGTCGGCTTCGGGGTAGGGGACGCATTATTTACAAACATTACAAACTATGGGATTAACCATTCACTATGGCGGCAGTTTACGCAATGTAAACGATTTGCCAAAAATTACAGCCGAAGTCAAAGACATCTGCGAAACGATGAACTGGAGCTACGACCTTCTGGATATAGAGGATTCGTTTTCGGCTGCTGCACATGAAGGTCTGGGATTGTTGCCCGACAAACCTTTGCACTTACATGGGATACATTTCAAACCACATGAGAGATGCGACTCGGTAAATATGGTCTTTGACCAAAGGGGTCGCCTGTTTTCGCCGATCAATTTGGTGCTGCTGGGTAATGGGATGGAAGAAATAGAACCAGAATTTTGGTACTCCTTTACCAAAACCCAGTTTGCAGGCCCGGAAGTTCACATGGCCATCATCAAGCTGATGAAATACCTCGACCAACGTTACCTTAAAGATTTTTGGATGATCGATGAAGGGAAATATTGGGAATCGGACGATGAGGCCCAGCTCCGACAGATCTTTCAAAGGTATACAGCGGCTATTGATGCTTTTACTGAGGCATTGGATAATATCGTGGTTCCGGAAGGGGAGTCGCTGGAAGGCATCGTGGCCCGGGTGGAGGAGGTGATCCGCGATTTGTTGAAGGGGGGGAATTTTGATGAGTGATAAGCCCCCTTCACCGCCGCCGCCCCGAATCCCCCAGCCGCACCGCCACTTCCCGGATCCCTGGTAGTGGATCCATCCGCATAAACTGTTCCAGGGTAATGGTGTACGTCCCGGTTTCATTGAAGTAAGCGTCTTGTTGGAGGTTTACGCGCAGTCGGCACCACTCGGTATTGCAACGGCCGAACCAACGACCGGTTCGATCTGCAAAGTCGATGGGCAAGCGCTCCTGTATTCTTTTTCCAGAAGGAAAACGGGTGTATACCTGAAGGTAAATATTTTGATAGGGATATTCTGTGGCATGTTGAAGGTCGAGGTAAATATCGTAGAGGGCTGTGGTGTCTGTTATGTCAAAATCGAAGTCGAGGGTATCGGCATAGCTCCATTGGTCCTGGCCGATGGTTTTAACCGATTCGAAGTAGAAGTTTTCGCGGCAATGAAGCAGACAACAAAGCATCAGACAGAGAAGGAGGAAGGTGTGTTTGGGCATAGACAGGGTTAAACTTGTATTTTCTTTTCTTCGGTAGTTATTTCAATTTTCATATTTCCGCCAGGCAATACCTCTTGGAGTATCACTTCCCGTACTTCATTGAGCAACTCCGGCTGGCAGGGCGCTTCTATCTTGATGTAATTGTCGGTAAACCCGGAAATGTATTGTTGATTTTTATGTGCTTCGAACAATACCGGTCGTCGTTGCCCCACAAATTGGCGGTAAAAATGCCGCCGCTTTTTTTCCGAAAGGGAGCGCAACATTTCATTTCGTCGCCGACGCTCTGCAAGGGGCACCACTCCCTCCATATCGGCAGCCGGGGTGTTGGCGCGCTCGGAGTAGGTGAACACGTGGAGGTAAGACACCGGAAGTTCACTGATGAACCGATAGCTTTCCAGAAAATCTTCTTCCGTTTCGCCGGGGAATCCCACGATCACGTCTACGCCGATGCAGCAATGTGGCATCAGTCGTTTGATGGTGTCCACCCGGTCGGCATAGAGCGCCCGGTTGTAGCGTCGGCGCATCATTTTGAGCTGTTTGTCGTTGCCCGATTGGAGGGGCATGTGGAAGTGAGGGGCGAAGCGTTTGGACTGTGCCACAAATTCGATGATGTCGTTGGAGCACAGGTTCGGTTCGATGCTGGAAATGCGGAACCGTTCGATGTCAGCTACCTGATCGAGAGCCTGGATGAGGTCGAAGAAGGATTCTTTGCTGCCGGATTGACGCCCGAAATCTCCGATGTTTACACCCGTCAGTACGATCTCTTTGACGCCCATATCGGCAATGGCTTCGGCATTTCTAACAATGTTCTCTACAGAGTCGCTTCTGCTTTTGCCCCTGGCCTGTGGGATGGTGCAAAAGGAACATTTGTAGTCACAGCCGTCCTGCACTTTGAGGAAGGAGCGGGTGCGGTCGCCAAATGAAAAAGCATTGTTGAACCCGGCAACTTCTTGTACTTCACCGGCATGTACCATCCCCTTGTCCGGAGCCTTTTCCAGTCCGTCGATGAACTCCAGTATGCGGAATTTTTCCGCTGCCCCCAACACCATGTCCACGCCAGGGATGTTGGCGATCTCCTGCGGCTTTAATTGAGCATAACAACCGATCATAACGACTTTGGCCTCCGGGGCCTGGCGCAAGGCCTGACGTACCACCTTCCGGCATTTGCGGTCGGCAAACTCGGTGACAGAGCAGGTATTGATGACGTATACATCGGCGCCCTCCTCGAACTTCACCGGGGTATACCCCGCCCCTTCAAACTGTCGGCTGATCGCCGACGTTTCGGAGTAATTGAGTTTGCACCCCAGCGTGTGAAAGGCTACCGTTTTAGGCGTGGCCATGCGAGTCGTTTTTCTGCAAAGATAACGTAAATGTGGGAAAATTGGGGTTATCAGAAAATACGACTTCGCATGCCACTTATCTAAGTTTAAGTGTAAGATTGAAGGCAGATAATTTAACTTACAAATGCTCCCGCACCATTTGAATGGCAATGGCTATCAGCAAAATGCCGAATACCTTGCGCAAAGTGGTGGCCACCTGGGGTGACATCTTGCGCGAAATCCAATCGGTGGACTGCAGGATGATGTAGATGAATATCAAATTCAAAATGATACCAGCGATGATGCTGACATTATCGTATTCCGCTTTTAGCGAAATAATGGTAGTCAAGGTTCCTGCACCGGCCAGCAGTGGAAAGGCAATGGGTACGATACTGCCTGAAGCCCCTTCTCCCTGAAAGTCGCGGAAAAACCGGACACCCAATATCATCTCCAACCCAATGAAGAAAATAATGAGGGCCCCTGCCAGGGCAAAGGAAGAAATCTCAATGCCGAACAATCCCAAAATGGCAGCACCAAAAAACAAAAAACTCAACATGATAACGGCGGCTGAACCCGTGGCGGTGGCAGCGTGGATACGAATCCCTTCTTTTTTCATGTTGATGATGACCGGCAACGAACCAATGATGTCGATGACCGAAAACAGGATCACACTAACGGATAAAATGGCGGTTAAATTCATGTTAAGTGGTTTTAAAGGTTTTTTAATTTAATCTTCAAAAGAACGCCATTTTTACCAAAAATGGTCTTTTTTGAAGCATATTGTGTTCATTTTTCATTAAAATGAATTAATTTTATGTCAAATTGACTATTACGAATATTCATATCCATGAAAAAAAATCAACTTGACCCCTTCGACATCCGCATCCTGAATGAATTGACATCCGACGCCCGGATACCCTTTGTTAAACTGGCCAAAAAACTGAAAGTGTCCAACACCCTCATCCACCAACGAATCAAAAAGCTCCGGCAAAAAGGCATCCTCAATAACCCCACTTACCAACTCGATCCCTGGCAACTGGGATACCAGACATCGGCCTACACCAGCATCATGCTTACCGAGTCGAAACACCACCGGCGGGTGGAAGAACAACTGGCTTCCATCCCCGAAATTGTGGAATGCGTCAACATCGCCGGCCGCTATGCCCTGCTCGTAAAAATATATGCCACCAATAATCGCCATCTGCGCGACATCATCTACGAAAAAATCCAAACCCTGGAGGGAGTGGAAGGCACCAACACCACCGTCGCCTTCGAAACGGCTTTTAGCCGCAACGTACCTCTGACACCTGAAGAATGAACCATTTGCACGCACCTCCGTTTTCTATCAAAATATCATTGTCTGGAATCCTTTGCGATTTTTAAACCTTCCTATATGCTCCGACTAGAACACATCGGCATCGCTGTAAAAGACCTTTCTGACAGCAACGACCTGTTTGAAAAACTTTTTGGCAGGAGCCACTACAAAATCGAATCGGTCGAATCCGAACACGTCAACACCAGCTTTTTCAAAGTGGGCCGAACCAAGATAGAACTCCTCGAAGCCACCCATCCCGACAGCGCCATTGCCAAATTCATCGACAAAAGAGGGGAGGGTATCCACCACATCGCTTTTGAGGTGAAAGACATCAAAAAAGAAATGCAACGACTCGAAAAAGAAGGATTCCGCCTCATCAACACCCGGCCTAAACGCGGCGCCGACAACAAATGGGTGGCCTTCCTCCACCCCAAAAGCACCAACGGCGTATTGGTAGAGCTATGCCAGGAAATAAAATAACTTTTTAACCTCCCACCATCGATCCATACCATATCACAATAGCCATTTTGGGCGGCGCTTTTGCAGGCGTGCTCAACACCCTTGCGGGAAATGGGTCGGCCATTACGTTGACCATTTTGACGGAGGTGCTGGGCCTTCCCGGCAACACCGCCAACGGGACCAACCGCATCGGAGTGCTCGCCCAATGTGCTACCGGCTCGTATGCTTTTTACAAAAACGGCAAGCTCGACATCTTGCGCAGCAAATGGCCCATCGTATGGGTGACGGTGGGGGCGGTGGCAGGGGTGCTGCTGGCTGTGTGGGTCAGCCACGAGCAGTTCAAAAGCGTGTTCCGGTTTTTGATGCTGGCCATGTTGGTGGTCATCCTGGTGCGGCCCAAAAGGTGGCTGCAGGCGGCAGATCGCAGCAAAAAAGTTCATCCCCTCGTTTCGGTTCCCCTGTTTTTGGCATTGGGTTTTTATGGCGGTTTCATCCAAATGGGCATGGGCATATTTTTTCTGGCCGTAATGGTCTTGATTGCCCGTTACGACATCATCGAGGCCAATGCCGTGAAGACCTTTGTGGTATTGTTGTACACCATCATCGTAGTGGCTATTTTTCAATGGAAGGGGTTGATCGATTGGCGGATCGGCCTCATCATGGCCATCGGGCAAGCAGCCGGTGGATGGGCTGCCGCCCACTATGCCTCTCGGGTGCCGGGTGCCGATGTGTGGGCATACCGTCTGTTGGTGGTAGTAGTGGTGGCGGCCTTGCTGAAACTCTTTTCTATTTTTTGAAAATTTTGCTGTTCAAACACCAAAGATTTTTTAACTTTATAGCATGGCTAAGATCTACTTCGAATCCCCCATCGGTTGGCTCCAGATAAAAGGTACAAACAGCGGAATCTCCTCCGTAAAGCGCTTGGACCAACGAGGCACCGATTCGGCAAATGCCCCACAACTTCTCCACCAATGCGCTACCCAACTGGCCGAATATTTTGCCGGTCAAAGACAACGCTTTGACCTTTCGCTCGACTGGAGTGGCGCCACCGAATTCAACCGCTCCGTCTGGAACCAACTACTCCAAATTCCCTATGGTCGCACCACCAGTTACGCGCAAATCGCCAAAAATCTCGACAATCCAAAAGCGGTCAGAGCGGTAGGCCTCGCCAATCGCAACAATCCCATCGCCATCATCGTACCCTGCCATCGGGTGATCGCCAAAAACGGCGACCTGCATGGTTATTTCTACGGCCTGGATGTAAAACGACAATTGCTTCAACTGGAAAATCCCAAAAGTTTTGCCACACAAGGGTCCTTGTTCGATTAATATCTAACATAACAACTACATGTCATTTGAACCAATAAGCACGGGCATTTTTTACCAAAACAGTCTTTCCTATGCCCAAAAAATGGATGTATCGGATCCATTGCGGCAATACCGCTCCAAATTCTTTTTCCCCCAGCACAATGGCACCGACACCATCTACCTTTGCGGCAACTCCCTGGGCCTCCAACCCAAAGGCATCGAAGAAGCATTGCTGGCCGAACTGGAACACTGGAAAACCCATGCCGTCGAAGGCCACTTCCGTGGAAAGATGCCCTGGATGTACTACCACAAATTTTTGCAAAAGCAATCAGCCAACCTGGTCGGCGCCAAAAAAAGCGAAGTGGTCGTAATGAATACCCTGACCACCAACCTCCATCTGATGATGGTCTCTTTTTACCGCCCCACCTCCAAGCGGTTCAAAATAATTATGGAAGGAGGTGCCTTCCCCTCCGATCAATACGCCATCGAAACACAGGTCCGTTTTCACGGATTCGATCCCGCCGAAGCCATCGTGGAAGTGATGCCCAGGCCCGGCGAAGAAACGCTCCGCACCGAAGACATTATAGAAACCATTGAAAGAGAAGGGCCCCACACCGCGCTGGTACTGTTTGGCGGCGTCAACTACTACACCGGCCAATGGTACGACTTGCCAGCCATCACAAAGGCAGGGGCGGAAGCAGGAGCGCAGGTGGGCTTCGACCTGGCCCATGCCGCCGGCAACGTCCCGCTAAAGTTGCACGACTGGGAAGTCGATTTTGCGGTTTGGTGCTCCTACAAATACCTCAACTCCGGCCCCGGTGGCCCAAGCGGCGTGTTCGTTCACGAAAAGCACGCCAACCGCCCCGATCTACCCCGCTTTGCCGGATGGTGGGGCCATGACGAAGAACGGCGCTTCCAAATGGAAAAGGGATTTGTACCTATGGCGGGAGCGGCAGGCTGGCAGATCAGCAACGTGCCCATTTTTAGTTGTGCTGCCCACAAAGTAGCCCTCGACCTATTCGATGAAGTAGGTATGGCCCCCTTACGGGAAAAAAGTGTGAAGCTCAGTGGGTATATGCGGTTCCTGATCGAGGAGCTCAACCAGAAAGGACGTAATTTTAATGTTATCACTCCAAAGGAAGAAAAAGACCGGGGCTGC
This sequence comes from Saprospiraceae bacterium, assembly GCA_965222105.1. Lineage (GTDB taxonomy): Bacteria > Bacteroidota > Bacteroidia > Chitinophagales > Saprospiraceae > CALGLS01. The sequence goes on along the minus strand of CBDCTQ010000055.1, from coordinate 141,361 downwards.
CAGCTATCAGTTTTGACTGGTGCAGGTGGTAAGGAACTGTTCGATTACCTTACGGAAAATGGAGTGGTGGCCGACTGGCGCGAACCCAACGTCGTACGGGTGGCGCCGGTACCGTTTTACAATTCTTTTGAAGATGTGTACCGTTTTGTTCAGTTGTTGGAACGGTATAGATGATTATGCAGGGGGCAGGGGCGTTCTTGTAAATATTCGTTTTCCGCGAAACGTCGAGATACTATGAAAGAAAAACTAATACCCGGTATCTACAACTATTGCGACAGATGGTGCGAACGATGCCATATGACCCATGCCTGCCGGGTATTCCAAACCGAGCAGGCCGCAATTGCCAGCAACCCGGCCATCAAAGATTCCGACAGTCCCGACTTTTGGCAATTCATCAGCGATCAATTTGCAAAAGCAGCAGAAATGCTCTACCAGGAAGCGGAAAGGCTGGGCATCGACCTGGATAACCTACCTGAACAAGAACTTCCGGACCGGGAATCAGTAAGAAAAAAACAGGATACCATTCCTTCCATCCGATTAGCTGGCCAATACTGGCGCCAAGCCAAAGACTGGCTCGACACCAACAGACAACAGCTACAAGACCACGCCCTCCAACAATTTGAACTCAACATCCCCGGCGCCGAAGCACACCTCGACAACCTGGGCGATGCCCTCGAAGTGATACAATGGTACCTTTTTCAAATCGAGGTCAAACTGCGCCGCGCTTATGATTCATTGACCTTTCTCAGCAAACTGACCAAACAACACGACAGCAATGGCTCTGCCAAAGTAGCACTCATCGCCATGGAGCGCTCCATAGGTGCCTGGTCGATCCTTTATGAAGCCCTCCCGCAACAACAAAATGAACTACTCAATTTTATGGCCTTACTCCAAAAAACGAGAAGAAAAACCCTGGAAGAATTCCCCAATGCGCCCGCCTTCAAACGACCCGGTTTTGATGAATGAACCGGGCGCCCCCCATACCCAAAATCGGATTGCCTGAAAAGCGACAGGAGTATTGTTCCTAAGCAGTTCATTAATGTGTTTTCGGGCAAATCAGCTAATAAATCCAGCTTTAGCTTTATCCTGTCTACGGTACGAGGCGGCGCATAGCGACCCACCTCTCGGTAGCCCCGATTGCATCTGGGCATCGTTGGCGCGTAGCGACAATCCCATTAAACCAAAAGTCGATCTATCTCTACAAATCATTCCTTGGACGACTATAACTTGTCGTCCCATCACAACAGAATCAGCACCATGAAAGCCTGCCCCGGACTTGATACGGGGGACTACACTACACTACGCCTTCACGGCAAGCATCAGCACATCAGCAAACTTGTCCCGAACTCGTTTCGGGATTAATAAATCCCATAATATTCCTAATTTCGCCGCTCAACTAAAACTCCCATTTTATGAGCAAGCAACTGATCGAATGCGTACCCAATTTCAGTGAAGGACGCGATAGGACCATCATCAAACAAATCACTGACGTTATTGAAGCCGTAGAAGGCGTCAAACTACTCGACGTCGATCCCGGTAAAGCAACCAACCGCACCGTGGTGACATTTGTCGGCGAACCCGAACCCGTCGTCGAAGCCGCCTACCAGGCCATTAAAAAAGCAAGTGAGGTGATCGACATGAGCAAACACCACGGCGAACACCCCCGCATGGGTGCTACCGACGTCTGCCCCCTTATACCCATCGCCAACATCACAATGGAAGAAACCGCCGCCTATGCCCATCAACTGGGCGAACGGGCCGGCCAAAACCTGGAGATACCTTTTTATATGTACGAATCGGCGGCCACCAAACCGGAGTGGCGCAACCTGGCCACCATCCGTGCCGGTGAGTACGAGGCCCTTCCGGAAAAACTCACCCGGCCGGAATGGAAACCCGACTACGGTCCTTCCCACTTCAACCCCCGGTCGGGTGCCACAGCTATTGGTGCCCGCGACTTCCTGATCGCCTACAACGTCAACCTCAACACCACCTCCGTGCGGCGTGCCAACTCCGTGGCCTTCGACGTGCGGGAGCAGGGCCGCGTCAAACGCAAAGGCAATCCCATCACCGGTCCCATTGTCAAAGACCGGAAGGGCAATCCCAAACGCATTCCGGGTACTTGCAAAGCAGTGAAAGGCATCGGTTGGTTCATCGAAGAATATGGCATCGCTCAAATATCTATGAATCTGACCAACATTAATATTACGCCCTTGCACATCGCCTTTGAAGCCTGCTGTAAAAGCGCCCAGAAGCGGGGACTGCGGATTACGGGGTCGGAGTTGGTGGGCTTGGTGCCGTTGAAAGTATTGTTGGATGCGGGGCGCTATTTTTTGAAAAAACAAAACCGGTCCACCGGCGTTTCCGAAAAGGAGATCATAAAAATAGCCGTAAAGTCATTGGGGCTCGACGAGTTGGGTGCCTTCGATCCACAACAAAAAATCATCGAGTATCAGTTGGAAGGAGAAGATGTAAATCCATTGTTGGGAATGAGTCTTCAGGGATTTGCCAATGAAACGGCTTCGGAGAGTATGGCTCCGGGCGGAGGCTCCATTTCGGCCTATGTGGGTGCGCTGGGGGTGTCGCTCGCCACTATGGTCGCCAACCTGTCGGCCCACAAACGCGGCTGGGACGACCGGGTAGACTACTACTCCGAGCATGCCGACGAAGGCCAACGCCTCAAAGACGCCCTCCTCAAAATGGTCGACGAAGATACCCGCGCCTTCAATGCCATCATCGCCGCTTTCCGTTTGCCGAAAGGCACACCCAATGAAAAAAAGGAACGCAAAGAAGCCGTCCAGGCCGCCACCCGGTATGCCATTGAGGTGCCCTATAAAGTGATGGAATTGGCCCTGTCATCTTTCGACCTGGTATTTGCTATGATCCGCAAAGGCAACCCAAGTTCCATCACCGATGCCGGAGTGGGCGCCCTATGTGCCCGGGCCGCTGTACACGGCGCCTATATGAACGTAAAAGTCAACTCTGCCGACCTCGACGATAAAAAATACGTCGCGAAGGTGTTGCGGGAAGGCAAACGGATGGCCGCCAAAGCAGATAAGCTGGAAAAGGAAGTGCGCAAGCAAGTGATGGCGAAAATAGGGTAGTGCTAAGTACAATTTGACATCAAATAGTGTACAAAACCATCAATAAGTTCAAAATTTTGCTTTTTTTGATAAAAAATCATCAAAATAGTTATGAAAACTAATTCTTTTTGCGTACATTTGTGTTGTGATTGTTATGACGAATTGGTTACCCGTTATATCAGCCAAATACTCCAACACCGCAGACCATCTGCTGTATATCAGTGAATAGAACAACAAAAAGCCAACACCCCGGAAGAGCGGTTTGGTTCTGACGGTTTGGAGTGTTTTTTACCGGAATAAGAAGTAATATCCCGATAGTTGTACTTAATTGTAATTTTAATGTTAGGAAAAAAAGTGGCGGCAAAAAGGTCCCCCAAACCTTTCGCATCTTGTGAACACCTCTCGTGAAGGGAAAGATGCGTGTCCTGCCGCCGCTTTTTTCTTTTTTCCTTGTCGGTCAACCTCCTCCATTTCTAAGGCTTCACGTCCACCACCAGTCGCTTATCGCGGTTGGCGATTTCCCAGGCGGTGTGAAAGATCAACCGGCCAACTGTTTCCATTTTTTCAAAATTGATTTTCTCCACCGTGTCGGAAGTGCGGTGGTAGTCGGCGTGGGTGCCATTGAAGTAAAAAATGGAAGGGATGCCTTTTTCGGCAAAATTGTAGTGGTCGGAGCGGTAGTAGAAGCGGTTGGGGTCGTCTTCGGCGTTGAAGGTGTAGTCGAGTTCGAGTTGGGTGTGGGTTTTGTTCATGGCTTCATTGATGTCGTGCAGTTCGGTGCTCAGCCGGTTCGAGCCGATCACGTAGATGTAGTTGGGGTTGTGTTGGTGTTTTTCATCGACGCGCCCGACCATATCGACGTTGATGTCGACAACGGTATTTGCAATGGGGAATAAGGGTTTCTCCACGTAGTATTTCGATCCCAGCAATCCCTTTTCTTCGGCAGTGACGAGCATGGCCAGCACGCTTCTTCGCGGCCCGTGCCCCTCTTTTTTAGCGGTAGCGAAAGCCTGCGCTATTTCCAGTATGGTGGAGGTGCCGGAGCCATTATCGTCGGCGCCGTTGTAGATGTCGTCGCCCCGTTTGCCGAGGTGGTCGTAGTGAGCCGTTAGTACCACTATTTCGTCTTTGAGTTCGGGGTCGGAGCCTTCGATGTATCCCAACACGTTGTTGCCGATGAGCGAACTCCTGTGTTTTTTTTGCGTAAGCTCCAGGTCAGTAGGGAGGGTTACCGGTTTCGACTTACCCCGTTTTTGCATTTTCTTCCGCGCCTTGACCACTTTTTTAAATTGGTCGCCCATGATGGCCTTCGCCACAGTGGTGGAAATGATGTAGCTGTTGGCCACTTCTACCGGTTGCAGTCCTTCCTCTCCCAGGATTGTTTCGGAGCCCACGAGGAAGCGCCGGTTTTTGCCGATCAGTTTTTGTATTTCATTTTCAATGATCAACACCGTGCGCACGCCATGCTTTTTGGCGACAGCCAGCTTTTTATTCAAATCGGCCGACCAATCGGACAAGTCCGTGGAGCCGGTTATTTTAGAAATGCCTTTTTTATTGACGGGTTCGCCTTTGTAGATGAGGATGACTTTGCCGGTCACATCTACGCCCCGGTAGTCGTTGTATTTTTTGTCTTCGATGCCAAATCCGAGAAAGACGACTTCATTGGTTTTTACCTCTGGTTGGTCGTTGTTGTTGTTGGGAAACGAAATGTAGTCCCAGAGGTGGCGATAGGATTTTCCATTGACTTCGAGCCCGACTTCCTCCCAACGGGTTTTGGTGAAAACCACTGGTTGGAAATAGCTCTTGTCGGAACCGATAGCAGGCAGCCCCATGGCCTTAAACTGATCGGCGATGTAGCGGGCGGCTTTTTCATTGCCCTCTGTGCCGGTTTCGCGGCCTTCCATTTCGTCGGAGGCGAGTACGGTGAGATGTTCCCGCAGATCATTGGCTGTGATGGAGGCGGCCAGGTCGCGGGCCGTTTCCAATTGCTGCTGGGCAGCTTTTTGCTGTTTGTTGAATTCCCTGGCTCTTTTGGCGGCGTCGGGGCTTTGGGCTACCACCAGAGAGGCGATACAAATAAATAATACACTATAAATTGTCTTTTTCATAATTGGAGAACGTTTGTAGGAAGTGGTTTGTTATCGCGATTTGGAGAATCAACAGTTGGCGATCTTCCCCACCCGCCGCGCATGCCGCCCCCCTTCAAATTCGGTATCCAGAAAGCGATTGACCATGAGGTGTGCCATGCGTTTGGAGACAAACCGGGCGGGAATGCAGAGTACGTTGGCGTTGTTGTGTTGGCGGGCCAGGGCGGCCAGTTGGGTGTTCCAGGCGAGGCCTGCGCGGATGCCGGGATGCTTATTGGCTGTCATAGCCACCCCGTTGCCACTGCCACATATGAGGATGCCGAAGGTGGCGGCCCCTTCTTCGACGGCTTTCGCTACGGGATGCACGTAGTCGGGATAGTCGACCGACTCTTCTGAGAAAGGCCCTTTGTCGATCACTTCATATCCCTTTTTGCGCAGCGATTTGATCAGACTTTCTTTGTACGAAAATCCGGCGTGGTCGCCGCCTATGACAAGGGTTGGTGTCATACGTTTTTAATTGTTGGGCTTTAGGTAATTGGAAAATAATACTACTTCGACAATTCCGTCCCCCCCAATTCGTAGGGTTGGAACATGGCCTTGAACTCCTCCTCCAACTCTTTATCGCCCGACTCTCTGGCAATCCGCAACAAGTCTTGTTTCACCCGTTGGAAATTGCTGAAGTCCTGGGTGAATCCCGCCTGTAGTTCTTCGGGGGAGAGGCTGAACATCAAAAACTGCAATTGCTCCTGTGTTTCTTTGGCCAGGGTGCGCAGGTGGGGCCTTGCCTTCTCATGAGCCCCTGCCTCTTCATACATATTGAGGAAGATCATGGTATTGCCATCGAAGGGGAAGTTCATATGGGGGAAGGCTTCAAAATATTTGTCGACGACTTCTATGGTTCGTGCCTTGTCGCCTTTGCGGAGCAGGTCTTCACCCAGGCGCATCATGGCCACCCTGATGGTTTGAACGCTGGGGCCATAGCTTCTGTCAACGAACAGGCGCTGTGTGTCAAAATTGCCCCAGCCGAATTTGGTCATGATGTTGTTGAAGGCGCTTTCAGTGTCTACCCTTCCTTTGCCCACCATGCCGTATTTGGGGTCACCCTTTGTCTTTACGGGGATGAAACGCAACGACAATCCTTCCAACTCGAAGTAGGGGTCGAGTCCGTGCAGCGATTCCTCCCGGCAGGTTACAGCAAAATAGAGCGGTCGTTCAAAAGCGTTGGAGGCAATGATGTCGAGTACGGCTATATCGCCTTTAAAGAGGAAGGCGTCTTTGCCCAGAGAGAACTCAATCCGGTCGACGATGCGAGCGGTATCGGCCAGACTGACGGTTCCGTTTTCGATCACCCTCCGTTTGTTGACGGGGATATATACGTTTCTGGTAGGCATGAAGCTCTCCAGCGATTTGCCGCTTTGGAGCGGAACGGGATGCTCTTCGCCCACGTGTTTGAGTGCATCCAGTAGCGGCATGCTTTCCGCCCGTTCTATAAACGGTATCTGTATCCGCTTTTTCCCGTAAAGGGCCTTTGCCGGAATGCTCATTTTGATGGGGGGCGAGTTATTTACCTTCCGCCTCAATTGGTCGATGTACCAGTCGACGGCGATCAGGCTGAGATTGACCACCCGCACATCGGTCCGGATGCCCTCGATTTCCTGGGCGTACCAGAGAGGGTAGGTGTCGTTGTCGCCATAGGTAAAAATGATGGAATTGGGTTCGCAGGAGTTGAGGAAGTTGGCGGCATAATCTCTGGAACCCTTATGATGGCGGCGGCTGTGATCGTCGTAATTCTGAACGCCCATGATCAGGGGTGCCGTCAATACCAGGGCGATGGCTATGGGGCCAGCCATTTTTCCATCGAGGTTGACGCGGGTACGTAAAAGATGTGTTAGAGCCAGTACGCCCATCCCGATCCAGATGCAGAAGGTGAAAATGGAGCCTGCGAGCACGTAGTCGCGTTCGCGCGGTTCGTTGGGTGGCTGATTGGAATAGATGATGATGCCAATGCCCGTAATGATGAACAGTGCCAACAATCCGAGAAAGTCATTTCGGCGACGCCTGAAATGGAAGAAGGCGCCCAATATACCGAAAATCAACGGAAGAAGGTAGTACTTGTTGCGGGCCTGGTGCATGCGCATGCTCTCCGGCAAATCGCGTTGGCTGTAAAGCCGCGAACCATCGATAAAGGGGATGCCCGAAATCCAGTGTCCGCTTTTCAGGTCCCATGGAAAGAAGCCCTGTTCGCCGTTCTGTCTTCCGGCAAAATTCCACATAAAATACCGCCAGTACATCCATCCGATCTGATAACGGAAAAAGTAGTAGAAGTTGTCGGCCATAGTGGGATTGCCCGATTGACGGCCCATCCACCGGTAATAGAGCGGTTTGCGGTTGGGGTCCATATGGCCCATGCGCGGGAAGAACATTTCGTAGGCCGGATCCCAAACCTGTGATATCTTTTGTTCGACTTTTCCGTAGCGATCGCCATCTTTACCATAGCGGTCGGCGACTTCGGTATTCTGCAACCGGCCGTTGAAGTGGGGGCCTTTCAGCAGGGGTCTTTCGCCGTATTGTTCGCGGTTGATGTAGGGGATGAGCCGGAATACATCCGACGGATTGTTCATATTGATCGGGGTATTGGCGTTGGCCCTTATCACGACCACCCCGATCGTGGAATAGCCGATCACTACGAGGGTGGTGGCCAGGATGAGGTTGTGTGCTACGGCCTTGCGTTTGCGGTGCGCCCAGCGCAATCCCAGATAAGCCAGGGCGGCCAGTAAAAGCACTGTTGGGACGATGCCGCTGTGGAAAGGCAATCCCATGCCGTTGACGGTCATCAGTTCAAACCACGACCACAAAACGGGGATCCCTACAATAATGAGCCTTTGGATCACCACCAAAAATACCAACCCGCCAATAGCCCCCAGCGCCATGCCTTTTAAGTTGTGGTTGTCGTATTTTTTAAAATAATAAAATAGCCCCAGCGCCGGAAAGGTCAACAAACTCAAGAGGTGAACCCCAATAGACAGGCCCGCTGAGTAAATGGCGAATATCAGCCACCGGTCGGTCTGTGGTGTGTCGGGCAAGGTATACCATTTGATGACTGCCCAAAACGTCAACACAGTAAAAAATGTAGACATGGCGTACACCTCGCCTTCCACCGCCGAAAACCAGATGGAACTGGCAAAAGCAGTACACAGCCCCGCCACAATGCCGCTACCAGCCAAGGTGATGGCCTGACCGCCATCTTCTTCACCATCCCTACCCACCAATGTCAACCGCCCCAGCATCACCGTGATCCAGCAGATCAACATCGCAGCAATTGCCGTACAGGCTCCCGACATCAGGTTGACGGAAAAGGCAATGTCTTCCGGGTTGTCTGAAAATATTTCCGCTACAAAGGTGAACATGCGTCCGACCAAGATAAATAGCGGCGCTCCCGGCGGGTGAACTACCTGCAACTTGTGCGCTCCGGTGATGAACTCTCCACAATCCCACAAACTGCCCGTGCGCTCCACCGAGAAAAAATAAACCAGCATGGCAATGGCGAAAACCACCCAACCGGCGATGTTATATAGTCTTTTATTGGATGTCATTTAGATGAATTTGTTTGTCGATGATCCGTTTTCACTTCTAAAGTACGACAATTTTCGTACTTTGTTGTCTATTAAACTGCAAAACTAAGAAAATATTGCAGATTTAGGACTTAGCCCACAAATAAGCTAGCAAGCCAATGATCGGTTATTATCTTATTTAGCCATTGGATCAATACCGTTGTTCCTCCCGGTTGAGTACCCGGTCGAACTTTCCGGGAACGGTAGCTTCTACCTCCAATGCCTCCCCAGATAGTGGATGCGCAAATCGAATGGCCTTTGCACATAAAAACAGGCCCTTGCCTTGAATGGTTTTGTTGTCGTTGTACTGCTTGTCTCCCACGATGGGGTGTCCGATTTCCTGCAGATGTATCCTCAACTGGTGGGTACGTCCCGTCAACGGCTTCAACTCAACCATTGACAAATGCCCAAACACGCGGGAAGACACCGTGCGCAGGAGATGCAAATCGGTTTTTGCCTTTTTGCCATCAACCGGAATGGTTATTTTCATCGCCGATGGAGGTCTTCCGTGTATCAGAGCTATATAGGTTTTGTCGACTTTATTTTGCTGAAAAGCCCGGCTCATTTCAATCAATGCGGTTTTGGTCTTCGCCAAAAGTACCAATCCGCAGGTAGGTACGTCGATGCGATGGACGGCTACGGGGCGGGGCAGGGCATCGGGTTGTGGGTTGTCGTGGTTGTGATCGGCCAGTGCATTTTCCACGGTTTTGTACCGGTTACCATTTACGGCTATGCCGCCGGGTTTGTTGACGAGGAGGAGGTAGTCGTCGGCATATACGATTGGAAGATCGATGTCGTACTTTTTAATGGATTTGACGCCGCTGTCTTTCAAAACGATGTGGTCGCCCGGCTGAACAAAGTCACCGGTTTTTGCGGGTCGGCCGTTGAGCAGGAGCCGTCTGGCAGCTATGGCTTTTTTTGTGGCGCTCTTGCTTCCCAACAATGGAAATACATTTCCACAGTAATCAGCAATGCGGATGCGGGAGATCGCAGAAGGAACTATGTGAGTTGATTTCAAAGTGAATGAATCAATGCTACCTGTCGGTAGGCAGGCAATTAATAATTTCTTGCTTCACCGGCCCATGTGAACCAACAGCACCGAAATATCCGCTGGCGACACGCCGCTGATCCGGCTGGCCTGGCCGATGGTGCGTGGTTTTATTTCCGACAATTTTTCGCGGGCTTCCGCCGAAAGGGATACCAGATCATGGTAGTTGATGTCTTCTTTGAGTACGACCGATTCCAGTCGGTTCATTTTTTCTACCATCTCTTCCTCTTTGCGGATGTAGCCCGCGTATTTCATGTTGATCTCTGCCAGAGAGACGACTTCGGAGGAGTATTGTTGTAAAAAATGATCGAGGTCGGGAAGGGCTTGCCGCAATCCCGGAATTCCAACTTTTGGCCGCAGCAAAATGGAATGAAGCTTTACTTTCTGATTGATGGGTGCTGAGTCGAGTTGCGTTAGATAGGGGTTGACCGCTGACGGTTCAACACTGTATTTACGCAAGTATTGATCGACTTCTTTTTCTTTTTCCATCTTGGTTTCCACCTGGTGCATGCGGTCTTCCAGCCCCTGCATACCGAGTTGGTGGGCCAGCGGAGTGAGCCGGAGGTCGGCGTTGTCCTGGCGCAGGAGTATCCTGAATTCGGCCCGGGAGGTAAACATCCGGTAGGGCTCCTTGGTACCTTTGTTGACGAGGTCGTCGATGAGTACGCCGATGTAGGCATCCGACCGTTTTAAAATGAAAGGCTCCTGGTCATTTACCGCAAGGTGGGCGTTGATGCCGGCCATCAACCCCTGGCAGGCGGCTTCTTCATATCCGGTGGTGCCGTTGATCTGACCTGCGAAAAACAGGTTTTTAACCAGCCGCGTTTCCAGCGAAACCCGTAGCTGGGTTGGTGGAAAATAATCGTACTCAATGGCATAGCCTGGGCGGAACATTTTAGCGTTTTCAAATCCCACGATCTTACGGAGGGCGGCGTACTGAACCTCTTCTGGCAGTGAAGAAGAAAATCCGTTGACATATATTTCGACGGTGTCCCAACCTTCGGGTTCGACAAACAACTGGTGGCGGTCGCGGCCGGCAAAGCGGTCGATCTTGTCTTCGATGGAGGGGCAGTAGCGGGGGCCCACCCCACGTATGCGTCCATTGAACATGGGGGAGCGTTCGAATCCCGTTTTGAGGACGTCGTGTACTTCGGGACTGGTGTAGGCTATGTGGCAGGGGCGTTGTTGTTGGAGATCAGGTGTGCCGGTAAAAGAAAACTTGCCGGGGTTTTCGTCACCGGGCTGGACTTCCAGTTGACTCCAGTCGATGGAACGGCCATCGAGGCGAGGGGGAGTACCGGTTTTCATGCGGCCGGAGTCGAATCCCAGCTCTATGAGTTGTTCGGTGATGCCGGTAGCGGCTCTTTCTCCTGCTCTGCCGCCACCAAACTGCTTTTCGCCAATGTGGATGATGCCATTGAGGAAGGTGCCATTGGTCAGCACCACGGCCCTGCTTCCGATCTCCAGCCCCAGCCCGGTGCGCACGCCCCGAACGAAGCCTTCCTTGACGACGATGCCGGTTACCATCTCCTGCCAAAAGTCGATGTTGGGGTGGGCTTCGAGCATGTTTCGCCATCTGGCGGCAAAGGCCATCCGGTCGCTCTGAGCGCGGGGGCTCCACATAGCCGGCCCTTTTGATTTGTTGAGCATCCGGAACTGGATCATCGTGTGGTCGGTCACGATGCCGGAATAGCCGCCCAGGGCATCTACTTCGCGGACGATCTGCCCTTTTGCTACTCCTCCCATAGCGGGGTTGCACGACATCTGGGCGATGGTTTGCATATTCATGGTGGCCAGCATCACCTTGCTGCCCATGTTGGCAGCGGCAACGGCGGCTTCACAGCCGGAATGACCGGCGCCTACTACTATGATGTCGTACTTAGGGAACATGTTGTTATGGTGCTGCGATCCTGGGTTTGTGAAATTTTTATCAACTTGTGGGGGTTGGTTTTTTGTACTTCGGACAAAAGGAGCCTCGCCAATAAACCTGACCTATCGGCAGGCAGGTTTGGCGGGCTACTTCCATTTGATGTTGCAGCCGGCGCTGGGGTATTGTATGGGATCGACGTCGATGCCCAACAGTACCATATCGAGTGCGGCCCGGAGGTCGGCACCGGTTAGCGGAATGCCGGAGTTGGGGCGCGACTCGTCGAGGCGGCCTCGATAGACCAATCGTTGGTCTGCATCAAAGATGTAAAAATCGGGAGTGCAGGCGGCGTCATAGGCTTTGGCTACTTCCTGCGACTCGTCGTAGAGGTATGGAAAACTAAAGCCTGTTGTTTCGGCGAAGACCTTCATCTTGTCTGGCGCATCATCGGGATAGTTGACAATGTCGTTGGAGCTGATGGCTACGAAACCCACGCCTTGGGGCTGGTAATCGTTGGCCACGCGGGCGATCTCTTCTTTGACGTGGACGACATAGGGGCAATGGTTGCAAATGAACATTACGACGGTTGCCTTATCGCCTTGTATTTCGTTTAGCGAAATGGTATTTCCCGATACCGTGTCGGGTAGTGAAAAACCGGGGGCTTTGGTGCCCAGTTGCAGCATATTGGATTCTGTTAATGCCATATTGTTTAGTTGTTTTTATTGGAGGCTGTTCAGCAAACTGTGTCACCTGTCGGTCAGGCAGGCAGGCTTTCCTTCGCGCTGTTACAGCTCATTTAATATTGTCTTTTATTTTTTCATACACATGGGATCAATTCCCAGGACGTAGTTTTGAATGACGTCGATCCCGGAGGCGGTCCCGGACCCCTTAAATCTAAACCTTTCGAAGTCGGAATAGTTCACCTGGAGGGGGTATTGTTGGGTGAGGCGAATGGCCATTGGCATATAAGACCAGTGCCATTTTTCTTCGTTGTAGCCGTTGGGGCGGTTAGGGCCTTTTTGGGTGTATGGCTGGCAAAAGCCGTAGTGGGCGGCATGGGCCAGGAGCCATTGGTATTCTTTGAGGCCCTGTCCTTTTTCGAAGTAAGCATTGTTGAAGGCGTTGAGGTCGATGTCGGTACCCCAGTGGTGGCGGGAGGTACCGGGCATGCTGCTGTATTCGAGTATTTTTAGTGCCCGGTCTTGGGGAGCGGGATAATCTTGGGGAGCGGACTGGCCTCCTTCCAACAATCGTTTTCCGGACCATTTTCCTTCCCAGATGGTTTTTTGTCGGTCGAAATTGCGGGTGGCAGATTTGATTTGAAAGTGGATGTTTTCTTTTTTTGCAGCTTCGTACATTTGAATGAATGCGGCATAGGCGTCTTTCCGCAGGTACATACCCGTGCGGGACGCGTGCTGGGCGTCGATGGTGGTGAAGTCGGGATGCCTGGCCGGGTCGAATTTTCCGGTAAGGTATGCTGCTGTAATGCTGGTATCTATTTCGATTTTTTCCATTTTGGGTTTTCCCGAAAGGGTGTCTTTTAAAATAGTGGTACCGGCTTTCGCCAAATGGGTTTGCTTATTTTCGGGCAAGGCAGCTTCCGGAGAGGTGCATGTTGCCAGAAAAAAGAAAGCCAGCAAACATAAACCATTATAGATTGTTATTACCATTTTCATTTACCGCAAAGGTAAGACTATTCTGAATGGATTTAAATTACAAAACTTTCGGATCGGGCGAACCGGTCATTATTCTCCACGGCTTGTTCGGGATGCTGGACAACTGGAAAACCATGGCAAAGCGGCTGGCCGAACACTATACAGTATATATCGTAGACCAGCGCAATCACGGACGGTCGCCCCATACCGACGAGATCAACTACCCACTGATGGCTGAGGATCTGCGCCTTTTTATGGAAAACAATTGGTTGTACCACGCGCACCTGATCGGCCATTCGATGGGGGGAAAGACGGTTATGCAATTTGCCCTGGACAATCCCGACATGACTGACCGGCTGGTCGTGATCGACATCGCTCCAAAAGCCTATACCAGCAACCACGATGCTATTTTCGATGCTTTGTTGAGTGTAGATATTTCTTCTTTGGGAAGCAGAAAAAAACGCCGGTGACCTGCTCCGAGAGAAGATCAATGAGGAGGGAGTAGTACAGTTTTTACTTAAAAACCTGAGTCGCAACAAAGAAGGCGGCTACCGCTGGAAGATGAACCTGGCCGCCCTGCACCAACATTATGACGAGATATTGGCGGCCGTATCCGGAGGCGATCCGTTTGAGGGCTCCACTCTTTTTGTAAAAGGAGGGAGGTCGGCATACCTTTCTGAAAAGGATATGGAGGCCATCAGGAGGTTGTTTCCAAAAAGTGAATTGACTATTTTGGCGGAAGCCGGGCATTGGGTCCACGCGGATAGGCCGGATCAATTGTACGAGGTGTTGGTTTCTTTTTTGGACTAACAACTTTGTATCATCGAGAATCGTGTTTGGCATTATTTTTACCAGTAATGATCTGTATGGCCAGATAATCCTCTCCCCAGTGCCATAATTCTCCCCATTTCGCAACAAAAGCATCATTTTACAGTTTTTTTTAATGTTTAATGACGTTTTTGATGTATATTTGAGGCTAATTGTTTTTATTTTTGTGATTTTGAGCCTAAAGCGCAATATTTCGGTCGTTTTTTCGGATGAATATGGAAATGACGGTCGATGCCATTTTTAAAAACAAGCCCGCCGACCGTAACCTTTCACCTGTTTTAGTTTTGTAAAAGCACTTTATTTAGATCATGAAGAAGATAACTCGCATTGCCAAACTCAGCGTCTTGATGCTGGTTGCATTTTTGGGGGTGGCTACTGTCACCTCTGACCACGGGAAGTACTTTGAAATTTCAAAGAACATCGAAATTTTTACCAACCTCTATAAGGAGATCAATACTTATTACGTCGACGAGATCGACCCAGCCAAGCTCATGCGCACCGGTGTAGATGCCATGTTGGAATCGCTCGACCCCTATACTAATTTCATCTCCGAATCGGAAATAGAAGGGTTCCGTTACATAACCGACGGCAAATACAACGGCATTGGCGCCCTGATCCACAAAAAAGACGATCACGTCGTCATCACCGAGCCCTACGAAGGCTGTCCCGCCCACAAAGCCGGCCTCAAAGCGGGCGACATCGTGGTGAGCATCGACGGCAAATCCGCCAAAGGCAAAAGCACCGATGATGTGAGCGACATTCTCAAAGGTTTTCCGGGTACGGAAATAGAACTGACCATCAAACGGCCCGGTGAAAGCAAAGAACGGAAGGTGACGATGACCCGCGACGAAGTGGTCGTGCCCAACGTGCCGCATTATTCTTTCGTCAAAGACGATATTGGCTATATTTCCCTGACCACGTTTACCCGCGAAGCCGGTAAAAATGTGGCCAATGCATTGGAAAAACTCAAAGAAGAAAATCCCAATATGAAAGGGGTCATATTCGACCTTCGCGGCAATGGAGGTGGGCTGCTCACCGAAGCCGTCAACGTGTCGAACGTATTCATACCTAAAAACGAACTCGTGGTTACCACCAAAGGAAAAGTCATCGATTGGGATCGCAGTTTCAAAACCCTAAACAAACCGGTAGACGAAACCCTCCCTCTCGTGGTATTGATCAATAAAGGATCGGCTTCGGCTTCCGAAATCGTATCGGGTGTGATCCAGGACCTCGACCGCGGCGTACTCATCGGCCAGCGTTCCTACGGCAAAGGGCTGGTGCAGAACACCCGCGACGTAGGCTACAACTCCAAAGTAAAATTGACCACCGCAAAATACTACATCCCCAGTGGCAGATGCATCCAGGGGGTAAGCTATAGCGACGGCGCTCCCATCGACATCCCTGACGAAGAGCGCACGGCCTTCAAAACCCGAAGAGGGCGAACAGTGCTGGACGGTGGTGGCGTGAAAGCCGACATCATTCTCGACAAGTCGAAGGGCGAGGGCATCATCAACAGTCTGATGGAAAATTACCTCATTTTCGATTTCGTTACCGAATACTGCGTCGGCAAGGAAAGCATCGCTGCGGTAGAAGATTTCAACTTCACCGACTTCGATCAATTTGTAAAGTTTCTCGAAAATAAAAATTATCAGTACGAAACGGATACCGAACAAATGCTGGCCGACCTGAAAAAGAAGGCCGAGAAAGAGAACCTCTGGAGCACCGTTCAGCCGGAATACAACGCCTTGCAGAGCAAAATAAAGCAGCAGAACAAAGACGAACTCAATAAAAATAAGGCCCGCATCGTCGACCTGATCGAAAAAGAAATAGCCAGCCGTTATTACCACCAGAAAGGCAAAATTATGATGAGCCTCAAAAACGATGAAGAGATCAAAGAGGCCGTCAGCATTTTGACGGATACGGGCCGATACAATAAGCTGCTTGGTAAGTAACGTCGATATTTATATGCAAATACTAAGTTAACAGCGAATCCGCGGGCGGACTTTCCCTTCCTGCCTACCGGCAGGCTAGGTAGGGATCAAAGGGTGCGCGAAAGGAAAATCATAATTAAATTTGCAATTTAGCTTAAGAAAGATATTTATACCTTTTGCCGAAACAGGACGGCCTCCAGCAGATTTTTTGTTGGAGGCCGTTTTGCTTTTTTGAATGAGGGACAATCCTTCTCTGTCATCATAACATAGTAACTACAGAGACACAAAGACATGAAGTTGCACAAAGAAAACTCCGTGATCGTCTGACCACTGGACAGGCTTGGAGTCCTTCCTGGTTTCGATCCTCATCGGAAAATATCCTGTACTCGTTTTTTGTTCTTTTTCGTAAACTCGAACAATCTTCATCTATCCCAGCCGACGCTTCAAAAACGGATAGCTCATCACCGCCAGTAAAATAATCGCTCCACCCAGGTAAAAATTTCCGTCCAACTCTTCATTTTCCTTTAGTATCAGCCAGGCCAGTACAATGCCGTATACCGGTTCCAGGTTGACAGTCAGCGTTGCCGCAAAAGCAGAAATGTATTTAAGGGCCCGCAACGACAGCACATAAGCCAGGGTGGTACACAACAGCGCCAGCACCAACAAATAAAGCCAGTCGGATGAGGTCGGCCAAAACAATACTTCTTCAACAGTTCCCAGATAAAAAGGCATCAACAAGGTCAGAAACAACCAACCACTCCCCAACTCCAGAAAGGTGATCTGCAGGGCGTCTGTTTCATCCACCAGTATTTTATTCCAAATCGAAAAAACCGCCGCCAGCAGGGCCGACAATAAGCCCATCCAAATCCCCGTCTTCATACTCAAATCGGTGGTATTGACGATCAGCGCCATCGCCGGTACGATCACCAGCCCCAACCCCAGCTCGACCCATTGAAAGGGCCGCCGCCTCATCAGCGGTTCGAGGATGGCCGCAAAGAAAGACGTCGTCGCCAGACAAACCAAACAGATGGAAGCATTGGCGTATTTGATGGCCGCAAAAAAGAACACCCAATGCAGGGCCACCACCACGCCAATGGCCATATATTGCCCGACCAACCGGCGCGGAATCAGTAGAAGCTGTCGGCCAAAGTCGATCAATAACAACAGACTTACACTGGTGATCAATACCCGCCACCACACCAGTACTATGGCCGATAGGGTGATGAGGTCGCCCAGGATGGCGGTGAAGCCGAACAAGACGACGGCCAGGTGTAGTTGAAGGTAGGCTTTTTTTACCGAATCCATTTACTGCAATTATCCCAATCTTTTCAACCAATGTTGTAATTCACTACTCATTTTTTTCACATTCATCCCCAAGCCCAAATTCGCCAAAACAAAATCCAAATGGCTGCCCACGTCGTAGCGCTTCCCCACAAACCGCAGCGCATACATATCTTCCTGCTGCAATAAAGCCTGCATGGCATCGGTGAGTTGCACTTCGTCGTTTTTGCCGGTAGGCGCGTTTTCCAACAATGCAAATACATGTGGGGTGAAAACATACCGGCCTGCCACCGCCAGATTGGAAGGTGCTTCGGCGATGGCCGGTTTTTCCACCCATTGGTGTACCTTGTACAGCCCCGGCTCTTCCGTTGGTACTCCCCCCATGATGCCGTATCGGTCGGCCTTTTCCGGGAATATTTCTTCGATGGCCACTACTGATGCCTGCCGTCGGTGAAAATGGTGCAGAAGCTGTTGCAAAACCGGCTGATCGCTGTCGGAATCCAGAATACAGTCGCCCAGTAAGACAGCAAAAGGCTCGTTTCCAACAAAAGACTTACCATAGCGGATGGCGTCGCCCAGGCCGTCGGGCTGTTGTTGCCAAATGTAATGAATACGTGCCAGATTAGAAATGGCACGCAGGGCTTCTGCCGTTTCCCGCTTACCCTTATCCTGCAGTTGTTTTTCCAGTGCAGCGTTAACCGCAAAATGGGTTTGAATGGCTTCCTTTCCCGGTCCGATCACGATCAAAATATCGGTGATCCCCGACCGGGCAGCTTCTTCCACCACGTATTGAATGACGGGTTTGCCACCCACCGGAAACAATTCTTTCGGAACGGCTTTAGAGGCCGGCAACAGGCGCGTCCCCAACCCGGCGGCCGGGATGATGGCTTTTCTGACAGTCGTCATGGCGATACTATTTTGGGCTGGACGATGGAAATACCATGCCCCTCCAGTTTTGCCGAAAGGCGATTATACATGGCATCGTCGTCGTAGCTACCAATGATCGCCCCCCCCGATCCCGTAAATTTGGCGGAAGCCCCACACGAACGGGCCAGCTCCACCATTTCCAACTGACGGGGGGCAATGGTGCAAATCGATCGCCGCAAATCGAAATTCCGGTCCATCAGCCCACCCAGTAGTCCGGGCTGGCGGCTTTTCAAACACTGATACGCCTCGGTTGTCAACCGGCCAAATTCCAACATGGAGTTTACAACTTTATGCTCTCCGACCTCGTATCTGGCCCGCAAGTCGTTGTGGGTCTTTTCCGAACCTTCGGCGACATCTTTCCGCCAGGCAATATACAGCTTGGGGAACAACTCCGGCCCAAACACCTCGTAATGACCATACCCCTGGCGGGAAAAATACTGCGAAGCAAAATCCATGTACACCGGCTGTTCGTATGCCTGCGCAACCCGGTCTTGCAAGCCCGCCGCAATGCCCAGTTCTACCGTTTCGGCTGCCAGCACGAGGTTGGCGAAATCGGGTTTTGTAATTGTAATGTTGTAAAACTGAAGGATGGCTTTCAACACAGCGGTAATGATGGCACTCGATCCGGCGAGGCCCACCCTTGCGGGAATAGTTGTTTTGTAGCTTATCGCAAAATTTTGGCCCGGCAACCCGATCCCATTCGAGCGGCAATATTTTACAAACTGACGGACAGCAGCCTTCAACAACCGCATACCGCCATAGTAACCATCCGATTCGATATGGCAGTCCAGGTCGGAGAGGTCATGGTACACCGTCCGATCGTTTTGTCCCGGCACAAGGCACAGTTGGTCGGAATCAGTCAATGTCGCTTCCGCAGAAAAATTGCTGAAAACGAAGGCGATCGTCCGTCCGTTGTATCCATCGGAGGGATTGCCGATAACGGCTGCTCTCGGATATGATTTCGCGACGATCAATGCGGTAGTTCGGTAGTGGATATCTGGTGTAAGAGAGATTCGAACCGCTGGCCATATTCCAGATATACAGCGTATGCCCGTTGGGGATCCACCTCCTGATCCTGCAAGTGGAACACCTTGCCCATGTGCGGCTCTATGGCAATGAACCCATCGTATTGGTCTTTTATCAGGTCGGCCAAAATTTCTTTTACCCGTGCCTGCCCTTCTCCGGCAAACCGGTATTCGGGCTCCGTCTGTCCGGGGTGCATGATGCCGTCTTTTATATGAATGTGAGCGATGGCGTGTTTCACCTTTCGGTAAAATTCGTAGGCATCCTGCCAGGGGTGGGGGGCAGGTTTGGATCGGTCTTTTTGGAAAATGGGGTTGCCGGTGTCGAATACCAGTCGGAGGCCGGGCACTTCGTCGAGTAGCCGCAGGGTGTGGTCGGCAGAAAATCCTCCCCAGTTCATGCAGTTTTCGTGGAGGGCCTCCAACCCGGCATCCCGAAAACGGGACGTAATTTCGCGCAGACGGCGGAAGCGCTCCTCTTCCAGTTGGTCTTGTCCCCATTCGCATTGGGCATACGACATGATGCGGGCAAACCGCACCCCCAGCCGCTGCATACGGGGAATGCATCGCTCCACTTCTGCAAGGGTGATGGCCCAATCGGAGGTGATCGGTTTGGACCAACTGCCGATGAGGGTCCCAAACTCGGCCACTTTGATATTGGCATCTTCCAGCTTTTCGCAAAATTCATCGAAGGCCCGTTCCTCCAGGTCGTGGACGTTGTGGCTGCCGAGGGTACGGGCGGAGAGATAGCTCCACCCCAGCTCGCGAGTGACCCTGATCTGCTCTTCCAGAAGGTTGGAGGCCTCATCGGTGAATCCGGTTAGTTTCATGTTTTGATTTTTCATAGAGGCTACTCAGCAAACTATGTCACCTGCCTGCCGGTCAGTCAGGCAGGTTTTCCTTCCCGCACCCTAACCCTGAAGGGAAAACCCTCGCGCTGACACAGTTTTAATTGAAAATAGTATTTTCATACAACATCCACCCAAGTCCCATTGTTTTGGGCACTTTTGTAAATGGCATTGATGAGTGCTACCGATTTGCGGGCCTCCTCACCGGTTATCAGCGGTGGGCGGTTTTGTTCGATGGCCTGCACCACGTCTTCAAAATTGCGTTGATGTCCCAAAAAGTCGATGGCGGAGGGGTCGTTGGCGCCCAGCCCTTTTTCAGTATTTTGCATTAGGGTGGCCCGGATGTCTTCGTCTTCTGGTCGGGGGTGTTTGAAGTCCCAGACGCGAAACCGGTCGTCGGTCAGAAATACCGATCCTTCGCTTCCGCAAATCTGTATTTCAGCGGGGTGGCCGGTCGACGACCAACAAGAGGTAGCTCCCTGAATGGTGCCGCGGGCGCCGTTTTCAAATTCGAGTACGACTGCCGCCGTGTCTTCTACATCGATGTTGGTGTGAGTCAGACAGGCAGTAGTGGCAGACAGTCTCTTCACCGGGCCGACAAAATACAGCAGCAGATCAATAGTGTGTATCGATTGGTTCATCAGGGCACCACCGCCATCAAATGCCCAGGTGCCGCGCCAATCGCTGGAGTCGTAATATTCCTGGGTGCGGTACCATTTGATGTTGGCATCGCAGAGGGTCAGCCGACCGAAGCGTCCCTCTTCGATGGCCCGCTTCAGAGCTGCCACAGCGGGGTTGAAGCGACGGTTAAAAATGCCTGCCAGCACGATCCCCTCTTTGGCACAAGCCGCTATCATAAGATCGATTCCTTCGGTGTCGACCTCCAATGGCTTTTCGCAAACAATGTGTTTACGGTACATCGCAGCTATCATGGCCATCTCCAGGTGGGTGCCCGAAGGGGTGGCAATGGTCACTATGTCGATTTCGTCGCCTGCCAGCATGTATCCCAGGTCGTCGTAGGCTTTGCAGCCAAATTTCTCAGCAAACTCGACCCCATGGCTGGATTTGCGGGCATACACCGCATAGAGGTTTCCACCCGTCATGGCCTGGATGGCCCGGGCGTGAAAGTGGGCGACCATGCCCACACCTATGATTCCAAAATTTTTCATAACAAGGTGTTTTCTATTTTTAAGTAAAGCTCAAAAAATAAATTGTCTTTTTGGTGTCTTTGAAAAAATCACAAATCGCTCACCCCGATAGCTATCGGGGTCGCTTATTTGTAATTTTTGTCAAAGACAACGACAAGTTATTTTTCGAGCGAGCCTAAATCACTCAACGTTCCCTTTTCACGAAAGTAATGATGCCCACCAGTGCCAAAACGGGCAAAATAATCATGCCCAACAAGCCAAAGTAATGTTCGTAGGCATTGGCACTGCCGTATTTGCCCGACAGGGCCCAAAAAGAAGCAAAGGTAGCAACCCCGGTGGCGATGACCATGAGCAGATTGACCGCCCAACGTCGTTGAGGCAGCTCGCGACCAAGTGCTTTTTTGGAATTCATCAGCAGCAGGAATACGAGATAGGCGATCGGCAACAAGGTAGTGGCGATGACCGATGCCGGCACTACCAGTGCGGCTTTCACCGCTCCCGTCCACAGTACCGGCGACAGCAGGCCCGTCAGTGCAGGGATGGCGGCCCCTGCCAGAAAGAGTTGTCGCTGCCCGGGTCGCCCAAAGGCTTCGCTGATGGCGTACCCGTTCATCATCATGTGTACGAGGATGGTGCTGAGGGCCATCGCCAGCACGCCGATGCCGAATATGAGTTGCGACCATCGACCCAGAAATGGTTCGAGGGCTTTGGCCAGATCGTTGGCATTGCGTTTGGCGAGCATGACACTCAGGTTTCGGTCAGGAGGAGGTGCTTTTTGCCGCAAGGCGTTTTTTTGTTGCAATGATAGCCGGTCATAGCCCGGATGTTCGGCGGCCAGCCTTCTGTCGAGTACCTGCTGGAAAGCCAATTCGTTGACCACCCCGTCTTTTTTGGCATGAAACTGCGATGCGGTGGATACAATCAGGCAGGAAGCTCCCAGAACAAACGGGATAAACAATCCCAACACCAGATCGTAGCGGGCCAGTTCGCGGTCGTTGCGCCC
The DNA here is from genome assembly GCA_965222105.1 of Saprospiraceae bacterium. Classification (GTDB taxonomy): domain Bacteria; phylum Bacteroidota; class Bacteroidia; order Chitinophagales; family Saprospiraceae; genus CALGLS01. The sequence goes on along the minus strand of CBDCTQ010000055.1, from coordinate 119,025 downwards.
CCAACCTTTTTTCCACAAGGTGTAGGGCAACAAAAAGGTCATATTAATGCCCACCGCCGTACCAAAAGCGCCGATGATGATATTGCGCTGGCTTTCGGAAATGTATTGTTGCCAAAAATCCCGGTATGTCCCGGTCAATTCCAGATAGGATTGGTAAGAAGCGGTTGGGCGAAACAAAGCCGAAAAATCGGGCCACAAGCCCCCGATCATAGCCGACCAATCGACCGCGCCTTTTGCCATAAGGACAACGACCACCCCCATAAACGACAACACAATGACGGCCACCAGGGCCTTTATAAAATGATCGATCAGCCTAGACATCTTTCCTTCGCCCGAAAACAGCCAGATCAATAACAATGCTATTGCAAAAATGATGGTCGTAATGACGTAAGGGTTGACACCTACCCCGAGGTTGCCTTGAAGGGCATCGGTACCCAGCGCAAACTGGGCCGAGCAGAACACTACATTGGCAATGACGGTAGCTATCAGCCACCCCCAAGCCAGCAATGGAGATACGTGCCGCTTCACCAACTCAAAAGGCCGGTCTTTGGGCTGCTCTTTGCTGAGCGTTACGTGGCTGATGGCGGCCAGCATAACGACCCCACAGAGCATGGCCAGGGGTTGTAGCCACAAAAATTCGTAGCCACCGATCACCCCCAAATAGAGGGCGCCCACCAGGGTGCCACCACCCAGGGTAACGGCAGCTTGTATCCAGCCGGGGCCACTTTGTTTGGTATAGGTAATTAATTTTTTCCAGGTCATTATCCGAATCGCTTTGGTTGAAACAGGGTGGTGTCGAGGCTGGTTGGCTGGTTGTCGATGATCTCTTGTACCAGTTTGCCGGTGGCGGGGCCGAGGCTAAGGCCCATCATGGCGTGGCCGGCGGCGACCACCACGTTTTTCTGATTTGGGCAAGGGCCAATATACGGCATTCCGTCGGGAGTGCAGGGGCGCAGACCACACCAAATGTCAGAGGGAGGATGGCCTCTGAAATCGTATTCCGGGAAATACGTCGGTATCGCCTTCAGGATGCCACGAACCCTGGCGGGGTTGATGCGGTGGTGGAGGCCGCCTATTTCCATGGTACCCGCAAAGCGAAGGTCGGGTCCGAGAGGCGTTACCGCGATCTTGGCTTCGGTGAGGATGGCGGGGTGGCGAAGTTGGGGGGCAGCATCCCGGATGGTGAAACTGTATCCTTTGCCGGCCTGCATGGGAAGGCGGAGACCCAGGCTGCGGGTGAGTTGCGGCGTCCAGGCACCTGCTGCTATTACAAAACGGTCGGCCCGGTAGAGGCCTTTGTTGGTATTCAACCGGAGGGGTTTTTCCCGGGTAAACCCATTTGCGGAAACACCTTGTTGGAAATGTACGCCGGCTGCTGTCAGTTGATTTCGCAAAGCGTTCATCAGGCTTCCGGGGTCGAGGTGGGCATCGCCGGGATAGTAAACGGCTCCCATTGCCGAAGTTTGTACCAACGGCTCCAATGCCTGAAGGCCTTTCTGGTCTAATTCCCGGGTTTCGATGCCCAACTCATTCGCTTTTCTGGCTGTGGCCAACTCCTCTTCGCGTCCATGCTTGGAGCGGTATATCATCCCTATTCCATTTTGCTGAAAAGCGAATGAAAGACCGTCTTTTTGAACCATTTCGGTGTATAGCTGCTTGCTCAACAGGTGAAAATCGCGGAGTACAGGCATGGCACGCCGTACCTTTTTTTCGGTGGCGGTCCGATAAAAAAGCCAACCCCAACGCAGCAAGTCGGGCCGGAGCCGGAGGGCTATATAAAAGGGGCTTTCGGCGTCGAACATCCATCGGATGCCGCGGGCGATCATCCCCGGTGCAGCCAGAGGGATTATATGGCTGGGCACAATCATGCCGGCGTTGCCGTAGGAGCAGCCATCGGTCATATCGGTTTTATCCAACAATACTATTTCATGGCCTGCCTTGTGCAGATACCAGGCCGCACACAGACCTATGATGCCTCCTCCGATGATGATGATCCGCATAGGTGTTTTTTGCCCTTTTTGATTTGGGGAGTAAGATACAACGAAGTGATAAAACTTCCCAAAAACGTTAAAACATGCACTGCCACACGCCAAAAATCAACTTCACCACATCCTATCCACCAGAAAACGAACCGAACCAATACCGGCACAGCAGCAAATATGCGCTGGCCCGTTCTATCATTTCCATAACTGTTAAAACCTTTTTGATCTATGAAAAAAGCACAGCTTTTAATGGCAGCCGCATGCCTGATCTTTTTCAGCGCCCTGGCTTACACCAACCTCATTTCGCAACAGCCCGACACGGCAGTGCCTGCCTGTACCCACGCTATGCAGCCGGATCATCCGCCTGCTTCCACACCAGAACCCGCCACAACGAATGTTACTCCCCCCCAGCCCCGGCCCGTAAAAGTTACTCCGGTAGCAGTGAAATTGCCCGTGCAAAAGCCCGTAAAAAAATCGCCGCCACCACCTCAAAAAGACGAGATCAAACCTCCTGTAAAGGACCCGGCAAAAGAGGCTATGCCCATCGCCGATTTCCTCCATAACGGAATCGATTGGCTGGCCAAAGCCCAATACGAGAACGGAGGCTGGGGAGCCGGTCAGCACAATGCCCAACACATCCGCAACCCCAAAGCCGTGAATATAGATCCAGCCACCACCGCCTTCTCCGCTATGGCCCTGATGCACGCCGACAATACCCTCGAAAAAGGCACTTACTCCAAAAACCTCAGAAAGGCCCTCGACGTACTGCTCGACATGGCCGAAAAATCCGACAAAAAGCACCCCAACATCACCGACATTACCGGCACACAGCCTCAACGCAAACTCGGACAAAACATCGACGTGGCCATGACCGCCCAGTTCTTCGCCAAAATACTCGATCAAACACAGTTCGACGAAACGCTATACAACCGCACAGAAGCTGCGCTGAAAAAATGCGTCACCAAAATCCAAAACAGCCAGCAGAAAAACGGCAGTTGGAACGACCGCGGATGGGCACCCGTCCTCCAATCTGCTATGGCCAACAATGCCCTCGAAATGAGTGACGACGCCGGTATCGAAATCGACAATGAAGTACTGGACCGCTCTCGCAAATACCAAAAACAAAATGTAACCACCTCTGGCGATGTCGCCGTAGAAAGTGCCGCAGGCATCAAGCTATATGCCGCCTCCAGCACCCAGCGCGCCACCGCCGAAGAAGCTAAAAAAGTGCGCAAAAAATTGAAAGAAAAAAAGGCATTCAAAAGAATGGAAGCTGCAAAAGAGCCGCCCCCTGCCACTGCCGTCGAAGATGTGGTTGAATTGTTGGAAGAGGAAGGGATCGACAAAGACGAAGCCCGCGAACTGGCCTCCTCCTATATGGTCAACAAAAGCGCGGCCTACCAAATGAAAAGCGACGCCGTCTTGTCGGGTTTCGGCAACAATGGTGGCGAAGAATACCTGAGTTATATGATGACCAGCGAGTCGCTCGTTGCCGACGACAACCAGGAAGAATGGCTGCAATGGCACCAAAAGATGAGCCAGCGCCTGGGCAAAGTACAAAACGGCGATGGCAGTTGGAGCGGCCACCACTGCATCACCAGCCCCGTGTTTTGTACCGCCGCCGTTATTATGACTTTGACAGCCGATAGAAAACAGGATCAGTGATCGCATCAGCTATTCAGATACTCCAGACTTGCCAGGTTGTGAAAACCTGGCAAGTCTTTCTGATGCTCCTTCTGGCAGCAGCCTGCTGGCCCATGCCGGCACAACCTTCGACGCAATCCAACCTGCAGAAAGCCTGCCATTACCTCTGGAATCAACAATCTGCCGATGGAGGATGGCATAGCCAAACGCATGGCATCATGCGGGGCGGGGAGGCCCTGTCGGCTTATCTGATGTACGTCCTTATTCAGGTGCCGGAATCGGTATACCGACCTGAAGAAGCATTGTTGGAAAAAGGATTGCAATTTTTGCGAAAGCACATCAACGACAAAGGTGTCCTCGGCTGCCAGGACCCCGACATTCTGGATTACCCTAATTACGCAACGGCTCATGCGCTGATGGTTTTGAAACATTTTAATAAGTCTGGAGATCGTTCCCTCATACGCCGCATGGAATCTTATTTGTTTCAACAACAGTTTTGCGAACAGCGGGGCATCGACTCCACGAATGCCGCTTACGGTGCCTGGGGTTTTGGCGAAAGCCGACTCCAGGCCGGGCAAACCGGGCACGTCGACCTGTCGCACACCCGCCGAATTCTGACAGCCCTGCGTGGGAGTAAGGGTTATGCCGCTTCCGCTAAAAAAGCCAACTGCTTTCTTCGGCTCGCCCAAAAACAATCAGAGGAGGTGCGCATCCATGCCACAGGAGTACCTCACAGATCGATTCCCTACGATGGTGGGTTCTTCGCAAGTCCGGTAACTGTTGGTACCAACAAGGGAGGGGTCGCCGTCGACTCAACAGAAGCTCCTCATTATTTTCGTTCGTATGCCACCGCCACCTGCGATGGGATACTTGGCTTGCTGGCTGCCGGATTTGACAAGGACAGCCCTCCAGTTACCGATGCTTTTCAGTGGTTGCTGGCTCATCCCAACTGGCAATACCCGGAGGGCATACCACTCGATGATCCGGACCAATGGCACGAGGTGATGTTTTACTATCACCTGGCTGTTCGGTCGGAGGTGTACGCCTTGTTGGATTCGGAGGTGAATTGGCGGCCTGTCGTGGAGGGGTTACTCGTCAGTAGGCAGCAACCCGACGGCTCGTTTTCCAATCCGATGGGAGGCCCCAATAAGGAAGACGATCCGATGTTGGCTACTGCCTTTGCGGTGCAGGCGTTTTGTTGTTTGATCGATCAAACCGCTTCTATGTAGGCGGGTAGTTGGAAAGAAAAGGTCGTGCCTTCATTCAATTTGCTATGTACGTTGATGGTGGCGTTGTGCAGTTCCAGTATTTTTTTGGCGATGGCCAGCCCCAGGCCTGCTCCCGATTTTTTGGCTTCTTTTGACTGGTTGGCCTGGCGGTAGCGCTCAAAGATGGCTGACTGTTCGCTTTCGGGAATACCCGGGCCGGTGTCGGCAATTTTGACTTCTACCTGGTCGGCCACGGCCTGGAGTTGAATGGTGACCTCCCCGCCCTGGGGGGTGTATTTGAGGGCATTGTCCATCAGGTTTTGGATGACCCGTTCGACCAGTCCCAGGTCGGCAAACACCATTGGAATTTCGGCGGAAGCCTGAAGGTGCATTTCGATGTCTTTTTCTTTAGCGAGTAGTTGGTATTTTTGAAAGATGTCCTGAGCCAGTTCGGCGATGAAGAAGGGTTCTTTTTGCGGCTGTATCTGGTTGGCTTCGAGTTTGGAGTATTCAAATAGTTGAGCTATGAGTCTGGACAACTTATCGCCGCTGTCGAGGGTGGTTTGGAGGTATTGCTTCCGTTGGTCGGGGCTGAGGCCATCGTCTTTTAATAACATTGTTTCTACATACCCTTTCATGATGGCCAGCGGGGTACGCAAGTCGTGAGAGACGTTGGCTATCAACTCGCGGCGCAGGTTTTCTACCGACTTCAATTCGTCTATATTGGCCACGATGGTATCGGCCATTTGGTTGAAGTTGTTCGACAGGTCAGCCAGGTCGCCGGAGCCATTGGTTTGCATGCGGGCTTGGTAGTCGCCTTCTTTAAAGCGGCGAACAGTGCCGATCAATTTGCGCAGGTTGCGCATCAGCAGCCAAAAAGCCAGCAGTCCGATTAACAATGCTCCTACAAGTGTGAGAAAAAACAGATTGGCGCCCAATTTTAAAAAGTAGCTGCTGTTGAGCATGGCCGTAACGGCCGCCCGTTCTTCGCTGGCCAGAATAATATATAGGTATCCCGACAATTGGTCGCCCTCCATGATGGGGGCAGCAGAGAACACCTTCTGTTCGCCGGGATGTCGCGGATCGTCGCCGGTGATGTAGGGTTTTTCGTCAGCAGCAGCAATGAATTGCTTAACCGGTGCGAGGTCTACCTTTGTGAGTTTGACCCGTTTGTAGGGTGCTACATAGGTGATGATGTTGCCATCGTTGTCGAGCAGGTATACTTCCACACTGGGATTGATGATCATCATAGAATGCATGATCTCCTGGATAGCGGCTGTATCCACTTTGCCGTTGACCAGGGGTTTGACTTCCTTGATGGTGCCGGCAGCGACCCCGGCGTATAGTTTTTGATTGACTTCGCTGTGGTATTGCTGAGCGATGTATCCGGTTATCAACAAGTACCCAAGCCCAACCAACACCATCAGGATGAGGAGGGTGGCCGATATTTTCCAGTATAATTTGTTGCCTTTCATAATTCTTCGTTGAAGCGATAGCCGATGCCCCAGGTAGTCAGTATGTAGGTGGGTTGCTGAATGTCGGGTTCAATTTTGGAGCGCAGCCGGTTGATGTGTGAGTTGACGGTGTGTTCGTACCCATCAAAATCGTAGCCCCACACCAGGTTGAGTATTTTAGAACGATCATAGCTTTTTCCGGGGTTGGAGGCCAGCAGGCTCAACAGCTCAAATTCTTTTGGCGAAAGCTCAATCCGTTGGTCCTGTAAGGTGACCTTTCTTTTGTCGATGTCGATGCTCAGGTCTCCAAAAGTCAATATGGCGTCGCCGGGGGTTTGCATGGCTTTACGCATGGTTTCCATCCGCCGGAATATGGCCTTCACCCTGGCGATGAATTCGCGTATGCTGAAGGGTTTGGTCAGATAGTCGTCGGCTCCCATTTCCAGGCCCAGCACTTTGTCGATCTCTTCGCTTTTGGCCGTGAGCATCAGAATGGGTACGCGGGGGTTGACGGCCCGCACCTGCCGACATATTTCCATGCCGTCTTTTCCGGGCAGCATGATGTCGAGTATCAACAGGTCGTAGTCGTTGTGGAGGGCCTTTTGCATACCCTCATCCCCGTCGAAAGCCAGATCGGTGTGGCATTGGAGGTCTTTCAAATGAATTTGAAGGAGGGCGACGATGTCTTTGTCGTCTTCAACGATCAATACTTTTCTCATGCACAGCTGATTTTGGATGTACTACAAAGTTAGCCACAAAGTATCACAATATCATCACAACTTGTTAGGGGTTGTATCACGGATGGATGGGCTCGCCTGGTTGACATTTAATAGACATAATGAACAAAAATTTTGTATGCAGCCTGAATGCCCTTTTTTGCCTACCCTGCGTCACATCCTCGCCTTCGTAGCTTGGGCTACGAGGCTCCGGGTGTTCCTTGGTTAGACAAAAAATTGCTCTTCAGTTGCTATACAAAAAATCCATTCATAATGTCTAATGAGTGTTAGGACGGATCAAAGAAACCAAATGCTGATCCTGTCGTAAATAGCGACCCGGTTTTTGTAGAGGAGAACCACCGCTGCGATGGCCATAAAGAGGAAGACCAGCCGGATGTTGCGCCGGCTGCGGGCATATTTTTCTCTTCTGTTTTTGTACCGGTGTCGTTTGCTGATAGCCACAGTCGAATAATTTGGTTTGACTTGTTCTCGTTTTTTGTACCAACTTTAAACGTTGATATAAGCCGTTATCAATTTCCCAATCCCATAGTCGGTGTTTTAGTGGCGGCCTCTTCTTTTTTATTGGGCACTCCACCTGGCTGTACGTGTTGTAAAAGAAAATGTGTCATCAGCGTATAAAGATGTCGGGAAGTATTCTCTCCTTCGTAGATGCCGTGCGAGCGATTAGGGTAAGGCATTACCTGAAAGAGTTTATTGTGTTTGATCAATTCGTTGAGGAGGGCTTCGGCGTTTTGATAGTGTACATTATCGTCGCCGGTACCGTGAATCAGCAACAGATCGCCTTCCAGATTTTTGGCGTAGGTAATGGGAGAGCCTTCTATGAAATCTTCTTTATTCTCCGAGGGAAGGCCCATGTATCTTTCCTGGTAGATGTTGTCGTAGTACAGTTGATTGGCCACCGGCGCTACTGAGATGCCCGTTTTGTAAATTTCCGGATAGCGAAACAACAGGTTGAGCGTCATGGATCCGCCACCGCTCCATCCCCAAACTGCGATGCGTTCGGGGTCGACAAAATCCCATTTCAGGATTTCTTTGGCGGCCATCGCCTGATCGCGGGAGTTGATGATGCCAATATTGCGATAAATACTTTTGCGCCACTGACGGCCTTTGGGGCAAGGTGTACCGCGGTTGTCAAGAGTCATCACCAGATAGCCTTTTTGCGCCAGCATGAGGTGCCACAGCCTGCTTTGCCATACGTCTCTGGCCGTCTGTCCCCAGGGTTCTCCATACACGTAAAAAAATACCGGGTATTTATTACTAGGGTCAAAGTTAGGTGGTTTCATCATATAGCCATCCATCGTAATTTCATCGGAAGTGGTGATCTTGAAGAACTCGATCTGCGGTCGTTTCAGAGTAGCCATTTTTTGGCGGTAAGCCTTATTATCGACCAACGTTCTTATGGGTTCGTGATCGGGCAGGCTGACGAGGGTAGTCGTCGGTGGGGTATGGATGTTGGAATAGGTGTGAAAGGCGTATTTGCCGCCTGGCGCCATTCTGTAGCTGTGTGTACCGGAGAGGCTGTCGGGACTTAGCCGCTGTGGCAGACCAGGCTGCCGCATCGACAGGCGGTAAAGATATCGTTGAGTGGGGTTGTCGGGAGAGGCTATAAAATAGCACCAGCCACCGGTTGTATCGATTTCAACGATGGATATGACGTCATAGTCTCCAGGTGATAACAAGGTGTTTGCTTTCCTTTTCAGAGAAAACCGATAGAGGTGGCGCCACCCATCCTGTTCGCTTAGCCAGGTGAAGGAATTTCCCTTGTCGAGCCACAGCCAATCGGCCTGGCTAATGGCGTCGATCCAGGCTTCGTCGGTCTCCGTGTATATGTTGTTGGAAAATGTGCTGTCTTTGTGGCAGAGCCACAGTTTGACGGTGTTTTGTTTGCGGTTGAGTTGCAAGGCGAGTACCTTTTGGCTGTCTTCCGACCATTTCATCCGGGGGAGGTAGTGCTGTCGGCTGTCGCCGGGAATGGGGAGCCAGTTTATTTTTCCGCCATTTGTCGAAACGACTCCGATCCGGCAGGCAGAAGGTGTTTCGCCCACTTTAGGATATTGTACCGGAATGGTATGGGAATAGACAGAGTCGGTATTGTTGATCATCAGGAAGTTGCGGATGTTTTTGGCATCGACCTGCCAGAAAGCGATCTGCTGTCCATTGGGGCTCCAACGAAAGCCATCGCGGCAGCCAAACTCCTCTTCGTAGGCCCAGTCGAAGGTGCCGTTGATGAGGGTGAGTGATCCGTCGTGGGTCAGTTGGGTGATGGAGTCGCTGAGCAGGTTTTCCACGTAAATATTGTGTTTGCTGACATAAGCTACGCGATTACCGTCGGGCGAAAATTTGGCAAACATCAACGACGATTCGGGCAACACGTCTCCCAATTGCTGCAAGCGACCGGAGGCTACATCGAACACCCAATAATCGCCCCGGGTGTGGTATCGCCAAACCCGTCGGGTATTGGTAAAAAGGAGGAGTTTCTTTTTGTCTTTTGACCAACTGTAATTGGAAATGGATAGAGGCTTTTTCTTACCCCTGGGAATGAGCTTATCGGCACTGATGAGAATGGATCGTTCACCACTACGCGTGTCGTAACGGACAATGTCGCGTGCATCTTTATGCTTGTCAGAACGTTCTAAGGTAGTATAGGCCTCTCCCCCTTCGATCCAGCGGGCCTGGCCAAATCGATCCATCCGGAATTCATTGGATTGAAAAATGCGGTCAATGGTGAGCAGGCTCGAATCGGCCTGTTGCGACCACGACAGGATAGCGGGCAATGATAGAAGCAACAAGAGTAATTTTCTCATAATGGTGATGTTTGTTGTTACCAGTTAGGAGACACAAGTTACGAAAATGTGCCGACATGCCGTGATCAATAGCTGAAAACAAAAAGAGCTGCTGCTAAAACCAGTTTTCTTTTCAGGGTCAACTACCACAAATCAAAAAATTCCACCCTATCTTTGCGGATGCCTTCAACCACTCCGCCAAAGCCCGCTACCGAATTCTTATTCTTCTCAGAAGAAACGGACTTTGAATGGTCTGCCATCCAGGCCACCATTCAGTGGTTGGAAAGCGCCTTTAGGCAGGAAAATATGGCGCATGGAGCCATCAACATCATCGCCTGTTCCGATCCTTTTTTGCATAAGCTGAACGTGGATTACCTCGATCACGATACCCTGACCGACGTTATCACCTTTCCGTTTTCAGGGCCAGATGAAGTCATTGAAGGCGATATTTTCATCAGTGTCGACCGGGTAGCTGAAAACGCCAAAACTTATGGTGTAAGTTTCCAGGAGGAACTTCGGCGCGTGATCATCCACGGTTGTCTGCATCTGATGGGTTATACCGACAAAACACCCGAACTGCAAGAGCTGATGAAACAAAAAGAAAATACGTACCTCGATCAATTTCCCAGTATAAACTGACACCCCAGTCAATTTATATCGTAAGAACTTGTCCATTTTAGACATAATGAACAAAAATTTTGTATGCAGCCTGAATGCCCTTTTTTGTCTACCCTGTGTCACATCCTCGCCTTCGTAGCTATGGCTACGAGGCTCCGGGTGTTCCTTGGTTAGACAAAAAATTGCTCTTCAGTTGCTATACAAAAAATCCATTCATAATGTCTATTCAAAACAACAAAATGAAAGTATTAAAATTTGGCGGCAGCTCCGTCGCCAAGCCCGAACGCATACGCGCCGTCATCGATATTTTGAAAGATTATTATCAAAAGGGCGAGCGATTTACCGTTGTCTTTTCCGCATTTGGTGGCATCACCGACGAATTGCTGGAAATGTGCCGACTGGCAGCCAACGGCGACGATCAATACCTCAACAAGCTCCAAGATTGCTTTCTGCGCCACCGAACCACTGCCGAAGCCCTGCTGAGCGATCACTACCTCGATACTGCTCTCCAACAACTGGAAAAAAATGAAACCAACCTCCGCAATTTCCTACAAGGTATTTTTCTATTGAGGGAGGCATCGGCCCGCGCCCGTGACTATGTAGTGGGATTTGGCGAACGCAGTTCAGCCTTCCTCATCAGCATTGCTTGTCAGCAAAACGGGATCAATGCCCGCTATCTCGACGCCCGAAAGGTCATCAAAACCGACGACAATTTCGGCGGGGCCAAAGTGGATTTTCAAAAAACCTATCCCCTGATCAAAACCCAGTACGAAGAACACCCTGAAATACAAATCGTCACTGGATTCATCAGCTCCAACAGCGAAGGGCTGACCACCACCCTGGGTAGAGGCGGCTCCGACTATACGGCTGCCATACTTGCTGCCGGACTTGGCGCCCAGCATATCGAAATTTGGACCGACGTTGACGGTGTACTCACCGCCGATCCCCGAAAGGTCAGAAAAGTATTCACGATCCCCGAAATGAGCTATGCCGAAGCTATGGAGATGTCGCACTTTGGCGCAAAGGTCATCTACCCGCCAACCCTGCTCCCCGCGCTGGAGAAGAACATCCCCTTGTATATTAAAAACACCTTTAATCCTTCCTTTACTGGAACCCTCATCTCCACCGCTGCCGCCCAAAACGGGCATGCCGTCCGGGGCATCTCTTCCATCAATCACATTGCCTTGCTCACGCTTCAGGGCAGCGGATTGTTTGGGGTACCGGGCATTGCCGCAAGGCTATTCAACTCATTGGCTATGGCCAAAATCAACGTTATATTGATTACCCAGGGGTCATCTGAATCATCCATTTCCTTTGCCGTATCGCCCGATGAGGCCGCTGTCGCCAAAAGTACGGTGGAGGAAGCCTTTCAGTTTGAGATCCGGGAAGGTAGTGTCGAGCCGGTAAAAGTGGAAACGGAGTTGTGCGTAATTGCCGCTATCGGCGAAAATATGAGGTATCAACCGGGTATTGCTGGAAGGCTGTTTAGGGCCCTGGGCAAAAACGGAGTCAATTGTATTGCCATAGCACAGGGATCGTCGGAGCGAAATGTGTCGGTTGTCATCAACCGCACCGACGAGCAAAAAGCCCTGAATGCCCTTCACGAGGCCTTTTTTCTGTCGAAAACAAAAGTCTTACATTTGTTCATTGTCGGAGTTGGGTTGATCGGTAGTACGCTCATCCGGCAAATCCGCGAGCAGACAAAAGGTTTACTCGACAACCTTTCGCTCGAAATAAGGGTGGTTGGGCTGTCCAACAGCAAAACCATGCATTTTGATACCAATGGAATCGACCTCAACAATTGGGAGTCCGCTCTGGCCGACTCCAACCAAAAGTCCTCCCCTTCCGGTTTCGTTCAGCAAATGAAATCCCTCAACCTGGCCAACAGTATTTTTGTCGACAACACCGCCAACGAAGAGGTTGCTATGCAATACGAAAACATCCTGGAAGCCAGCATTTCCATTTCCACTCCCAATAAGATAGCGACTTCCTCATCGTACCCTCAATATCAACGGCTCCAACAAATCGCCCGAAAGCGAAACGCCCGCTTTTTGTACGAAACCAATGTCGGCGCCGGGCTACCGGTGATCACTACCCTCCACGACCTGATCAACAGCGGCGATCAAATACTCAAAATTGAAGGCGTTTTTTCGGGTTCGATGTCCTTTGTTTTTAACTCCTTTCAAAAGGGAACTTCCTTTAGCCAAATCGTTAAAAAAGCACAACAACTCGGTTATACAGAACCCGATCCAAGAATTGACCTGACCGGGCTCGACATTAGAAGAAAAATAATTATCCTTGCACGGGAAACAGGCCTGCCTTTGGAAGCCAGCGATGTGACGATCCATCAGGTGTTGCCCCCAGAATGTATTGAAGCAAAAACGGTGGATGCCTTTTTTGCCCTTTTGGAAAAAAATGATCCGGTTTTTGAACAAACCCGGCTGGCCGCCGAAAAGGAAAATAAAGTGCTGCGATTGGTCGCCACTTTGGAAAACGGAAAGGGAACGATCCAATTGCAATCGGTCAACAATGACCATCCCTTTTTCAGTCTATCCGGCAGCGACAATATGATCGTATTTACCACCCAGCGATATAAAGAACGCCCACTGGTGATCCGGGGCCCAGGGGCTGGCGCCGAAGTCACTGCAGCCGGGGTCTTTGCGGAGGTCATTAAAATTGGCAGCCAGACAAATGATTATTGATTAATTTACTAATAATCAAAAACTTATAAATAAATAATTTTCACATGAATGCCGGTTTAAAAGTTTTTGCTCCTGCTACAGTAGCCAATCTCGCTTGCGGGTACGATATGTTGGGTCTGGCATTGGATAAGCCGGGCGACGAGGTGGTGGTTCGTTTTTCGGATCAGCCTGGTCTACGGATCACAAAAATCACCGGCGGAAAACTACCCTACGAAGTTTCAAAAAACACCGCTGGCTTTGCCGCATACAAATTGTTAGAATATTTAGGCGAAACCGATAGAGGCATCGAAATGGAAATCCATAAAAAGATGCCATTTGGAAGTGGGATGGGGTCGAGTGCTGCCAGTGCCGTTGCGGGTGTGATGGCTGTAAATGAATTGTTGCGCCGCCCTCTTACCAAACGCGAGTTGTTGCCTTTTGCAGTGGATGGGGAGCAAATTGCCAGTGGTGCCCGGCATGCCGACAATGTGGCTCCCTCTTTGATCGGGGGTATTATTTTGGTTCGGGATAATGCTACACTTGATGTCCATCGTTTGCCGGTCATTAAGGGACTGAGGGTTGTAGTGGTTTATCCGCATATCGAAATTTTGACAAAAGAATCCCGGGCTATTTTGAGCGATCAGATCAGCTTGACTCAAATGGTTCAGCAGACTGGTTCGGTGGGTGGATTGGTAACTGCCTTGTTTACCAGCGATTTGGAATTGTTGCAACGTTCTTTGCGCGATGTCGTAATTGAGCCCCAACGCTCGAAGTTGATCCCCGGGTTTACGCAAGTTCAGGAGTCCGCCATGAAGGCTGGTGCATTGGGTTGTAGTATTTCGGGGGCGGGGCCTTCTATCTTTGCTCTTTGTGGCAATAGTTTTGTGGCAGAAAATGCCGGTACAGCTATGCAGCAGGTTTTTGCTGAAAAGGGCATTGAGTCCGACTTGTTTTTGTCGGGGATTAACCAGGCGGGCGCTGTATTGCTTTGATTCAACAAATCCTTTTATGCAATTATACAGTACCAATAATCCGGGCCAATTGTTTTCGCTCAAAGAAGCCGTACTCAAGGGCCTGCCCGATGACAATGGCCTTTTCATGCCAAATGAAATACCCGTTTTACCGTCTGATTTTTTTGATGGCTTGACCGATCTTTCTTTTCCAGAGTTGGCCTATGAGGCGTCCAGAAACCTGTTTCAAAATGCGATACCTGATTCCGATCTTTTGGAAATTATAACTCGCTCTGTCAACTTCCCTGCGCCCCTGGTACAATTGGATGAACGAACCCATGTGTTGGAGTTGTTTCACGGGCCGTCTTTGGCATTTAAAGATTTTGGTGCCCGGTTTATGGCGCAGTTGATGGGGTATTTCAACCGGGGTGCCGACAAAGACCTGGTGATACTCGTAGCTACTTCAGGAGACACCGGTGGTGCTGTTGCGGCTGGTTTTCACAATACCCCAGGTACGAAAGTGGTGATCCTCTACCCTTCCGGGCGGGTCAGCCCTTTGCAGGAAAAGCAATTGACAACTCTTGGTGGCAACATTACTGCGCTAGAAGTAGATGGGTCGTTCGACGATTGTCAGGCCTTGGTTAAGCGGGCTTTTTTGGATGGCCAACTCAATCGACAAATCCGGCTCACCTCCGCCAACTCCATCAATATAGCACGACTTATACCCCAGACGTTTTATTATTTTGAGGCGTACAAGCAGTTGGGTAAAGGGGCTCCTGCACCTGTATTCGTAGTACCTAGTGGCAATTTTGGCAATTTGACTGCGGGGTTGTTGGCCTGGCGGATGGGGTTGCCAGTGTCTCATTTTGTGGCTGCGACCAATCGGAATGCGGTGGTTCCACAGTATTTGGAGACCTGTCAATTCGATCCGCATCCTTCCTTTTCAACTATTTCCAATGCTATGGATGTGGGCAATCCTTCCAATTTTTACCGAATGATCGCTCTTTTTATGGAAGAGAAAGCACCTTTCTCACTGAATCGTTCCACGTGGAACAATATGAAAAAAATCCTATCTGGTTATTCCTTTGATGATGCCATGACCCGGTCAGCAATTTTGAATGGTTATAAAAACTATGATGGATATATCTTTGACCCGCATGGTGCGGTCGGTCTATTGGCTTGGAATGCCTTTGAGGAGGAGAATCCCAACCTAATCGGAATTATTTTGGAGACGGCCCATCCCTCTAAGTTTTTAGATGTGGTGGAGGAAGTCCTTACGGAAAATGTACCTGTCCCTGAGCGGTTAGCTGTATTGGCGGACCGCCAGAAAGTATCGGTTTCGATTCCGGCAGAATTTGATCTGTTAAAAGATTTTTTGATGGGGCGGTTTGGGGGTTGATGCTGTTCCACGTGGAACGACTTTAAGGGTTTCTTTCGAAAATCTTCAATAACGCCACCAAATTTTCGTTTTCTGAATTTGCGAGAAGATAACCGCAGCAGTCGCAAAGAAGATGCTTTTTCATCTTTTATGCTAAGAATTTTGCGCTTCATAATAAAACCCTAAACCACCACAAAAGCGGCCTTTCCATTTAGGAAAACACTATCTTTAAACCCAACAAACAGGACATCTCTGTTCCACGTGGAACATCTTCGTCAATCATCAAACCATCAAAACCATGCAACGTAGAATTGCTCTTCTCCTCACTATAGCAATGTTACTTCTTGGGGTCAACCCAACGAGCATTGCCCAGGAAAACACCAACAAAAACAAATTCAGGCAACTCGGCCAGGAACTACCCACTCCAAATATCTACCGCACCGCCTCCGGAGCCCCTGGTCACCAATACTGGCAAAACCAGGCAGATTATCAGATGGAAGTAACCCTCGATGATGAAAAACAGACCATCACCGGAAGGGAAACCATTACCTATCACAACAACTCCCCTGACCATCTCGAATACCTTTGGTTGCAACTCGATCAGAACGTCCGCGCCAAAGACGCCGATAAATACAACACCCAAATACAGTCGATCAAAGATGCAATGACCGCCTCCGATCTTAACAACCTCACTCCCCAATTCGATGGTGGTTTTAAAATACAATCGGTGGCCAATGAAGGTGGCGCTCCCCTTTCCTACACCATCCACAAAACAATGTTGAGAATAGACCTGCCCACCCCGCTTGCTCCCAACCAGTCGACCGTTTTTTCCCTGGCCTGGTGGTACAATATCAACGACCGGATGGCCATTGGAGGCCGGTCCGGATACGAATACTTTGAAAACGATGACAACTACCTCTACACCATCGCCCAATTCTTTCCGAGGATGTGCGTCTACAACGAAGTGGAAGGCTGGCAAAACAAACAGTTCCTGGGGCGTGGAGAATTCACCCTGCCTTTCGGCAATTACGAAGTAAGCATAACCGTACCTGCCGACCATCTGGTGGCCGCCACGGGCACCCTGATAAATCCGAAAGATGTGTTGACCGATCGGCAAATAGACCGGCTCGACCAGGCCAAAAAAGAAAGAATAAAACCGGTATTGATCGTTGCCGAAAACGAAGCCCGCGAAAATGAAAAAAGCAGAACAGACAAAAATGCTACCTGGACATTCCAGGCAGAAAATGTACGCGATTTCGCTTTTGCCTCTTCCCGCAAATTCATCTGGGATGCAATGGGCGTACCCATGAGCAACGGCGAGGTGGTGATGGCCATGTCGATGTATCCCAAGGAAGGAAATCCCTTGTGGGAACAATATTCCACCAAGGCAGTAGCACACACCCTCAAGTGGTACTCCCACTACACCTTCGACTATCCCTACCCCGTTGCCTGGTCGATCCACGCCAAACGCATCGGCATGGAATACCCCATGATCTGTTTTAATTTTGGCCGCCCAGAGCCGGACGGCACCTACACCAAACGAACCAAATACCGGATGATCGGCGTCATCATCCACGAGGTTGGACACAACTATTTCCCAATGATCATCAACTCCGACGAGCGCCAATGGACCTGGATGGATGAGGGCCTGAATAGCTTTGTGCAGTCGTTGGCAGAAGCCCAATGGGAACGCAACTACCCTATGCGTCGTGGGGCCGCACACAAAATCGTGGACTATATGCGGGGCGATAAAAACTACCTCACCCCTATTATGACCAACTCGGAGTCGATCTTTGAATTTGGCAATAATGCTTACGCAAAACCCGCCGCCGCACTATCCATTCTCCGGGAAACGATCATGGGCAGAGAGTTATTCGATTTCGCATTTAAAACCTATGCCAACCGGTGGAAATTCAAACATCCTTCACCGGCCGATTTTTTCCGCATAATGGAAGATGCCTCCAGCATCGATCTCGACTGGTTTTGGCGGGGATGGTTTTACACGACCGACCACGTTGACATCGCCATCGATAACGTAAAGACCTATCGAGTCGACACCCAAAATCCGGAGGTCGAACTAGCTGCCGCCAAACGCGAAAAAGAAGCTGAACCCGACGACATTCTAACCATCCACAACCGGAATGACATCCCACAAACCCAGGACGAGATCGACCCCGAACTACGGGATTTTTACTCAGTGTACGATCCGTTCAAAACTAACGAGTATAAAAATAATGAATACGAAAAATATTACGACAATTTAACTGAAGAGGAAAAACGGTGGCTTAGAGCAAATAAATTCTACCAGGAAGTCCGGTTTAAAAACATCGGCGGATTGGTCATGCCGATCATTGTACAACTCGAATTTGTTGATGGCAGCAAAGAACTGCACCGGATACCGGCAGAGATATGGCGAAAAAATCACGACGTGGTTTCTCGGGTTTTCATCACCTCCAAAGAGTTGAAAAGGGTAGTGCTGGATCCACATCTCGAAACGGCGGATACCGATACTTCTAACAATCAGTTTCCGAAGGAGCAATCGATTAGCCGGTTCAAGCTGTTCAAACAAAAGAAGCAGGCACCCAAGCCCAACCCCATGCAACAGGAAAAATGGGAAAAACCCAAGAAGAGTGGGACGGATTAGTACGACCCCCGCCTTAGGGAACAGCGGTAGTCCGAATTCGATGATTCGTTGAAATGAATTAGAACCTCTTGTGAAGAACCAAGCACAGCTGTGCTATTCGGCCCGTTCTTTTCTGCTGGTGACTCCTTCCAAAAACTCACCGAGGATGCCATTGAACAATGCCGGCTTTTCCATCATGGGGGCATGGCCACAGGCGTCCACCACTTCGAGTTTGGAGCCAGCGATCAGTTCACTGAATTTTTCGCCGACGAACAGGGGCGTTACATTGTCTTCCCGTCCCCATACCAATAAGGTGGGTGCTTTGATCTGGTGGAGTTTGTCGCCGAGGTTGTGGCGGACGGCGGATTTGGCGGTAGCCACTACCCGAATGGCCTTATTGCGGTCGTTGACGATGTCGAATATTTCGTCGACCAATTCTTTGGTAGCCACTTCGGGATCGTAAAAAGTTTCCTCTGTTTTGCGTTTGATGAAGTCGTAATCACCTCGTTTAGGAAAGGTGGATCCCAGCGATTTTTCAAACAGGCCGGAACTACCAGTCAGGATGACCGATTGGATCTGTTCGGGATGAGCCAGCGCATAAAGCAAAGCGATGTGGCCGCCCAGGGAATTGCCCAATACGTTGACCTGGTCAAAGCCTTTGAATGCTACGAATTCTGAAACGTGTTCTACCAATCCGACAACGGATACTTCCCGGATCGGCAATTCAAAAATGGGCAGCATGGGTACGACCACATTATAGTCATGGCCAAAATGATCGATGATCCCCTCAAAATTACTGAGAGCCCCAAATAATCCGTGCAGGAGCATAAGCACTTCGTCGCCGCCTTTGGTTTCTATAAATTTGAACTTGTCTTGCTCGTTAATTGTGTAATCCATCCTGTGTCACTAACGTTTCCGCAAAAGTAAGGATAATATTCTTTTAAAATACATCTTTTAGAATACGGCTAAAAAAGGAGATATTTTCCTTTTTCCACATTGTTTTCCACAAATGTTAATAACTTTTTCCGGGGGTAAAATAGACCTGATACAATGCCACACCCAATAACAATAAAGCCCCCGCCTGATGTAAGACGCCCCACATGAGTGGCACCTGGCCTTTGCAATTCAGTACCGTGAGGATACCCAGGGTTGCCTGAATTACCAACATGGTTATCAACACATTGTTAGCAAGTCTTAAAACCGGATTTAGAGGGCTTTTCCGGGATAGGAAAAACAACCATAACCCCATGATTGTCAGCAAATAAGCTGTCGTGCGATGGGCAAATTGAATAAAGGCCGGCATAAAGCTGTTTTGGTCGTACATTACAAAGTTATCCACATTCCAGTTGGAAGCGATCAGCAGGGAAGCAGGTACCCATTCTCCATTCATATCCGGCCAGGTTGGGAAGAACAATCCGGCCTTCATACCCGACATTATCCCTCCCAGAAAAATCTGAATCCCCAACACGATCAGAAAGGCTCTGCTCCCGGTTACCAACATCGAATTGTTGATAACCGGCCTTTTCGGCCAAAGAGCTTTGAAGGTCGTCCACAACAACCATCCAAACAATACCAGCGCCAAACACAGGTGCAGGGTCAACTTGTAGGCATTGACCCAGGGCCGGTTGATCAAGCCACTGGCCACCATGATCCAACCAACCGATGCCACCACCATTGCCAGAAGGATGACAATGCCCAAATCTTTTATCAGCATGCGGGATAAGCGGCCTTTCCACAAAAAATACAAAAATGGAAACAGAAAAATAAACCCCATCGAACGTGCCCACAAACGGTGAAAGTACTCCCAGAAATAAATAAACACAAATTGCCGCATCGACATCCCCTGATTGATCTTTTCGTATTGGGGCGTTTGCCGGTACAGCTCAAAGGCCTCTTCCCACTGTGCAGCATTCAATGGAGGCAAGGTGCCCGTTACGATCTCCCACCGGGTAATGGAAAGCCCCGACCCAGTGAGCCGGGTGATTCCTCCCAACACGACCTGTACAAAAACCAGTACCACCCCAATGAGGAGCCATATTTTCACCGGCCGGGTTATTCGATCATTTGCCGCAAAGGTCAAAGGCATAATAAGTTTGTTTGCACAAAAGAACAGAAAGCCCGCAAAACAAAAAAAGAAATCCGGGTTTTATACACATTTCTGATCCCTGTTAATTGATTTTTATAATAATTTTTTTTCTTCTTTATCATCATCAGTACTGTTGATTTGTAGAAAAAAAATCTGAGTTTAATTTGGATATTTTATTCCTAAGAATTGAAAAGGGGTTTTCCACATCCAATTTACAAACCAGTTCATTGGCCGTCAGCAGTTTACGGGTTTACCAACATCAGGTGGAAAAATATTCCACAGCATAAAAACTGACGGTTAGCAATTTTAAAACCTGCCCAATGATGTGGAAAATACCCCCTGTTTTCGACATAAATGACATCAATCCCGCTGGGTTTTATATATATTGAAAAAATATTGTTGGTGACTGTGAGCAACCCCACCGGTTTTCCACTGGTTTTCCACCAATTTTAACAGCGTTTGTGGAAAACAAAACAGTATGATCGGAATGTCGAAATCTATTTGTAACTTTCATCCCCTTTTGGAAAAAGGCTGCTGAAACATTTATAAGAAGTTATACCTGCATACCATGTGTACGAGATACTCGTTTACGGTAGACAAACCGGCCATCGAACAACATTTCGGGATCGGGATCGAATCCAACCTGAAAAAAAACGACAGCGTTTCGCCAATGGACGGAGCTTACGTTGTACCCAACCAAAAACCATTGCAACTAAAATACATGACCTGGGGATTGATACCCCACTGGTCGAACGACGGGGCCAACACCGGAAAGCTGATCAACGCCCGGGCAGAAGGCATTGGCACTTCTACCTCCTTCCGGTTGCCCATCCGCTCGAAAAGATGCCTGGTACTGGCGGACAGTTTTTTTGTATGGAAAAAAGAGGGATTGCGACAATGGGCGTACCGGGTAGCCGCACCCGACCAACCGCTACTGGTCATGGTCGGCGTGTGGGACAGCTGGAATGACAGCGTCCAAAGTTTTTCGATCATCACGACACCGGCAATAGCACCCGTCACTGATCTGACCGACCGGATGCCACTGATATTGAACGGCCTGCCCCTGCAAAAGAGATGGCTGTCGGTGTTGACCTACGGAGAGGTGATGGACATTGTTCAAAACCCCGATATGGGCATCCTAAGCTACCGGCCGGTTTCCCAAAAAGCTCATAGCGAGGAAACAGAGAACTTGTTTTTACAGGAAGAAAAAAAATGAGTGTGTGACATATTAGCGTAGCCTCTCACCACAACTTGTCCCGGACTTGTTCCGGGAAAGGCTCCAACCTGCCTGACGGCAGTCAGGGACACAGAGCCACACAAAGATTTTCTCCGTGAATCTTTGTGTCCCCGTCTGGCCGCCGGACAGGTTCGTGTCTTTGTGGTAAAGGTCGCAGCGATTTTGTCACGCACTCAAAAAAAATCATAACAGCAAATGCGGATAGTCATCCAACGAGTAAGCAAAGCATCGGTCACCGTTGATGGTGCAATAGTCGGAAAAATTGCGCACGGACTACTCCTTCTTTTGGGCATCGAACCGGACGACACGCAAACCGACATCGATTGGCTTTGCAATAAAATTGCCAACCTCCGCATTTTCGGCGATGACAACGGGGTAATGAACCTTTCGGTAAAAGAAGTAAACGGCGGACTGCTGTTGGTAAGCCAATTCACCTTGCACGCCAGCACCAAAAAAGGCAACCGCCCCTCTTACATCAAAGCTGCCAAGCCGGATATCGCCATACCACTATACGAGGCTTTTGCAAAGCAGCTCCAACACACGAGTGGCATCAGTGTGGAAACCGGTATTTTTGGTGCCGATATGAAAGTCGAACTACTCAACGATGGTCCGGTAACCATCATCATCGACAGCAAACAAAAAGAATAACAATGACCTTACAAGAAGCTCAGCATACCGTTGACAACTGGATCAACACCATCGGCATCCGGTACTACAACGAACTGACCAATATGGCCATTCTCACCGAAGAAGTTGGGGAAGTTGCCCGACTGCTATCCCGAATGTATGGCGAACAGTCGTTCAAAAACCCAGCAAACGTCGAAACAGCCCACGAACGCCTCTCCGAAGAAATGGCCGACGTACTGTTCGTACTCCTATGTCTGGCCAACCAAACCGGCGTTGACCTTACGAAAGCTTTCGCTCGTAACCTGAAAAAGAAATCCAGTCGCGACGCTACCCGGCACGCCAATAATTCAAAACTTAAAAACACCTGACCATGAAACGCCTCTTGATTTTATCCGGATTATGTATGCTCACACTCTGTCTTTCTGCACAACAAGCCAAAACCCAACGATCGGTGATCAGCATGGATCCCTCCCAAACCGGCTATTGGCCAAAAATGCCATTGTCGAAATACTATACCGGTTTGGACCTTTCCGACCAAAAACCCGGTTGGCGAAAACACACCGTTTCCCTACCCCTCATCGACCCAACCCCCTTCTTAGCCATTACGGCCGTATGGACAGCCGACCAATGGAACCCCGAAACCGATGCCGTATGGATGCGATTCAGAACTGGTAACCAACTGACCTTTTGGCAAAAAATGGAGATAGACATCCACTCCAAAAAAGATGGGCGGCGCCACATCAGCGAACTCACATTTGTGGATACATCGGTTGAAAAACTGGACATTGCCGTCACCTTTCAAAATGGATCGGTGGCAGAACTACATCAGGTGGATGTCCATTTTTTCAGCCCGGGTGATACACCTATCCAATCGGGTGAGCCTTCTGAAACAGTTGCTGAACGAACTGCCTGCTTTTGCCCTCAACCCAACTTCCAAACCCGCGAGGAGTGGTGCCCCAACGGGGACTGTCCCGAAAACCCCAGCCCAACCCCCACGACGGTGAGCCACCTGATCGTTCACCACTCCGCAGGAACCAATGTGAGTTCCGATTGGGCAGGGGTGGTGCGCAGCATCTGGGACTTCCACGTCAACATCAACGGATGGTCCGATATTGGTTACAACTGGCTGATCGATCCCAACGGGGTGTTGTACGAGGGTAGAGGCGATAATATCCTGGGAGCTCATTTTTGTGGTACCAACTCCAAAACTATGGGGGTCTGTGTAATGGGCGATTTTACCGACATCGAACCCACAACCGGTGCCAGAACGATGTTGCAAAACCTCCTCTCCTGGAAGATCTGCGACATCGACGTCGATCCCGAAGGAACGGCCTTTCACTCCTCCTCCGGGATGATACTCCACCACATTTCCGGTCATCAGGACGGCTGTGCCACTGCCTGTCCCGGCGACAGCTTTTATCCGCTGATGCCAGAGGTGCGAATGGGAGTGGCCGACCATATCGAAAGCGCCTGTGAATCCGGTCTGGCCGCGCCCACCAATCTGGAAGGCGAGGTACTTTCTGCCCAGTCGATACAGTTGACCTGGCAGGATAATTCATCGACCGAAGACAATTTCATCATCGAAAGGTCGGTGATGACCAACAGCAATTTTGAAGTGATCGGCACCACCAATGCCAACGTCACTAATTACACCGACGATAACCTTCAGGAAAATACGGCCTATTTTTATCAGGTGAGGGCCGCCAACGAGCAGGATACTTCTGCCTACAGCAACCAGATCGGGTTGGCAACCGTTTTTGTTTCCACCCGCGAAGAGGTGTCTATGCCGTTGCGGGTGTTCCCCAATCCGGTGGATGATTGGTTGAATATCCATTTCGATGAAGGGGCCTCTCCGCATTATGAGTTGCATCTGTTTGAAATTGCCTCGGCACGACTGGTAAGAAGTTTTGTTCTGGAAGTGAATAACCAGAATTTGCAACAACGCGTTGATCTGTCCGGTTTGCCGAAAGGCGGGTATGTATTGTTGGTAACCAATGGCAAACAACAATGGAAGAAGAAATTAATAATCAATAATTATTGACTATTCTTCCTCCAGTTTTTTATCGAAGGCGGCAAACAAAACGTCGTTGTCGTCTTCCGGGGAGGGGTTGGGAGTGAGTTTTGCGGCATCGGCAATGGGAGTAGTTGTAGCGGCAGGTGCAGTTGCCGTTTCCAATTCATCATTGGGGCGAAAAGGAGAGGCTTGCTGGTGTTTTTTCAGCAGCCTGTAGGCAAAAATTAAAGAAGCTAATAATACCACTGTGGCTAACGACATCAACCATTCAGCGTAAGGCTGCAATATGAAGAAGTCGTATATGCCGTGTACCAGCGATGCCAGGCCCAGGCCAATTAGCAGGAGCCCGATTTGGTTGCGTTTGTTGAACTTACTAAGACCAACATAATAACCCATGATGACAGCAAAAGCCCCATGCGCAGGAACGGCAGTGAAGGCGCGCAATGCCGTTGTTTGCAGGCCGTAGTCGAGGGCATACAGCACGTTTTCGCAGGTGGCGAATCCCATAGCGATGAGTACGCTGTATACAATACCGTCGAGTGGTTCGTTGAACTCCTTTCGGAAATAGGGGATTCCGAGGCAAATAAATTTGGCCAGTTCTTCCGTAAGCCCAACGAAAATCAGAGAAAAGAAAAATATCTTAAAAAAATTATGTGAATTTTCCCAGTTCAGTGTCGCTGCCCAGGCTTCTGCCTTCATGGTGGGGTAAGTAACCAGTATTCCCAACAAAAAAGCTACACCCAACATTATTTTCGACTCCTTTTCGTAGCGGTCTGCTTTGACGATCCAGTAACTGATCGCCACTCCGGGAAGTATGGCCAGTAAAATGATGAGCATGGTCATTGGCAAAAGCGTATGAACTCAACAATAATTTCCCGGCAGCGAGTCGGCGATTCAAACATGCCCATATGCGCTACATCCGGTAGAAAATGCATCGAAACGCGATCAGGTAAATGGGCAAAAGCCAGGCTTTTTTCGATGGGCACGACGATGTCTTTCCCGCCGGCCAGCACCAGCACAGGGCAGCCTATCTCCTGGAGTACCTGGCTGCGGTCGGGCCGCTTCATCATAGCCTTCAGACCGCTCTGTATCCCTTCGGGAGTGTATTGTTGAGTTTTTTTGATAAGTTGTTGTATCATAGCCTTTTCGGCAAAACCGGAAGGAAACAATTTCGGTAAAAGCTCTGCTACATAAGGGGCAGGGCCATGCCGGTCGATGAAGGCAATTTCTTTTTGCCGCTTTTCTTTTTTTGCATCCGTGTCGGCATAGGGGCTGGAATGCACCAACCCCAGTCCCGACAAAAGCGACCCGTATTTTTCGGCGAAAGCCAGGCTGACGTACCCTCCCATTGAATGGCCGATCAGTATAACGTTTTGACTATCAAGATGTTTCAAAAGGGCAGCCACTCCATCGGCCATCTCCATCAAATCGGCACGGGCTGCTCTTTCCGACTGACCGAAGCCAGGGAGGTCGATGACGATCAATTGACCCTGGAGGTTGTAGTCGTACAAAAATTCCCAGACGGAGTGGTCTTCACAAAATCCATGAAGCAATACCAGGGGTTGCCCTCGCCCAGAACTTCGATAGAAAATGCCGGTTGAATTATACGTAAATACAGGCATGAATTTAGTTTTTTGCGCAAGCAACAAAGGCCGCGTCATATTGGGGGGCTAAATTACACCAATTATACTTTTTTACAACTTCCCGGAGCGGGCTTTGTCGCTGAGCCGGATCAAATTTCAATATCCGCTTTTTGAGCATTTGGTAAAAATCGTCATCGGAGCGGTAGAAGTATTGGTGGTGAAGATCGGCGGGAACGTGTTCGGGATAGGCCAACCGGTCGGGCAGTACCGGCAGGCAGTTGCAATAGATGGCTTCGACGATGCTGCCGCCAAAAAAATCCTGAATGCTTGTTACCGGCAGTATATCTGCCTGCCAGAGCAACTCCGCGTACTTTGCCTTAGAATCGGCATAGCCGAAGTGGATGATCCTTTCGGAAAATAATTGTTGGGCTTTTGCAAAAATATCGGGCTTTCTGGAAAAAGATTCGCCCAACACGATCAACCGAAATTCGATCCCTTCTTGTTGAAGATTGGATAGAGCCTGAAAAAAAAGGTCGGGTTGTTTGTCGTATTCCCAGCGGTGGTTCCACAGTAGTACCGGTGGGCCCTCCGAACGCCCGACCCTGTGTTGATCCAGATAGCTCAGATCAAGCCCTAATGGCAGCACCTTGCTCTTTTTCTGTAAAGAAGGCAGTAAATCCAGTGTTTTATGATCGGGAAATTGCCTCAAAAAATCGGGTAGCGCCCCCAGAAAGGAAGACCGGTGATAATCGGAATTGAAAAAAAGGTGGTCGGCCGCCAGGGCGCTGCTGTACTGAATAAAAGCATAGTGGTTGTCGCGCCGGAGGGCCACATCCGGATCGGTAGCTGACCAAGGGTAGGTGAGTTGGTTTTCGTGAAAATACAGGGCAGTGGGCGTCGCGTGGGTCCGGCTTCTGGACAGCGCCAAAAAACTGGTGGCATCCATCAGGTCTGTCAACAACAAAAGGTCTGCATCCAATGGCTGGTCGAGGTACATTTGTGCCAGGTTAATTGCGGCGCCATGCATGCGCCACTTCCAATGCCGGCCGGGGAGGGTGAGGAGTTGCACCTCGTGTTGAGCGTGCTGCCGGTATCCCTCTGCCCAGGTTTTGTGGCTTCCGCTAAAAAATGGTTCGATGAGAGTAATATTCATGTATGGAAACAAAACTACGAATTATTCCTTTTTTCTATCTTTACCCTAAATGACCAAACAACAGGAATGAAACAGTCACCAACTTCCACGGAGGGACACTCTCCCAACCAGGCGATCTGGCAGCGGTTCAAAAAGAACAAGCCAGCTGTATTTGGTATGTGGGTCGTAGTTGCAGCCGTGGTCATGGCTGTTATGGGATATGTATTGTCGCCGGATAAAACGCCTAATGTCAACGAGCAGATACCGGAGGTGGCTCTGAAGTCGCCGGGATTCACCGTTCAGATACTGGCAGTGGCTAAAAACAGGGTGGTTGAAAAGAGATCGTTGTTGGGCAGGCTGCTTTTTGGTCAGGAAAATCCATTCAAGTACATTCCCATCAATCATTATAAGAAAGAGAGAGATGTACTAGCCTATGAACGATATGAGGGTACCGACCCGGAGAGTGGCGAACCAATAGCGGGCCAACGGCAGCGTGTTCGATTGGCAGATATTGTTTTTCCCTTGTCGTTTACCAATCCCGATTATCAGGTAGAAGGAGAGCGGATTTTTTTCAACAATATGGAAAACCGGGCGGTTGAAACGTCTGTCCCGGAGCTGTTTCGGGTAGTAGAGGAGCAACATCTTTTTAAAAAAACGTATTATCTGGGTACCGACAAATACGGTCGTTCGGTATTGAGTCGTTTAATTCTGGGAGTGCGTGTGTCGCTACTGGTGGGGATGATCGCTGTTTTTATTGCCTTGACCATTGGAATATTGCTGGGAGCCCTGGCTGGCTATTTTGGTGGTCGCGTCGACGATGTAATATTATTGTTGATCAATACAGTTTGGTCGATACCTACATTGTTGTTGGTCTTTGCCATCGTGTTGGCGTTGGGGCGGGGCATCGGCATTATTTTTTTGGCGGTGGGTCTGACAATGTGGGTCGACGTGGCGAGGATCGTTCGCGGGCAGGTCATGGCTTTACGGGAAATACAGTTTGTCGAAGCTGCTCAAAGTATGGGTTTCCGTTCGGGCAGAATCATCTTCAGGCATATACTCCCCAACGTGTTGGGGCCGGTGATGGTAATTGCCGCTTCCACTTTTGCGACAGCAATCCTGATCGAAGCCGGATTGAGCTATCTGGGTTTTGGCATTCAGCCTCCCACCCCTTCGTGGGGCACGATGTTGAACGAAAACTATGGATATGCCATCAGCGGCAAGCCCTTTCTGGCGTTGATACCGGCTGTGGCCATCATGCTGTTGGTGCTGGCTTTCAACCTCGTTGGAAATGGGTTGCGAGACGCTGTAATGAATCAATGATTAGGAATTATTAATTGATTATTCAATGCC
The DNA here is from genome assembly GCA_965222105.1 of Saprospiraceae bacterium. Classification (GTDB taxonomy): domain Bacteria; phylum Bacteroidota; class Bacteroidia; order Chitinophagales; family Saprospiraceae; genus CALGLS01. Next base: position 90,938 of record CBDCTQ010000055.1, on the reverse strand, counting down.
CGATTATTCAAAACTAAGAAACGAATTGTCCAAACTAGAAAAACTCGAACGGGAAATCAACCTGAAACAGTTGCAGATCAACCGGCTGCTGACGATCACACAAGCCATCAACAACAATGTGTCGGCCGGTGATCTGTACGAGATGTACAATTCTTTTTTGAGTTGGGAAATGGGTGTCAAAAAAATGGCTTTGTACGTCCAGCAAGACAAGGTCTGGGTTTGCGCCACCTCGATCGGTGTCGAAAAAGCATTGTTGGAAGAGGACCTCAGCGAATTATTGCCTAAGTATCAGCGGATGAAAAACCTGGAAGAGGACCTCGACCATCCGCTCATCAGTCAGTTTGATGTGGTGGTGCCGGTATCCCACAAAGACCAGCCCATTGCCTACACATTTATCGGTGGTTTTGAAAAAGACAATGACCTGTACAATAAAATGCGTTTTATTACTACCATAAGTAATATCATTGCAGTAGCCATCGAGAATAAGCGATTGTTTAAAGAGCAGCTCGATCAGGAGCGGATTCAGCGGGAAGTGGAGTTGGGCGGCGATATGCAGAAAATGCTGATACCGTCGGAGTTCCCGAAAAGTGAGGTATTTGAGTTGTCCAGTATTTACATTCCAATGTTGGGAGTGGGGGGCGATTATTTCGATTTCGTAGAATTTCCCGATGACAAATTCGCTTTTTGCATCGCAGATATTTCCGGAAAGGGCATTGCAGCGGCATTGCTGATGGCCAATTTTCAGGCCAACTTTCACAGCCTGATCCACCAAAGGGCCGCACTCGACGAGTTTGTAAAAGACCTCAACCATTCTCTTTTCCGCATCACCAAAGGCGATAAATTTTTGACCCTTTTCCTTGCCGAATTTGACAAAGCGACCTACACCCTCCGCTACGTCAATGCAGGCCACAACCAACCCATTTTGGCCATGAACGAACAAGTGCAAAAGCTCGATAAAGGATGCACCCTACTAGGCGCTTTTCCCGACATCAAAGAGGTGGAAATCGGAACTGTACAGATCGACAAAGAGGCGCTGATACTGAGTTTTACCGATGGGCTGTCGGATGTGCGCGACGATAATGGGACTCCCCTCCACGAAGACTTTCTTCCCGGCTTTGTCCGCCAGTACGAATTGGCCTCCGCCAGCATTTTCAATGAAAAACTAATGGAGGAGATCAATCGTTATAAGGGTAAGCAGGATTTTCCCGACGACATTACCGTATTGACCTGTAAAATATTTTCGAGGACGTAAGCCGCTGTTTTTCTATATGAAAAAGCCCCCTTTGTCGAAGAACAGCGAATAAAATACTCCACCGGCCTGATCTTCGTGAACAAGTCTTATAGATATATTGTATATTCGCAATAGAATGCAAGTTATTATTCAATGAAAAATTTCGATCCAACCATATTGTTCGTTTTGTTCGGCGTTTTGTTTTTTGCAGGCATGTTCGACATGCCTTTCATTATCGTCGCCTTTGTCATGTACATGATCTTCCGGGGGGCTTCCAAAAGAAAAAAACAATCTCCTCCGCGTTCGGGGCGGGACTATCACCGCGAAGACCGACGATACAGCCGCCGCTACGACCCTACCCAACGCCGCCAGCCACAGTATCGTGAACGACCTGTCCGCCAGCCCCAGCCAGCCCCGGCCAGGAGAAGGGCGCCAAAAGACAATCCATTCAGAAGTAGCGGTCTGGCCAAATTTAAAGATTACGATTACGATGGCGCCATCGAGGATTTTCAGAAGGCCCTTCAAATCAACAACGAAGATGTGGCCGTCCATTTCAACCTGGCCTGCGCCTACTCCCTGACCGAAGAAAAAGAAAAATCGATGTACCACCTCGACCGGGCCGTAGCCCTCGGATTCAAAGATTTTGAGAAAATCAGAAACCACGACGCGCTTGCCTTCGTACGTATTCAAGATGAGTTTGAAGCTTTTGAGGAAAACGGCTTCCGCCTTAGCAGCCCAAAGGCAACCGCGCCACGTACCCAGGGAGATACTGAACTGCTGGACCAGCTGAACAAGCTGGCCGAACTGCGGGAAAGGGGGCTGTTGACCGAAGAAGAGTTTGTCTTTCAAAAGAAAAAATTATTGGGTTAACGGATATGTCGAAATTTGCCAAACCAAACAAATTATGATCGCTGCCAATCTTCTTTCTAAATCCATCATACCACTCAAAACGTCGGATACCGGCGAAGAAGCTCTCGGCGCTATGAGCGATTATTACGTCAAACACCTCCCCATTGTCAACAATAAACAACTGCTTGGATTGCTGTCGGAAGAAGACATCCTCAACCACGATGTAGAAGAACCCTTGGGCTCCTATCAGTTGTCGATGAACCGGCCCTACGCCTATGCCGATGACCACATCTACAAGGTGCTACACATTTTGAGTGAATTCAAACTGACCGTCATTCCCGTCGTCGACCGGGAAGACAACTACATGGGCATGATCTCTCAAGACGACTTGCTGCGGTTTTTTGCGCAGATAGGATCGTTTACGGAAACGGGAAGCATCGTCGTACTCGAAATGGGCAAGCGGGACTACTCGCTTTCGCAAATAGCGCGGATCGTCGAATCGGAAAATGCGGCTGTACTGAGCAGTTTCATAACTTCCACCCTCGACTCTACCCGGATCGACGTCACCATCAAGATCAATCAACCGGAGGTGCAACGCATCATTGCTGCTTTTGAACGTTTCGACTACAAAGTAAAAGCCACTTTCCAGGAAGCCACCTACCTGGATGCACTCAAAGACCGCTACGATCTGTTGATGGCCTATCTCAATGTATAGCCGGCAAACTACCTCTTTTCGTGCGCTACCTCCTCCTCTTTTCCCTTGCTTTTCTGACCATCCCCCTTTCGGGAAATGACCACATACTGGTAGAAGCCATCCAAATAGAAGGCAACCGAAAAACAAAAAAGGAGATCATACTTCGGGAAATGGACCTGACCTCCGGCGACACTATCCTCCTTTCTCAACTCCATATCCGGCTCGAACAAAACAAAAAAAACATCCTCAATACCGGCCTGTTTACCGACGTCACCCTCAACATCAAAAACTGGGATCATCAAACCAATCACATCACTCTGGTGGTAAGCGTTCGTGAAAACTGGTATCTCTATCCCCTGCCACTGGTCGAACTGGCCGACCGCAACTTCAACGTCTGGTGGGAGGAACAAGGCCGCGACATCAATCGCATCAATTTTGGCATGGACCTCTACCACCTCAACCTTACCGGCAACAAAGACCGGCTCAAACTGGGGGTGCTCTACGGCTACAAACAAAAATACGAAGTCGAATACCACATTCCATACCTTGACAAAAAGCAAACTACCGGCATCACCTTCAATACCTACTTTTCGCGCCGCAAGGAAATCGCCTACCGAACCGTCGGCAACAAACTGATTTTCGATCGTGATGACGACCAGTTTCAACTCTACCGTTTTCGCACCAGCCTGACGCTCGAATACCGCAAAAAAATACGCTCCTATCACAAAGTCAAAGTCGGCTACTTTCAGAATCGTATTTCCCGACAGGTGGCCAGCGAACTCAATTCGGAATATTTTCTGAATGGCCGGCAGGATCAAAAACTGATGGCCCTCCGATACGAATACATCTTCGATTCGAGGGATGTACGGCCTTACCCCATGCGCGGTACCCGCCTGTCGGCTGTCGCCGAAAAAGAAGGGTTTGGCATTTTCGACAACCGCAATGCCCTGGCTTTGTCGGCCCGGTTGGAACAACTCCTGCCCATCAACCGGCGGTGTAGTTTTAGTGTTATCCTAAAAGGAAAAACGCAATTGATCCGAAAGCGGCAACCTTACAACGACTATTGGGCCATGGGCTATGGGGAGGATTATCTGAGGGGCTACGAACTCTATGTCATCGACGGGCTCGACTACGGGTATGCCCAGACGACCCTGAAATACGAATTGTTCCATTTCAATTTTAATTGGGGAAACTGGATGCCTTTGCGGCAAATGAAGATCATGCCCGTGCGGATTTTTGCCATCTATTACAACGACACGGCCTATGTTTACGACAACCAGTTTGCCGACATCAACCCCCTGGGCAACGAATGGATGTGGGGAACGGGGATGGGATTGGATTTTGTTGTATATTACGACAAAATCCTCCAGTTCCAACTAAGCAGAAACCACCTGGGTGAGTACGGATTGTTTTTACACAATAAGATATTTTTCTGATGCAGATAGCGGTTTACGGCAAAAATATAAAAGGGCCCGATGTGCCTTATATTCAGAAGTTGTTCGATGCTCTGTTTGATGCGGGGGTCAACATTTACGTCTTCAAACCCTATATGGAACAATTGCCCGGCAAGATCGACCTCAAAAAAGACGTGGGCATATTTGAAGATTATCTGGATTTTAAAACGCGTCGGTTCGATTTTCTGGTCACTCTTGGTGGCGACGGCACCATCCTCGAAGCTGTCACAAGGGTGCGCGATAGTGGAGTACCTATTTTTGGGATCAACCTGGGGCGGTTGGGTTTTCTGGCCAATATTGAGAAAAACGATATTGAGGCAGCCGTCCAACAATTAATTAACGGCCAGTTTTCGATCGATCAACGCAAGCTCCTCTATCTCGAATCGGACCCTCCTCTTTTTGGCGATTGCCGCTTTGCGCTAAACGATTGTACGTTGCTCAAACGGGATACCTCTTCGATGGTGATCATCCACACCTATGTCAATGGCGCTTACTTGTCCTCTTACTGGGCCGATGGCATCATCGTCTCAACGCCTACTGGTTCTACGGGCTATTCGCTTAGCTGTGGTGGGCCGATCGTATTTCCCAACTCCGGCAACTTCATCATCACTCCGGTGGCACCGCACAACCTCAACGTGCGGCCTCTGGTCATCTCCGACCAGTCGGTCATCTCTTTTGAGATAGAAGGTCGGGCCGAAAATTTTCTGTGTACCCTCGACTCCCGTTTTGAGACCATTACGGCGGATCATCAACTGGCTGTGCGCCAATGCGATTTTGTGATCAAGCTGGTGCGCCTGTTCGACCACAATTTTATGAGTACTATCCGGGAGAAACTGGCCTGGGGGATAGATTCCCGGAATTGATGATTTGTGAATGGGGAGGGGCTTCAAACCCAGACTGCAAAAATTTCTTTGCCTTTGTGTTGTACGGTTTTCGAGTCCCAGGTTCTTTTTTTTCTGGAGTCAAATATGAGTAGGAATCCCTTTTCAACGCTGTGGATGTTTAGGTAATCGACCAGTTGGTCGAGCCCTTTTTGGTGGTGTTCGGGGCCGTACCAACGCTTGAGTTCGATGATGTATTTGTGTTGAAAATAATGGACGATCACGTCCAGTCTTTTTTCGAGGGAGGCTTGCACTTCGCGGAAGGAGTGGCCTTTTCCATTGAGGATGGGGGAGAGAAATGCCAGAAAAATGAGCCGCCCCTGTCGCTCGTAGAAATCCCAGTCTTTTTGGGTGTATTGTTCTTTCATAAATTGCTGGAATTTGAGGAGGACGGCGCGCATGTCAAGGCCATTATTGTTGGTGGTGAAATGTCCGGCATAGTTGAACCCCTTTTTGATGTCTGTCAGGGTTTTGGAGGCGAGGTATTCGTAGATCAATTGTTCGTAGATGCGGTTGTGTATTTTGAGTTGTCCATTTCGTTTGAAAACGCCGTACATAACGCCGAGGTAGATAACGGGGTTGTATTGGTTGAAGGGAACGGTTTCGCCTTCCATGATGATGCGGTAGACGAGGTCGTAGAGGTCGTCGTTGTTTTCGAGGTTTTTGATGAGGCTGTCGAAATTGGTGTTGTTTTCTTTTAACAATACTTGTACGCTGTCTTCCACATCGTCGATTGTCCAGTTTTTCTGGTTTCCCCTTTCGGGCAATAGGTCTTCGGCAATGATCTTACAAAGGCGGCTTATCAGGAAGGGGTATCCGGCGGTGTGGTAATGAAGCCTTTGGGCGATGGCGGGGATATCCATAGTTTTGTTTTCTTCGCTGGCGTATTGTTGGAGCATGGGGGCGATCTCTTTTGGGTTGAAGCTCATGTCGACATTGAAGTCGATGGCGATGTTCCAGGGGCTGTTGAACTGAGCATCGTCGGGGTTGCGGAGTTTGTATTTCAGATATTTTAGATCGTGAACTCCTGATAAGACGATGCTGTGAAAAGTGGCGTGTTGGGGTCGGGATTGAGCCAGATATTTGGTTCTGAGCATTCCCAGAAAGTTTATAAAGGAGGCATAATTGCTGCTGGCATCTACTTCGTCGATAAATACCACCACTTTTCTGGACGCTTTGCGAATGAGTTCTGAAATGATAGTTGACAATGTATTCATATCGCCGACAGGAGGATATTTTTCATCTAAAAACTCGACAAGAGCTGAATGGGAAAAACGAAGTGCTTTTTTGACCTCATTCAAAAACATTTGGGCGAAGAGTTCGTCCGATTCATACCATTTGCTGTCAATACCTTGAAAATTGAGTTCAATAGGTATGTAGTCAGCAGAGTTGAGCAAAACATCGCTTAATTGAAGCATAGTTGTCGTCTTCCCAAACTGTCGTGGCCGGTTGATGGTGAAGTACTTCCCTTGTTTGATAAGTGCCAATACTTTTTCCAGTTTTTGGCTGTTATCCATCATGTAGTGTTTGTCGGGATAGCAGGTGCCGGTAATGTTGAACTCTTTTTTCATTGATCGACCGATTTTACCCAAAGGTACAAACAAACGTTAACAACCCGTTAAAATAATTTTAGATCAGAACAGTCGTTTTAAATTAAACGTTTTATAATATACCGATCTTTTTCAGGCGAACCGTCTGGAAAAAATCCATCGCTCACTGGTTTTGTTTTTGACTAACTTTAAAAAAGCCTAATCATGAAGAATGCACTCTCAATGGTAGTGGCGGGCCTGTTTGGCGGTTTGATCGCCTTGTCTGGTTCCTGGTTTTTCCAAGCTGCACCTGAATTGAATGTTCCCCAAGCCTCCAAAAACGAATTTGCCCTCCAAACCAACAACCGGCTCAATGCCAAAATGGGCACGGTAGCCGCACCTTTCGATTTTAAAGAACCAGCCCAAAAAGCGATGCCCGCAGTGGTACACATTGCTGCTGCTGAAAGTAAGGAGCTGGCCAAAAAACGCCGACAACAGGACCGCTCCAACGATCCCTTCCGCGACTTTTTCGGTGGCGACCTTTTTGGCAATCCCTGGGGTGGGCTGCGGCAAGGCTCCGGATCGGGGGTCATCATTTCTTCCGATGGATACATTGTGACCAACAACCACGTGGTAGAATACGCCGACGAGGTGGCCATAACCCTTTACGACAACCGGGAATTCAAAGCAACCGTGGTGGGTACCGATAAAACGACCGATCTGGCCGTTCTGAAAATCGAAGCACGCGGATTACCCACCCTGCGATTTGCCGACTCCGATGCCGCTGAAGTGGGCGAATGGGTACTGGCAGTAGGCAACCCCTTCGACTTGACCTCCACAGTAACGGCTGGCATCATCAGTGCCAAAGGGCGCGACATCAACCTGATAGAAGGCGAGCGGTCAATAGAATCGTTTATCCAAACCGACGCAGCCGTCAACCCCGGCAACAGCGGCGGAGCACTCGTAACGGCCAATGGCGAATTGTTGGGCATCAACACCGCCATCGCTACCCAAACGGGAACCTTCTCCGGCTACTCCTTTGCCATACCGATCAACATGGCCCGAAAAATTGTCGACGACATCATTCAGTACGGAAGCTATCAGCGGGCCTTCCTCGGCATCCATATCCTCGAACTCGATGGCGACCTGGCCAATGAAATGGGACTCGACATCTCACAAGGTGTATACATCGAAAGCCTCATCGACGGTGGTGCCGCCCAATTTGCAGGATTAAAGCCCAACGATGTCATCACCAAAGTAGGCGATAAGCCCATCCGAACGGTACCCGAGTTGCAGGAAATAGTTGGTCGGGCCAAAGTCGGCGATACGATTTACGTAACCGTTGCCCGGCAGGGAAAAACGAAAAAAATACCCGTAAAACTGGAAAGGGGCTAAACGGCCAATGAGCCTGTCGGCCCTGCGATAAATGGCCCACCTCCCCCGGAATTTAGGAAATTCTTAACATTTTAGTTGCAACAAAAATTTCAAAATCCGGGTTTATGGTGGTAGATAAAAGACTTGTTTAAAGTTGGTTTTTCGTTTTGTTTTGATGCGTCTGTCCTGCAATTGCCGGGCAGACGTTTTTTTGATTAATCCAAAAGGTTTTCCTATTATTGTAGGGAGAAAACCACCCCATGCAGCTACTCCAACGATATAAGGAAGCCTTTTACGACGTATTTTATCCTCGCCTTTGCCTGGCCTGTGGCAGCAATTTGCCTCCTTTCAGAGCGCAGATCTGTATTTACTGCAAATACTATTTGCCGGAAACGGAATTCCACCTCGATCTGGAGAACGCCTTTACCGAACGGTTTTGGGGGCGTGTGAAAATAGAAGGAGGTGCGGCCCTTTATTATTTCCTCAAAGGAGGTCGTACGCAAAAGCTCATCCATGCCCTGAAATACAAAAACAAAAAAGAGGTCGGGATTCAATTGGGGCGACGCTACGGCAAAGACCTGCTGGTGGGAAAAGGGTTTGAGAACATCGACCTCATTCTCCCCGTGCCGTTGCATCTTAAAAAAGAATACAAGCGGGGCTACAATCAATCTGATATGTTTGCCATTGGCCTTTCGGAAAAAATGGATATTCCCTGGCGGAAAAATGTTTTGGTTCGAACCAAACATACCCCTACTCAAACCCGAAAAACAAGGATGGAAAGGCTGGCCAACGTGCGGGAAGCATTCCTGGTGAGCCAACCGGAGCAGTTGCAAGGCAAGCACGTACTCATTGTAGATGATGTGTTGACAACAGGGGCTACTCTGGAAGCCTGTGCGGAAAAGGTGCTGGCGGTTCCCGGTACCAAGGTTAGTCTGGCTACGATTGCTTTTGCCAATAGGTAGGGTTGGACTTTTTGTTCAGTCGAATAGATCGTCGAGTGTCAGAGTTTGTTCTATCAGTTCGAGGCTGTATTGGTTGGTATTCACCCCATATGTGGTGATAAGGGTCAGCATGATCATTTTTTTTGTTTTTGTTGTTTCTTCGAAAATCCATTTTTTATTTCGCAGCTTATCGGCAAATTCTTTTGAAATGGAAAATGTTTTGTTATAAAATTTCACCTCTATCAGATTGATGACATTGTCATTGCGGTCGATGAGTATATCGATTTGGATACCTGGGGTTTGGTCAGTACCTTTTTTATAGAAAGTTGAAGACTTAGAATAGACACCAAAAATTCCCAGTGCTTTTTTTATTTGTGGCAGGTGCTTCAGGCAAATGGTTTCGTAGGCATAACCACTCCACGACCTGTATGTTTGTGTTTGGCTAAGAAACTGCCAGGTGCCGATGCCTTCATTGCTGGTGTCTTCCATAAAATGAAGATAGAACAGTGAAAACTCATCGGTAAGCAAAAACTGTTGTTCTTTTTTCTTTTTATCAAAATGATGAAAAGAGGTGATAAAACCAGATTGTTCCAGTTCTTCCAGTGCTTTGGTTGTTGAACCCCCATTTGGCGTTTGAGCAGTCTCTATGATTTCGCTTCTGCTCATTCCATTTCTTTTTGTAGCCAATGCCCTGACAATGGCGATGTGATTTTCGGGAAACCTGAATAATGCCGGATATAGTTTTAAAAACTCATTTCGCAGCAGTCCCGTTTTTGAGAAACAAATGGCGTCAATGTTTTGTATGGCACTTTTCCCCCTTCTTACCTCTTTGAGATAATGAGGGATACCGCCCATTACCATATACAATTCGACGATTTGGTATCGGGTAAAATGAATGTTTCTACTTTTAAGATAGGCTTCTGTTTCTGCAAGTGTAAAAGGCTCCAGATGAATGTATCGGGTAATTCGATTGTGCAGTCCACCGGTGTCTTTTACTACTTTTTGTACAATCCATGATGCTGCTGATCCGCAAATGACTACCACCAGGTTTTGGCGGGAGGCCCAACTATTCCAAAAAGAGTCAAACGCACTCAAAAATTCAGATTTATGAGTAGCTATCCAGGGAACTTCATCTAAAAAAACAACTTTCCTTCCTTTTTCCAGACGAGGTTGCAGAAACTCTTCCAGTTGCGAAAATGCGTCGAACCAATCATCAGGAGTAGGTTTGTTCCAAACACTGTCTTTTGAAAATCGCTTCAACATTTTGGCAAAATTTTTCAACTGTCTCTTCATCTTCCCTTTTTGAATTCCGGTGAGTTGAAAAACAATGTGGCTCTCATAAACCGCATTTATCAAAAAGGTCTTTCCAACTCTTCGGCGCCCCACCACAGCTACCAATTCTGCTTCAGTAGTGGTGAGCGTTTCCTGGAGCAGGAGTTGCTCGTCCTTTCGTCCTATTACTGGATTTTTCATGATATTTAAAGGTATAAGTCGCCAAATCTACTCAAAAATAACCAGTTTTGGTGACTTAAAGCATGATTTAGGCACATAATACCCGGATAAAGGCTACTCGACGGATGCCATTTCAAGAGTCACTGACCTTTCAAAAGACCATAAATGGATTTCTTTTCCAACAGGAAAATACTCCCTGCCCAGGTCGCAAGAAATGCCGTATTGATCAACAACCTGACCGGAAGAGCGGCAATAGATGCGACTGCCATTTGTTGGTGGATCAGGTAAATCAAAACGGCTGAACCGATGTACAACATCATTTTGCCAATAGGGTATGGGACCGGGTAGTATTGTCTGCCCAGCAAATATCCAAGTGCGGCCATTACGCCATAACAGGCCAACACCGCCCATGCTCCTCCGACGTATCCGACCTGCGGGATCAGTAAAAAATTTAGCGCAAGCGTGACTACCACCCCCACCAGTGAAATATAGGCTCCGAAGCGGGTTCGGTCGGTCAGTTTATACCAAATTGAGAAATTGTAGTAAAGCCCTAACAATAAAAATGCAATCAACAAAATCGGAACCACCAACAGCCCTTCCCGAAAATCTTCGCCAATAAAATACTGAATGACCTCCAGGTACATCATGATGGCCAAAAAAACAAAACTCCCCACCAGGGCAAATGCCTGGCCCACCTGAGCATATATACTACGGGAATCGCTGCGCGAAGCATGCCGGAAGAAAAAAGGCTCGGCTGCGTAGTTGAATGCCTGTATAAAGAGGTTCATCAAAATGGCGATCTTGAAGCAGGCGCCGTATATCCCCATTTGGCTCTTATTTTCTTCAAGGCCATAGGGAAGCAAGGTCTTCATCAATGGGATGTTGGACAGTTGGTTGATGACCGCTGCCAGCCCCACCACCATCAACGGAAAAGTGTAGACGATCATACGGCGCCACAAGGTGAGGTCGAATACCATTTCAAGCCGACGGAATTCAGGCAATAACAATAAAAATACAACGCCACTTCCAAACAGGTTGGCCAGAAAAACATAGGTGATCCGGTTGTTGGGATCGAAGAAGGATTCGATCGCCGAAAAGCCCTGATCGATCAGCCAGGGACAGACCTCCAGGAAAAAAAAGATAAAGGCAATGTTGACGAGGATGCCCAGCGTTTTGAGTACCGCAAAGCGGATTGCCCGGTTTTCCAGCCGCAACCGCGCAAAGGGAATGGCCGCCAGGGCATCGAATGCGACAATAAAAATAAACCAGATCACATAGTCTCTGTGATCGGGATACTGCAACCAATTAGCCAGATTTTGAGATATGGATAACAATAATGCGACAAAAATAAAGGTGCTGACAATCAGCGACCAGGCTGCGGTGGAAAATGCGCGGTCGCGGTGTTGCTTGTCTGATCCAAAGCGGAAAAACGTCGTTTCCATCCGATAGGTAAACAACACCATCAGCAGAGCGGCATAGGTGTACATTTCCGACACTACGCCGTACTCCCCCGTTTGGAAAACATAGGTGAAATACGGCGTCAGGATCACGTAATTGAGCAATCGGCTCAGGATGCTGCTGACACCGTAAATAGCGGTTTCGCCGGCTAGTTTTTTAAGCATAGACGGTTTTGGTTGAAAGTTAGGGGGTCGATCCAAATAATGCGCTAACTTAAAAAAAGAGGATTACTTACACGCAAAATGGGTTCAATTCTCATTAAGTATTACACAAAAAATAATTTACGCATTTTAACACTCATTGGTTTTAGCTAACCTACTCTCCTTGAGAGTCGTTACGGTCAGCTAAAGCCAATGCAAATGCGCAAGTTAATTTTTTATTGTTGCTAAAAACTGTACATTTGCTGTTGTCGCACTGCCTGCAAGTATCTTTTTGAATGGTTGCTGGCAGGTAAAAAATTCCATGAACCACTGCAACAGGGTACTTTCCCAAAGACCGGTTGCACAATAACACAGCATTCCCATGATTAACGTATCACTCCTCAAAAAGATTTGTGAAACCCCTGGCGCACCTGGATTTGAACAACGAATCCGCCAATTGGTTGTGGCAGAAGTGACACCTCTCGTCGATGAAGTCCAAATCGATCCGTTGGGCAGCGTGATTGCCATCAAAAAAGGTAAAAAAGACAAAAAAGTGATGGTGGCAGCTCATATGGATGAGATCGGATTCATCGTGACCCACATCGACGACGACGGCTTCATACGCTTCCACCCCCTCGGCGGTTTCGATCCCAAGACGCTGACCTCACAACGCGTCATCGTTCACGGCAAAAAAGACATTGCCGGCGTTATGGGCTGCAAACCCATCCACCTGATGAAGCCCGAAGAGCGCAAAAAAGTCCTGCCCATCGAAGATTATTTCATCGATACGGGTTTGCCCAAAAAAGAATTGGAAAAGCAGGTAGCCATCGGCGATCCCATAACCCGAAAGGGCGACCTCATCGAAATGGGCGACTGCATTAACGCCAAATCGATGGACAACCGCGTTTCCGTGTTTATATTGTTGGAAGTGCTGAAAGAGCTCCAAAAGAAAAAGCCGCCTTATGATGTTTACGCCGTTTTTACGGTGCAGGAAGAGGTCGGTTTGCGTGGTGCCATCGCCTCCTCGCACCTCATTGATCCTGACTTTGGGTTTGGGCTCGACGTGACCATTGCCTTCGATGTGCCAGGCGCCCAGGCCCATGAGATGGTGACCCGCCTCAACAAAGGTGCTGCCATAAAATTGTTGGATGGAAGTGCCATCAGCGATTACCGCATGGTGAATTATCTGAAGGAAACAGCCCACAAAAAGAAAATCGCCTGGCAGTCGGAAATACTACCCAGGGGCGGAACCGACACCGCCGGCATTCAGCGCTACGGAAAAAAGGGCGCCATCACCGGAGCCATTTCCATTCCCTTGCGGAATATGCATCAGACCATCGAAATGGCCCATAAAAACGACATTAAAAGCTGCATCAACCTGCTTCGGGAAAGTCTTGTTGGGTTGGATAAGTTCAACTGGGAGTTTTGATGCCAACCGTGGTCAGCGAAGGAGAGAGTTTAGATCAAAAAGACTACCGCACCAATACCACCACTCCTGAATTTTCTACTACCTGACCATCGGGTTGTACCACTTTGATCTGGTAAGTATAGACGCCCATTGGGTACTCGACGAATCCCTTGCGGCCCGTCCACCCCACATCGATATCGTTGGTCTCGAACAAATTTTGCCCCCAGCGGTCCCAAATCGTCATCTGATAGTTGGCAGTTTGCCCAAAACGGAGGAGTGGTTTGAATTCATTATTGATGCCGTTGGGTGCAAAGGCATTGGGTGTAAAGATGGTAGTGGGTTGTTGTATACAGAGGGTGTTCGATTGAGAGTAGACCACTTCCGAGCCTCCGTCTGGCAAAGTCATTACTGCTTCGGCTACTACATAATAGCATACATTGGATTCCGACATTTTTCGGGGATCGACACCGTCCAGTAAGGTGTATACATCCGCTGCTACCTGCCCAAGAGTATGCGTTCCGGACTCATCCAATCTAAATACTTCATAGTGGTTAATCGTTGCATTTCCAAGCATGAAAGGTGTCCATTGCAATTGATTTTTTAGGCTGCCGGTAGCCGAACCGCTTAAAAAAATGGTGGTACCCTGATTCGAGAATCTGGTGCTGTCGCAAATATCACGGGTTAGTATTTGGTAGTAAATAGGGCCGCTGGTCGGAGTTGCCATAGAATGCGTGTAGGTATTGTTTAGCGAAAGCGGACTACCTGGAGACAGCGTTTCTACTATGCTAAAAACGTCAGTAGAAGAAGTGGTGGAGAGAATGTCCGTGCTGAGCAGTTCTGCATCGGTATTCCATTGCCACAGCAGATCCACTGTATTGTTGGAGGTAACGGTCACATTCTTTAAAAGGAGGTCGCGCACAGGAGCGACGATGTCAGCCGTTGTACATACTTCGTTGGAGCTGGAAACGAGTCCGGTAGTGACGTCGTAACTTTTGATGGTCATACAATACACCGCGCCATCTACCAGCACATCGATCACTGCGCTGGTATCGGAAGATCCGAGCGTTTTGACCAGTTCCGGTGTTGCTCCGTCAAGGCCCACCCATATTTCCTGTCGTTCGATGGCCGTCCAGCCCTCATACAAATTCCATTGGAGATCAAAACTTTGATCGCAACTATTAGATTGGGCACTGAGCAAAACGGTCCGGTGGGGGTCGGCCAGCAAACTTGTATTACCACAGGCGTCGAGCGCGATTACATAGTAGTTTTCGGCCTGTAAGGTGGGCTCGCTTCCCAGGTCGTAGTAAGTAATGGTGGTGACCGTGTCGATGGGTATGGTGCCGATCTCGGTTACCCGGTAAATGATGTAGCCAATTACTTCCGGCGAGGGGCTGGGCGTCCACTGCAGGAGTACTTTTCCATTCAGCACATCGGTATAAACCAGTGGACTGATGGCCGGAGGCTGATTGTCGAGTGTATCTGACGCCAATACGGGCTCACCCGGACAATCGGCATCCGTCGTCAGGTAGTAGTACCAGAGCATATTATTGGCATTGTCGTGGAAATAGGTGGTCTGCGAGGGGTCGGTGATGGTGGCCAGTACAAAATAAGGTCCGCTTGCGTCCGTACTGGCGTAGAGAAGGTAGCTGTTGAAAGGCCCGCAGGTATTGGTGGGCAAGTCCCATACAATGGTATCGCTTTTTACGCAAAGCAAATCGGGGGGATAGACCTGGGCGTGTAAATGTATTGTTGTAAAACAAAGAAGGGTAGCCGTACACAACAGGCTATTCCACCGTCTCTTCCAGGCGTTTCCGGAAACGACTTTCAAAAATGTCCATGGTGTAACGGTCTCGCAATGCATATTCGAGTACAAACTGGTTATCGATTTCTTTTTTGTAGTAGACCAAGCCTATGTTGAGGGCGTAATATTCCAGGCCCTCGTATTCTTTCACCCAACTGCCCTGGTTTTTATCGTCGACCTCTTCGCGGAGATGGAAAGCGACTATATCGTTGGGTTGGCCTTCTACCGGATAAGAACGCTTTCCTATGTACCGCCTATTGCGGGTAAGGGTGGTAGAAACAGGCGGATCGTCGCTGAAATTCCATTTGAGTTGCATGAGGAATATACCACCGGAGTCGCGCACTTCAAAGGGAAAAACGTTGCCGTAAACGACCTCGGCGGGGTGTTGTGTGAGTTGTCCGGCGCTGTCTACTTCGCTGATGAAGAGGTCTGTTAGTAAGACGCCGTTGGAAACGATTTCGCTGCGAAAAAATTGCCGAACGGCGAAAAACTCGTCGTAATAGGTTCCTGTCAAATACAGGGCCGTATCGGTCTGAATGCTTTTAAAAAACCAATATTCTTTGGGAAAACTGTCGTTGTTGACAGGGTGGTATTCGTAAATCAGTCCCTCCGATAGCTGATTTACCGGGTAATAAAAGCTGCGGATATTGATGGTATCGTTGTCTTTGCAGGAAGAGAAAAAAAGGCACAACATACCGCCCAATAACCAACTGAAGTGTAATACATATTTCATACCTACCATTGGAGATAAAATTACAAATCAATTCCGCAATACCGTAATAAACCCCTTCATTGTGCGGGCCACTCCTTCGTATTGAGGGACGTATTTCGCCAGGTAGACATACACGCCCTGGGGCACCAACTGCCCTTTGTGCGTCCCGTCCCATTCATCATCGAGGCTTTGACCGGTGAAGATCAGTTCTCCCCAGCGGTTGAACACCTGCCATTCGATGGAGGAAATAAACCGGCCTTTGAAGCGAAACACATCGTTGTAGCCATTGTAGTCGGGAGTCATGGCGTTGGGAGCAAACAGCCGGAACGTGGGTTCCACACAAAGCGTCAATTCGTGGGTAGCCACGCAATTGCCTTCGTTTTCCAAATAAAGCTGAATGACATAGGTGCCGGTATCCGCATACGAGTGGCTAATGTTGGCCCCAAAATGATAAGGCTGATTGGGGCTCCCGTCGCCAAAGTTCCAATAACCGCCGGTGGCTCCTACACTGTAGTCGATCACTTGTATGTCGGGGTCGATGATGGATATGCAATCCTCGTTCGGGGCAATGTCGAAATTGGCGGTCAGCAGGTCATAGCCTGGTAACTCTACTTCCAGGTGCTCCACACAGCCCGTTTCCAGGTTGGTGATCGCCACTTCATAGGTGCTTGGATAGCTGTAGAGGTATTCGCCAGGAGTGGGAGGATCGGTATCCCAAAGGTAGTCGTAATCCCCTTGCGGAAAAGCGTTGACGGTGGCGTAGGTGCTGTCTTCAAAACAAACCGCCTCTCCCGTTTCTATTGCAGCCTGGATGGGTGGGTGTACCCAAACAGGCAGTGCGGCCGTAACCGGATCGGAACATCCATCCTGTATCGACACGGTATACACCGTAAGGCCAGCTTGTGGGGTCACAAAATGCGTTTTGCCAAAGCCCAACCCTTGATTCCAGGTATAGACGATGTTGTCGCCTGTGCCTCCGTCCACACTGGCGGTGATGGTGGTGCTGTGGCCGTGGCAGAGCGTATCGGCATCAGCCACTGCCTGAGGAGCCAGCGCTGCCCCCACCTCCACAAAAATACTGTCGGCACTAAAGCACTCACCGGCGCCGATCTCGTAGCGAATGCGATGTACCCCTTCTCCCGATTCGGCCGGATTGAAATAAGTGGCTGGCTGATCGTTGACAAATAAAGCTCCTCCGGCCGGGTTGACCGGAACGATCACCACGGTGTCTTTATAACAATAATACGACGGCATATCTTCAATAGATGCGATTTCCATTGGAAAAACGTGGATCGTCTGTTGGCCCACGCATCCCCATACCGATTCGAGATAAATGGTATGGTCACCCAACCCGGCTGCTCCGGGGTCGAATATACCATTTATTTCATCCACAATGCCGGACCCCGACCATATGCCGGGCTCAGAACCGGACAGCGTTACCGGCAATTCTTCTTCGCAAATGGTCAGCGGTGATATGATGGGGGTGGCCCCAACGATCACCTCCATACTATCGGTACAGGTATTTCTGTCGTAGTACAGCAGGTGGTTGCCGGGGCCGGCCTGATCGGGGTCGAAATAATAATCATCACCATTATAGCCAACGCCAGGGCCAGACCATACTCCGCAGCAAGGTACAAAGTCCAGATAGTCGCGGTGCAAGATCAACTCCTCGTCACCGATACAAAATACCAGCGGCGAATTTTGAAGAATATTCGTTTGGCGGACACGGACCAGCCGGGTAGCAACACATCCATCGACAGTGAAGGTCAACGTGTCGTTGGTACCGTTTGGCAAATTGGGGTCGTACATTCCGGTTATGGAATCGATGATGCCGAGTCCGGTCCATATACCTCCGGTCGGCCCCCAGTTGCCTGGTACGATGAAGGGAGCCTGCTCCGGGCAAGCTGAAAAATTGCCACCGGCAAAAATGCCTTTTATATCAATGACCATTGAATCGGTGCAGCCATTGATGTCGTAGTACAAAAGATTGGCCCCGGCCTGGGCTTCCGAGGGGTCGAAGTATCCCGTTTCGGGATCGGTAATGCCGGGTCCTGACCAAATGCCACCGACTGGTGTAACTGGTAGTACAAAGGGGTCTAAAGATTGACATAGCGTATCCAACATTGGCATTACAATATCCGCTACGTGTATCCATTTGCTGCCGGCGCATCCGTTGGGATGGGTGTAGGTCACCAAAAAGCTATCGGCGGTGGCGGGCGGGGTAAACAGTCCGTCGGGCGCAATATTGGTACCGCTCCAGGTACCGCCGGGTGGCATTCCTCCCGACACATAAAATGGGGTAGAGCCGGGGCAGGCGGCATCGTCGGTGCCTTCGTCGAGGGCCAGGAAGTCGATATTCAGTTGAGCGGTGCAGCCGTTGTTGTCGGTATAGGTCACCACGTCATTGAGATCGTCGACCAACCCTGGATCGTAGTAGCCGGTATTTTCATCGGCGACCCCACTTCCCGACCAGGTGCCTCCTGCCGGATTTGCCGAAAGGAAAAAGGGATCCTCTGACTGACAGATGGAAAGGTTGTCGGGGTCGATAACAGGTGCCGGATTTACAGAGATGGTCAAAGACGATTCGGAAGTAGCTCCCAATGCATCGGTTACCGTTACGTTGTAGGTGGTCGTAGATGCAGGGCAAACCTCTACGATGGCCGTATTCGGCAAGGCGGGCATCCAGGTATAGGTGTAAGTGCCTTCTTCGCCGCCCGAGGCCTGTGCGGTCAGAAGGGTGCAGTCGCCCTCGCATAGGGGATCGGCATCGGAGCTGAGGCTGACAAAAAGCGGGCAGTCTACCACCGAAAAACCGACCGTAGAAACCAGTGGTACAGCTTCCAGGCAGGGATCGGAATAGTAGCTGTAGTAATAGACCGTGTAGTCGCCGCTTGCTTCGATGGGGCTGCTCAGCGTCAGCACAACGGAGGTGGTCATACCTCCTATACAGGGAGCGGGGGTGGCCGAAACCACATTGGGCGATTGGGGCCCAACTACCTGGAAAGCGGTGGCATAGACCGAGTCGCAGGGTACCGGGTCGGCAAACTGGATGGTCAGGGAGTTGCTTTCGCAGGGCACGTTGGCCATAGGCAATATCTCCGGCGGGGGTGGGATGATGGGGTCGACACACCACCAGGCGTTCCACCCGTCGCAGGTCACGCTGGCATCGCTGATGAAGTTGACCGTCAGGCATCCACTGAAGGCGGTGATGGGGGGCGGGTCGGCGTCGCCGGTGTAAGCTGGACCGATCTGCATGGAGAGGGTATCGGGCCCATCGTAAAAACGCATGTAGTCGAAATCGAGCTCGGTGCAGAAGGAAGTAAAGTTGAGTGTGATCTGCTGGACGCCGGGGATGCAAATGGAAAAGGTGTAATTTTCGTTGTGGTCGTAGGTGCCGCCAATGTCGCCCTGTTCGCTGTCGAGCAGGAAGCCTTTGCAATCGTCTACCGTTTGGTTCGACATATTGTAGGTGGGCTGGGCGGTCGTCAAACCAGCCGACAACAGCAACCATAAGACGTTGTATATCGTGCGTTTCAAAATAAATGGGGGGTTATGGTTTGACAATGGTGATGAACCCGGTGGTGACTTCATTGCTTTTGTTGCCTGCGCGGTCGACGAGGTAGAGGGTAAATTTTGTTTGTTCAGCTGTACCGTTGCCGAGGATGAAGGTCGTGTTGAGTTCGACGGTCAGTTTGCCGGTAATGGATATGTTTTCCCCGACAGGGGCCAGGGGATAGACGTAGTATTCGTCCTGCATTTCGAGTCGCTGGTCTTTTACAAACAAGGAGTTTACATTGGGGTCGGGGTTGCCCAGGTCGCCGTCGCCATCTTCGTAAGTAAGGGTTACGATGAGTGCTTCTTCAAACTCGACGATGGTGTCTGCCGAGATACTGTCGATCACAATGGCCGGCGTGAGGTCGAATTGCGGTTCGTCAGAAATTTTGGTGCAAGCCCCTGCCATCAGAGCGAGTCCGAGTATTATGTTGATGTATTTTTGCATGCTTTTGCCAGGTTTTGAAGCTCAAGGGTCATGGCGGGTTGCCGAACAGGTCTTTGGCGCCATTTTGTATCCAGGTGCGTATGTTTTGGATGTGGGTATCGGCCATATCGTTCCAGTCGGAGCCCGGATCGACGACAAGAGGCATAATGCCGGAGTTGCCATCGATGTCGAAGGTCAGCCGGGCCATGAGGACGGAGGCGTCGGGGTTGCCCGGCACTACGCGCAACTCATAGTTTCCCTGCGGATTGTTTTTTATGATGGGGTGGTTGACCAGGGTGTTGTAGCTGCTTTCGATGGTTCGAAAATCGGGTTCAAAAGTACCATCGTGGCAACCGGAATTGGCGCAGGTGGGCCTGAAAATGCGGGCGTGTAAGCCACCAAAACTGGTTGGGTCGAGCTGAGTGGTGGAGTCTTGCGGGGTGTTGCCGCCCTCCTGCAGGTCGTAGGGATTGACGTGCTCTTCTTTAGTGCAAGACGCCAGCAGGATGGCCATTGCCACCAAAACTGAAAAACGTAATATTGTTGTTGTAATATTTTTCATGACAATGCGATCAGATTCGGTCAAATAGAGACATTGCGCCGGGAGAGATCAGCCCCCCTGCCATCACTTCGTTTTTGATGCCCAGTGCGTCGGCGATGGTGGGTACCACGTCTGCTGCTTCGCCTATGGGGTTGTTGGGGTTGCCGACTATCAGGTTGGGTTCGACACAAGGGCCGACCATCAGGGTGAAAATGCGTCGGGAGTTGGCGTCGCCGTCGTGGTCGAAGGCAAACCAGTCGTTTTCGTCGAGTATGCCGTTGGGTTCGTAGTTGCGGCCGTGTTCGGGCATGACGATCATCAGGGTGTTGTCGGCCATGGCGGGGATGTCGTTTTGGATAACCTTCCAGAGGTGGCCCACGGCGTGGTCGGCGCGGTGGAGGCTTTGGAGGTAAGCGGTATAGCTGCTGTGGCAGGAGTCGACGGAGCTCATGTTGATGACGGTCAGTTTTGGCTGGAACCATTTGAGTACTTCGGTGGCGTAGCCGATGGTTTTGAGGTCGTCGTTGTCTTGTATCGGAGGGAAGTTGATCTGGCCGTTATCGAGCCTTTCGAAGGTATTTTTGATGAAGGCTTTGATGTCTTCTTTTTCCTCTTCGGTATTGTTGAGGTTGGGGATCATGCCTCCGTGGTGCGAAAAGTTCTGATTGAGGAAGAGCCTCATTTTGGTCATGGGGTCCAATTCTTCTTCCGGGTGGTATACTTTGAACCCTTTGAGGTGTTCTTCTCCTTCGTCGCCAAAGGTGATGGTGGGGGCAAAGAAGTTGGCGCCGTACTGGGAGCCGTAGTTGCTGTGGTCGGAATGGTTGAGCAGTGGGACCGAATTGCCGATGCCGTTGCCGATGAACCATACGTCGGTGCCTTTTGCGTCGGAATGTCGGCGCAGGTATTCAAAAATGGTGGGATGGAGCGGGCGTCTGGTCAGGCCCTGGGTGACGCCGTAGTATCCCGATACGCCGGTGACGAGTCCGCCATAATGCCCCGTACCTCCGGTGCTGTATCGCACTTCCGGAAAGAGGGTACCCTGCAATTGGAGCGGGGTTTGTAAAATGGGATCGATGGGCTGGCCACCTGGTTGGCCGTCGACGGTATCTACTCCATAGACGATCTTGATCTCGGGGGCATCTCCCGGCAGGATGTTGTACATGATGTTGCCTTCGATGTCGAGGTTTTGGCTTTCGGCCAAATAGCGTTTGAGCATGGACTCCTGTTGGCGCACACCTCCTGCAAACAATACAAATACGACGTGGTTGGCGGTGGTGGTTCCGGTTTTGGCAAAAAGCCGGCCAGAGGGCAATATATAAGGCACTGCGAAAGCTGATGCTGCCGTCAGGCTCGTTTTTTTCAGAAAGGACCGTCTTTTCATAGGTCGGTGTAATTTTATTGTTAAGTTTGGAAGAGCTTCCATTTTTAGTTTTGCCTGCTGCCTTTCGGCAAATGCGCTGGCGTCAGTAATAATAATATTCATTGGAGGTAGCCATAGAAAAATATACGTGTTCGGGTTCGATGTCGGGATGCGATTCCAGAAAATTGACGAAGTATGACTTTTCCGCCTCGCTGGGCAGGCGGACGTAGAACCGTTTGTATGTTTCGGTGATGAACCCTCCGAGGTCGGCGCGCATTTCCTGGGCGGTGGGAAGGACCACCTCCGGATCGTTCAACATTTTGGCGACGATGGTTTCGTAGGCCACCTGCTTGTCGCCAATGGATTGGATGACGCTGCTCAGTTCGTACAACTTGTTGGGACTCAGGGCTTTTTGGTAGAGGTTGGCGTAGAGGATGTTGATATACTGTTCGTTTGTTTTTTGCTTTTTGTCATCACTGGGGTTGGAGCCGATGGTTACTTCGTTGACTTCGTAGATGTAGGACTCTTCTTTGCAATTGGAAAACAACAATAGTATTCCGAAAAAGAAAACTGCTGGTATGGTGTGATTTGAGCGCATATTGTTATTTTTTCAATGAATCAAAAATTGGCGTACTCATCCGACGACATGATGTGCAGTTGGATGGCGCTGAAGTCCTGACCGGTGTGAAAATTGTCGAGCAATTCGATTGTTTCTTCTGTTGTCGGGTTTCGGGCCAGCAGTTGGTTGTAGGCCCAGATGATAAGTCCTTCGCTCATTTCGACCGAGGCGGTGATGATGTTGACGTAGTCGGTTTTGTTTTGTCCGGTTTGTCCGAAAATCGTTTCCGGCAGGTTGTCTTCCACCATGTTGAAACCGGCTTGCAGTTCTGCATTGGTTGGGAAGCGGAAGAGGAGGTTGTCGAAAGTGGCATTGACGAAGTTGAAGGTATTCATGTTGATCTCGTCGTAGACATCGTTGTAGATGACCCTTGCAAAAAGTTGGTGGTAGCTGATGTGCCCCTGTTGCATATCTTTTCGGGCGTTTAGGACGGCTGTTAATCTTTGGATGGCTTCTTCGGAGTCGTTGCCCTCGATGAATTCGTTGATAAAGGCGTCGGATGCTCCTTCGAGGCATCGTATTTTGGCCAGGTTGTAGAGGTTTTGGTGGTAAGCCTGCTTGTAGGATGTGTCGCCCTCGATGAAGGATTCGTCGTTTTGCAGGGAGGAGATCAGGGTTTCGCGTGCCGGGGCAGTGAAGCCGGATTGTTTAAGCTGGTCGACTTTTTGGTCCATTTCCACGTCGAGGGGTTCCCGTCCGATCAGATCGATGAATACCCGGTTGATGTAGTTTTCGATCCGGATCTGCTCGACAGAAAGGATGGGAGAGGGCTCGTTGTCGGGAATGGTGATGGTCTCCTTTTTTGTACACGACGAGCTGGTCCATGTCAACAGCAGGATAAAAAACAGCAATGAGGTACAGTTATTTTGCATAGGTCAAATGACGGTTCATCGTCCTTGAAACGCGGATGAAAAAATGTGATGATGATTTGGTGGCCGTTTTGGGTCGGACAACTATATTCGTTAGATCGATATGTCGTTGGGATGGAAGAGGAAGCAGGGCTCAGTTAAGCTACAGGCTGTTTGTTTGCCTTATAACATCAAAGATAAATTAAAAATTATACTAAGGTACAATATTTTGCCCGCTTTTGCTAAATTGGCTTCGTTGAGGGGCTAATGTGTTGGTTTTTAGGGGGTTGGTGATATGCTGATCCCGAAACTAGTTCGGGACATGCATTCACGGTGCTGATTTGATCGATACTGTGCCCGCGGCCTTCGGCTTGGCTCAGGCAGCGAACTATCCGCTGGTTGAGCGCATCCGAAACCAGCAGAGTCAGCTATTTTCAAATTAAGAATTGCTGACAAAGAATCATCTACGAGAGGTTGGAATGGGGTAAAAATGATATTTTTGAGGTATGAATATGATACAGCTATTTTGTTTTTCTATGTGGGTGTGGTGGGGCCAGATGCTGATTGCAGAACCTGCCGCAACCCAATGCCAGATCACCGTTGAACTGAAAAATTACCCCGAAGCCCAGGTGCGGCTGGCTTATTATCTGGCCGATCAATTGTACATCCGCGATTCTATCGTCGCCGATAAAAAAGGTCGTTTTATTTATAAAAGTAAAGACCTGCTCCGGCCCGGCATGTACGCCATTGTACTGGCACCCGACAACCGGGGACTGGAGTTTTTGGTCAATGCCCACGATCAGAAATTTACCATAAAAGGCGACGTCGATGACTTGTTTTCCACCCTTCAGTTTGAAGGCTCCATAGACAACACTCTTTTCAATGACTACATCCACCGCATAACCACGTTGAGGCCATTGACAGACAGTCTGCGCCAACTGGTCCACTCAAGAAAAGAAGCCAATGAACCCCATGAAGAAGTCGAAAAAGAACTGAAAAAACTAAACGAGCAGATCAAAGAACATCAACAAACCATTTTGCGAAAGCACCCCAACACGCTCACCGCCTCCATCCTGCGCTCCCAGCAAACCATCGATATACCTACCTTCAGTGGCACCGACGAAGAAGTCGCCCGCCAACAATACCTCTACCGCCGCGATCATTATTTCGACTCCATCCGCAACGACACGGCTTTCTTCCGCACCAAAGCGTTCAATGGAATGGTCCAATTCTACCAGGACAAACTGGTGGTACCCCAACCCGACTCCATAGCCAAGGGCCTCGACGAAGTGCTGGGCATGATAGAAAAAGACGAACCCCTGTTCCGGTATTACTTCATCAGCAACGTCAACAAATACGGCAAAATGAAAGTAGTGGGCCACGACGCCGTCTACGTCCACCTGGTCGAACAGTACATCAAAAAGGGACGAACTCCTTTTTTGCCCGAAGAAGAACAAACCAAAGCCATCACTGCGGCCGACAAAGCCAGGCCCACCCTCATCGGCCAAATTGCCCCCGACATGGCCATGAAACAATTCGACGTGGAAGCCACCCTGGCCCGCAAAGACGAACCAAACGAACACCATCGTTTCGTGGTTGGAAAAACCATCCCCCTGCATCAGGTCGATTCCGCCTATACCATCCTTTTCTTTTGGAAACCCGACTGCTCCTCCTGCAAAAAAGCCATGCCTAAAATGGTCGAATTTTACGAAAAGTACAAAGACAAAGGCGTCGAAGTATACGCTGCCACCACCAAATACTATAAAGACCTACCGACTTGCGCCGAATTGCTACAAAAACACCAAGCCACGGATTGGATCAACGTCGCCGACCCCTACTACTCCACCAAATTTATGAACATTTACCACGTCGAATCCACGCCCCGCATCTACATCCTCGACCGCGACAAGAAAATACTGATGAACCGGATCGGGGCCGAGCAGTTGGAAGAGGTGATGAACGGAATTATGAACATTGAATAATCGACAAGAAGTACACAATTTTTCAACAATGAAATTACAAACAAGCCTCCCTCTTCTTTCTTTGCTGTTGTTCATTTTTGCCTGCGAGCAAATGCCGTCCAACAAAACCACCCAAAGTCAACTTTCTCAACAATACAATTCCGAATTACAGCCATTCTACCACGGCGTGGCTTCGGGCGATCCGCTTTCCGACCGGGTGATTATATGGACGAGACTGACCCCCGAACAAACATCCTCTACCGACAACCCCGTCAAATGGGAAGTCGCCACAGACGGGGCTATGACATCCATTGTGGCGGAAGGAATCGTCGAAGCCGACCCCAACCGCGATTACACCATTAAACTGGACGTGACTGGCCTCCAACCCGACACCTACTACTACTACCACTTCATCAGCAAAGGCCGGAAGTCTGCAACGGGGCGCACCAAAACGGCCCCGGCCCGCAACGCCGACTCCGCTCGTGTGGCCTTCATCACCTGCACCAATTACGAAGCCGGATTCTACAATGCCCTTGCCCTGCTGGCCCGCCAGGCCGACCTTGACGCCGTCGTTCACCTCGGCGATTACATCTACGAATACGCCGCCAAAGGCTACGGCGACCCTTCTCTGGGGCGGTTCCATTTGCCCGACAAGGAGCTCATCACCCTCACGGACTACCGCACCCGCTATGCTCAGTACCGGCTCGACAGCGATTTTCAGGCCGTCCACCAACAGCATCCCTTTGTCGTCATTTGGGACGATCACGAAATTGCCAACAATGCTTTTGTAGCCGGGGCGCAAAACCACCAGGAAGAAGACGGCGATTACATCCAACGCCGGGAAGCGGCCCGGCAGGCCTATTACGAGTGGCTGCCCATCCGGGAAAATGTGGGGGGACAGTTGTATCGGAAAATTCATTTGGGCAGGTTGGCCGAAATACTATTGTTGGATGAGCGGTTGGCAGGTCGTACAGCCCCTGTCGAGAACCTCAACAGCGAAGAGTACCTCGACGAAAACCGCACCATGCTTGGCCATCAGCAATACCAGTGGCTCACCAAATCGCTGAGCAGTTCGGAAGCCCGCTGGAAGATCGTTGGAAGCCAGGTGACCTTTTCGGATTTTGATAGAAGAAAAGAAGGCCAAACGGAACAAGCGCTCAACATGGACGCCTGGGACGGCTTTCCGGCCGAAAAAAGAGAACTCATCCGGTACATCCGCGAACACCAGATCGACAACCTCCTCATCGTAAGCGGCGACACCCATTGCAGCTGGGCCTTTGAGGTGCCCACCAGCATTGCAGCCTACAAAGCCGACCCCGCTACCAACGCCATCGCTACAGAACTGGCTGTGCCCAGCGTTACCTCCTCTAACTACGACGAACACCAACCCAGAAACACCGCCGCTGCCGTTGTGAATACCTATCGCAAAAACAATCCCCACCTCAAATACGGCAATATCTGCGACCACGGGTATTTGTTGTTGGAAATTGATACAAGCCGGATACGCGCCTCCTGGCATTATGTGGAAACCGTCAAAAAGCGATCGCTTGCTGAGCAGGTGGGAGGGGTGGTGCGGATCGATGACGGGGTTAGTGGGGTTGTGGAGGAGTAATCCTACCACCCCACCGAATCAACCGCCACATTGTAACCACTAAAATTGCCGATGCCCCCCGACACGTTATTGTGGATCAACACCGGTTGGGTGGCCAGTACGCTTTCGCGAAAATTGTCGATCTCTTGTTCGCCTACCGATTTGTGGAAAAGATAATAGTCTTCGCTTACATGGCGCAACTCCACATACACCGGCGTCTTTAGCTCCGTTTCCGCATCGTAAAATGTAGTTAGAAAAACGGTCAATCCCATCGGGCTGATATCAAATACCTCGTTGTCGAATAAGACGCCACTTTCGTGAAACAAGTTGGTATGGCGTTTATCTTCCGACAATAAACTAGCCACGTTTTCCCGAAACATCCTGGTGAGGGTGTCTCCATTTACTATCTGAAACTGAATGATGTTGCGCCAGGCCAGCAGATGAAAATAGGAAGGATCGGGCTTTTCAAAGGCTGGTTTTAATTGGACTACAATATTCACAAAATCGAAATAATCATTGCCCGGCTCTACCATGACCGACCGCACCTCCAATTCTTCTATCCCCACCCGTTGGGGAATAAAACCACTGGCCGACAATGGAGTAAATGTGGGCGTATTGACGGTTATCGAATAGCTGGTCCGGGCATCGGGAATTTTGTCCAAAACATAGCGGGGCACGCTTTCCTCATTGCCGGGCTGGTAAACAAAATCACCGGCATACAAGCCTTCTTCGTACAGCTGAATAACGGCGTCATCGGGATATCCTACCTGATTGTTTCCGGAGGATACGACAGGGACGGTCGTAGATAAGTAGAGCTGAAACAAACTGTCCGGCGAAAAATTGGACAGCAGCACCAGCTTTTGTTCTTCCTGCAAATCGAGCTCAATGTCTTTTTCGCAAGAACAAAAGAAAGCCAATGCCACCAAAAAATTACAGATTCGTATGTTCATATTTCGACGTTAAAACTCAGATATGGCAATACCGGTATCAGGCTCACACTTTTGTATCCGCGGGTTTGGGTGAGGGGATCGTAATCCGGCTTTATAAAATAGATATTGGTTCGGTTGTAAAGGTTGTATACGCCCAGGTCGATCGACCATTGGCCCCAGGCGGTAGAGTGGCGATATTTGCCCGAAAGGTCGAGCCGGTGGTAGGTCGGCAAGGTGTAGCTGTTTTTTTTGCCCAGATAGTAATAAAAAATATCGGGCTGCCCGTTTTGCCGGACGTACTGCCATTCCTGGAGGGCCAGGTTGATGTGGCTTCCGCTGCTGAAA
The DNA here is from genome assembly GCA_965222105.1 of Saprospiraceae bacterium. GTDB lineage: Bacteria > Bacteroidota > Bacteroidia > Chitinophagales > Saprospiraceae > CALGLS01. Next base: position 62,838 of record CBDCTQ010000055.1, on the reverse strand, counting down.
TTCCAGTTGGCACCTACCGACCAGCGTTTGTCAAGCTGGTAGGCGAATGCCAGGTTTACGACGTGCATAAGGTTGAACCGAAAGGGGAACGACTCCCCATCGTTGATTTCTTCAAACTGTCGGCGGGTATCGGAAAAGGTATACGACAGCCAGCTACTGGTTTTGGGGCCACTCCAATTCAACAAAAGTTCTACACCTTTGGAGTGTCCCTTGCCTGCCGTCACTTTATCCTCCCAGTTAGTCGAACTGATGAGGTCATCATTGAGGCCAACACCCCCACTCTCGGCATAATTGAGTAGGTGGTTCATCGTCTTGTAATAGCCACTGACGGTCACCGTGCAGCCTGGGCGGAACTGCCATTCTGCTCCACCGTCAACCACCTGTGATCGTTGTGGTTTTATGCGGCTGGTGGAAGGCACCCAAAGATCGTTGGGGAAGCCCGCGCCAGTACGGGTGAGTACGTGTAGGTATTGATTCATTTTGGAATAGGAAAGAAAAAACCGCATCGACTTGCTTGCCTGCCAACTCATGAATATCCGCGGATCCAACAATACGTATTCATGTCCGCGTACCGAAAAATAAGACCAGAACACCCCTGCATTGACGAAGATACGCGATCCGATCCGCCATTCGTCTTCCGCATATCCATTCACCTCCCAGGCTTTGATGTCGGTGGGGTTGAGTAGGGAGTCGGGCAGCTCACCAAAAGTATCTTCCAGGTTGATGATGCCGGGGGTGAACCGGTGCCGCGCAACAGTGGCTCCCATGCGGATGTAATGCCGGTGATCGGGAACGTAATCCAGGTCCAATTTTGCGGAAGCATTGTCGATACGCGACCGGTACACCGACCGGAAAGTGTAATCGTCGGTTTCCTGTTGGTTTTCAAAAATCCGGTCTTCAAAGGTTTCGTCCGAGTCGAAGTGAAAGCGACTATATGTAAAAGTAGTGTTGGAAAACAGCTTGTCGCCGAATTGGTGGTTCCAGCGAAGTACGCCCAGTGTGTTGCCCCAATTCAGCAGTTGGGTTTCGACCAGTTGGCGGCTCAGGGTCCCAAAACGATCGTTCAACTTTTTCTCGTTTTGGTATTTGTCACCACCGTCGTAAAAACTGAGGTAGAGGCGGTCCTTTGGAGAAAAGGCGTGGTTGAGCTTGCCGACTACCTCTCCAAAAGAGTAATTGTAAAAACCGCTGGCATTTTCGTCGGCGCGGTCTTTTTTAGAATAAGATTTCAAAAACGGATCGAGATGAGAACGCCGACCACTTAGGAAAAAAGCAGTTTTGTTTTTGAGGAGGGGACCCTCTGCGGCCAACCGGGTAGCGACCAACCCGATGGAACCGTAGCCGTGGAAAGCCTTATTGTTGCCCTCTTTGGTACGCACATCTACCACCGATGAAATACGCCCGCCAAACCGCGCCGGAAACTGCCCCCGAAGATAACGCACTTTGCGCACCATCCGGTAGTCGAATATCGAATAGATGCCCAGGGTGTGGTAGGGATTGTAAATCGGCACCCCGTCGAACAGCACCAGATTCTGATCGGCATTGCCGCCGCGCACATACAACCCCCCAAAGCCGTCGGTACCCGTCTGGGTGCCGGGCAACTGGTGGAGGATGCGCATCAGGTCGATCTCCCCTCCCAGGGTGGGTAGAGATTGGATGACCTGTGTTGTCGGAAAATCATTGTTACTAACCAGAGAAGGGACTTGTTCCTCCAGGCTGTCTTTTCCCACAACAATAATTTCCCGTAAGGTATTGCTCGGCTTTAAGGCTATGACCAGGGGCCGCTGGGTGACCTCCCGGATATCACAAACAGCTCCATTGTAGCCCAGATAGGAAACCTGCAAAAGCGGATGTTTTTCCGAAAGGCGGATACTGAAAAACCCATACTCGTTGGTAAAAGCCCCTTTGCGAGAAACGGGTTCGTAGAGGTGGGCGCCGATGAGTCGTTCGCCGGTTTCGTCGTCTTCAATGTAGCCACTGAGGGTAATTTTGCGGGGAGGTCTTTTGAAAATGAGCAATTGGCCGTCGGCATACGTAAATGAAAATCCAGGTTCGTACAGCAAGGTGTTGAGGATGTGCCGCAGTGGTTTTTGCCGAAAGGCATAAGAATATTCACGATCCGTAAAATCATTGTTGTTGAATGCGAATGGCACACCACATAATTTGCTGAGCTGCCACAGGGATTCGGGAAGGGTTTGGTCGGTTATTTCAAAATCGTATACTTTGTCGAGCAATGGCTGGCCGCATACCTCGCCGACCCCACAAAAGAATAAGATCAGCACCCACCAGTAACTCCGCCCCCCTGCCCACCGGTTGGGCGGAAAAGCAGCTAACAGAAACCTCAAAACAACTCGGGCCATCATCACATAAATGGGTTTAGTACTTTGAAAAAAAACTCTTTAAAAAAAAGAGCATACAAATTACTAAACTTTTATACGGCGATACCGGGAAAAAGATGTTTTGACATGGATTTGCCAGGAAAAGGCCGAAATGGTTGGTTGGGCGGCGACATTTGCAAATGTTCCGCTTTGCGAGAGCATATTTAAACCAAAGAGTGGTCTATAGGTCACCGGCATTTGCCTTCAGATACGACAAATGTACCTTCATTTGTTTGTTCGACCTTGATCTTATAGAATCGTTTCAGGTTGTCAAACAGTTTGTGAACCGTCGTTTTTTGAGTGCCCATGCTGAAGTGACAGTTGGCGAGGTCGGGGTTGGTGGAAGTTATTTTTATCCCAAAATGTTTTTCCATCGTGTCAAAAACCTTGCTTAGCGGCGTGTCATTAAATTGGAGTTGCCCCGTTTGCCAGGCGAAGGTGTTGGGGTCGGGTACTTTTGGCCGGATAATATCGCCGGAGGTTCGGAACAATACGGTCTCCTGGCCTGCCGTGAGTATTTCGCTGTTTTCGTTGGCACTAAAACGGACTGTTCCGGTTTTGACAGTTACTGTCGAGGTGGGCTCGTCGGGATAGGAGCGTACATTGAAAGAAGTGCCCAATACCTCTACCGAAGCATCGGTAGTTTGGATAACGAATGGCTGATCCGGTTTCTTCGTCACCTCAAAAAAAGCCTGGCCGGTCAGCTTCAACAAGCGTTGGTCGGGGGCAAAGGAGGTAGGATACATCAACCGGCTGTTGTGGTGGAGCCATACGGTAGAGCCGTCGGAAAGGGCTATTTGCTTTTGTTCGCCGGCTTTGGTTTCGAGAGTCACCCATTCCAAAGCGGGCTGGGGTTGTTGCCAAAAGAACAGACCGACTACCAGCAAAACGGCCGCTGCTGCCGCCCAGCGCAACCATAGGCGGCGTCGGGGCAAATGGGCCGTTTTTGCTTCCCGCCCGGGGAGGGTATCTGTGGTTGCCTCCATCCGCGCCTTTACTTTGGCGTAGTCGGCTTCCAGGTCCACCTCAAAGTCGGGGACATAATCATCCAGGGCCGACAATGATTGGAGGATTTCGTCTCTAACAGCCTGATTATCAGCCGATTCGGCCAACCATTCGGTCAAAGTCCGGCGTTCTGCTTCTGACAGGTTGCCCTGCCATTGGCGGTATATCAAATCGGTGTATTTTTCTTCGTTCATTTTCTATTGGTGCTATTTGACGGGTACTTGCATTCGTTAGACGGGCTAAAGCCCCCCTCTCCCCTACGCCATCAAAACAAAATTGGCGATGACCAAAAAAACAGCATTGGTGGCAGAACGGTAGCGGGCTACGGCACTTCGCAGCAACTTCAATGCTTTGGTGATCTGATTTTCGACGGTTTTTTCAGAAATGTTCATTGCCGATGCAATTTCTTTGTGCGACATCTCTTCAAAACGGCTCATAAAAAAGACCATTCGGCAGCGTTCGGGCAATTGTTCTGCCGTGCGGTGGATCAGGGTTTTTAGCTCATCGTATTCCATTTGTTCGTCCAGCCGGTTGGGGTCGTCCCCCAGGTCGGGCGACTCCTCAAAGTTGAGCCGTTGGGAGCGGATGAAGTCGATGGTTTTATTGACCGTTGCTCTCCGTAGGAAGGCTTGCAGAGAGGTGTGAATGGTCAGCGTATCGCGTTTGTTCCACAGGCTAAGGAAGACTTCCTGTGCGATGTCTTTGGCTTTGTGTTCGTCGGGCAGAACTTTATGGGCAGTATAGCAAAGCAGCCGGTAGTATTTGTCGAAAAGGGATTTGAAGGCGGTTTCGTCGCCTTGTTTGATCCTTTCCAGCAAAATGGCATCTTTGTCTTTGTTATCCATTGTGGTACTCGTGGTGTATCGAAGTGCTAAAAGTAAGGTATCTTGTGGCTTTTACCAACCATATGCCGCACTCAATGAAATACATTCTTCTTTTTTCGTTGGCTTTTCAAGTGGCGGGCTGTGCCCAGCAAACGGATCAATGGACGCCTCTTTTCAATGGCAGTGACTTGAGCAACTGGGAACAAAAAAACGGCTCCGCAATATTTCGCATCGACGGCAATGAAATCGTCGGTATATCCAAACGCGATACGCCCAATAGCTTTCTTTGTACCAAAACTCTGTACAGCGACTTCATTCTCGAACTGGAAGTAAAAATAGACCCCTTGCTCAATTCCGGTATCCAAATACGGAGCCAAAGCAAAAAAGATTATTACGACGGTGCCGTTCACGGCTATCAGGTGGAGGTTGACCCCAGTGCCAGGGCCTACACGGGTGGTATCTACGACGAGTCGCGGCGGGGCTGGCTCTATCCGCTTTCGCAAAATGAGAGGGGCCGCAAAGCTTTCCGGCAGGCCCAATGGAACCACCTGCGTATAGAAGCCGTCGGGACAAGTATCCGCGTATGGCTCAACGGCGTCAACACCACCAACCTCTCCGACAATTGGACCGCCGAAGGATTCATCGCCCTGCAGGTACACAGCATATCCGACCCCGCCCTGGAAGGTAAAGAGGTGCGTTGGCGCAACATCAACATCAAAACCACCGACCTGGAAAAAGCCCGCACCGCCATGCATCCCGCCGTAGAAGAACTCAATCTGGTACCCAACACCCTCACCCCCTGGGAAGAACAAAACGGCTGGCGCCTTCTCTGGGATGGAAAAACCACCGAAGGCTGGCGCAGCGTTCTCCACACCGATTTTCCGGAAACGGGCTGGTACATCGCCGATGGCACCCTCTGCATCCGGGGCAAAACCAATGACGAAGAGCCCCGCCCCGGCGACATCATAACCGTCGACCAATTCCACAACTTCGACTTCCGCCTCGAATTCAAACTGACCAAGGGCGCCAACAGCGGCATCAAATATTTTGTAGATCCCACATTGAGCCAGCAGGCCGGCCATGGCATTGGGCTGGAATACCAACTCCTCGACGATGCCCACCACCCCGATGCCCACAACGGTCTGAAGGGCAACCGAAAACTCGGCGCTCTCTACGACCTCATCCCCGCCCAAAACCTCAGCCGCCCCGGCGTGCCGATCGGATTCAGGGGCACCGGACAATGGAACCAGGCCCGCATCGTAGCCAAAGACGATGCCATCGAACATTGGCTCAACGGCTACAAAATAGTAGAATACAAGCGGAAGACCCAACAATTTCGCGCCCTGGTTGCTTACAGCAAATACGCCGCCCTGGATGGCTTTGCCGAAATAGCCAGCGGGCACATCTTGTTGCAAGATCACGACGACGACGTTGCTTTCCGAAGTATTAAAATCAAGCCCTTATGAAAAAGTATTGTTGTACAACTTCGGTATTTTGCCAACCCGACATGGGGTACGGGTTGCGTACGAAGGGCAGCTCTCTGGTATGGCTCGCGGCTGTTTTGCTGACAAGCCTTTTTCTATCCTGCAACCCGTCCATCATTTCCGAAAAGGAGATTGATCTGTCGACCTATCAAATAGAGGAGGGCTTTCGCCTCGAAGTGATGGCTTCGGAGCCCTTACTGACTGCCCCAGTGGCCATTGACTTCGATGACCGGGGGCGCATCTGGGTACTCGAATTGCCGGGGTACATGGCCGACATCGATGGCAAAGGTGAAAACGATCCTACCGGCCGCATCCTCATCCTCGACGATCAAAATGGCAATGGCCGTATGGACCGGGCCACCCCTTTTTTGGAGGGGCTGGTGGCGCCGCGTGCCATGCTGCTGGTCTACGATGGGCTGTTGTACGCCGAGCCGCCCAACCTCTGGTATGTGGAGATCGACCGCAATGACCAACCCGTCAACAAGGTGTTAGTGGACTCTGCCTACGTCCTGGCCGGCAATATCGAACACCAGGCCAATTCGCTTATCTGGAACATCGACAACTGGATATACAGCGCCAAATCCAACACCCGATATCAAAAAAGGGGAAACCAGTGGGTCAAAACCCAGACGGCCTACCGCGGCCAGTGGGGGATGACCAAAGACCACCTCGGCCGCCTTTTTTATAATGACAATTCCAACCAGTTTCAGGGCGATCTGGTGCTGCCCATGACTGCCCTCAACAACCCCTATCTGAAACCGCAGCACAGCATCCGTCTCAAGATCGTGGAAGACCAACGGCTGTACCCCCTGCATGCTCCTGCCATCAACCGGGGCTATCTGGAGGGCAGCCTCGATGAGGAGGGCAAGCCCGCTACTGCTACCTCTGCCTGCGGCCCGGTGGTGTACGGAAGTGCATTGTTGGGGCCGGACTATTACGGCAATGCCTTCGTATGTATGCCGGAGGGCAACCTTGTCAAGCGGAACATCCTGCGGGAAGAAGGGGAAAGGATCGTGGGGGAGCAGGCCTGGGAGGGCCGGGAGTTTATTGCCGCTACCGATGAAGCGTTTCGGCCCGTCAATCTTTACAACGGGCCGGAGGGGGCGCTTTACATCGTCGATCTGCACAAGGGCATTATCCAACACCGTGCTTACATGTCGCCTTATTTGCGGAAGCTGATCGAGGAGCGACAGCTCGACACCATCGTCGGCAATGGGCGGATACTGCGGGTGGTGCCCGACGATTTTGACCCTAAGGCCATGCCTGATTTCAAGTCTATGGCTGTCGCCAAATTGGTCGGTTTGCTGGATCATCCCGACGTGTGGGTGCGCGACAGGGCGCATCAGCAGTTGGTTTGGCAACAAAAACGGGGGGCGATCCCACTGCTCAAACAACTCGTCCGGCGAGATTCATTTTCCATCGGTCAGGTACATGCCTTGTGGATACTCGACGGGATGGGAGTCCTTTTTTTTCCGCTATTGCAAAAGGCGATGGCGGCATCCGACCCACATCTGAGTGGGCTTGGGTATTATTTGTTGAGTCGGGCAGATGCGCCGAAAGACGAGGCGGCTTATGTGACGCTGGCTCAGTCATTGATGGAGCGGAACGACCCCAGGATCGATCTCTATCTGGCGGCCACTTTCGGTCAATTATCTCTTGCTTCCGATTCTGTGCTTTGGCCATTTTACCGTCAACTGGCGGCCCGGCATCCACAAAGTGCGGCCATAGCGGAGTTGGCGTACAGCGCCTTGCCGGAGAATGAAAACGTATTGTTGGAAACGGTTTCGGTCGTACTACCCACCGACACCACCGAGTGGACCCTTATCGGAGAAACCATCGCCCAAAACCGCCTCGACGATAAAAAAAACCTGGAAATGCTCCCTGCCGAAGACGACCCCTACCTCGACAAACGGCAAGTGGGCCTCAACCTCTACCGACGACACTGTGCCACCTGCCACGGCGAAGACGGCCACGGGATCGAAAACCTGGCCCCCCCGCTCTACGAGTCGGACTATGTGTCGGGCCCACCCAAGCGACTGGCGCTGATCATCCTGCACGGATTGCAAGGCCCTATCCACGTGAAGGGAAAGCGATACGAATTCAATGCACCCATGCCGGGGTTGACCCACCACCCCGACCTGAGCGATAAAGACATAGTGGCTATTATGACTTTCGTCAGAAATGCATTTACAACCGATACGACCTACGGGATTGGCGGGGCACCCCTGGAGGAGGAGGAGTTGGCCGCCCTGCGGGAGGAGACACCTCCGGAAGGGAGTATGTATACGGAGGAGTTGTTGAAGTAGGCCGCCAACCGGGCCACAGAACCCCGCTTGTCGCAGTTTGCAACTGCGATGTCACCTTGACTTGAAACATCGAAGTCACAGACTTCGACGAACGAGGGTTGTTGAGTAGCCCGCCAACCCGCCCGCCTGTCCGGTCGGCAGGGACGGTCAGGTTTATTGGCGAGGCTAGCGTTTGTTTGTTTTTTATGTTACCACCATATTATATTTGATGTATAGGTCATTACGGGAAAATATACGACCCCGCTCGTCGCAGTTTGCAACTGCGATGTCACCTTGACCATCGAAGTCACAGACTTCGACGAACGAGGATGTTTGGGATGGCTCCGAAGTTCAAGTGTACGATCCCATAAATCCCAATAATCCCAGCCATCCCAGTTCAGACAGGGTGGCCGCGACGAACGAGTTGATAAGTCCGTTCGTCGCAGGTTTGCAACTGCGATGTCAGCTTGACCATTGAAGCCACAGACTTCGACGAACGAGGGTATGTTTTTATGTGACTCCGTTCGTCGCAGTTTGCAACTGCGATGTCACCTTGACCATCGAAACGAGGGTGAAAAAGGTAGACCACTGATTACTTTTTATGCCCCGCTCGTCGCAGTTTGCAACTGCGATGTCATCTGTTGCAACTGCGATGCCGCAGTCCATTTCATCACAACAAAATAAAGTCCAATGCACGGCCATAAAATCACCAATCAAAACGGTATCCACTTTCTCACCATGACGGTGGTTGGGTGGATAGATGTTTTTACGCGATCACAGTACTGCGATATTTTAAAAGAAAGCCTGGAATTTTGTCAAAAAGAAAAAGGGTTAGTTATCAATGCCTATGTCATTATGTCAAATCACCTTCATCTGATCGCATATGCAAATGAAGGATTTCGTTTGTCAGATATCATTAGAGATTTTAAGAAGTTTACTTCAAAGCAGCTTATTAAAGCCATCAAAAATAACAAACAGGAAAGCAGACGGGAATGGATGCTGCAACTGTTTAAGGAATATGGCAATAAGAATAAAAACAATGATTCCTACCAGTTTTGGATACAAGATAATAAGCCAACAGAGTTGATAAGTCCAAAATGGATTAGACGGAGGCTGGGATATGTTCACTTGAACCCAGTACGTGCAGGTATTGTTGATAATGCCGAAGATTATGTACGCAGCAGCGCCCGACAATATGCCGGAAAGGAGGGGTGGCTTAGGGTGCAGTGATAGATATGGGGGCTACGGAGGGGTATGTTTTTATGTGACGTTTTGATTGTCTTGACCATCGAAGTCACAGACTTCGACGAACGAGGAGTTTTGCTTTTACCTCATCCCATGAAATGGTTGTCGCCTCCCCATTTTTATAGCTGGCACGCCGTTTATCGAGTTCTTCCCGCCAGCCATCAGAGAGTGTTTCGCTACCAGACTCAGCGTCTTGTGCAACGGTGTCAAGAACGTACTGCACAAAGAGGATTCGCTCTTGTGTAGAAAGGTTTCGGACGGCTTCTTTTAGCTTTTGTACAGTCATAAGTTTTGTTTAGCATTACAACGAAATTCAATTGAAGATAGTTCTTTTTTGCAAGAATTTCAATAGGTAGCCAATTCTTCTCCGTTCGTCGCAGTTTGCAACTGCGATGTCAGCTTGACCATCGAAGTCATAGACTTCGACGAACGAGGTATGTTTTTATGTGACGTCTTGATTGTCTTGAGTCTTGATTGTCTTGCTCATCGAAGTCACAGACTTCGACGAACGAGGTCCGTTCGTCGCAGTTTGCAACTGCGATGTCACCTTGCTCATCGAAGTCACAGACTTCGGCGAACGACGTTTTTTGGGAAAGTAGTGAAAAAGGTAGACCACTGATTACTTTTTATGCTCCATTATCAACCCGATTCCCCCCGCATCCAAATATCCCGCTGCGGAAAAGGAATCTCCACACCTTTTTCCCGAAAGAGCCGGTCGATCTCAAACCGGAGGTCGCTTTTGATGTCTTCAATAACAATAAAATTCCGGGACCAGATCAGCAACTCAAAGTCGAGGGAGGAATCGCCGAAGTTGGTGAACCGGACGAGGGGGGTGGGCTTGTCGAGAACGTAGATATTATCTTTGGCTACCTGGAGGAGGATGGACTTTACCAGTGCCGTATCCGAGCCATAGGCGACTCCTACAGGAACGGTGAACCGCACCTTGTCGTCGTTGTGTGTCCAGTTGACCACGCTATCGGTCACCAGCTTGGAGTTGGGGACGATGACGGATACGTTTTGGCGGGTTTCCACGATGGAGTTGCGCAGGCCGATGCGCACGACGGTGCCCACCAGGTCGCCGATCTGTACGACGTGGCCTACTTTTACGTTTCGTTCAAACAATAAGAGTATTCCGGACAAAAAATCGTTGAAGGTTTGCTGCAATCCCAGTCCCACCCCTACCAGGAGGGCGGCCATCCCTCCCCAGATCACGGTCATTTTTACACCCAGTGATTCGATGGCGATGAAAAAGGCAAATACGTAAATGATGTATTTGAGCAATTGGTTGATGGCGAAACGGGAACCTACATTGACCTTTTTTCGGCGGTAGTACCGAAACATAAACAACTGGGTGAGTACCCAACTCAGCAGGCGGGCTACGAGTATGACCAGCACGGCCACCAAGACACTTGAAATGCGGATGGGCACGTATTGGTATGAAAATAAGGTGTAGTCGATCTCAAAACTCTGGAGCACGAGTATGGCGGCAAAGAGGTAGACGATGTATTGGACGGTGCGGTTGCCCAGTTGTTTTTTATCGACGGTGTGGGCCAGCGACTTGGCGTATTCTTTATCGTCTTCCAGGTTTTTTTCGTAGTTGTAAAGCAACAACTTGGAGATGACCCAGTCGGCGAGCCGCGCCAGTTGAACGATGGCCAGGGCCTCCAGCAGCGTGATGAGGCGGATGCGGATGTTGCCCCGCTCGAAGAGCACATAGTCGAGCCCCAGGCACCACATGACGGCAATGATGGCCAGCAGCGCAAAGAAGTAAAAAATAATCCGTCGCACCGCCCACTGGGGCATTATTTTGATGATCTCGCGCTTGAAGTAGCGCGGAAGTATTTTTCGCGAAAGCAGCCAGTATCCAACCGACAGAACGAGGAGCAATAGCACCGCCATGACCACCTGACTCAACGATATGGAGGTACCCCATAGGTCGAATAGTTTTGTTTGTAGCTGTTCGTTCATGCTGTTTTTTTAACGGGGGTGAATATAAAGAAGTTGTTGGGAATTTGGTAATCCCGAAATGAGTTCGGGGCAAGTTATGCTGATGTGCTGATGTGCTGATTTGTTGATGCTTGCCCATGAAGGACTATCGCCTACATGGCAAGCATGAAGGCTTAGCGACAGTGGAGTCCCCCGAATCGAGTTCGGGGCAGGCTCCCGAAGAAAGTTCGGGACTAGCTTCATGGTGCTGATGATCCTCATTTTCAAATGGAGAATTAGAATAAAGAGTTTGGGAAAAACGATATATTGAGCCGCGTTTTTTCGGGTACGCCTAAAGCCACCTTCCAGAGGAGTCAGATTGGGGGTAATGATTCAAAAAAACAGTCATCCATGAAAATAATTGGAAACATCGTCGACATTGAAAAGAAAGCCATCTACTTTGGAGCCGTCGAAGTGACGGATGGGGTGATAAGCCGCATTTCCCGACAAGAGGGGCACAGCCGCAACTACATTCTGCCGGGATTTGTCGATGCGCATGTACACATCGAAAGTTCTATGCTGATCCCTTCCGAATTTGCGCGATTGGCGGTGGTGCATGGCACGGTGGGTACGGTGTCGGACCCACACGAAATTGCGAATGTGCTGGGGATGGACGGGGTGCGGTTTATGATCAACAACGGTCGGGAGGTGCCTTTCAAATTCAATTTTGGTGCCCCGTCTTGTGTGCCGGCTACGGGGTTTGAAACGGCAGGGGCTGCCCTGGGTCTGGCCGAAGTAAAAGCGTTGTTGGAAGACCCGGATATCCGCTACCTTTCGGAAATGATGAATTATCCGGGCGTACTGTTCAACGACGAAGAGGTGATGGCAAAAATAGCTGCGGCCAAAGCACTCGGCAAACCCATTGACGGGCACGCCCCCGGCCTGCGCGGCGAAAAAGCCCAACAATACGCCGCCGCCGGGATGTCTACCGACCACGAATGCTTTACCTACGAAGAAGCACTGGAAAAAATCCAACATGGCATGCACGTACTGATCCGGGAGGGGAGTGCTGCCAAAAATTTTGATGCGCTGATCGACCTTCTGCCCCAATTTCCAGACCGGATTATGTTTTGCTCCGACGACAAACACCCCGACGATCTCATCGAGGGGCACATCAATCAGTTGGCCGCCAGAGCCGCCGGGAAAGGATGCAATTTGTTTGACATACTCCGCGCGGCCTGCGTAAATCCGGTGAAGCATTACGGACTGGAAGTCGGCTTATTGAGAGAGGGCGACCCGGCCGATTTCATCGTGATCGATAATGTAAAGACCTTCGACGTGAAGGCCACCTACATCAAGGGGCAGTTGGTAGCGAAAAAGGGCGAAAGCCTGATGGAGCCGGTATCGAATGTGCCGATTCTCAACCGGTTTGAGGTTGGTTCCAAAACAGTTGCCGATTTCTCATTGGAGCCTGGCGGCAAATCCATCCGCGTGATCAGGGCCATCGATGGCGAACTGATTACGGAGTCGTATCTGGCGAAAGCCACCGTGAAAAACGGCAATACCATTTCCAATCCCGACGGCGATGTATTGAAAATAGCCGTCGTCAACCGGTATCAGGATGCGTCCCCTGCCATCGCTTTCATCAACGGTTTTGGATTGCAAAATGGCGCCATCGCCTCTTGCGTAGGCACGATTCGCACAACATCATTGCCGTAGGAACCGACGACGAGGTGCTCTGCCAAGCCATCAACCTACTAATCGAACGCAAAGGAGGTATATCCGCTGTCAAGAAGGGAGGTGAAGCCAAAGTGTTGCCGCTACCCATCGCCGGCATTATGACGAACCAGGATGGCTATGAGGTAGCCGGGGCGTATGCGGCCATCGATGCTTTTGCAAAAACGGAACTGGGATCGACGCTACGGGCGCCGTTTATGACCCTGTCGTTTATGGCCCTGTTGGTCATTCCCAGCTTGAAGTTGAGCGACAAAGGGCTGTTTGATGGCAACTCATTTTCGTTTGTTTCATTGTTTGGGGAGGGGTAAAAAACCCGGTTTGCCCAAAATTTTTATCATTCCCATTTTTCTAATACATTTTTCTATTATGTTTAGATATTTTTGTCGTATCTTTCGTTGAATGCACAATAGACATTATGAACAGAAATTTAGTATGCAGCCCAAATGATCCCTGCCTTTGTCGGCAGGCAGGTTTTTACGCTACTCTTCCCCGAAACGAGTTCGGGGCAGGCTGTCACGTACTCATCCCGATATTAGACATCGGGATTCCGTGCGTTCCTTGATTAGCGAAATCCCGATAGCTATCGGGACTCTTTGGTTGCTATACAAAAAATCCATTCATGATGTCTAATAAAAATTGCTGAATTACCAGCTCGTTGTCCCCTATGATTTAAAACGCCATTACAATTCCGATTCCAACTATGACCCTGCATCCAAGACTCCTCGCTTTACCTTTTATTTTAGTTTTGCTTTATTGTCCGTGTCGTATTTCCGGTCAGGATTACAAACTTGAAAAACTATCCGATGTGATCAACACGGACAAATACGACGAGATCGCCCCGGTGTGTGCAGTAGATGGCCACACCCTGTATTTTACCCGGGTGGGGCATCCCGACTTCGATAAGACCCTGGTGGAAAAGGGCAAAAACCTATCGGAGGAGATGACCCCTGCCGAGTTTACGAAGTATTTATGCCAGATATATTCTAACCTGGGTCGGCGCTCTGTCCATGATGCCGCCCGGTCGGGTTTCAATCAGGACATTTGGATAGCAGCCGGTGAAAAAGGCCATTTTACGAAAGTATACCACCCCGGGTACCCCCTCAACAATGCCTTACCCAACAGCATTAGTTCGATAACTCCTTCGGCCAATGAGGTGGTGGTGCTCAACCAGTTTGTGGAGGAAGGGGGGATGAAAAAAGGCTTTTCGATCGTGCGAAACGAAGGGAATGGACAGTGGTCGTTTCCGGAGCCGATGGGTATCGACAATTACCACAACTCCGGTACCGACGTGAGTATGAACATCAGCCACGACGGCAGCATTCTCCTCCTCGCCCTGGAACGTAGCGACTGCCGTGGGCAAAGCGACCTGTACATTAGTTTTCGGACGGGCCTTCACACCTGGAGCGAACCCAAAAATATGGGCCCACGTGTAAACAGCTCTGCCAAAGAAACGACTCCCTTTTTGTCGGAAGACAAGAAACGCCTGTTTTTTTCCTCCAACCGGCAGGGCAACCTCGACATTTATATGATGGTGCGCAAGGGGGAGGATTGGGACAAATGGTCGCGGCCCCGGCGGCTGATCGCTCCGATCAATTCGAGCTACCATGATAGCCAGCCGTTTTTCAATTCGGCGACGGGATACCTTTATTTTACTTCCAACCGCGATGGCTCCAGCGATATTTTCCGGGTAAAGATAGCGCCTCCCGTGCCCTACGGCGTGACGATACGCGGCAAGGTGGTCAACGACCAAACGGGGCAGCCCATCCCGGCGCGGATCCGCTCCAATCTGGTCGACAACCCCGTGTACAGCAATGTTTTTGTATCGTCCAATGGGCATTTTTCGCTGGTGGTACCCCGGGGTATGCCATTTAGCATTGTGGCTGAAAAGCCGGGCTATTCCGATGTGGCGGATACGCTTTTTTACAGAAGTGATTATTATTACTGGAAAGAGAAAGAACTGCTCCTTTCGATGACGCCTATGCAGCCCGGCTCAAAGGTGGACCTCGATCCGGTGTACTTCAAGCAGTCAGAACCGGTCATTTTGAAAAAGTCTTACCCGGCCCTTGACAAGCTGGCGGAGTTTCTGCGCGAGAATTATTTTGTGACCATCCTCATCAAAGGACATACCGACAACCAGGGCGATAAGGCGTCTCTCCTGCAACTTTCAGAAGACCGGGCCAAGGCTGTTAAAGACTATCTGGTGTACAAACGCTTTGTCAACCCCCTACGAGTCGAGACCCTCGGCATGGGAGATACCCAACCGGTGACGGACAATTCGACCGAAAAACTGCGCAGCTACAACCGACGGGTGGAGGTGGAGATAACGAGGGTACACGAGCCGGAGCTTACTTCTAAGGGGGGGGAGTGATTTGCTGATTTGCTGATGCTTGCCGTGAAGGCGAAGCGATAGCGTAGTCCTTCATGGTGCTGATTCGTGCCGTGAAGGCGTAACGCAGTGGAGTCCCCCGTAGCAAGTCCGGGGCAGGCTTTCATGGTGCTGATTCGTGCCGTGAAGGCATAACGTAGTGGAGTCCCCCGTATCAAGTCCGGGGCAGGCTTTCATGGTGCTGATTCGTGCCATGAAGGCGTAACGTAGTGGAGTCCCCCGTATCAAGTCCGGGGCAGGCTTTCATGGTGCTGATTTGCTGACTGCCTACGGCAGTTGAAATTTGCTGATGGGGTGATGCTTGTTTGTTTGGTCTTTACCTGTTCTTTTGCCTGATGGCAGCTGCGTTTCCGAATGTTGATGCGATTTGCTTACCTTTGCGGGAAATTAATCCACGGACCGGATGCTGCGTTTGTTTGCTCATATTGTTTCGATTGTTTGCCACCCGTTGTTGATATTGACTTATATGTTGTTGATATTGTTGGTGGTGAATCCCTATTTGTTTGGGGTGCATCATGTTGGGGAGAATAAAAAATTTATTTTGTTGATCTTTCTTTCGACGTTTATCATACCGGCGTTTGCGGTGGTGATGATGAGGGCTTTGGGTATGATAGAGTCGTTGCAGATGCAGTCGAGGCAGGAACGGATCGCACCCTACATTGTGACGGGGATACTGTATATGTGGTTGTTTCAGAATATGCTGAACAACCCGGAGATACCCATGGCGTTTAAGGTGGCGGTGTTGGGGGCAACAATTGGGCTGTTTGTGGCGTTTTTTTTCAATTTGTTTACCAAAGTAAGTATGCATGCGTTGGGAATGGGTGGCTTGCTGGGTATGACGATACTGACGATGCTGTTGTTCAGCTATGGGAGTTTTGTGGTCAGTCTTGGGGTGTTTGGCCGGTTGGAGATGAGTACCAGTGCTTTGTTGGTAGTTGTGATATTGTTGTGTGGGGTGGTGGGTACGTCGCGACTGTTGTTGAAGGCGCATACGTTGCAGGATATGTACGCGGGGTTTATCATTGGTTTGTCGAGTCAGTTTATTGCGTTGCGGATATTGGTTTGAAGACAAAAAAAGCCGACACCAGTAAAAGGGTCGGCTCAAAAACAAGTACCATTTGCGATCAATAAGCGGGAAGCAGCAAGTATCGATGCTGGCCCCCACTCCTTTCGCTTTAAATCACTCAGTATGAAAAAAAGGTTGGTTTTGGGATTTGACCTATATTTCAATGGGGGTCGAAATATAGTCGATCCCGGCAAGGGGGTTCCCCTATGTGAAGAAGTAGAAAAAGTTGGTGTTTTATAAAATGTGGGAACAGGGCAACAGATGACTACCGGATCAAAGTCAGCTCGCCAGTAAACACTTCCTGTCCACAGCGGGATTGGACCACCACTTTGAAGAGGTATACCCCGGCGGGTTGGGGTTTCCCGTTGAGAAAACCGTCCCACGGGTATGTATTGTTGTGAACGGATTTTCCCCAGCGGTTGTAAATTTGGAAATCGAGTATCTGAAGATCATCGTCGGTGGTGATTACACCAAAGGTGTCGTTGATCCCGTCGCCGTCGGGGGTGAAGGCGTTGGGTATGTTGGGGCAGGGTGGGCAGTGGTATTCATCCGGCAAGATGGTGATGGTATCGGTTTGGGTGCAGCCATTGGCGTCGGATAGCGTGACGGCGTAGTGGGTCTCTGAGAGTAGAATAGTTTAATCCTTTCCAGATGAAATACAGCGACCCGAGGGTAAAGAGTACGGGAAAGAGAATGGGAATTCCTTTTGCAAAATATAGTAATATGGAAAACAAGGCAATGGTAGGCAACAGGAAAAGCCCAGCGGCATCAACTCCGTGAATGTGTTGTTGAACGGTGATGTCCAAATCGTCCTTATAATAAAACAAATCGATGCCCTCCGGTCGGAAGACCTCCTGTTTCATTTCCTCTTTGGTCTGCACCGTTTTCACTTCTTCTTCTATGGAAAAAATGACATTGCAGTTGCCACATTTGGCCAGGCTGTTTTGCAGGTTTAGATGATCCGCCGGTATGTCTTGCTTACAGGAAGGACAGTTTATTTTCCTGAATACTTTTGGAAATTCTTTTTTGATTTGCTCCAGCTCCAGCTTTTCGGCAGGTTTGTATTGGTCAACAGGTTGCTTCTTCATTAAAATATTGAAAATAGTTTGTGATGATCAAATACTAATTTAACAATTGTCACTGGTTTTAGTCATTTAATTTCGCTATAACAGCGCCGTCCTACAGCCGCACCACCCGCTCTATCCAAATCCCACCATCTGTCTTTACCAATAATAAGTACACACCTTCTGGAAATTCCGATAAATCAACAACCGTTTCTTGCGCAATAGCCATTTCCTGAATCAGGGTACCTGTATAATCCCGCAACTCCAATCGCCCATCCACACTAACCGGAAAAACAACATGTATCAGATCCTTTGTCGGATTCGGGAAAATGGAATAGCCTTTTGTTACCGACTTACTCAGGGCGTCGATCAAGTCCACCGTCACTTCCATACAGGCAGGCGGACCGGCGCCGCATTCATTGATGGCGCTTACGCAAATATCACCACCAGTTAATGGGCCATCCGCCCAGTCTACCAGGATGGTATTGGTACCGGCTCCCGACAGGATTTGCACACCGGGGGGAACCGACCAGGCATAGGCCGTCGCCCCCGGAACTTCGACAACAGAAAGTTCAAATGGAGGGGCGTTCTGCTGGACAACCAAGTCGGATGGGGCTATGGGTGTCTCTGGCGGCAGTATCAAGGAAACTACCAGTGTAACAATACTATCACAACCATTGCTGCCTGTCAAAATCTGTTCGTAGACACCGGTCGAATCGTAAGTCTCCGAACCGATGGTGATCGTCTCTCCCGCACAGATCGTTTCTGTCAATGTATTTTCGGAAACGGAAAGTACACTTAAATTCAGATTGATAGTGCTGTCGCAACCATTGACAGCCCCATTCGGAATGACCTCTGTATATTCTCCTTCGATGCCATAGGCGACATTGTTGATGATATAAACTTCTCCGGCACATATTGATGTGCTGATTGTGGTGGAAGATTCCAACAATTCATTTACGGTAAGTTCTATAAGGCTGTCGCAATTGGTGAGAATACTAGTCAAAGTAATGTTATGTACGCCCTGTGAATAACTTTGCCCATCTCCTTCAAAAAAGAAACCTGAGCTGCCGGCACAATAAGCCCCTTGCAAGTAGGTCGTTGGAATAAGGGGATAATTACTAATGGTTACCGTCTCCGAAGTCGTACAATTATTGTCTCCGGTAACCGTTACGGTATAGCTGCCTTCATTGTCAACGACTATGCTGGAAGTCGTCTCCGCCGTACTCCAGAGGTAGCTGTTCCAAACTCCTTCTGCCTGGATGGTGTACGCGTCATCCGGACAAAGGGCAATATTGGTTCCACCGGCGATGGTCAAATCTGGTAAGCTGTTGACCAAAACATGGACAGAGTCGATCCCCGAACAGCCATTGGAATCTGTGACGGTGACCAGATAGGTTTCGCTTTCTGTTGCTATAATTGAAATAGCGCTGGTCGTTGCGCCATTGTTCCAACTGTAGCTATCCCCACCACTTGCTTCTAACAATAGAATTTCATCCATACATACGATGGTGTCTCCAGAAACAGAAACCGGGAGTTCGTCAACTACGTTGACGTCAACAGAAGTAGAAGCCATACATCCCGGAGAGTAAGAGACCTCAACCGTATAAGTCGTATTCACGCTTGGTGTTACCACAATCGAGTCGGCAGTAGGTCCTGAACTCCAGGAATAAGAAAAGCCTGTAACATCATCAGGTAATGTTGCCTTTAAGGTGATTGGGCTGCCCGTGCAGACGGTGTATGTCGAATTTTCACTAGTAATAGATGGGCCGATTCCACAAGGTTGTTGTCGCATTTTGTGGAGGAAGGCGTTTACGGAATTAGGGGTTAATTCATGCGTTTCTACTCCCGGATCAAAATCGGTTTGTTTGCTGAAACTTCCCGTTGTGTAAATATTACCCCAGGTATCCAACGCAATAGCATGACCGATGTCATCCTCTTCGTCACCACTGGTAGCCAACAAACTACCTCCCCAATGGAATACCCCATTTTCATTCAACTTTAAGATATAGGTATTATAACCTGAAGCAGATAAATGATGTGTTCCGAATCCCGGATCAAAATCGGCTTCATCATAAAAGCTACCTGTCACATATACATTATTGTGTACATCGAGGTCTATTGCAGAGGAATTAAACTTTGACCAAAGAATATTAGAAGAAGTCCCATATCCTATGGCCTTCACCCAGGTAAAATCGCCTTGTTCATCCAACTTTAATATGAAAAGATTTTCTTTTGAGAAAAATGTCGAGAGATGGTAGATGCCTGGGCCTGGATTAAAATCAATGTTTGGCCCGTTAAAAGTTCCGGTTATATATAGGTTCCCATCTGCATCCAGAGCGACATCTTCGCCGTTAACTCTTCTTGTTACATGTTGCCCTCCGGCTCTCTTCGCCCAAATAAAGTCGCCCTCTCCGTTTAGTTTCAAAATGAATAAGTCTAAATCTCCAGCTTCTAAAAAGAATTCACCGGGCCCCGGATCAAAATCTACTAGTCCATTAAAAAGTTTACGAAAGTACCCAATGGTATATACATTATTGTCATTGTCTACGACTATTGAGGTGCCGCCGTCGTAACTTCCTCCTCCTATTACTTTTGTCCAGGCTAAGCTGGCATCGTTATTTAATTTTGATATGAAAATATCCTGAGATCCGTTGGAACTTAGATTGTATACTTCAGGACCCGGATCAAAGTCCTGATCGGAATAAAAGCCTCCGGTTGAATACACATTTCCATCGCCATCAATGGTGATGGCCTCGGTTGAAGACGTTGTCTTAGTCGCCCAAATAAAGGAACCACTTCCGTCTATTTTAAGAATAAAGTTATTAAGATCAGCCTCACTGGTCAGCGTATAGACACCTGATCCCGGATCAAAATCCACTTCCCCTCTAAATGCTCCCAAGAGGAAAACATTCCCTAAAGCATCTATTTCGATGTCCTTTCCACTTTCATTCGTATCGGCACTGCCAAAAGAATAAGCCCATACGAAATGACCATTAATATCGAACTTGGAAATAAAAACATCTTCAAAGCCTTCGGCGGTTAAATTAAAAACTTCCGCTCCAGGATTAAAATCTACTGTACCTGTAAAACTCCCCGTCGTGTATACATTTCCCATTTCGTCTGTTGCGACATCATAGCTGATGACTTTATCAGCTATTGAACCGCTAAGCCCCAGCACCCAATCCAACTGAGGCATTTCCGGGTTTGTGATTTCTCCTGCGCAAGTACAATTATCAGATTGAATCATATCGTTGGAGGTATTTGCATCTCCATCATCACAAGGCGTCATAGGGCTGGCAGGAAGGCTGGGGTTGTTGTCATCACAATCATCGGCAATACCCAGACCATCCTGATCCAGATCGTCATCCAATGTGGCCGGATTACAATCGTCATCAATGCCGTTGTATAAAATTTCAATCAGACCGGGATTTGCAAAAGGATTGTTATCGTCACAGTCATCTATGCCCGGGAATCCATCCTGATCTAAATCATCATCAAGGGTCGCGGGATTACAGTCATCATCCATACCATTGTAAGGAATTTCAGCCGATCCGATAAGTGGGTCCGTATCATCGCAATCTTCGGCGATTCCAAAACCATCCTGATCCAGGTCATCGTCCAGCGTTGTTGCATTACAGTCGTCATCAATCCCATTATAAGGAATTTCTAAATCACCTGAGTATACGGTCGGATCAGTATCGTCACAATCCTCTGCGATTCCAAAACCATCCTGATCCAGATCATCATCTAACGTCGCAGGATTACAGTCATCATCAATGCCATTGTAAGGGATTTCTGATGATCCTATAAGTGGGTCATTATCGTCACAATCTTCAGCCAGTAAGAAACCATCCTGATCCAAATCATCGTCAGGGGTTGCAGGATTGCAGTCCTCATCAACACCGTTGTAGGGAATTTCAACGGCACAAGGATTAATGGCAGGATCGTTGTCATCGCAATCCTCCTCCACACCAAAACCATCCCCATCAAAGTCAGGGTTGTCCAGGGTAGCCGGATTACAATCATCATCAATACCATTGTTTGGGATTTCCGTTGCGCCTGGATTAACGTAATACCTTCTGTCATTGCAATCTACATCAGAAGCGTAGCCATCTTCGTCTTCATCTATATAGTCTAAGGTCGTAGGATCACAATCATCGTCCATGTTATTGTAAGGAATTTCCCAGGCGCAAGGGTTAACGTTGGGATCATTGTCATCGCAGTCAACATCGGAGAAAAAACCATCGTTGTCTTCGTCTATGTTTGATGTTCCACTATTTGATGTAGTAGAGTTGCAAATTTTTATGATGTAATCATCAAAGCCATCTATATCCTCTTCATTATTCGAAAAAATACAATTCCGAAGGATTCCTGTACCATCGCAGTCAATTCCTGCCCCATGAAGATAGAGTCCGAGTTTGTTATCGGTAAAAGTGCAATTTTGGAAAACCTCCCCTTTATGAACACTGATTGCACGATCATTACCTCTCGTGAAGATCAAACCATCGATTATGGATTCGTTGGAAAAGGAGGGCGCATAAAGCAGATTTCTATTGTCGGTCAAATCGTTTGGATCTCCGATTTCTCCTGATAGGATGGTTGGATGACTATCCCAATTTCGTTCGTTGAAACCAGGGTTTCCGGTAGCTGGAAATCCACCATAAATTTTAAGCAAGCTATTGCGAAAAAACAATTCAAACCTATAGTCCGCCTCTTCTTCACAATTATACAAAAGACAAGAGGACGGTTGATAAGTCCCCTCCGCTATCCAAATTTCATCTACCTTATAATTTCTTGCTCTGGCCAAAGCATCCTCTAAAGAATTGTAAGCATCTTCCCATGTAAGACCATTGTTGAGGCCACTGGCCGTTGCATTTACATATACAACAGGAATGTCCGGGTTGGATACATTGACCTCATAGGCTCCGATGTCTACGATGGTGATCTCCCGTTCATTGCCCAAAAGGTCTAATTTATTTTCCAGGTCGAAAGTTTCAGTTTCATAAGGATCGTCATCACAAAAACTATCCTTATAATGTCCACGGTTCGCTGCAAATGATTCCGGGAATAGCGTAAAATCGCCATTGGCATAATCTGTAAAAGGATCGGAAGCGCCGAAGTAGTTGTTTCCTTTAAGGTCGTCCAAATGCCAATCAAAAACCTCCCCATTTTGATTAGGCATGCCCAGGATATAACCACAACAAGCTAGTCCAAATTCATCACTAACATCGGTTAAGACCCCGGTTAAAACAAAATCTTTCTCAAACTCAATTGAGGAGCTAACACTTGGAAAACTATTCGTCCATAGAATGGAATTGATCAGATCAAGTCTCCCTTCTTCCAGCATATGAATGCAACTTCCCTGAGCAGACGCATTATTATTTATAAAGGTGCAATTCATCACTTTGGTCGGAGTAGAAGGATCATCTGGGTGATAGCTAAAGGATCCAGTTCCTTCCAGATATATGGCTCCTCCCAGTGAGGCGCTGTTCTGTTGAAAAAGAGAGCCAAAGATTCTCGCATGCATACGTGGTGCCATGCAGATGGCACCACCTTCTGTAATTGCATTGTTGTTTTTAAAAACACAATTTTCGATAGAAAAAAAGTCCTGTTCTGGAGCATTTAATTCTGAATAGTTATAGATACCCGCGCCTTTGTCTGCATTATTATTCTCAAAAGTACAAAACTCAAAAAAGCTTTCGTTCTCTGTGTCATTGTAAAATCCAGCCCCATTCCCTACTGCTGTATTATTAAAAAAGGCACAATGCTCCAGGCGAACAGAACCGTCATTTGTACAATAAATGCCGGCACCATTATTATTGGCAGGTTGGGCTCCATTCGCATTTCCGTCGACTATCGAAACACCACAGATACTTATTCTACTATTTTCGACCTGTACCACATGGTAGCTATTATCGCTTAGGTCACCAGGTACGCCAATATCCCCCGATAAGATGGTGGGATAAGCCTCCCAATCTCTATCACTTTTAAGGGTGTTACAATCGGCAGTAGCCGGAAATCCACCGAAGATCGATACCCTTTTTGTGATTAGAAAAGAAGAATCTCTGTCTTCTTCGGTGCAAGTAGTACAATCAGTGGGGCGATAGGTTCCTTCCGCTATCCATATTTCGGCATTGTGGACCGCCGTATCAAGTACGGCTTGTAAATTTCCGCTGGCATTTTCCCAACTGGTGCCATCGCCGGTTCCATTTGCTTTCACAAAGTACACCTGAGCGGTTGTCAAATGAGGTAGGCTGATTAAAAAAACGCCAAAAAGCAAACGTAGTAATCCTTTTTTCATAAGTGCAACATTTTAGAAGTGTGGGCTTGGTTTGCGGTGTTAGGGTACAGACACACCCCTCCCACCCACAAACCACCCCCAATATGCACCAAATCACTCAAATCCACAAAAACAAAAAAGAGCCGTTGTTGCGATTTCGTTTCCGCAAAATGGCCCTTTTTACGAGTGAAAATGTATAGAATTGTTGAAAAGTCGTTTTTACAATGTGCTTGCCTGACGGCAGTCAGGCGATAAGCGAATCTATGCAAAACGGTACAATCTGGATTTTTACAATTTTACGACACGCTTTACCCATTGCCGGGTATCCGTCTGTACTATCAACAGGTACACCCCTTGCGGAAAATGCGACAGATCCAGTAGAACATTCTCAAAGAACGCTTTTTCCAGCAACTGCTTTCCGGTGCAGTCACGTACTACAAGCATGGCTTCTGCCAAAATGGGCAACTGTACTTGTACTTTCCCCGTCGTCGGGTTGGGGGAAACTTGCGGTTGTATGGTCAGAATATCCTTTGCAGAAACGATGGCGTCCTCCCCATCGCAGTCTTCGTCGATGCCGTTGTTGGGGATGTCTTGGGCGGTGGGGTTGATGTTGGCATTATTGTCATCACAATCAATCCAGAACTCAAAACCATCCTCATCGGCATCGAAGGTCTCCACCAAAATATTTTCAGTAGTATTGGTAATCACCGGCGGGTTGAAATCAAAATAAATGCCCGCCGTATTATGAACAATGGTTTCCTCCGGAGTATCCTCGTGAGGACGGATTCGATAGGTTACGTAGCCCTGACTTTCGTCGAAATTGGTAGTACTGTCGGGCAGGAAAATGTCGTTGAAATAAAAAGTCAGGTATTGATTTTCCGAAAGGGAAGTACTCAACACCTCCATATGGCTGCTGCTTATCACCCTGAAAGTAGCGGGATCGAGATAAGAAGACAGGGTATCTCTGATCACCACATCGTAGGCTTCGGCGTTGCCGGTATTTTGGAAGCGGATGGTGTAGACCAGTGCTTCGTCCAACAGGGCGTAGCCGCCAGGATAGGTCGGTTGTGCCATTTTGTCGTTGGGGTCGTAGCTGCATTGTATTTCACCGCTATATACAAATCTCAGGGATTCGTGGTTGCCCTCGCTATCGGCGTAGGTGACCCAGGTGCTGAAACTGATCGTATTGCCGAGGGCAAAATCGGGCGGGCCTGGGAGTTGCAACGTTATTTGCTGGTGGAACGTCTGCCCTGGAAACAGGTTGTTGTAATGCCAGCCGTAGCGGTGGAAGAGGAGATCGAGGGTATCGGGCGGGTCGATGTATTCGACATTGAGAACGTTTTCATCGATCTGTAGCCAGAGGGTGCCGTCGGTTACGGTAGTGCCGATGTTTTCGGCGATGATGTTGAAGGTGACGAACTCATTACAGCGCAGGTTGCCGGAGGTGATGATGGAGATGTTGTCGGAAATCAGCGACGAAGGTGTCAGACCAAAAAATATGGTGTCGGAGTCATTGATATCATCAAGGGTGATTGTGTAGGTAGAGTCGGTGGTTAGCGTCCAGTTGGGTGTGGTAGCGGTGTTGTAGGTAATGGTATAGGTACTGTCCAGCCATACATACCTTAAACCTCCATTGGTGGGGTTTCCGTAGCTGGTGATCTCTCCGGGTGATAGTAGTACGCTTGCCGGAGGGTAGAAAGATTCTCCGGGATCCAATACAGCATTTTCGTTCACGTCAAAAAACAGGGGGTAGTGAATAGCTCCCAAGTCGCCGCAAGTGAAAAGCAGTTGATCTATGTCATTACATCTCATTGCGTTATTGTAAATCGTGGCTGGTTTGCCCTGGGAAAGGTGGCTGCAAATGGAAGGTATATTACATACTGAGAGCAATGAGTTATGAACAATTGACAAACTATCTCCTAGACTGGAAAGGGTTGCAATAGAAGTAATATTCTCTAATGAATCAATGTTAGAAATGCTAAAGTAACTATAAGCAACTGAATCACCAATTGAAGAAAGGTTATCCAATCCGCTTAAAGACAATAAATTATCGCTTCCACGAATAGTAAAATATCCTCCAATAGAAATAAGATTTGATAACGAACTCAATGAAGTAAAGTAACAGCATAATTCAAGGTTTCCACCAATGAAGATGATATTATCCAGCCCGTTGAGTGAAGCTAAAGAATAGTTACCCTCGATAGAAACATTACCATTTATAGAAGTGATATTATCTAATGCACTTATAGAGGTGAGGGAACTATTGTTTGCTATTTTCAGGCTTGTTTCAAAGGAAAGCATGTTTTCCAGTCCACTAAGCGACAATAAATTGTCATTATTTCCAATCCAAATACCCTCTCCGATAAAAAATAGGCTATCTAACCCACTCATGGAAGAAAGTGCATTGTTTTTTCTAATCCAAAGACTTCCTCCTATTGAGTTGAGATTCCCCAATCCTTCAAGTGAAGACAAAGAGGCATTATCATAGATGTCAACACCACCTCCAATGAAGGAAAGGTTATCCAATCCACTCATTGAAAGTAAAGAAGGGTTCTCATGAATCCAAAGATATTCTGAAACAGAAGACAAATTATCCAGCCCAACCAATGATGTGAGAGAATCATTAAACCAAACGGAAAGAAATCCTCCAATAGAGACAATGTTGTCCAATCCACTCAGCGATGAAAGAGAATCGTTGTTAAAAATGCCAATACCACCTCCAATGAAGGTGAGGTTTTCTAAAGCACTAAGAGAGCTAAGGACTGTGTTGTCCTTAATATAAAGGCACTCCCCAATGGAAGTGATATTATCCAGGCCACTTAGAGTAGTAAGGACATCGTTGCCCTGAATGTCAAGACACCCTCCAATGGATGTGATATTGTCCAGACCACTTAGAATAGTAATAGCATCATTGTCCTGAATGTGAAGATAGCCCCCAATGGATGTGATATTGTCCAGACCACTTAGAGTAGTAATAGCATCATTGTCCTGAATGTGAAGATAGCCCCCAATGGATGTGATATTGTCCAAGCCACTTAGAGTAGTAATAGCATCATTGTCCTGAATGTGAAGATAGCCCCCAATACTCGTCACTTGATTCAGCCCATTCAGACTATTAATGGTTCCCGTTATAGCTTCTTCAACGTATACACTTCCTAAAATCTCCGTACAACCCGGATGGTTAGTGGCAAAATCATCTATCTGCTCCTGCGTGGTGAAGATAATGACACCCGGGATGCAGGATTGTGCAGGGGCGTTGAAGTTGATCAGAACCGAAAGAATAAAAATGAGTGTAAGTCTTGGGTACATGATGTTTTTGTATTATGTTATAGATCGGGGCTTGGCTTCGCTTACCCCTCTTTTCTCTTTATTGCCTGCTCTATAATTTAACAATCCGCTCTATCTGTCGTTGTTCCTCCGTGCGTATTGCCAGTATATATAACCCTTTCTGAACATGAGATAGGCCAATGACCGCCTCTTCCGAAAACTGTTTTTCTAACAATAATTTACCGGTACAGTCGGTTACCGTAAGGAAGGCTTCCGCCAAAAGGGGAAGCTTCACAAACACCTCTCCTGTGGTAGGGTTGGGGAAAACACTATAAGCAGTAGGATCAAGATCGTAGAGGCCATCGGTTAAGTCTATCGCAATAGTCGTACAATCTGTTGCGCTACTTCCGCATTCATTGATGGCGCTTACGCAAATGTCGCCGCCAGCCAAGGGGCCATCCGTCCAGTCGACCAGGATGGTATTGGTACCGGCTCCCGACAGAATTTGCACACCAGAGGGAACAGACCAAACATAGGCCGTTGCCCCCGGGATTTCGGCGATGGTGAGTTCGAATGAAGGTTCATTGGGTTGGATAACCAAATCAGATGGGGCTATGGGTGCCTCTGGAGGCAACATCAAGGAAACTTCCAGTGTAACAATACTATCACAACCATTTTGGTCAGCCAGTACAGCGGTAAAAGTCCCAGCCATTGAGGAGTCGCAGGTGGTGGATGTTAAATTGGTTTCGGATAGAGGGTATACAAAAACGGTTACCGAGTCGACCCCGCTACAGCCGTTGTTGTCGGTTACGGTTACGATGTAGGTTTGATCTGTAGTGGCTTCTATTATGATGTTGGTGGTAGTGTTTCCGGTGCTCCAAAGAAAGTTAGTGCCGCCACTGGCTACCAAATTGACTGTTTCGCCTTCGCAAACGTCTAAATCTTGGGTGAGGGAAATATCAATAGGAGCAATGCAAGATTGACTCATTTTATGAATAAAGGCATCACTTAGTCCAAAAGAGGTTAATTCATTGATCCCTGTTCCAGGATTAAAGTCTACCGTGTTGTTACCATTTACTGCCGTTAAGAAATGATCGGCGGGGCCCGGGTCGAAGTCAGCCGTCCCCTGAAACTCTCCAGTCACATAGATATCCCCCCAATTGTCAACAGCGGTATCGTTGGAATATTGGTGCTGACTTCCTCCCAACTGCTTGACCCACTCATACTCAGGCGCCTGCCCGGGCAAGTTCGTCCAACCAAATAAGCAAACCAAAAATAAAATCCTTTTCATGACAAAAAATTTAGATCAATAAAATCTTGATACCTCTCTACATCCGCACCACCCGCTCTACCAATACCGCCTCCGCCGTATGCAACAACAAGGTGTACACCCCCGCTGGCAATGTCGCCAAATCAAGCACCCCCGTCGACTCAAAAGGTTTTGTAACAATGATCTTACCGATATGGTCGATCAACTCCAGTGTGCCGGACAGGGGGTCGGTGGTGGCGATGGTAACTACATTGTTGGTAGGGTTGGGAAATACCGCCATCGGCGATGTGTTGTCGACTTCTTCGGTGGAGATGATGATCTCCTGGGCGAGTATATTCTGGGTTGTGTTGGTGATGATGGGCGGATTGTTGTCGAAGTAGATGCCGGCCCTGTTGGTGATCAGGGCGCCTTCCGGCAAATCCGCCAGAGGGTCCAATTTGAAAGAAAGGTATCCCTGACTTTCGTCAAAATTAGTGGTGCTGTCGGGCAGATAGATGTTGTTGAAGGTGAAGGTCAGGTGCTTGTTTTCCGAAAGGGTAATACTCAACACCTCACCATGACTACTGCTCAAAAAACGGAAGGAATTGGGGTCGAGAAAGTCGCTTAATGTGTCTTTTACAACGACGTCGTAAGCCACTGCATTGCCGGTATTCTGAAAGCGGATGGTGTAGATCAGGGGCTCGCCAAACCAGGTGAGGTAGCCAGGGCGGTTGGGAGATACCTGCTTGTCGTTGGGGTCGTAGCTGCACTCCACCACGGGGTTGAACGCAAAAGACGGAGATTCGTGGGCGCCAATGACATCCTCAAAAGTGACATGAGTGGAGAAAAACAAAGAGTCGCCCAATGTGAAATCAGGTGGTCCGGGCATCAGTCCCGCCCATTGTTTTTTGACAGTGTGGCCGGGGTACAGGTCGGTAAAATGCCAGCCATAGCGGTTGGGAGGAATGGTCTCATCGGGTTCGTCGATGAAAGCCAATGCATGCACCTCTTCGTCTATATCTACCCACAGGGTGCCCTCTGTTTTGGTGGTGCCTTCATTTTTGGCTACGACCTCAAAATTGTCCCACTCATGGCAACGAACCCACCCGGTGAAGATATAAGAATTCATTTCGGAAATATCCGACAATGGTTTTACACCGAATACTACGGTGTCTGAAGGATTATTGTTATCCAATGTCACATCGAAGCTGGGAGCCCCCGTGGTCAGTACCCAATCGGGAGTAAACTGACCGGAGTACGATACATCGTAATCGCCATATAACAAATGGATGAGGGTGCCCTCCTCCGTGGCCGAAAAGGCCATTAGCCCGGAAGGTTCTACACCGATCGTGGCATCAGGGTAAAGGGGTTCGTTGGCGTCTTTGAGGGCATTTTGATTCAAGTCGTTGAATACAGGGGCATGAATCGTGCCCACCTCTTCGCAGGTATAGTTGAGGGTGCCATTTTCGACCAAAGGAGGAAATGCCATATTAATATTGCATACTTCGGCAGGTGTCGGAAAATTGGCAAAGGATACCGTGGTTGCCCCGTCGAGTGTGCCACATGGCGGACTGAAAATAATACTGAACAAATGATAGCCGTCAGGCAAGTTATTACTAATCGCATTGGGATCAACCCAGGCACAAGGCAATCTACCTTCTTCAAGCAGGGAAAATCCAAAAACGGAATTGTTCAATCCGGGAAGGTTGAAGTTTCCAAGTTCTTGAAACGTCAATTCAGAGGTATCCCACTCGAGGGTGAATTGAAAACAGACCAGTGAATCAGCACCGGATATGGCCACATCCATCACTACGGGATTGTCGCCGATGTAATCGTTGTCGTTGATGTGCAGGGTTACATCCTGTGCATTGGAGAGGCCGGTGCTCAGGAAAAGGAGACATAGTAGATGGTAGATATTTTTCATGTTGTTCGTTTTTTTGTTAATGAGAGTTCAACTTTGGTGGATTGTAATGTGGGGGTGTCAGCGAATCAACGTAAGCTCACCGGAGAGTTGTTGCAGGCCGCATTGTGACGTCACTTGCATTTTAAAAATATAAACCCCGGTGGGCTGCGGTGTGCCGTTGTGTGAACCATCCCACGGGTGTGTATTGTTGTGAACAAGGGTGCCCCACCGGTCGTAGATGTGAAAATCCATCACCTCAATTCGCTCGGCCGGCACTATGCTGAACGTGTCGTTGATACCATCGCCATCGGGGGTAAAGGCGTTGGGGGTGGCGGCACAGGGCGGACAGAGGGCTTCGTTGGTGGATACGGATGTAAGAGCGGTGTTAGAGCAGCCATTTTCGTCGGTCACCGTCACAGTGTATTCGGTATTTGACAGGGGCATTACCACGGCGATGTGTTCGGTGCTGCCGGTACTCCACAGATAGGATACTCCTCCGGTTGCTTCCAGGGTGGTTGTGTCGCCGGGGCAGCTATCTACTTCGCCGCTGATCGTAGGTTCCGGCAAGGGATGGACAAACACGGTTATCGAATCGATGTCCTGGCAGTTGTTGTCGTCGGTTACGGTGATGGTGTAAGTCTCTTGTTGGGTGGCAACGATGGAGATAAAGTCGGTAGTGTCGCCGGTACTCCACTGGTAGGAGGTTCCGCCGCTTACCTCCAACCATGCTTCTTCCTGAAGGCAAAGTTCGAGATCGTCGGTGGTCGAAATGGACAAAGGGTCAAAAACAGTTACCTGGGCGGTATCGGCAACGGTGCAAAAAACGGGGCCTACATTGTAATCGATATTTACGATATAAGTGGAATTGGTGGTTGGCGCTACCGTGATGGAATCGATCAGTTGGCCAGAGTTCCAGGTATAGGAAAGGTTTTCGGTCCAGTCGGGCATTTCCACCAGGAGGGTGGTAGTATCGCCAGGGCAATTGGTAAATCCGCCTGTCGGCAATCCGGGGCCGATACTGCTTATTTGTGGGATGGCGTTGCACTGGTTTATTTTGTGGACAAAGACATCGATGTTGCCATTGGAGGTTAACTCAAAAACGCCGGGTCCGGGATCGAAATCGACGGTATCATCGAACCTGCCGGAAGTATAAATATTGTACGACATATCGACTGAAATCAAATAGCCTCCGGCTCCGTCGCCGAATGCTGTTGCCCAAGCAAAGTCCCCCCCGCTGTCCAATTTTAAGATAAAAGTGCTGGCATCCGACAAGTTAAAAGTGCCGGGGCCGGGATCAAAGTCGACCGTGCCGTCGAAAGTACCGGTAATATAGGGGTAATTATTGTCGTCTATTGTAATGGCATTTCCCCATGTGTCAAATTCATTTCCCACTGCTTTTGCCCAAGCGAAATCACCGGCTGCATCCAGTTTCAGGACGAATAGATCCAGGTCGCCAACAAGGAGGTGGGTATCGGGTCCGGGGTCGACATCGAGGGTGTCATCGAATTGTCCGGTGAGGTAAGCGTTGCCTGATTCATCGACGGTAAAGTGCCTTACTTCGATCTGGGAGAAAAGGTGGGATTCGTACCATCTTTTGACCCATTGGAATTGTCCGTCGGATTCGAGTTTTAAGAGGAATGGATTATCCCCGCCGATAGAAGGTAGTTCAAACTGGTCGGGCCCGGGGTCGAAGTCAACGGTTTCATTAAATAATCCGCTAATGTATAGGTTGTTTGCTTCGTCGAGTACCAATGCGTGGTTGCTTTGAGGGCGGATTTGGCCATCAATGGAAATAACCCATTCAAAATCGCCGTCGCTGTTTAGCTTTAGTACAAAAAGGTCTGATACCATAAAAGAACCGGTGGAAAGGTTGAAGACGCCGGGTCCGGGGTCGAAGTCGACGGTGTGGCTATAATTCCCGGTTGTATAGACATTGCCTTCATCGTCGACACCTATGCCATTGGCTTCCTCGCCGCTTAGCCCGCCAATTTTTCTTACCCAAATTAAGGAGCCATTAGTATCCAGTTTCAGCACAAACATATCCGTACCACCGGATGCCGATAAGATGTTGGTGCCGGGTCCGGGATCGAAGTCGACGAATCCCTCAAAAAGACCAGCCATGTAAATATTCCCCAGAGAGTCCGTTATCATGTGATGGCAAAACTCAAGATTGAAGCCGGTTATTGAACTTGCCCATTCGAGGTGGCCTTCGGTATTTAGTTTGTACAAAAAAATATCGATCATCCCCAAAGCGGTGATTTCTAAGCTATCGGGGCCGGGATCAAAATCAACAGTGGTGAGAAACTCTCCCGCGACGTATACGTTCTCCCAGCGGTCGGTTGCTATGGTGTGACTCAGGTCGATAAATGGTCCTCCATGATGTATGGCCCAGTCGAATTGGGGGGCTTGGCCTGAAAGATAGCAGGTAGCAAAGCTAAACAGAAGGAGGAGGAGCGCTTTATTCATGGGTGTATTTCTTTGGCTTCAGGCAGCCTAAAGGTACGAAAAAATTATTAGACATTATGAACAGAAATTTTGTATGCAGCCTGAATGCCCCCTGCCTGCCGACAGGCAGGTTTTTTGACTACCCCGCGTCACGTCCCTGTCTGGCCGCCAGGCGAGGCTCGCCCCGATAGCTATCAAGGAATTTATAAGGGTAATTTTCTA
Source organism: Saprospiraceae bacterium (assembly GCA_965222105.1). Lineage (GTDB taxonomy): Bacteria > Bacteroidota > Bacteroidia > Chitinophagales > Saprospiraceae > CALGLS01. Next base: position 30,069 of record CBDCTQ010000055.1, on the reverse strand, counting down.
TAGCATTTTGTAAATTGCAATAGCAATGTACAGTTTTCCGCATGAAAATCAATTTAATTTATTTTGGACATATATTTATTTTGTTTCTTTGTGTTGATTTTCAACAACTTACTATTAGCCAGCCTATTATGATCTGGTTCAATGAATTTATGTATATTTAAATATAAATTATATGTCCATAATTTATATTATTAAATCGAATCACAATGAGTACCCGATTCAGTTGAGGATTATAATAAACTAGGGTAATAAATTCCTTGATAGCTATCGGGACTCCGGGCGTTCCTTAGTTAGTCAAAAAATTGCTCATCAGTTGCTATACAAAAAATCCATTCATAGTGTCTATTGTTTTATCAATCGTTCTGCCCAGGTATTGTCTTTCGTTTTGATTAACAATATATACCCATTTGCCGGAAGGGTGGACAGGTCGATGGTGGTTGCTTTTGTGAAATGGGTTTGTTGGATCAATTTGCCGGTGCTGTCTTTTAGTTCCAACTGTCCGCTGGTATTGGGTGGGAAAAGGAGGTGTACGACACCGGTTGTTGGGTTTGGAAAAATGACGTAATCCTTTTCTGTCAAACTGTTCAGGCCATCCGTCAGGTCCACCGTCACGTCCACACAGGCTTCCGGGCCGGGGCCGCAGTCGTTGATGGCGCTTACGCAAACGGTGCCGCTGGCTGCCCCAGCCCAGTCCAACAGAATGGTATTGGTGTCGCCTCCTGAGATGATCTGCACGCCCAGCGGCACGGTCCAGGTGTAGGAAAGAGCATCGGGTACTTCGTCGACGGTTATTTCAAATGGGGGCTCACCGGGTAGTATCACCAGGTCAGGAGGGGCGGCGGGCATTATTGGTAAGGGGCTGACTACGACGAGTGCAGAGTCGAACCCGACGCAGCCGTTATTGTCGACCACGGTTACCATGTATTCGGAAGTTGACAGCGGGGTCAAGCTGATGCTACTGTCCTGGCTGAACGTATTCCAAAGGTAGGTTTGGCCGCCGGTGGCGGTGAGGGTGGCGGTGTCGCCGGCGCAGATGTCGAGGTTTCCGGTGATGTTGGGGTTGGGGAGGGGGTGGACGGTTATGGTGGTGGAGTCGGTAGCGGAGCAGTTGTTGGCGTCGGTGGCGGTAACAGAATAGGTTTGCGTCGCTTCCGCTAAAAAGGACAGCAGGTTGGTGGTATCTCCTGTATTCCACAGGTAGGTGGTTCCTCCGGTTGCTTCCAGGGTGACTTCCCCTTGTCCGCAAAAAGTGACATCATCGGGCAGGGAAACTTCAATAGGATCAAAAACCGCTATTTCAATAGAGGACGTGCTGGTACACACAATGGTGTCAGCGGTGTAAGTCACCGATACCATATATGTAGTGGTTGTGTCAGGAGCCACGACAATGGACCCGGAGGTTTGCCCTGAATTCCAGGAATAGGAGACATCCGTCGCAGGCAAGAGCAATTCCGCGGCGATGGTTATGCTGTCGCCAAAGCAAATACTGCTGTTGGTGCTATTTATGGAAATGGCATCGCTCCCTGGATTGATGAGGGGATTGGTATCGTCGCAATCGTTAGCCAAGACAAAGCCATCTCCGTCGAGGTCGTCGTCGGGGGTGTTGGGGTTGCAGTCGTCGTCGATGCCGTTGTACACGATTTCTGTTGCGCAGGGGTTGATGGTGGGGTCGTTGTCATCGCAGTCCTGGTTTTCATCAAATCCGTCTTGGTCCAAGTCATCCTCAGTAGTGGCAGCGTTGCAATCATCATCAATATTGTTGTAAGGTATTTCAATAGCATCGGGTTGATAGCAGGGTCACTGTCATCACAATCCTCTGAATTCAAAAATCCATCCTGATCGAGGTCATCATCGGGGGTGAGTGGATTGCAATCGTCGTCCTTTCCATTATAGGGAATTTCTGTAACACAAGGATTAACCGAAGCATTATTGTCATCACAATCTACATCAGACAAATATCCATCCTGATCTTGGTCGTTGGGGTCTGGATTATCAAGCGGATCTATGAGATGACAACAGAATACGTTGATATCAGCATCTCCTGCACCTTCATCAAAGTTGGTCACATTATCAAACAAAGTACAGTTGTAAAGGTCTATTCTACCATCACAACCAAAACCAAATTCATAAGTCTTCACCGCCGTATTGTTGTCTTTAAAGGTACAGTTTTTAAATGTTAACCGATGAGCAGCTACGGCCTTGTTTTTGGCTCCGGTAAGCGTAAACCCATCCAGTGTAACAATGGCTTTATCAAAATAACCTTTGTTCAGTAATGTATCTAGATTATCTGTTATTGTATTGGGATCTCCTGTTTCACCTGAAATAATGGTTGGAAATTCGATCCAATTTCGATCTGCTTCGGAAGGATTTCCAATACTGGAAAAGCCTCCTTTAATTGATAGTCTATGCCCTTTTTGAAATCGTAAACTAAACCCTGTTGGGATTCCATTACAAGAAGGATAAATGCTATTATCCATAGGTTGGTAAGTTCCCTCGGCTACCCAAATTTCATCTACATAATAACTCCTGGCTTTCCTAAAAGCATCTCCTAAAGAAGTGTAGGCATCTTCCCAACTTAGTCCTGTATTTTGCCCTGTAGCATTATTGTTGACATATATTATTGGTATTTCAGAATCAGGAAAATAATATTCATAGGCTCCTATATCTGAGGTAGTGACCTCACGTGGATGCCCAACAATATCATAGTCACTTTCTAAAGCGTAGGTGTCATTAAATCCACTAGGGCCATCGTCACATACATCTGGAGTATGTATATTTCCATCGTTTACCGCACATGATTCAAACCTTAATCTAAAGTCATCATTCACCAGATCGACAAAAGGGTTTTGTGCATTAAAATAATTGGCTGTTGCATCCTCGTCAGATACAACGTATCCACAACACCCTAAGGAATCTGGATCAGGAACATCGGTAAAAATGTTTCTAAGATTAAAATTGCTATTATTTCCAGACCCAATACTATCTGCCGTAAAACACGGTGTAGGATTAGACCAGAGCAAATTGTTAGTTATAGTCAATTGACTAAAAAGTCTGGATAAATGGATACAACTTCCTTCAACAAGAGCGGTGTTATCCACAAAAGTACAGTGCATTACTTTGCTTCGCGAAACATCAGGGTAATCATCTCCTGAGCTATAGCCCCCTTGGTTGCTCTATATATATGGCACCTCCGACTGCTGCTTGATTTTCATGAAAAAGACAACCAAAGATTCGAATATGCATCAATGGTGCCATATGGATAGCACCTCCTTTATCTGTAGCTGTATTGTTGACAAAATGACTATTGAAAACTGGAGAATAGTCTGTTGATGGATTCGAGAACAAAGAATTGAAAAATATTGCAGCTCCATTATTCGCAGTATTATCCTTAAATGTACAAAAAGAAGTATAACAACTGCGATTAGAGTCATTGTACACTGCCCCGCCATTTTCCACAGCAATATTGTTTTCAAACACACAGTTAATTACTGAAAAACGTCCATCTTGGCAATGAATACCTGCTCCATTTTTATCGATTTCTTCATTACCATTGGCATGTCCATCTCGAATATTGAGACCGTCAAACTTCAAAAGGTAGCCACCCGTAAGATTGTTGATCCTTACGACATGATAAGCATTATCTGTATTATCTCCCTGTATGCCAATATCCCCTGATAAGATGGTTGGATGATTCACCCAGTCCCTATCCTCTAAACTTGTTGTACTGCAATCGGCAGCACTGGGAAACCCACCATATAGTCTAACCCTTTTCGAAATTAAAAAGGACGAATCTCTGTCCCCTTCATTACAAATTGTACAGCTAGTAGGATAATAAGTGCCTTCGGCAATCCAAATGTTATCGTGCAAATCCGCAGCATCTATAATGGCCTGTAAGTCGCCAGAGGCGTTTTCCCAACTGGAGCCGTCGCCTGTTCCGTCTACTTTCACATAATAGATGGTAGCTTCAGCTAAAAAGGGAATTCCCAAACATAAGCTCCCAATTACTAAAAGTAAAATAAACTGTTTCATAATTATTGTGTTTGATTGATGTATATAAGCTATATCTTCACCACCCGCTCCACCCAAATACCACTCCCCGTCTTCACCAACAACAAATACACACCCTTCGAAAAACCAGTCATATTGACCCGCGTTTCTTTCAGGAGCTGGTCTTTCAACAGTAGTTTTCCATTAATGCTGCGGAGTTCATAAGTCCCCTCCACCCTTTCGGGAAATTGGATGTGGAGCAAGCCCGCCGTAGGGTTGGGATAGATTTGTGGCTGTAGTGTTAAGATGTCTTTTGCGGAAACGATGGCATCTTCCCCGTCGCAGTCTTCATCGATGCCGTTATTGGGGATGTCTTGGGCGGTGGGGTTGATGTTGGCATTATTGTCATCACAATCAATCCAGAACTCATAACCATCCTCATCGGCATCGAAGGTCTCCATCATAATATTTTCAGTAGTATTGGTAATCACCGGAGGATTAAAATCAAAGTAAATCCCCGCCGTATTTTGAACAATGGTTTCCTCCGGCGTATCCTCATGGGGACGGATTCGATAGGTTACGTAGCCCTGACTTTCGTCGAAATTGGTGGTACTGTCGGGCAGGAAAATGTCGTTGAAATAAAAAGTCAGGTATTGATTTTCCGAAAGGGAAGTACTCAAAATGTCCATGTGGCTGCTGCTTATCACCCTGAAAGTAGCGGGATCGAGATAAGAAGACAGGGTATCTCTGATCACCACATCGTAGGCTTCGGCGTTGCCGGTATTTTGGAAGCGGATGGTGTAGACCAGTGCTTCGTCCAACAGGGCGTAGCCGCCAGGATAGGTCGGTTGTGCCATTTTGTCGTTGGGGTCGTAGCTGCATTGTATTTCACCGCTATATACAAATCTCAGGGATTCGTGGTTGCCCTCGCTATCGGCGTAGGTGACCCAGGTGCTGAAACTGATCGTATTGCCGAGGGCAAAATCGGGCGGGCCTGGGAGTTGCAACGTTATTTGCTGGTGGAACGTCTGCCCCGGAAACAGGTTGTTGTAATGCCAGCCGTAGCGGTGGAAGAGGAGGTCGAGGGTATCGGGCGGGTCGATGTATTCGACATTGAGAACGTTTTCATCGATTTGTAGCCAGAGGGTGCCGTCGGTTACGGTAGTGCCAGTGTTTTCGGCGATGATGTTGAAGGTGACGAACTCATTACAGCGCAGGTTGCCGGAGGTGATGATGGAAGTGTTGTCGGATATGATCGTCGAAGGTACCAGGCCGAAATATACGGTGTCGGTTGGGTTGTCTGTGTCGATGGAAACGGTGTAGGTGGAGTCGGTGGTGAGTGTCCAGTTGGGAGTAGTAGCGGGGTTGTAGGTGATGGTGTAGGTGCTATCGAGCCAAACATACTTCACTCCTCCGTTGATGGGGTTGCCGTAGCTGGTAATTTCTCCTGGTGATATGAATACACTTGCCGGAGGATAGAATGATTCCCCGGCATCCATCGCAGCATTTTCGTTCAGGTCATAAAACAAGGGATAATTAATTACTCCCTGGTCGTCACAGGAGGAAAGCAGTTGATCAATGCCGTCACATCCCATTGCATTATCGGCAATAGTGGCGGGTTTGCCCTGAGCAAGGTGGTCGCAGATGGAAGGAACATTGCATACAGAGAGCAACGAATTGTCAGTTATAACCAAAGTATCGCCCAGGTCGTAGATATAGGCTAAGGCCCCGATATCTACCAGGGAATTATTATTCTTAATTTTGAGGTAGTTGAACCAGCTAGCGGATTCCCCAATGGAAGAAAGGTTTTCCAGGCCAGAAAGAGAAGTTAGCGCATCATTGTCGTAAATAGAGGGATATCCCCCAATGAAAGATAAATTTTCTAACCCAGAGAGAGCCATCAGCGAAGCGTTGTTGTAAATAGAAAGAGTTCCCCCAATGGAAGAAAAGTTCTCCAAATCGGAAAGAGAAGTCAACGAGGAGTTGTTATTAATATTAAAGTTTCCTCCAACCAAAGAGAGACTCTCCAGACCAGAAAGAGATGTCAACGCAGCGTTGTCGGAAATAATAAAGTTCCCTCCAACGGTAATGAGGTTGTCTAACCCAAAAAGAGTGGTCACCTCATCGTTATTGTAAATTCTAATGAATCCTCCGACGGAAGATAGATTCCCCAGTTCAGAAAGAGAGGATAGCCCATTGTTGTTATAAATTTCAAGGTCTCCCCCAACGGTAGTGAGGTTATCTAACCCAGAAAGAGTGGTCAGCAAATGGATTTGGTGAACTTTAAGGCTTCCTCCAATGGTAGTGAGACTCTGCAATGCAGCCAGAGAAGTCAGTGCGCCGTTGGCTTCAATAGTTAGGTCTCCCTCTATCGAAGATAAAGTTTCTAAGCCGGAAAGGGAAGTCAGCGCAGCGTTAAAAGCAATAGAAAGGTTACCCCCTAGCGAAGAAAAATTTTCAAGTCCGGCAATAGAGGTCAGTGCTGCGTTATAAGCAATATCAAAGTCTCCTCCCACGGAAGATAACGTCTCTAACCCAGTAAGAGAGGATAGCGAAATGTTGTTCCTGATTTCAAGGAAATCTCCAACAGAAGAGAGGTTCTCCAACCCGGAAAAAGAAGTCAATGAAGGGTTGTCATTTATTCTAAGGTATTCTTCCACGGAAGATAGATTGCCCAAACCCGAAAGAGAGGTCAGCGCAATGTTGTCATTAATTCTAAAGAATCCCCCAACATAAGAAAGATTATCCAGGCCAGACAAAGAAACCAATTCATCGTTGTTGTAAATATTAAGGTACCATCCAATGGAAGAGAGGTTTTCCAGCCCGGCAAGAGAAATCAACGATGCGTTGTCATATATTCTTAGGTACTCCCCAACAGTGGATAAAGAGCCCAACCCAGAAAGTGAAGTCAACGCCGCATTGTCAGAAATATGAAGGTGTTCCCCAATAGAAGAGAGATTCTCCAGCCCGGACAAAGAAATCAGCCCAGTATTATTGAAAATTTCAAGGCTTCCCCCAATGGAAGAGAGATTCTGCAGCCCAGTAAGAGAAGTTAACGAAACAGTATTGGAAATTTGAAAGGTTTCTCCAATACTGGTAATCTGACTCAATCCTTCCAGATTGATTATTCCAGAACCAATTCCATAAATTGACACATACCCCTCTATCTCTGTACACCCCGGATAATTGATGGGAAAGTTGTCAATTTCCGCTTGTGAATTGAAGGAAATTCCATCCGGGAGGCAGGTCTGTGTGAGGGCATTATTGTAAATAAATACTACTAGGATAATAAGAAGTGTAAGTCTCAAGTACATGGTACTATATTTTAATTTCATTTATTCCGGAAAGGGATTCTAGCGTTACAATTCGCTCCATCCGATACCCCTGCTCTGTCCACAAAGATAATAAATATCCCCCCTCTTTTGGGAAAGGGGGTTGCACTCAAAGTATCACTAACTATACTATGTGCGTTTCAGATTCGGCTCCTCCAAATGACGCGGACCAAAATAAGTTGGCTATCGTTATTAAATTTTGAAATGAAAACATCTAATTTCCCTTCAGATGCCAATTCATTGCCTCACCACCCGCTCCACCCAAACACCACTCCCCGTCTTCACCAACAACAAATACACACCCTTCGAAAAACCAGTCATATTGACCCGCGTTTCTTGCAGGAGTTGGTCTTCCAACAATAGTTTTCCATTAATGCTGCGGAGTTCGTATGTCCCTTCCACCCTTTCGGGAAATTGGATGTGGAGCAAGCCCGTCGTCGGATTCGGATAAATTTGCGGCTGTAGTGTTAGGATGTCTTTTGTAGGAACGATAGCATCCTCCCCATCACAATCCTCATCTACCTCATTATTGGGTATCTCCTCTGCGGCAGGATTGATGGTGGGGTTGAAATCATTGCAGTCGTCGGCTGTGCCGTACCCGTCCTGGTCTAGGTCGTCGTCCGGAGTCTGTTCATTGCAGTCGTCGTCTAAACCGTTGTATAGAATTTCGGCGGCAGTCGGATTTACAAGGGCATTGTTATCGTCACAATCATTAGCGACACCAAAACCATCCTCATCCAAGTCATCGTCAAGCGTTGCCACATCACAATCATCATCAACACCATTATATGGAATTTCGGCAGCCCCAGGGTAAACCTCCACATCCCCATCATCACAATCCACCCAAAGCTCAAACCCATCCTCATCCCCATCAAAAGTTTCCAACAATACATTTTCAGTGGTATTGGTCACAATAGCGGGATTGTAATCAAAATAAATTTCTGCCGTATTTTCTATGGTAGTAAAGTCCTCCACATCCGCATAAGGCCGTATGCTGTACATCACGTAGCCCTGACTTTCGTCAAAATTGGTGGTGCTATCCGGCAGGAAAATATCACGAAATTCAAAAGTGATGGTGTTTCCTTCTAAAAACGTACTCAACACCGCCTCGTGACTGCTGTTGATGTATTGAAAAGTGGATAAATCCAGATTCGGATCGATTTCGTCTTTGATTACCACATCGTAGGCTTCGGCGTTGCCAGTGTTTTGAAAGCGGATGGTGTAGACGAGGTCTTCTCCTGTCAGGGCGTAATTTTCGAGGTATTGGGGGTGGACCAGTTTGTCGTTGGGGTCGTAGGAGCATTGGACCTCAACGGTGTAGTCGAATTTGGCGAGACCGTTGGGATTGATGGTGTCGGAGTAGAAAACCTCTGTTTCGAAATATAAATTATCGCCAATGGGGAAGTCTGGTGGGCCGGGGATCTGCAGCTCTATTTCTTTGGTAATGGTTTGTTCGGGGTATAAGTTGGTGAAGTGCCAGCCGAGGCGATTTGTGCCATCCAGTGTATCTGGTGAATCGATGTAGTTGATGTCCGGGATGTTTTCGTCGATGGTGAGCCACAGGGTGCCATTGGCGGTTGTAGTACCGTTGTTGGAAGCTATGGCGGTGAAAGTGACGTGCTCGTTGCAGCGGGGGAGGTTGTTGGTGCAGTGGGTGGTTAGGTCGGAGAGGTAGACGGTTGGGGTTAGGCCGAAGTAAACTGTGTCTTGATTGTTGGATTCGTTGAGGGTGATGTTGTAGGAGGTGGAGCCGGTGGTTAGTTCCCAGTTGGGGGCACTGGTGGGGTTGTAGGTGATGGTGTAGTCGCCGTAGTATACATATTTTACACCCCCGTTGGTGGGGTTGCCATAAACGGTGCAAGGCCCTGGTTCAACTACCACGCTAGGTGAAGAAAGGTTTGGCTCGTTGATCTCTTGGGCTCCGTTCTCATTGAGGTCGTAAAAAATGGGGTAACTGATTTTTGCTACTTCGTTGCAATTGAACAGAATTTCGTTTTTGTTGTTGCAGCCGGGGGCGTTGTTGGAAATAGAGGCCGACCCGCCAGAAACCAGATAATTGCAAACAAAGGATGTATGACACAACGACAGGCTGGCGTTATTGCCAACTTTTAAATAACCAATGCCTGAAATCGTGGAACTGTTCAAACCAGTGAGGGAAGAGAGGTTATCATTTCCCCTAATTTCAAAAAAGTATCCTGTACTGTTCAAGTTCTGAAATCCAATAATAGAATTCAAATTAATGTTGTTTATAATTGAAAAATTTCCGACAGATGTTAAGCTATTAAAACCGTCTACTATTTCCAGATTCTTGTTGTTGTATATGTAAAAATTACCAACAGTATTTTCCAGAGTTTGAAAACCACTGATTGATGTAAGCCAATCATTTCTCAATATCCTACAGTGCCCTCCCAATGTTGTTAAACCATTGAATCCTCCAATTGTATTGAGGTTTTTATTGTGGGAAATTTTCAAGTCTCCTGTTATTTGAGAAAGGTTTTGAAAGCTACTTAATTCAATGAGTTTAGGGTTGAGTATAATGGTAAAAAAAGAATCAACTAATTCTAAACTTGTAAATCCGTTAATTGCTGTTAAACCAGTATTATCTTCAATATCAAGATAGCCCCCAATCGTTGTCAATCCATCAAACCCACCTATGTTAGTCAAATTCGCATTATCTTGTATGACCAGATTTCCTCCAATGTCATTCAATGATTCCAGCCCATTAATTGTTGACAGTGCTGGATTATCGATTATGCTAACGTCTCGTCCAACCCAACTAAGAGCATTTAAATCATTGAGATTTATCAATTCCTGATTGTCTTCCAACATTAAAGCACCATGTACTTCCAACAAATTATCCAATCCAGACAAATTTGAAAGACTATTGTTATTTTTCACCCACAAATCACCTTGAATTGCTTGCAGTTGATTAAGACCACTTAAATTAGTAATTGGATCATCCTGATCGGATAGTATATAAACATCACAATCGATCAAATCCAAATTGGGATATTGCAATGCAAAATTGTCTAGTTCAGACTGGTGTGCAAAATGAAAAGAGCACCCACCAACAAATTCATAGGCTCCAATATCTACTGTACTATCTTGCAATCTGGGCAAGGTATTAAGGTCCAGTGACCCCAAGGGTATAAAGCTATTGTCACCACCATTGACGGCTGATGAAGAAATATTGAGTTTAAAGTTTCCTCCGGCTGTTGAAATAAAAGGATCATCAGCGTCGAAAAAGTTTTGCCCAAAGCAATTGACCGATGCCCCCAACGAATCGCAAGAATCGAGGTTGGTTAGACAATGATAGACATCAGCTATTCCCGAATTTTCGGTGGTAATCCATTCGGTGTTGAAGTTACCACTTGTTGCCCAATAGATATTATTAGCGAGCATTGATTCACCGTCATAAATATATATTACCTGACCAGTGGTATTCGCCTGGTTGCCAATAAAAGTACAATTGACGATATGGTCAATATTCATGAGGGCTATAGCTCCGCCAAAATCATTGGCAAAATTGTTATAAAACAAAGAACTGGAAATATTTGATGGTGCATAAGGACTAACTGTTCCACTTATAGCCCCTCCTTCGTTCGCAGTATTGTTCTCAAAATATGAAGATTGAATTTCAAATGGAGAATAATAAGAACCGTTCAATGCACCACCAGCATCAGTAGCAGTATTATTGTTAAATGAGCAAGCATATACTTCTACACCGCAATAAAAACAGGCATCAATTGCTCCTCCTTCAGCAGACGTATTATTATTGAATGAACAATTTTCGAATACAGCTTCCGTTCGTCGATATTCTTCATATAAATCGTCAGGATGAACATAAAGATATTTTTTTTCTGCAACAGCTCCCCCATTATAAACACTCCAGTTATTGCTAAATATACAGTTGCTCACTTCCAATTCAACTCCTTCCGTAGCTATTGCCCCACCTTCTGATGCTGTATTTGATTGGAAGATGCAATTTTCCAGGAAGAGAGAGTTTTCCCACTGAAATATCGCTCCTCCATCTTTAGTTGTAGCATTATTTTGAAAAGTGCAGTTGTAAACTCTGTTATACCCTTCACTATGTATTCCCGCTCCGTCTGAATTCCCATTTCCATCAGAAATAATCAAACCATCTAAGAAAAATGACTCTCCAAATACAACAATGAAGGAATTATCTTCTTCCGTACCTGGATCACCTATGTTACCACTTAGTATAGTTGGGAATGCATTCCAATCTCGGTCAGTAAAATCAGGATTCCCAGTATCAGGAAAGCCACCAAATATGGTTAAATCGGGTTTCAATACAAAACTTTCCCCCCGTTCCGCTGCCGTACAGTTAACGCAATCAGATGGTTTATAAATCCCCTCTGCAATCCAAATCTCATCACATGAATTGGCAAGTAATAAAATCTGTTGCAAATCCCCATTAGCCGCCCCCCAACTCGACCCATCCCCCGTTCCACCTACTTTGACATAATGTATCGTAGCTTCCGCAAAAAAGGGAATTCCAAAACATAAGCTCCCAACTATTAAAAGTAAAATAAGCCGTTTCATAATTATTGTGTTTGATCGATGTATAAATTTATGACCTCACCACCCGCTCCACCCAAACACCACCCCCCGTCTTCACCAACAACAAATACATACCCTCCGAAAAACCAGTCATATTGACCCGCGTTTCTTGCAGGAACTGGTCTTTCAACAGTAGTTTTCCATTAATGCTGCGGAGTTCATAAGTCCCCTCCACCCTTTCGGGAAATTGGATGTGGAGCAAGCCCGTCGTCGGATTCGGATAAATTTGCGGCTGTAGTGTTAGGATGTCTTTTGTAGGAACGATGGCATCCTCCCCATCACAATCCTCATCTACCTCATTATTGGGTATCTCCTCTGCGGCAGGATTGATGGTGGGGTTGAAATCATTGCAGTCGTCGGCTATGCCGTACCCGTCCTGGTCTAGGTCGTCGTCCGGAGTCTGTTCATTGCAGTCGTCGTCTAAACCGTTGTATGGAATTTCGGCGGCAACCGGATTTACAAGTGCATTGTTATCATCGCAGTCATCGGCTATTCCAAAGCCGTCCTGATCGAGGTCGTCGTCAAGCGTTGCTTCATCGCAATCATCGTCCAGTCCGTTATAGGGCGTTTCGGTGACAGCCGGGTTTACATTCGCATCCCCATCATCGCAGTCATCGGCGATTCCAAAACCGTCTTGATCCAAATCATCATCTAAAGTCGTTTCATGGCAGTCGTCGTCGATAGCGTTGTACGGTATTTCAGTGGCAGCCGGATTTATCGTTGCATCTTCATCATTACAGTCTTCGGCTATGCCGTAGCCGTCCTGATCGAGGTCGTCGTCTAGAGTAACCTCATCACAATCATCATCAATGCCGTTGTATGGAATTTCGGCAGCCCCAGGATAAACCTCCACATCCCCATCATCACAATCCACCCAAAATTCAAACCCATCCTCATCCCCATCAAAAGTTTCCAACAATACATTTTCGGTGGTATTGGTCACAATAGCGGGATTGTAATCAAAATAAATTTCTGCCGTATTTTCTATGGTAGTAAAGTCCTCCACATCCGCATAAGGCCGTATGCTGTACATCACGTAGCCCTGACTTTCGTCAAAATTGGTGGTGCTATCCGGCAGGAAAATATCACGAAATTCAAAAGTGATGGTGTTTCCTTCTAAAAACGTACTCAACACCGCCTCATGACTGCTGCTGATGTATTGAAAAGTGGATAAATCCAGATTGGGATCGAGTTCGTCTTTGATCACCACGTCGTAGGCTTCGGCGTTGCCCGTGTTTTGAAAGCGGATGGTGTAGATTAGGTCTTCGCCGATGAGGGCGTAGTTTTCTGGGTATTGGGGTTGAACTAGTTTGTCGTTGGGGTCGTAGGAGCATTGGACTTGGACATGATGATCTAAATTATCATATCCATTTGGACCATTATTATCTTCATAATCTACTTCTACCTGAAAGTCTAACGAATCACCAATTGGAAAATCCGGAGGGCCTGGTATCTGAATATTGATTTCTTTTTGTACTACTTGATCAGGAAAAGCATCCGAAAAAAACCAGCCATAACGATTCGGAATTGCTAAAGTGTCTGGCTGTTGTACAAATTCAACATTCGATATGTTATCATCGGCAGTAAACCATAAGGTTCCATTGGCGGTAGTTGTTCCCTTATTTATTACCATTGCATAAAATGAAACCCAATTGTTGCATCGTGGCTGTTCATTAATGCAAGCTGACTCGAGATCCGATATTTGCGTCAAAGGGTAAAAGCCAAATTGAATGGAGTCGGAGGTGTTTTGTTCATCCAGTAAAATGGTATAAGAGTCTGGGACTGTAGTTGTTTGCCACAGTGGAGCGCCGTTTTGATTAACGGAGATGATATACTCCCCCAGGGGCAGATATTTCACTGCTAAAGTGTTTGGGTTTCCAAAAACCGTCCAATTATTTGGCTCAATGAAGGCGCTTGGAGTGGAAAGAAGTGGTTCTCCATTTTCTTTAAAGCCGTTCTCATTGATGTCGTAAAAGAAGGAATAATAAATACGGGCCAGTCCGGAACATTCATTTAGTACTTCATCTTCATTATTGCAGCCCATACTATTTGAAGATATGTAGTAGGGTTCCCCCGAGTCCAGATAAGTGCAAACGAATGGTTCATGGCAAATTGACAATATGTCATTATTGCTAATATCGAGAGATGAGATATATTCTGTTTGAACATTGTTCAAAGCAGCTATGCTTTCCAGAGAATTATTATTGCTGATTGTCAATCCCGCTCCAACATAGTTTAGATTTTGTAAGCCGTCTAAAGTCAATAAACTATCATTGGTCGTCAGGTTGAGGTTATCTCCGACGCTTTTTAAATCAATAAAAGCCAGCAATGAAGGCAGCGAGGTTCTGGAAAGGTAAAAACGGCCATGTATGGAGTCTAGCTCTTGAAATCCATTGGCATTGGTTAATTTATAATTATTGGTGAGGGACAAATCCGAGCCGATGGTAGACAGGATGCTGAAACCAATAATGCTATCAAGCTCTATATTATTTATAATTCGGAGTAAGCCCCCAATTCGCTTTAAATTGTAAAAACCACTAATTAGATTTAATTGGAAGTTATTTCTCAAAATACAATCTCCCCCTATCGTATCCAAAGCATTCATGGCATTGACTACTTGAAGGTTGTTATTGTTAGACAAATTAAGCCCTCCTCTGATGTTTTTAAGGTTGTCAAAACCATCCAAAAGGAAGAGAGAGTCAGTCTCGGTGAGTTCGAAGTCTCCGTCTATTTCAGATAGATTTCCAAACCCGTTAAGCTGATTGAGCATTTTGTTTTCATGGATGAAAAAATGTTGACCTATAGCATTAAGACTGTCAAACCCAGAGAGTGTATTCAGAATAGAATTGTTGGAGATATCAATGTCCTGACTACAAGAAGTCAACTTCTTCAAAGCATCAACAGTGGTGAGGTTAGGGTTTTCTTTTATGGAAATGTTCTGTACCACACTGTTTACTTCTTCAAAACCGGTAACCTCATCCAGATTTTGATTTTCACGAATGGTAATGGCTCCCCCAATCTCGACTAATGATTCAAATCCTGCAATAGTCTGAAGATTTTCATTATGCAAAATTTCGACATCCTGGCCTATTTTTTCTAAGGAGAAAAAATTGTCAATAGCCGTTAATTGCTCGTTGTGCTCTATTCGCAAAAAGTCACCAATCTGTTCAATATTTTCAAGTCCGGCCAGGCTGTTGAGTTTGTGATTATCCTCTATCCACAGATAACCATCTATCTTTTTTATTTGACTCAATCCGGTTAAATCGAGTATGGGGTCTTCACAGTCTGACCGGATGTAGACATCGCATCCAATACTATCCGTGCCAGGATTTTCTATCGGAAATTGATCAACATCTGCCTGGGTTTTAAAAAAGAAGTAGCACCCATTGTTGTATTCAAATGCGCCCAGATCAACGATGGAGTCCTGTAAGCGTGGCAAGTGGTTCAAGTCAAACATGTTATTGCTGACATAGCTGTTATCACCTGTATTGATGGCGAGGGAAGAGTCTACAAGTTCAAAATTTTGACTGGCGATGCTTACAAAGGGGGAAAGTGTATCAAAAAAGTTAGGCTCTAAACAACTAAGCATGGGGCTAATTATTGAACAGCTATCATAATTGCTTAGCGTATGTGTGAATACGATTGGAAAGGCCGGATCGCCGCCATTCGTTGAAAAGGGACTTGGTTGGTTCCAAATAATTGAGTTTATAAATTCTATCCCATTAGTGGTAAAGTTCGGTCCTGTACTGAAAATGCTTCCTCCTTCCTGTGCATTGTTGTTGATAAAAGAACAATTTGTGAATTGCTCTTTGTAGTCTTCAATTTCCTCGTCAGTATCGCCCGTATCGACAAGAAAAGCAACGCTCCCCCTTTGACTTTCATTTTGGAAAAACAAACAACTTTCGGCAGAAAAATATTCCGTACTCCAGGCATAAACGGCACCTCCTATCTCTGTGGAACTATTGTTCCTAAAACTGGAAGTTTTCAAAATCAGTCTCACATTGGAAGCACCCCAGATGGCTCCTCCTGGAGAGATACTGTGATTATTATAAAAAGAGCAGTAGTTGGTATATAATGCCGAATGATCTTCCATCCGTACACCTACTGGGTTATCAAAAAACCTGGATTTGAAAACCTCTGAATAAGATTCTTCTCCTAAGAAAAGGCCTCCCCCTTCTCCATTGTTGAAAAAGTCGCAGTTAATTAGGTCTGCTTCCCCGTCGCACCATTCTTCAATAGAGTAAAGGTGTATTCCACCATAATTATCGGTAAAAGTACAATTTTCGATGGTCGTCCTATTCATATTTAAAAGAGCATAATCTGCTGCCCGTGTAAACGTAAGGCCATCTAAAATAACATTACCGGCTCGGTACTGCTTGTACATCAAAATAGCCATGTTGTCCTGCAGGCTATTTGGGTCACCCCACTCTCCTGAAATAATTGTCGGATGAGCAATCCAATCCCTGTCTTGAAAAGCGGGGGTTCCGTTGGCAGGGAATCCACCATATAAAGAAGTTTGAGTTTTATTCCGAAACAACAAATCAAATCTATACCCGGCAGCATCCTGGCAGGTGTCAAATGCGCAAGTGCTGGGTTGATAGGTCCCTTCAGCGATCCAAATTTCATCTACATGGGCGTGCCTGGCTTTTCTGAATGCATCTTCTAAGGATAGAAATGCATCTGCCCAGGAAAGGCCATTGTTTTGTCCGGAAGCGGAATCATTTACATAAATTACGGGAATGTAATCAAGAGAATCAGCATATTCATAAGCACCTATATCCGGCCTGGTAATATCTCTTGGGTTCCTGTTCAAATCTACATCACTCAGGAGATCGAATTTTTCATTTTCATACTCTTCACAATCCTCATAAAAGGGATCACATTCCTCACAATTGAAATAGGAATCAGTCTTGATTCCCGCATTTACAGCTGCCGATGTATCGCAAAGTCTAAAGTCATTATTGTTGTAATCACTGAATGGGTTGGATGCGTTAAAATAATTATACACGGGGTAGATGTACTCATCTTCCAAATAGCGTACTTTAACATAATCCGGATTACCAACGGCCTCTTCATTGGTTACATCCGTAAGAATTCCATACAGTTCAAAATCTCCAATAGCTGTATCCACAGTCAGCATGGGGAGGTCGTTTTCCCAAAAAATGGTATTGGTTACGAAAACATCCTCCTCTAATTTCTGTAAATGGATACAACTACCGTCAGACGAAGTCGTATTTTTTACAAAAGTGCAATTCATGATTTTACTTGGAATGTACCTGTCTGAGTAAGCAGTTGCCTGAGGTTCATTTAGGTATATGGTTGCTCCATTGTTAGAATGGTTTTCGTGAAATAAACACCCGAAGATATCTACCCTCGCATCCGCGTCAATGAAAATGCTGCTGCCAATATTTGAAGCAGTATTGTTGCTAAATTTACAATTCACTACTTCAGCCCTACTGTGGTTTTCCAAATAAATAGCCCCTCCGTCAGAAGCTGTGTTGCCTTCAAAATCAGAAAACTCGAAGGTCGTTCTATATTTTTCTGTACCATAGACCGCTGCTCCAACTCCTGTAGCTTTATTGTTGTAAAACCGGCATTGGACATAGTTTGAACTTTCAGTTGAAATATCGTATACCCCTGCCCCATGCATTTGACTGTCCATACTTCCATTTGCATTGCCGTCTTGAATTACAATACCATTTAGGAACACCGAATAGCCAACTAAAATATTTACCTGAACCACGTGGTAGCTATTGTCAGAGGGGTCGTCCGTTATTCCAATATCACCTGATAATATGGTGAAATAATCATTCAGATTCCTGTCGCCCATATCAGGATTGCCCGTTGCAGGAAATCCACCAAACATTTTGACCGAAGTCGAAATAAAAAAAGAGGCCTCTCTATCTTCTTCTGAACAAGGCGAGCAGTCAGTTGGATAATAAACCCCCTCTGCAATCCAGATATGGTCATTTTGACCAGCACCATCAAGCACTCCCTGCAAATCCCCACTAGCACTCTCCCACGAGGACCCATCGCCAGTCTCACCTACTTTCACATAATATGTTGCAGCTTCCGCTAAAAAGGGTATTCCAAAACAAAAGCTCCCAATTATAAAAAGTAAAACAAGCCGTTTCATAATTATTGTGTTTGATCGATGAATAAATTTATAACCTCACCACCCGCTCCACCCAAACACCACCCCCCGTCTTCACCAACAACAAATACACACCCCCCGAAAAACCAGTCATATTGACCCGCGTTTCTTTCAGGAGCTGGTCTTTCAACAGTAGTTTTCCATTAATGCTGCGGAGTTCATAAGTCCCCTCCACCCTTTCGGGAAATTGGATGTGGAGCAAGCCCGCCGTAGGGTTGGGATAGATTTGTGGCTGTAGTGTTAAGATGTCTTTTGCGGAAACGATGGCATCTTCCCCGTCGCAGTCTTCATCGATGCCGTTATTGGGGATGTCTTGGGCGGTGGGGTTGATCTCTGGGTTATCGTCATTGCAGTCGTCGGCTATGCCATAGCCGTCCTGGTCGAGGTCGTCGTCTGGGGTCGTTTCATCGCAATCGTCGTCGATGCTATTGTATGGCGTTTCGGCGACAGCCGGATTTACAAGTGCATTTTCATCGTCGCAATCTTCCGCTATTCCATAACCATCTTGATCCAGGTCGTCGTCCAAAGTAGCTTCGTTGCAATCGTCGTCGGTGGAGTTGTATGGGATTTCGGCGGCAGCCGGATTAATGGCGGCATTTTCATCATCACAGTCATCAGCGATGCCGAAGTCGTCTTGGTCCAGGTCGTCGTCTAAAGTGGTTTCATCGCAATCGTCATCAATGGTGTTATATGGAATTTCAGCGACAGCCGGATTTACAAGTGCGTTGTTATCATCGCAGTCGTCGGCGATTCCAAAGCCATCCTGATCCAGATCATCGTCCAAAGTGGTTTCATCGCAATCGTCGTCCACACCGTTGTAAGGCGTTTCGGCGGCAGCCGGATTGACATTTGCGTTTTCATCATCGCAATCATCGGCTAATACAAAACCATCCTGATCGAGATCGTCATCCAAAGTGGTTTCATCGCAATCGTCATCAATGCCGTTGTATGGTGTTTCAGCGGCAGCCGGATTTACAATTGCATTGTTATCATCGCAGTCATCGGCGAGTACAAAGCCATCTTGATCCAGATCATCGTCCAAAGTGGTTTCATCGCAATCGTCGTCCAAACCATTGTATGGTATTTCGGTCACAGCCGGGTTGACTTCCGCATCCCCATCATCACAATCCACCCAAAGCTCAAACCCATCCCCATCCCCATCAAACGTTTCCAACAATACATTTTCGGTCGTATTAGTCACAATAGCGGGATTGTAATCAAAATAAATTTCTGCCGTATTTTCAACAGCAGTGAAGTCCTCCACATCCGCATAAGGCCGTATGCTGTACATCACGTAGCCCTGACTTTCGTCAAAACTGGTGGTGCTATCCGGCAGGAAAATATCCCGGAATTCAAAAGTGATCGTATTCCCTTCCAAAAAGGTACTCAATACCGCCTCGTGACTGCTGGAGATGTATTGAAAAGTGGATAAATCCAAATTTGGATCGAGTTCATCTTGAATGACCACATCATAAGCTTCCGCATTCCCTGTATTTTGGAAGCGAACAGTATAGACCAAATCCTCTCCAATCAATGCATAATTCTCAGGGAAAATCGGAGACACCGATTTATCATTCGGATCATAAGAGCATTCCATAGTGATGCTATGAGCTCTTTTGTTGTCGTGGTTTCCATTGATGTCTGAATATTTTATTTCGGCCAGAAAATGGATTTGTTCCCCAATTGGGAAATCAGGAGGACCAGGAATTTGAAGAGATATTTGTCGGAGGATTTGTTGCCCTGGTGACAAATCGATGAAGTGCCAGCCGTAGCGATTTGGAGGAACAATTGTGTCGGGCAGGTCTATCAGATTTACATCCAGAATGTATTCATCGATGGTAAGCCATAGAGTGCCGTCTGCTATGGTGGTACCACTATTGGTTGAGATGATGTCAAATGTAACAAACTCATTACATCTGGGAATATCATTGGCTATAGCTACTTGAAAGTCAGAGATGTAGTCTGTTGGAATAAGTCCAAAGTAAACCGTGTCCACGTTTTGGAGAGAGTCGAGCGTAAAGTCATAGGAATCTGGAGTTGTTGGGACCCAAAGCGGACTGGTGTTTTGATTATAAGAGATAGTGTGGTCTCCATGCCAGAGGTATTTCAGGCCTCCGTTAATGTTGTTGCCGTAACTGGTGTATTCATTAGGTTCAATTCGGACACTAGCTTGTGCAAGGAAAGGTTCGATAGAGTCCTTGCTCCCGTTTTCGTTGAGGTCGTAAAAAATAGGATGATGAATTTTACCAATACTTCCACAAGAGAAAAGTATCTCCTCTTCATTTTCACAGTCAGGAGAATTATTAGAGATGTTATAGGGGCGTTCAGTGCTTAGGTAATGGCAAATGAAAAAGGTGTTGCACAGGGAAAGTAGGTTGTTATTGGTGATGCTTAATTCTAAAATGCTGAGATAATTTAAGTTATTTAGGCTTGTTACACTTTGTAATGCATCGTTATTGTATATATTAATATTTCCTCCAATATTGTTTAGGTTTTCCAATCCTGTCAGATTAGCTAAAGCAATGTTGTTGTGGATGTTAAAGTGTCCCCCGATGTTGTTTAAATTATTAAAGGCTGCAAGTGTTGATAAAGCCTGGTTATTCGTTATACTAAGGAATCCCCCGATGTTGTTTAAGTTTTCCATTCCTGTGAGATTCGAGAGGGCATAGTTGCCACTAATACTGAGATGTCCTCCAATGCTATTTAAGTTGTCTAAACCCACCAGATTTGACAAAGTGTAGTTGCTACTAATACTAAGAAATCCTCCAATAGTGTCCAGATTTTCTAAACCCATTAGATTTGATAAGGCACCTATATTATAAATGCTGAAATTTCCTTCGACCATGCTTAGGTTTTCTAAGGCCGTTAGACTTGATAAAGTATCGTTGTCATAAATACTAAGGTCTCCCTCGATTGTGTTTAAATTCTCTAAGCCTGTTAGAGTCACTAAAGAGTTGTTATTATTGATGCTAAGTCCTCCAGAAATGTCTAAGCTTTCTAAGCTCGAAAGAGTCGACAATGCATTGTTATATGAAATAGATAAGTTTCCTCCAACGGTGTGAAGATTTTCCAGTCCTGTTAGAGTCGACAATGTATTGTTACTTGAAATAGAGAAGTCCCCTCCCACATTGTTTAGGTTTTCTAGACCCGAAAGAGTCGATATCTCAGAATTAAATGAAAGATTGAAGTATCCACCGACAGTGTTTAAACTTTCTAAGCCAGATAGATTTGACAAGCCATCGTTATCATAAATTCTAACGTATCCACTAATAGTGTCTAGATTTTCTAATCCGTTCAGACTCGATAAGGCGTCATTCTTTTCTATCCACAGATCTCCACCGACAGTGTTTAAACTTTCTAAGTCAGCTAGGTCTGACAAAGCATCGTTATCATAAATCCTAAGGCATCCACCAATAGTCTCTAGATTTTCTAATCCTGTCAAATTTGTTAAGGCAACGGTATTTCCGATCCAAAGACCTACACCAATGGAATTGAGGTTTCCCAATCCCGACAAGCTTGTAATGGATTGACCACTGATCGACACACCTCCCTCAAATTCCGTACAGTCCGGATATTCCAAAATAAAAGCATCAACACTTTCCTGCGTGTAAAAAACCAAGTGATCCATCTGCGGACATTGCCCAAAACCCCACTGCAAAAAAGAAAAACAAATCAAAAATAAAGAGGTGTATAATTTTTTCATTACGATTTAATTTAAAAGGAATAGTTCATCATCTGAGTTAAAGAACGAGTTAAATAAAGATCTTCCAGAAAACTTATATTTTTACAACAGTCTCCACCCAAAGTCCCTCTGGTGTTTTTAATAACAATAAGTACACACCTTGTGCCTGATTTCTTAAATCAATTGTCGTTTCTTTATGCAGCGTATTTTCAATAATCAATCGACCTCTGATATCCAGCAGTTGATAGCTGCCTTCGATTTTGTTTGGAAACACAATTTGCAATAAGCCGGAAGTCGGATTTGGGAAGATGTGTGGAAGTATCGTCGGAATATTATTCGTAGCAACGATATAATCCAAACTGTCACAATTTTCATCAATCCAGTTGCCTGGAATTTCTATGCTGTTTGGATTAATATCCGGGTTTTGATCGTCGCAATCATCTGCGATCGGGGAAGCCATCCTGATCCAGGTCATCATCCAAAGTAACTTCGTTACAATCATCATCAATACCATTGTAAATAATTTCCAGCGCATCAGGATTCACCAATGAGTTTTCATCATCACAATCATTCGCAAATAAAAACCCATCCTGATCCAGGTCATCATCCAAAGTCATTTCGTTACAATCATCGTCTATACCATTGTAAGGAATTTCGGGGCGCGATGTAACTGACCAACGGATTAGTATCGTCACAATCATCAACGAGCAGAGCACCGTCGCCATCCAGATCGTCGTCGGGAGTAGCCATATCGCAATCGTCATCAAACCCATTGTAAGGAATTTCGACTAAAGAAGGATTTGCAAGTGCATTGTCATCATCACAGTCTTCTGCAATTCCAAAACCATCCTGATCAAAGTCGTCGTCTAAGGTGCTTGGATCGCAATCATCATCAATACCGTTGTAAGGAATTTCGACTAAGGAAGGGTTTGAAAGTGCATTGTTATCATCACAGTCTTCGGTGAAGTTGAAGCCATCTTGATCTAAGTCATCATCCAGGGTCGCGGGGTTGCAATCATCGTCTATTCCATTGTAAGGAATTTCAGCAGAGCCTATCGAGGGGTCCGTGTCATCACAATCTTCAGCGAGCAGAAAACCGTCCTGATCAAGGTCATCGTCTAAAGTAGAGAGGTCACAATCATCATCAATGCCGTTGTAAGGTATTTCAGGGCCAATGACGAACCCAGGCGAATCATCGAGGCAATCAACATTGAGGTAGTTGCCTTCGTGTAAGAGGAAATAACTATTACAAATTTGTACCAACTCCGTAAAAGGCCAGGCGATAGCAGGGAGTAAAGTCTTTTGCCATATGGTATCGCCGTTTGGACTTGTTTTACTTAACAATAGTTCTTCATATGCTGGAATATAATCTATGTCTAAATCTGGTTCTCCCCAGAAATCTCGCGTCCTGTAAGTACGAAAAGCAGTTAGTATATTTCCATCGGGGGCGATTCCACGAAAAGTTCTAGATTTCATAGTCCTGTAATCAGAACCATTAGTCGGTGTAGGAGAAGACCAACGATTATATTCATAAATGTATTCTTTTACCAACTCAAATGCGTCATTTTCAAAAGTGTAATAGTTTGTATAGCGTATGGATTCATCGTCAAGCGTATTATAAGTTTCATCATAATCCTTCTCCACATGGTACATTACCCAAAGCCCACAGTCGTTTTGGTGGAGATTTGCAGGAGGCGCCGCAGCACCACTACCATCTATAGTACTGATTGTCGAAGAGCTTATGATCTCTAAGTCAGGATTCATAACTATTAAAACAGACTCGTTTTCATCGTCATCCTCGATATTATAAATAAAAGCAAAACGATCAGGCGTCAACTCAACTAAGCTTTCTACAAAGTCGAATCGGTCGCTAGTACGTTTAAAGACACTATTACTAATGTTCATTAATTCGTCGGTCTTTACTATAGTTAGGGTGTCCTCTTCTTCGTTCAAGTTGAGAAAAATATAACCATTATCAAAAAACAGTACTTCATTTTGCAAATTGTTTTGCATCAACAAATCAGCGGAGAGCGGAGTGCTATCTATCGGATTTTCAAAATAATCAACTTCATATAATTGTCCATTTTCAATAAGGTAATTCGGAGGCGTATATGGACCAGGGATGGAATTTGAATACATCACTTCTCCTGCTTCATCTATGATATTTTCATAATAATGAAGACCAGTAGAATCAACTAAAGTAGTCACCACCCGAAGATCACCGGAAGCCAGCCGCTCTGCACAGTCATAATTATCTCCTAAAGGAAAATCGTGTACGCAAGGGGAGCTACTAAATTCGGAGACATATCGTTCGAGGGTAACCGTATTATTGATTTCATTGATTTCAATGAAATCTTCGTCGAAATCTCGATAGTCAAGCACGGCACTAATGGTATAGTATTCCTCCGCTTGAATGTCAAATGGAATAAAAGTAAAAACATCAACGATAGTGATACCCGGATCAAGTTCTGGCAAATCATAAGACCCTATCAGACCAGTACTCCCGGAGAGATAAATGGATATGGTAATACTTGAATTATCGATTATAATAGTGTTGTTGGTCGGATTAATTGCGTCAACTTGAAAAGTATAAAAATTTCCAGCCTCTAATGTATCAGGCGTAATTAAATTGGCAACAAGCATATCCAGGGAACCGAAGGGAGCAACTGCAATATCGACGTTAAAACTACAGGTGCCTATATTTCCTGAAGGATCCGTGGCTGTGTATGTAACTGGCGTAACACCAATCGGAAAGAAATCTCCTGAATTATAATCATTAGAGATGGTAGCCATACAATCATCTGCTGCTATTGGAATTTCATTCCAGGTAATGATTTCTCCTCCACTAATCGACATCAAACTAATGTCTTCCGGACAATTGGTGACTACAGGGGCTATGGTGTCGGGATTGCAGGGGTCAGAAGCGATAAGGCAACAGTGGTCTATAAAGGTTTCTGGCAAGCCCCAAGTACTTCTATAAATTATAAATTCCACAGCAGTGGTATTAGGAGGGGCAAATCGACTTATGGTGATCTCCTCATAGTTAACATTTGTATAAATGGCGGAACTCGTAAAACCGGAAATAACGGAATTACCTTCCTTAAAGGTCAGTCCTATTTTGACCCAACCGGATGCCTTCTTAACCCAGGCAGAAGCAATGTATTCCATTCCCGATACTGCTGGAACTTCTTGTGTTATAATAGTAGTAGTACTATCCATCAACAAGGCATTTGTTCCACTGTAAGCGTCATTGGATATAGAGATGTTATCAGGATTTTCTTGAGTATACCATGGAGTATACAGCGTATCACTATCTTCAAACCCAGGATTTATCAGTAAATTATCCGTGCAGGTAAGGAATAATGATTCATTGGTTTTTGAAGGAATAGTCCCCGGCAGCTCAGTCAATAAATGGGCTAAGAAAATGGTCGGAAAGAAGAGAATAAATAAAGTGGATAGATAAGTCCTTTTCATAATATTTTGGTCTTGTGATAATGTTTTTAAATTTTTCGTTTCATTCATTTAAGAATAATAGAAGACTTCTTATTATTTGTTAAAAAGTACCAATCGCTCCACAAAAATATCCTCTTCCATTTTTATGACAAGTATATACACCCCGGCGGTCAAATAGCCAAGATCGATTTCCTGTTGTTGTTCCAATTGCTGTTGGGCTAGTGTGCGACCGCTGTAATCTTTGATTTCCAAATCTGCAGTTGCCATTGCTGGAAGCAGAATCGTAATTTGTCCACTTGCAGGGTTCGGGAATACTTTAGGGGCTGTTGTTGAAATAGAGGAGGCAGAGGAGAGGAGGTCCTCCCCGTCGCAGTCTTCATCGATGCCGTTGTTGGGGATGTCTTGGGCGGTGGGGTTGATCTCTGGGTTATCGTCATTGCAGTCTTCGGCGATGCCGTAGCCGTCCTGATCCAGGTCGTCGTCTAAAGTGGCTTCGTTGCAATCGTCGTCGATGTTGTTGTAGGGGATTTCGGCGGCAGCGGGGTTAATGGTTGCATTTTCATCATCGCAGTCCTCGGCGATGCCGAAGCCGTCCTGGTCGAGATCGTCGTCTAAAGTGGCTTCGTTGCAATCATCGTCGATGGTGTTGTATGGAATTTCGGCAGCAGCCGGATTGATGGCGGCATTTTCATCATCACAGTCCATCAGCGATGCCGAAGCCGTCTTGGTCCAGGTCGTCGTCTAAAGTGGCTTCGTTGCAATCATCGTCGACACCGTTATAAGGAATTTCCGCGACAGCCGGATTTATCGTTGCATCTTCATCATCGCAGTCGTTGGCTAGGCCATAGCCATCTTGATCCAGGTCATCGTCCAACGTAGTTTCGTCACAATCGTCGTTTATACCGTTATAAGGAATTTCCGCGACGGCCGGATTTATCGTTGCATCTTCATCATCACAATCATCAGCGATGCCGAAGCCATCTTGGTCGAGGTCATCGTCCAGGGTTGTTTCATCGCAGTCGTCGTCTGTGCCATTGTATGGAATTTCAGGTGAATTGCCTAAAACTACAATTTCGAAGTCTAAGGAGTCAGTGCAATAAGAACCATCATCAACATATTGAAAAAACACTGTCTGAGTGGACGTTGAATCAACAAAAAAAGTAGTTGCGTTAGAAATGGCTCCATTCGTCCAATAATATTGAGTACTATCAGTCCAAAGTGGTAATTCTATAGCAACCTGAATACTATCTGTACCACAAGGAACTACATCTACCGGATCGCTGGTGAGTAATGGTTGCGCTCTACATTCCTGCCTTAGCTTAAGCACATATGCTTCTTTTGAGGCAGTAGCTGTTAAGGGAAATTCTTGGTCATTGGGATCAAAATCTTTGGTTGCGAAGAAGTATCCTGATAGATAAACATTATCATTATCATCAACTGATAGCTTCGGATAGGGTTCATTCAATTCCCCTCCTAACAATGTTCCAGTCCATATTGGGATACCTTCCTCATCCATCTTCATTAAAAAATGTTGAGAATCGTTATTGAAAGTCAGATAATTTTCACCACTTTCAAAAATGGTCTTAGATTCTAATTTTCCATATAAAAATATATTGTTATGCGAATCTGACATGATTGCATAAGCGATATCCTCTTCCCCCGAATCATAAGATTTTCCCCAAAGGACGTCTCCTTCGGCGTTTATTTTGGTAATAAAAAAATCATCATCTTCCAAAGAAATCAGGCTTTCTCCTGCATTTGCAATTCTACCTTCAAAAACGCCGGTGACATATACATTTTGTGCTTGATCAACTGTTACCCCCATTACTTCAACTTTTGCAATTACATCACTATTTAATATTTCACGCCATTGATAGGATCCGTTATTATCATATTTGCTAATGAAAGCACAAGAGTGGTCATCGTCTGGAGGGCCTTTAGCAGAAAGTTTTCCAGCCAGATAAATATTTCCATAATCATCTGGAGCCAGAAAATAGACCTTATCTTTGGAATTGTAGCCTGTTTGTATACCCCATTCAAAATTTCCAGCCGAATCCACCTTGGCTAAATATATATCGACATCATCGTCATCTTCATCATTCACCATTTCATAAGATCCGAAATCGATAAATTCTTCTATTCTTCCCGAAAAATAAGTATTCCCATATTTATCCGTTATTGCTGCTGTTAAACCCGTACCATTATAGGAAACTTGCTGGCTATGAATTACTCCTCCATCTTTATTCAATTTTATGACAAATAAACTATTATTGCTAGCCGGATAAAAAGTTTCCGGACCCGGTGCATGGTCTATGCTAATTTGCCCACTTTGACCGGCCAGATAGATATTCCCCAAAGTATCCGTACCAATATAATCACCTCTAACAGGCATGGCCCATATCAACTCATGGCCAGCATTATATTTTGCAAGTATCCTGTCGAATCCATCGGAGTTCGCATCTTCATATTGCTCTCCAGACCCAGGATCCATATCAACAGACCCGGTAAATTCACCGAGAATATAAATGAAGTCATTATTACTCCTGTCCAATGCCATATCAATAATTCTCGATTCCTGTGTATTGCCCAATTGAAAAGCCCAATCTAATATGGGAGCAGCGTCGTAATGGACTCCTTGACAAGTGCAGCCATCACTATGAAGGATGTCATTTATGGTTTCTGCATTTCCATCATTACATAGCGTACCGGGAATACCAGGTACAGTAGGATCATTATCATCACAGTCTTCCGCAAACAATAACCCATCCTGATCCAGATCATCATCTAAAGTCGTTTCGTTGCAGTCTTCATCTAAGCCATTGTAAGGGATTTCAACCTCATCATCAAAGACAATAATCTCCTTAGATAAAGTATCTGTACAGGTTAGCGAATCCAGTTGATAGTTAACGATGGCAGTCACAGTAGTCGTAGAATCAAATAAAAGATTCAAGGTGTCTGTTGTGGCAGTAGTATGCCATATGTGAGAGACATTGGTGGCCCAGCAGGGTAATGCTGTCACTATCGTTTCTTCGGCACCGAGGCAACTGTTGTTTGGAGCAGTGAGTTGCGGAGCTACGCCACATGGATCTCGTTTTAGTTTTTGAACAAAGTACTGTTGGCCTGCGGAAGTAATTTGGTTGTTTTCACACAATGGGTCTAAATGAATACTGTTGGTGAAACGCCCTATTGTTGTAATTTCGTTGGAGGAGTTCAATAGTATTTCAATACTCTTACTACTATTCGGACTTTCAAATGCGTTCACAGCTATAAAATCACCAGAGGAAGATAGCTGTAACAAGTAATTATTTGCCCAAATGCCACCAACTAAAAGAAAGGTATCCATTCCCGGATCAAAATCAACGGTATTTAGAAAAGTTCCCCATAAATAGATGTTGTCATTCTGGTCCATATCAAGCTTGGGTGGGCTGGTGGAATTGCTATTAATAGCTTTCGACCAAAGGTAGTCTCCGTTAGCGTCAAGCTTTAATAGATAATTGGTGATCCCGCTAGCCAATAGGGTGTCTCCACTAGGACCTGGATCAAAATCAGTCGCTTGAATAAATTGTCCTAAAATGGTAACCTCTTGATCAGCAGAAATAGCCAAATCCTCAACATAGGTGTTTGCGTTAGCACTTCCAATGTTTTTAGCCCAAAGAAAGTCACCAGTTGGGTTGAGTTTTACGACATACATATCGGAGTTTCCAATTGGACTCAGGAGATACTCCTCATCTCCAGGATCAAAATCCGTTATCTCGTTAAACTCTCCGATCAGATAAATATTTCCAATACTATCTGTATCCATAGCAAGTGGTTGATCGTAATAAAGAAATTTCCACCAGAGCAATTCTTCATTGAGATTTCTTTTACCTAAAGAATACCCGATGCCACTGGTTTTGTGTAAAGTAATTAGATGATCTTCTTGATCTATACTTAATAAAGAATAACTAAGGCTGCTTGAACAAGAACCGTGACTAGTATGCCATAGGTACTCCCCATCTGAATTCAATTTTAATACGAAAATTTCATCGTTAAAGTCTTCATCATTATCAAGACAACTGGTTACCACTGTTTGGCCCAATCCCGGATTAATATCTACAGCTTCCGTAAATTCACCAGATATATATATGTTATTATAGCTATCGGTTTTGATTTGATATCCCTGGGATTCATCGAGGCTGATAAGTGCTTTCGCCCAAATTAATTGTAAGTCTGGACTATATTTTGCAAAAAATGCTTCCCAATAGGCTACTGCTGTTAGTTCATAGGGAGATCCCTCTGTCGAAAAATCTACGGTATTTTGGAAATATCCGGTGAAATAAACATTCCCATCTTTGTCCATAGCTACATCTTTCAATGTGACCTTTTGCAGTACATCCAATTCCTTTACCCAATCCAATGCTAGTTGCTGACTGTATATAATGAAGGCATTCGCCAAAAGAACTAATACAAGGCTTTGTTTTTTCATGACAAATTTTTTACTTAATTCACTTTCATCTTCACCACCCGCTCCACCCAAACACCACCCACCGTCTTCACCAACAACAAATACACACCTTCCGAAAAACCAGTCATGTTGACCCGCGTTTCTTGAAGGAGTTGGTCTTGTAACAATAATTTTCCGTTAATACTGCGAAGCTCATACGTTCCTTTCACCCTTTCGGGAAATTGAATATGCAATAGCCCAGTCGTCGGGTTGGGATAAATCTGTGGTTGTAGTGTTAGGATGTCTTTTGCAGAAACGATGGCATCCTCCCCATCACAATCCTCATCCACCTCATTATTGGGCACCTCCTCTGCGGCGGGATTGATGGTGGGGTTGAAGTCATTACAGTCTTCGGCTATGCCGTAGCCGTCTTGGTCGAGGTCATCGTCCAGTGTGC
>CBDCTQ010000054.1:0-140420 GCA_965222105.1 Saprospiraceae bacterium | reverse complement strand
CGGGTTGGCTTCCGCCCAAATTGATATGGAAAGCTATTACGACTACTATCAGATCAAAGAGTTTTCCACCCAGCTCCAACTCGACTCCAATCAGTTGAACCAACTGGATGCCATCCAACAAGAATTGCAGGACTTCTATACCGCCCAACGGGAAATACCACGAGAAGATATAACCGAAGAAGTAATGGCTGAAAGAATGGCAGAATATGAAAAGATTCAGGCAGCAGCTAAAGAAAAATACAAAGCTGTACTCACTCCATCACAACAAGATAAATATGCATCTCTGAAAAAAGAGCAAATCATAGAAACCGAAGCACGCATTTTGGAAAACCGAAAAGCCGGTTTTAAAACAGAATTCTGGCTAGCCCTCGAACTAACCGATGAACAAGTCGACCAATTAATCGCCGTAGAAGAAGAGCTGAATGAAGAGCTGGCTGCCGGTAGCCATTCTAACGGATACAACTACCAGGCTGTGCTGAAAGAACGGTATAAGACCGTACTCACTGAAGAGCAATACACCACCTACGAAGAGCAACTGGCCGAAGAGGCCCGTAAGAAAAAAGAGAAAACGATTCAGGAAATGGATCGTTATATCCCCGCTGTGGAAGAGATTGTGGCCTACTTTGAGCAAGAAAGCTATCCGGCCTATCAACAGCTACGCACCCGCCTCGAATCAAAGATTGAAGCCAGCGACCGTTCTTTCCTCGACGGGATGCGGACACAGCTCGAAACCCTGTACGAAAGAATACTCGATGAAGAATTGGGCCGGGGCCGGGTATGGAATACATGAATGACCCTGAAATTATGTCCAGGCTGGATCGTTTCAGAGACAATATCGAACGGGCACTAAACATGTATGTGGTCGAATCGCTGTCATTTATGGTGGCCATGCAGGCAGGAGCGGGCGAATTCGACGAGGAAGTAGTCATGGAACTTTCCAAAAAATACAACGCCGATATCGATGCCTTGCAGGAAGAACTAAAAGCACTCAAAAAAGTCGACATGGACAAGGAGCTGACCATACTCAATAAGTATATGTCAGAGTTTGAAAGTCGGCGCTTAGTTGAATCGATCAACAGGAGCGAAGATATGATGGGCATGCGACCCGATGAAAACCTGCCCGATTACCAAAAAAACATCCTCCGAAATATCAGTTTTCTGCTGATGCGACCTACTGAAAAATCCCTGGAAGGAGCTGGACTTGCCAATGCCCGCAAATCGTTTAGCGTGTACCCAAGTCCTTCCGCCGGACAACATACCCTCGAACTCAACCTCCTGGCCGAAGACCAGATTTCCGTCGAGCTATTGGATGCCAACGGCAAAGTGCTCAAATCAGTTTATTCAGGCACACTCACCGAAGGTCAGCACCTGATGCCTTTCAACTGGAGCCAGCAAACGGGAACCCTGTTTTACTATCGCATCAGCGGCAAGCATGGGGTGGAAACGGTTAAGTTTTTGATTAGCAAATAAGAGTCTGCCAGCGCTCCTATCCTGGATGATTTGTCCGGGAAAATAAATCCCGCCTGTTATTTTTTCAGGCGGGGTTTGTTTTTTTTAGTATTATTCAGACCGATGTACCGAAAAATAATCCATATCGACATGGACGCTTTTTTCGCCTCCGTAGAGCAGCGCGACAACCCCGAACTGTGGGGCAAGCCCGTAGCGGTAGGAGGAGGTGGCAAGCGGGGCGTGGTGGCGGCGGCGAGCTATGAAGCGCGGAAATACGGGGTGCGCTCGGCGATGCCGGGAGGGATGGCGGCGCGGTTGTGTCCGGCGTTGATATTTGTCAAATCGAGGTTTGAAGTGTATCGGGAGGTCTCGCAACAGATACGACGCATTTTTGAGGAGTATACGGATCTGATCGAGCCGCTGTCGTTGGATGAAGCATTTTTGGACGTTACCGAAAATAAGTTGAATCTGAATTCGGGGACGTTAATCGCCAAAAAAATCAGGCAGCGAATTTTTGAAGAAACTCAGCTTACGGCCTCTGCCGGGGTATCGTTCAACAAGTTTCTGGCAAAGATTGCCTCCGACATCAACAAGCCCAATGGCATGAAGGTGATCACCCCTGCTGAGGCCATTCCGTTTTTGGAGGTCCTGCCCATTGAAAAGTTTTACGGGGTGGGGAAGGTCACGGCCAAGCGAATGCACAAAATGGGTATCCGAACCGGCGCCGACCTCAAAGCACTTTCGGAGTTGGAGATGGCCCGGCGATTTGGCAAAAGCGGGCGGTATTACTACCGCATGGTCAGAGCCCGGGACGATAGAAAGGTAAATCCTCACCGGATTCGGAAATCGATCGGGGCAGAGCGGACTTTTTTTGATGATGTAGCAAAGGTAGAGGAGATGTGGGATAAGTTGCAGCCCATTGCCGACCGGGTGTTTGACTATATGCAAAAGAGCAATAACTACGGTCGCACGGTGACTTTGAAAATGAAAACACCGGAATTTGTTATCTTCACCCGCAGCAAATCGTTTGGCAGTGAGGTCAGGAGCCGAACATTGTTTTACGATGTTGTGAAAGAATTGTTATACGACAACGCAGGGGAAGTGAGAGCCGTGCGGTTGCTGGGGGTATCGGTGAGCAATTTGATGAAAGAGTCGAAGGCAGGGATCCAGTTGGAGTTTGACTTTTGGGAGGAGGAGTGAGGGTGGGATAGGATTTATCCATGCAAGGTCAATTGATCTGAGCCCTCCTTGGTTCCTTTTTTATTTAGCTGTTTTTACTTATCTTTGAATGGTGCCTTTTTCAGAAATGCGATTTGAAACTAAATGTCTTCCACCAACATACTATGGGTTTTATGTTTAGTGCCTTGTTTTGTAATGGGGCAAAAGGCTCCACCATTTTATAATTCTGAAGCGTCCTTTCCGACTAAAAAAGCAGACCCAGACTCATTGGATTTAGAGACAGCTTATGCGGCCTTTGAGGAAAACCAGGACACGATTGGAATGATAGAAGTGTTGCAGAAAATGGGAGAAATCAAACGAAAACAATCCGCACTAAGGGAGGCCCTCCCATTTTATCAAAAATCAATTGATCTTTCCGGAAAGATGGAAAACAAATCCGTCTACTCTTCCATTGTAAAACCGATATCGGAACTGTATTTTCTTTTGGGGCAAACCCGCCTTTCGATCCCGCTATTGCGCGAAGGAATACGTATTGATTTGGCGTTGGGGGAAACCCAACAAGCTAGCTCCAAGATGATTGATCTGGGCCAATCGTATACCAATCTGGGGCAATTAGACAGTGCAAAAGTGTTGTTGGAAAAAGGAATGGCTATTAAACGGGAAATCGGGCATCAACAAGGAATTGCAGAAGGTTATTCGAGCCTTGCAAATCTCAATTTGCACCTGGGAAACATTGCGAAAGCGCGAGATTATGAACAGAAATGCCTGGAACTCAGGATGGAGCAGAGAGATTCTGCCAGAATGATAAAATCCTATAAATCTTTAGCCAATATTTTTATGCTGTTGGATGATATAGAGAATATGCAAATATATGCACAGAAGGGCTACTTGTTAGCAGACCGCTTGGGAGTATTGAGTTGGAAAGCGGCTTGCTTGAGCAGTTTGGCCAGTTCGAATGAAATGCGTGACTCACTCAATAAAGCAGTACTGCAATATAAAGAAGTGATTCAAATGAATAGGAAATTAGGTATTAGAAAACGGTTGGTAAGTAATTTGTTAGATCTTTCCGAAATATACATTCGCCAGCACAAACCAGCAAAAGCTGAAGAACTGCTGGTTGAAGCCAGGAATATTGCTAACTTGATCAATACCAAAACAAGTACCATTAGAGTTCTCCTATTTTATGGTGGCCTTCATTACAGAAATAATAAACCCGAGCTGGCACTTCCATTATTTCTGGAGGCGGCCTTTTTGGCTGATTCTCTTTCGATGAAATATTTTCTAAAAGAAATCAGTCACAAGCTGGCCCAAACCTATGGCAAGCTGGGGCAATATCAACGTGCATTAAAGTGGCAACAGTCCTACAGCATTTTGGCGGATACGATCTATCAAAAGGAAAAACAAGAAACTATTTATGAATTAGAGACGCGTCATCAAGTCAATGAAAAAGAAAAACAGATCGAGTTACTTTTTACTCAAAATGAATTGAATGCCTTACAGCTTCAAACGGCTCGTCGCCGACAATTTTTTTTGGGATTGGGATTGAGTGCCTTGGTAGGTATGGCCGTGTTAGGGGGGTATTTTTATCGGTCAAAGCAACGAGACAATCGACTGCTGGAAGAAAAAAATGAAATCATCGGCCTGGCTCTTAGTGAAAAAGAATTGTTATTAAAAGAAATACATCATCGGGTGAAAAATAATTTGCAGGTAGTGTCCTCCTTGTTGAGTATGCAAGCACATCAGATAAAAGAACCACAGGCATTGGAGGCCGTCAGAGAAGGTAAAAACCGGGTGCGTTCCATGGCATTGATCCATCAAAGCCTGTATCAGGATGCCAACTTACTCGGAGTTGACTCCCAAACCTATATAGAAGAATTGGCCCAAAGCCTTTTCAACTCTTACAACGTAAACCCCGATTTTGTTTTCATGGAAACCAAAGTGGATCCGCTAAAATTGGATGTAGATACTATGATTCCTTTGGGGTTGATTTTAAACGAATTGATCAGCAATGCGCTGAAGTATGCATTCCAAAAAAATGAAAAAGGATTGGTGAGCATCCAATTGAGAAAAGAGGCCAACATCCTCCAACTTAGTGTACGCGACAATGGTATCGGCCTGCCGGATGAGTTTAACCTGAACAAGGCCGAATCAATGGGGTTCCTCATAGTAAAAGACTTTTGTCGAAAACTAAAAGCTACCTTGCAGGTATTGCGACGCAATGGGACAGAAGTCAACCTGAGTATTCCTTATCCTAGTTAGATGAAAAATGAAGCCCTACGAATTTTAATTGTTGAAGATGAGCCGATCATCGCGCGCAACCTTCAACAAATACTGCAAGCGAAGCGCTATTCGATAGTTGGACTAGCCTACGACGAGGTGGCAGCTTTAGACCATTTGGCTGCCGGATCAACCGACCTGGTGCTGCTCGACATAAATCTCGGCGGACAATTTTCGGGCCTGGACATTGCCGCTTCTCTCTTCAACAATCATCGCATCCCTTTCATATTCATTACTTCTTATGCCGATCCGGACACCTTGGCTCGGGCCAAAGTTTTTCAACCGGCTGGTTACATTGTCAAACCCTTTGAGGAGAAAGCAATTTATTCGGCTATTGAAATTGCCTGGTATAATTACCAAAATCAACAGAAAGAATTTTTGTGCCTGGAAGCGCTTAACCAAAAGTTGTTGACCCCGCTTACCCCCAAAGAGTATACCGTATTATTGGATCTTGCCGATGGTAAACTTTACCGTGAAATTGCGAATCGCCATTATGTTAGTATCAACACCATCAATACGCATGTGAAAAGCATTTATGGCAAACTTGAAGTCCACAGCCGTACAGAAGCCATCAAAATACTTCGCTCGAAGTAACTTAATTTTATAAAATCACATATTCCTGTGAGGCAATAGCACCTGTTTGCCCCGACCTTTGGGTCTTACCTGGAAGACTTTATTCACTTCAACGAAAATTTTATTAATCATGAAAGGATTCTCCCTCATCATCACTGCCTCGCTATTGCTGTGTACCTTCTTTACCACGACATTCCAAAACGCTGAATCTCCTGTGGGATTCAAATCCAAATGGAAAAAAGTATCGTCTTACAAAGTCAACCCATCTAAAGTGGACGAGTACAAAAAGGTAATTAAAAAGGTTAAAGGGGCTAGAATGGCTGGCAGTAAAATCGTTGCAAAGCCTGGCTTCAACCTCTTCGAAAACATAGACAATCTTTTAATCATGCCAGACAATCAGGATGAAGATATTCCTCACACGGTGCTGGAACAAACCGTAGGCCCGGATATACTTCATATCGACCCTAAGTTTGTGATAAGTTTTCGCTGTATTTGTAATGTTGAGGGAAACTGTATCACCGCTAATGTAGATGGCCAAATTGAATGTCTGGACCAAAGCTGTGGTGAATGTTTGGGGAAGTGGTTTTTTAGAGACCTTGAAAATGACGGCCCTCCCAGAACGGGTACTTTTTAAGAAGTTGTCTGCTTCATTATTACCTACACCTTAAATTCCTAATCTATGCGAAAATCAGTATCCTGTTTATTGTTAATCTTCTCCATCTCCTTTATTCCGGTTTCTTTGTTTGCACAAAACTGGAGTTTACTCGAAAAAACAGGTTCCCTGGACTTAGAATCGGGAGATTATTTCGGTTATGCAGTGGCTACTTCGGGCAATTTTGCTGTTGTCGGAGCCCACTATCAGGAAGGAGAATGGCCGCATTCGTTTCAGGGAAATGTAGGTGCGGCGTATTTTTATCAGCTCATTAATGGCAATTGGGAGGAAATCAAAAAGGTAACCTCTCCGCATTTCGAGTTGTCTGGGTACTATGGATCGGAAGTAGCCATTGCTGGCAACAGTGCCCTCGTTGGCGCTTACAACGAAGACCACTCCGGCGTCGCAAATGCCGGGAGGGTGTATGCATACCATTTCGATGGCAATCTGGAGGAGTGGCTTTTGACGGATTCTCTGATGCTGGAACAGCCGGAAGGCGGGGACTATTTTGGTTATACCATCGACATGATTGAGGACTATGCCTTAGTCGGATCCTATCGTCATCCTTATGATGAAAATGGAGGCAATTTTATATTGGAGGCTGGAGCTGTTTTTTTGTATAAGCGAAATAGCGACCATACCTGGGCATTCCTTAAAAAACTCACTGCCCCTGACCGTGCGGAGGAAGACCAATTTGGTCGTTTTCTCAATATTCACGAAAATGGGATGGTCGTTGGGGCCAGCCGAAAAGATGAATCGCCGATTTTACCTGAGGCAGGTTCTGCCTATGCCGTTTACTGCGGCGGAGGATGTGATTTTGAAACCATCATTTCCAGTGATCTGCAAAAGCTAACCCCTTCCGACCCCGGAGGATTGGAACATTTTGGCGGCGACGTGGCTATCTACGACGAGTGGGTGGCCATAGGATCAGTAGGTGAAAATGAGCAACCTGGAGGAGGGACAGGGGGAGTGACCGGTACCGTTTACTTTTTTCACTGGGAAAATGGTAGTTGGGTGGAACGGCAAAAGGCGTATGCCTCCGACTTTAAAGCCCAGGCCGCCTTTGGTGGAAGCCTCTCTATTGATGGATCGGTTTGTGTCATTGGGGCTTCCGGAGAGTCGACCGATGAGAACGGACAGCATACAGTTTTTTATGCAGGTGCCGCTTATATTTTCGAATTACAGGACAATTGTGATTGGGACGAAGTTCAAAAAATTGCTGGAACCCAAAGGGTATACTCCGACTTATTCGGAAGCGATGTTGCCACTTCAGGCAGTCAAATAATAGTGGGGGCCTGGCAAGCCGACTCTATTGGAAATTCCGAAATTGTAGAGGGAGGGGCCATATATACGTATATGCGCGATGAACCCTGGGAGATTGACCCCATGTGTGTTGGGGTAGCCGTTGAAGGAGCAACGTCAACCGTTGGAATCGCCTTGATTCAAAACCCATCTGAAGATGGGGTATTGCGAATAAAAAACGAGGGTGAGGAAGTATTTTTAGGGCAACTGGAAGTCACGTCCATGAATGGTCAAAGCGTTTTTCGGCAGTCCATTTCCCTTTATGACTTCTGGCAGCTAGACTTATCACACCTTCCATCGGGTTTGTACGGGGTCTCGCTGTTGCGGCAAAATGGAGAACAACATCGCTTGAAATGGGCGAGATTGTAACAACATATTTGTACAAGGTTGTCTTCAGATAATTTTTCAAAAAAATGCCCTTCGTGTTTGTGCAAATTTTAGAGGGCCTTTTAAATGTTTTTGTACCTTTGGCCTTACTTACTTTTCCAAAGGCAAATGTATGTACAAAAACATGAACAAAACCCTGGTCATCTTCGACATCGACGGTACGCTGCTCAACTCCAACCGCATAGACAGCCGCTGTTTTGCGGAGACCTATGTTTCGATTTATAACACTGCTCTTCCGTCTATTGATTGGCGGGAGTATCCGCACGTTACGGATCATACCATTTTCACAACGGTTTTTGAAAAACAATTTGGGCGAAAGCCAGGGGAGGAGGAGGTTGGCCGCTTTAAAGATGCTTTTGTGGTGCTGATGCGGCAAAAGCGCCAGCTCCAGCCGGTAGCGTTTGAGCCGGTGCCGGGAGCCCGTGCGGTGATCCCGTATTTGCGATCGAAGCAGCAGTATGAAGTGGGCATTGCTACGGGGAGTTGGGAAGCTCCTGCGCAGGTGAAGCTGGCGCATGTAGGCATCGATCCGGCGCCGCTTTACGACAGCTATGCGGACGGGCAGCCCACTCGTGAAGCCATTGTTCAGGCAGCGATCGATAAAGCGAAACAGTCGACCGGCAATATTGGCCGGGTGGTATATGTGGGAGATGCGATTTGGGATGTGGAGACTACCCGCAACATGTCGCTGCCGTTTATCGGTCTCCGCCTAAAGGGCGATTTTTCAGTACTGACCGACCAGGGTGTCCGACACGTATTGAAAGATTATGAAAACCTGGACTTGTTTGAGGAGTACGTCCAAACGGCGCCACCACCGCCATAGTTTCCAATATAAATTTTGATAAAAAACGATCCGAAATAACCTACCAAAGCAGTT
This sequence comes from Saprospiraceae bacterium, assembly GCA_965222105.1. Taxonomy (GTDB): domain Bacteria; phylum Bacteroidota; class Bacteroidia; order Chitinophagales; family Saprospiraceae; genus CALGLS01. The sequence continues at coordinate 131,724 of CBDCTQ010000054.1, read as the reverse complement.
AATGTCCTATATTTGCACCGCTTTTGGGAACAATGCCTCTGAAAATGAGGTTTTAGACCCATAACGGCGACCTGGTAGCTCAGTTGGTAGAGCATTTGACTTTTAATCAAAGGGTCCCGGGTTCGAGCCCCGGCCAGGTCACAGGCATGGTGCGTAATTTGTTGATTTTCAATGAATTACGCATTTTTATTTTTAGGGGGCAGCAATTCTCAATTTAGATTTAAGTAATTTGCTGATTTGCTGATTTGCTAATTATTGATGTGCTGATGCCCCTCTACCGCGAAGTTCCCTGTGTAGAACGTAAATATTGATTTTCAAATTGAGAACCGCTGTTTAGGGGGGATAAACAATGGGTAAACATTTCAAAATTTTCCTCTTTTTTCTTCAAAATTCTGTAAAGCTCGAATTTGAGAGGGGTTACAACATCTACATAAGATGGTCTTTGGCATCGTTTATTGAGATGTAGAAATAATGCGTATTAACTTATTTCGAGCACTACTAAAATGATTGAGCTTGCGGGGCAATCCGATATCCTCCTTCAGGTTGTTTTCGTCATATAGCAGTTTCGAGCTAACTTCTATATTAACTTCTTTCGGTAGTTCTACTCAAAATGTTGATGCGATTGTCACATTATAGTCTACAATGAAAAGTTTTGTCATTAAATGGTGCCTGCCTGCCGGATTTCCTGCCGGAGGCAGGCAAAGGCAGGGAATTTATCTGATCTGGAAAAGGCCAAACTCTTCTGAACATATCGACTTAGTCGTTGCCGCAAAGTACAGAACCATCTTTCAATATGATTGGTTTTTCTGGCATCCTTACAAATTAACTTATGGTTTCCTTTCGATAAGAGCATTCGATAAGATTTCCATAAATCACTGTAGCTCAGACAAGCCAAATACTCCACTGGAATTTTTCTAATTAACCGCTTCAATGTTTCACTGCTTCGATCACCAATAACATAAGCCACGATTTGTCTGATGGTTCTATTTAATGCCGCCCAAAGCCAACGTTTTTGGCCTTTTGAACCTACAAAACAGCATAATTCATCGAATTCAAGCACGTCATCAGTTTTTGCAGCCATTACTGAACTTTTAAGTTGTAAAGGAAATTTTAAATATTCGACTAATCCCACTTAGGCTTAACCTTTCCAGAAAGGATCTATGTATCAATTCGGAATTATTTTGCGTGTTTTTCCGATTCAGGACTCGAGTTTTCCCACAATCATGGCACAAACACCTTTGAGCCCCATATGTAGTCTTACCATTTTTAACGATGTTTATGCTATTGCAATTAGGACAACTTTGTACTTTTATAATCATGTTCCAAGAGTTTTGATGAATTAAGATTTTTTACAACCCTAATTTAATCATTCTCTTGGAATTTTTGCTTATCAACACTTTCTGTAGAACTACCAAAAAGGAGAACGATACAGGCTTACCGTGTTTCGCTTTTAATACCGAATGGGTTAGCGTCCACCTTTACCCCGAGGGAATTTTCATTCCGACGAATGTCGGAAAGCAGCTACGTGTCATGAGTAAACGAACTTGACAAAGCATCCCGTCCGTTCCGGTTCACTCACTTGAAGGTCTCCCAGACCTTCACCCTTCGGGAACGTTCGCTCATCCCTTGTCGTTTTTGACTACGGCGGTTGTGCTCCCCATACAACAGGAAACAAAGTTAGTCTTTTCCGCCGCTCCAACCTGCCGACCCCGACATTCGCCGGGGCAAGCTCTCTGGTGGGGGTAACGAGGCTTAAAGTGATTCACATACCATTCGTTCCGCTTCCTCCTACCGCAAAAGACTAGCAGCTTTCGCTTTGACCTCACGGTCGTCACTTAGCTTTGTTGTTCTTCGGGCTTAGCACCCCACCATTGCTAGTGACGCACCCCGAAGTAGGAAACTGATGGTGGCCTGCCGACCCCGACATTCGCCGGGGCAAGCTCTCTGGTGGGCACATCAGGTTAAATCCATTAATATACAACTCATGTAAAATTGTTGTTCTTCCGATGGTTTAACAGTATTATAAAGCGACTTCTCACGTCGCACCGACATACACTTTATTGAACAAAGCTCCTTCGTCGCAACTTTTTCCCTCTATCGTCCGAATCAAAAAAGGCACCTCTCAAAGTTATACATTCTCCAAGGAATTTCGTAACTTTTGTCCATTACTTAACCATTAAAATTCAATAGTTCGGTAACATTTTAGGTAGTAGGTCTCTTGATAGTCAATTAGTTATGAATTGCGGTTTTATTTTTATTCAACTCTGGTCAATGTAGAGACTTTCATAAAATAAAAACATAAATATGTTCTACTACATCAAAATTTTAAACAATTGATTTTCAGTCAATTAGAAAAGTGAATTCTACTACACATTTTTAAACAATCAAATTACATATGAAAAAACTACCGAACCATTGAAAATTAAACATCATGCAAAAAAAAATGGAAAACGACAGGTAATGAGGTCTTTGACAATGCTTTGCAAGCCATGCAAGACCACATGTCGCTGGCTAACAATGCCCCAGCTACTCAAACCAATTACCTCAGAGGTGTCCGGCACCTCATCATGGAAATGGGCAAGTTGCCCGAAGACTGCTCCATCCATGAGATAAAAAAATTTGAGTGCGTGACAAATTAGCGGAACAAAAAAACGGGAGTTTAAAGAAATTTGTAAATTTAAGTGATAAAAACAATTAACAAACACTTTAAACACCCAGAGCAAGATATGGAAAAAGACACATTATTACATGAAATTGAAGAAGAAATTGAAAATTTATTGGAATTAAGGGCTTGCGTAAAAATAAACGCTACACTAACTGGCTTTCTGTGGCTTAATGATGTAATTCCAATTTCCCTGAAAGTCATCTTTATGCAAGTTTACCTCAGCTAGCTGTTCATCAGATATTTTAATTCCTTTTTCGTAATTATTTTCGTCTAGCTCTGCATCAATTTTGAGGCCTGTTTTAGTAGTGGTATTGCCAATTAAATTGACTACAACTTGCCTGCTGATTAAAGGCTTACCTCGCCAGTTCATAGAAATATAGCAGAACATTTTGTGTTCTATTTTATTCCACTTACTCGTTCCTGGTGGAAAATGACAAACATGAATTTCTTTTTGTAGTTCGTTAGCCAGTTTTTGCAATTCTATTTTCCATAATTTAACTCTGCTTCCATTGCTGCCTCCTCCGTCTGCTATAATTAACAGCGAAGGCGAATCATTATAAATTACCTCTCCTTTTTTATACCACCACTTTCGAATAGAATTTACAGCAAACTCCGATGTGTCGCTACTTATTCCTACATTTACAAAGCCTTCATTTTTATCCACATCATATATTCCATAAGGAGTAACTTTACCTTTTTTCTTATCAGGAAAATCATAAACTTTTACTTTTTCAGGCTCACCTTTAGGTTGATACTCTCGACCTTTATTCGTGTAATTACCTATATTTTCCTTCTTTTTAGCATCTACTGATATTACAGCATAACCTAATTTTTGAAACTCATATACTTTACCGTTAATATGATTAAATTGTGCTTCTCTGTCTTTATGACTTCCGCCTTCTTTTGTTTTACTTGGGGCTTGTAGGCTATATCCTAATTCTTTTAGTAAATTACCAACTGTACTTGGACTTATCTGATAGCCTTGCTTATCTAGTTCTTCTTGTAATTTATAGGTGCTTTTACAAGTCCATCTTAACGGATTTTCCGGGTCTCCCCTTGTTAAGGGGGATACTAATTTGTCTATACTATCTAATACGCTCGGTTGATGTTCCGTTATTTTTTTTTCGTCCTCCTCCATCTTTTCTTATACCAGTTGTTGAGTCTTCTGCGTTTCCTAGCGCTATTTCTTTTAGACCTCGATAGATTCTAGAGCGGCTAATTCCTGTTGCTTCACTTACCAAACTTACTCCGCCTTTAAAATTAACTTTGTTATACGTCTTTGCTCTTGATGCACACCACCATCTTATGCTTTTTTCATTCAACACTTGCTTTATATCCATAAATTCGCTCCGAATTAATTCGATTTGTTCTTCTCGTTTCATTACTCTAAATTACGCTGTTTTTGACTCCTACTGTATCACTTATTTTTACGCAGAGCCTTAGTTCCTCTTACAGTGAGAAAGAAATGGGACTACACGAAATTGAAAACGAAATACTTGATCAGCTACTGAAATTAGGGTTGGCAGTGTTGAAAAATGTCATAGCATTAAAGACCAAAGAATCGTCCCATTATGAAGTGGCCGATAATAATGGCAAAAGCATCGGACAAAAGTCGAGGAAATATTTGAGTTTGTTTGGGAAGCTAGACATAGCTCGGCAGGGGTACTGGAGCAAGGAGACAGGCGTCTATTTTACAGTTGATGAATTATTGCAATTACCATCGGGGACACATTGGTCCTATAACATACAGGAATTGGTTGGGGAGAACTCATCAGAAACAAATTTCCGCGAGAGTGTGCGGCTTTTAAATGAGTTGTTGGGCTTGAAGTTAAGTGGAAAATCTTCAGAAAGAAATACAGAACGGCTAGGCGAGTATGTTGAAGAATTTTATGATTTAAACAGCTATCAGGATGAAGAAGAAGGCCCCCATTTTATGGCGAGTTTTGATGGTAAGGGTGTGTCAAAGAAAAAGCCTGTTTCATCGGAGAGAGATAACCCCAAGGAGCGGCTTTCACGCGGCGAAAAGCGAGGAGTCAAACAAATGGCAACAGTCTCAGTTACAGCGAGTTTTACGCCTCAACAAAAGACTTCCGAGTCAATAATAAAAGGATTGATGGGGACAGATAAATCAGAGCAATCCGAAAAAGAAACGGACAAAAAGCCAGAGCAAACAGACAACAGGATGTACAAAAATATTCATCGCCGAGGCTTTTTAGCAGACCAGGAAAAAGCAATTGAATATGGTATAATTGATTTAAAAGCCAGGATGAGTAATCCCGAAAGTCGCTTCATAATACCAATTGATGCAGGCATAGGGTTAGAGGATAAAATACTAACTTATGTGGAAGAATATGATTTAACGGATAGGTTCGACGGCATCGTGTTAGACATAGTACATGTAAGTGAATATGTGTGGGATTGTGCAACAGCCATATTTGGAGAAAAGTCGAAACAAAAAAGACCGTGGGTAAAATCGATATTAAGGGATTTGCTGGAAGGAAAGACAGACCAGGTAATAAATGAATTGAAGCTGAATCGGGATAAAACCAATCTTACTCAAAACAAAAAAGACCAACTAAGTAAGACGATAACCTACTTTAGCAATCATAAGCACAAAATGAATTATGAATGGTTTTTGAAAAAAGGATATCCAATAAGTTCAGCCATAGTGGAGTCAACCTGCAAGCACCTCGTTAAAGACAGAATGGAGCAAAGCGGAATGAGATGGACATCACAGGGAGCTCAGAATATGCTGGACATTCGGTCTGTAAAAATCAACGGCGACACTAAAGAATTTATGGACTTTGTAATTCAAAAAGACAGAAAAGTTAATTTGACAAAGATCGCTGCGTAAACTTGATTGCAGCGATTTTGTCACGCACTCAAAAAATTTCTCGTTTCACTTCGCGATTCCGGACGACTGTCTTCCTCTTCTCTCAACCTTCGGGTGTGCGGCCTCAAATATTATTTTCGTCATGTGGCCAAACGACTCGACTTAGTCGTCGGCATTCCCAATCCCAGGATTGCTAAGTACAACACAGAAGTACTCAACTCTCAGGAACTCCAACAACTTTTCGCAGCATGCCGAGATGTAAGACAATTGTTAATTGTTCAGTTGCTTTTCGATACCGGGCTTCGTTCTGGTGAACTGTTGCGCTTGCAGCTACAAGATTTTGACAAAAACAACCGCACCATTACCCTACGAAAAACAAAAGGGGGATTACTACGCGTCGTCCCCTATGGCGAACACATCAGAACCATACTGAAAAGTTACATCCAAATGCTGGGGTATTTCCCAAAAGGTGCTTTGCTTGAATCATACAAAGAAAAAGGTAAACCTCTTTCCCTTCGTGGATTACAACACATCGTACGGCAGATAGCCAAACGATCCGGTATCAAAAAAAAGATCAGCTGTCATACATTGCGACATAGCTATGCTGTGCATTTTTTAAATAATGGTGGACACCTGCCGCAGCTCCAACGACTGCTCGGACACCAAAACATAACAACCACTTTACATTATCTAAAATATGCGCACATCCCTCTCAAACAAATCAAAACGCCCCTTGAATGTTTGATGCTCCACGGCCATGAAGCCAAAGTATGAACTAGCAGACGTCATCGATCAATTTTTTGATGGCAATTTCAGAAAGCGGATTCCGGTACACCAACAACGAACACTGGGGGCTCTGCAACAATGTCGCACCGCAGCGCTGGGAGGACACGTAGATGTTTGTGATGCGTGCGGATTGTTACAGATCAGTTATAATAGTTGTAGAAACCGGAACTGCCCCAAGTGCCAGGGAATACAAAAGGAGATGTGGGTTATTCAACGGGAGGAAGAACTGTTGCCTGTCACGTACTTTCATGTGGTCTTCACCTTGCCACATGAGTTGAACGGATTGTGCCTCCACAATCCGAGGTTTATGTACGATTTGCTGTTTAACTCAGCTTGGCATGTGCTCAAAACATTCGCCAATGATCCCAAATGGCTTGGCGCAAAGAGCGCCGCAACAATGGTTTTACATATCCCGAAATCCTTCGGGACAGGCTCTGGGACAAAACCTCCAACTCCACCCACATGTGCATTGTATCGTGCCAAGTGGTGGCTTGGATGAAGATGGAAATTGGCAAAACCCGAAAAGGGGCGGGCCGAAATTTTTGTTCCCAATTTTGGCGATGAACAAAGTATACAAAGCCTATTTCTTAAAGCACTTGAGAATAGCTTTGGAAGGAGGCACCCTCGCCTTGCCCGATGATTTTCCATTTGCAAAAGATTACAATGATTGGAAAGAACATCTGTACAAGTTGGAATGGGTCGCTTATACCAAGCCACCTTTTTCGAAACCCAAAAACGTGGTCAATTACCTGGCCCGATATAGTCACCGGGTAGCCATCACCAACCATCGTATTATTAATGTTACAGACACAGAGGTCACTTTTCGTTACAAGGATTACAACAATGGCGCCAAGCATAAAACAATGACCTTACAAGGCCAGGATTTTTTGCGGCGTTTTTGTTTGCACATCCTCCCCAACCGTTTTCGTAAAATCCGTCACTATGGTTTTTTATCCAATTCGATAAAAACGAAAAGTCTGACCCTGGCGAAAAAGTCATTACGCGACAAGCGGCACCGCCCCCTTTCCAAAGCTGAACGGAAGGCCTTTGCCAAACTTCGCCTGTTCGGATTACCAAACAGAACTTGCCCTTGCTGCGAAAAAGGACAGCTACATACGATAGATGTTTGGCTGGCGAACAAGAGTCCGCCCGCTTATTTGACGCCAGGCGAGAGAAAATAAAGATAAAATAATCTGCTGTCAGCAAACAGCCTGGGATTATATTGTTATAACCGTACTATCTGCACCCGAAATGACGCGATAACGCAGTTTTTTAATATCGCAAAACATCGAAAAAGAGGATAAGGTCGCTGCTCAAACGTCCTTTTCTTGTAGCAACTACTTGGTTTTTACTTTTTTCAATTTTCTTTTGAGAATTAGCACGTACTTCAAACTCCATAAGGGTGCGGTGGCTCGCTTTTGGCCCCGCTTCATTCAATTTATCGACCTCTGGTGGACAACGGCTGAAAATCGGTCTTCGACACAATTATTATTGTGTGTGGTTTTATTTCATTTTCACAATTTTTTTCCTTACCACTTTTTTATTCTCACTATTATATAACTCAATCAAATATACACCACTTTCAAACTCTTTTAAGTCTATTTGAATCCTTCCATTTTTTATGCTCTCCCAATTCTTCAATAACTTCCCATCCATCGAGTAAATTTTCAAACCTTTAACCTCAAACTGAGATGTCATTGATAGTTTATTTTTTGTTGGATTAGGAAATATTTTTACCATCTCTTTTTCTTGATTTATTACATTTGTTATGCTCGTAAATTTTAAGTTATCCAAATATAGAAAATTACTTTCTTGTGGTACATTCACATATTCAAATAGGCTTGATTTGAAATTAATATTCAGGGTATCTGGAATGTTTTGGCTTTGATAATTCAGTTCTACTTCAAACTCTCTATAATTATTAGTGCTTTCAAGGTTTTTAGTCGTATATGATATAGTATCTCGGTTATTTGAAAATTCATCGTATTTGGTTAAAACTATTTCAACAACTGCTGAATCTTCTATTCCATTTTCAATATTTACATTCTCATATTTGTAATATCCTACTAATTTATTTGGCCTTTCCTCAAACTCTACTCCTTGCATAAATTCTTCCCCGTAGTAAAATTTCATATTTTCTTGCCCAAAATACCAACTCCACAGTTTTACTGCATATTCTCCACTATAGGAGTCATTTGTAATCTCCGTCCCTGTTGATCCATTATAAAAATTCCAGTTCAATGGCCTTAAATAATTTTGTCCAATTATATCTGTATCTACAACTACATCTTCAAAATCCCCATTCTGTAATTGTCCATTGGCATATTGTACCTGGATAATTAGTAAACTTATTAGAAGTATTATTTTCTTCATCTTCAGTTTTTTTTTAATCACACACAACACTAAGGAAAGTATATGTCACCCACGAAGCACTCAAACCAAAGCATACCCTGTCACAGGTGACATATACATTTCAGTTGAACAACCATGCCCTCAGCAGGCGATTTTACTAACGATCCAAAGATTTTTCCCCTAAAGGTATTTTCCTTTTACGGGATCAGGCAGGAAAAGCAAACCATCTTCAGTTAAATTCAGTTGTCCTTCCCATGTCGAACCCGCGCCAAGCACGTTTGAGCAGGAAAGGTAATGATTTTTTGTCATATCTCCAAAATAGTTGCCGGAAATTGACTGGTTCTGTAACAGTTTTGTTATGAACAGGCATTACAGTATCAGGGCAACCATTCGTTACACAACCGATGGAGGGGAAAGGAGGCTTGAAAACAACGACAATTGCGGCGGCGGACGCACCACATTCCGCCGGGGAAGTCGTAGGTGTTTGATGTTTCTAAATTTCCAGTCAAGGTCGGTAAGGATGAGGGATGGCGAATAAAACAATAACCTTACAAGGCCAGGATTTTTTGCGGCGTTTTTGTTTGCACATCCTCCCCAAGCGTTTTCGTAAAATCCGTCACTATGGTTTTTTATCCAATTCGATAAAAACGAAAAGTCTGACCCTGGCGAAAAAGTCGTTGCGCGACAAGCGGCACCGCCCCCTTTCCAAAGCTGAACGGAAGGCCTTTGCCAAACTTCGCCTGTTCGGATTACCAAACAGAACTTGCCCTTGCTGCGAAAAAGGACAGCTACATACGATAGATGTTTGGCTGGCGAATAAGAGTCCACCTGCTTATTTGACGCCCGGTGAGAGAAAATAAAGATAAAATAATCTGCTGTCGGTAAACGGCCTGGGATTGTATTGTTATAACCGTACTATTAGCACCCGAAATGACGCGATAACGCAGTTTTTTAATATCGCATAACACCGAAAAAAAGGATAAGGTCGCTGCTCAAATGTCCTTTTCTTGTAGCTTGGTTTTTTACTCTTTTCAATTTTCTTTTGAGAATTAGCACGTACTTCAAACTCCATAAGGGTGCGGTGGCTCGCTTTTGGCCCTGCTTCGCTCAATTTATCGATCCCGATCGCTATCGGGATGGACAACGGCCGAAAATCAGTCTTCGACGTGATTATCAGCCTTTAATGTTACCAACAGTTTTTATTTTCTATTTTTCTCTAATTCGTCTCTAAGTTCTGAAAGCCCATCCGTATCAATTACTTCATTATAACCTTTTGCTTTCAATCCCTCAAATAGTTTCTTATCTCCTGTCCAAATTAGTATCTGACCGAAAACGCCCCATTTTTCACTTTTTGCCAATATCCGCTCTGCACTCAGCCGGACGATTCCTAAAATTATACGTCCAAATTTGTTCTTTGATGGAAATAGGGGCTGATTAAGCCCATAACAACACATTTACGGGACTACAGGGCAGACCACTCCACTGCTTTGTCACAATATTAACCCATATCAGGCTGCTGCCTTGCCGTTCAACGGCACAATGGTGGGTAGCAAGTTCTCCGACTTCACTACTTTGCCCAGCCTCTTTATGTTGTAGCCCAACACGCTCATGGCCACATATCGTTTGAAACCTTTAAGGCCCTTATCAGGTACCCTGTCTGCTCCACAATGTTCCAATTCATTTATGTTCGCCTCTATGGTACTGTGTTTTCTTTTTTTATACTGAAATTCGGGTTGTGTTTCCTCCTTCTGTTCTAGTGCTGATTTTTTCCCTGCCTTTGGCATTATCACTTGATCAAATATTTTTGACAAGGCCTTCTTCGCTGGCCCGGAAAAAAATCCGCGATCAAAACTTATACTTGACAGCTTGTATCCTTTCGCATATCGCTTTGCCAACCTCTCACCCAATTCTATGGGAACCTCTTTATCCGTTTTGTTTACCATCACCTCATGATCTGCCGCAAAACCATATTGATCCGTTGTCAGTAACACTCGATGTCCCAACTCTACAGGGCGTCCCGCCTTGCCCTTGCTTATCCACTCTGTATGTGGCTCGAATATCGAAAATATTTTCTCCGAATGAGGAATTTGCTCACCCTTCAGTATTCGGCGCTCTACCTGATCTATAAACTTCAACAAGTAGTCATGGTACATTTTTAAGCTCATTTTCAACAATTCCACCTTTATTCCACCTCCATGCTCTTCTAAGTCACCAAGCGTCCTAACAATGCGCACACTTATCTCTCTTGCTATCCGCAAATACGCTCGGGTCGAATCTGACAATCGTACTTTATAGTCACGACCCTTTTTTTGGTGTATGATCGAGGCCTTTCTATACGACTTCTTAGCTTTTTTATGCCACACCTTTATTTTTCCCCAACCCATCAATGGAACCAACTTACTCAACAATAATATTACATCCAGGCATTTATAAAGACTATCCCACAACAGTCTTAAATCTGTCGGAAAATGAATCGTTGTCTCTACAACATAACTATCCGTCTTCAATTCCAAAGATATTTCCTCTCCCTGGTCGCCTTCTTCTTCGCTTTTTTTTAACAACTTATGTCCATGTTTTACTACCAGCTCATTAATCTTTTTCAACGCTTCTTCATTCAATAACCTAACATTGTCTTTAACCGTTTGAAGTGCGAATACTTTTTTTTCTAACCAATCGGATGTTTCCTTGTGTACGCCCATTATGCCACGAACCGCCTGATGATGATTCGCCAAATCCAATAGTTCATCGTAATCACAATTCAACGTGTGACGCACGCTTCCTAACACTAATATCTCCCACAGCGGCATTCCTTCCCGGCCCGTCGCTTTTTTGCCTTTTAATATCTCATCTTCTAACACTTTAAATACACCTTCATTCAATTCCGGTGTTACGAATATGTACTGCAACCCGGCCAACAACTGAGGAAGTTCATGTCGGCTCCTGGAATTGAGCACCACATCTGCTATGCTCAGTGAATTCACTTCTAATTGCTGTTCAAATCGTTTTCTCATCTTTATTAGTTGAAATCTCTCGAAAAAATAATTTACTAAAATTCATATGTATCTGACTGCCAAATTATTACGCATAAATTTAGAAAATATAATTCAATTTTCATAGCATTTTTAGCACTTTATTTGACTGACTATCAATTAGTTGCGAGATTCCGGCCAGATACAAATTAGACTATCTTCCATGTACAGATTTAATGACACAAATGCAATATCATCCATATCAACATCTCGCACATATTCTGCTGCTCTCTTCCAATATTCAAAAGGAATAATTTCTTCAGAAATGAATTTTATTTTCGGAAAGATTAATTCTTTGACTTGAGCAATTCTGTTTTCAGATAGTCCTGATAATTTAATTATTTTCTCTTTATGGTTTTCCAGCTCTTCTTTTAAATAGGACACTGAATAAAATTCAAATACATTGTTAGAGTTCAATAGTAAATCTCCTATCCTGCTATTTGTATTCAATATGCCACTAAATACTATGTTCGTATCTACTACAACTTTATTCATCTAAAAATCTACCTTTGTTTTTTTTCCACCAACTTTTATTTATTTCGGAAGATAGATTGTCAATGTCTTCTTGATTTGCTTGACTTGACTCTGTTAATTCATTGTAATTAATGAAATCTATCAGTCTCTGTAATATTGCCAAATCTACATTCTTAGGTATCCTTATTATCAACTCATTGCCTTTTCTAAAAACAGTCATGATTCTAATTTTATGAATTTATTAGCAAGATACTATTTTTATTCATCACTTGTTCGTTTTGTTTTTAAAAAATTACATTAATTATTGAATATCAGCACATTATAAAATTTATTGTCTAGTCTTTTCTAATTCTTTGGTAACGGTCACGCATATACACCTGTAGCCAGCTTTTGCTGGCTATGGAGTCGGGTAGGTCGGGAGGGTTGCCCCTCCTTTCCCCCCTCAGAACAGACCATACTAGTTTCCCAGTAATCTGCTCAAGTACCCATAACGATTATGATCACCGGACCGAGCATTGTAAGCTACTCGATTTTACGATAATAGATGTCAAAATGACTACCATTAGCCCGGTTTAAAAGTATTAACCTTACCTTTGCTCCGGTTGAACTAATGATTCTGTTGGCACAGCCAGTCAGCTATTCATGGGTTGAAATAACTCCTGGCTTCCACTGCTCTGACCCAGATAAAGTCGTTCGTACACCGTTCTCGTAATTGAGCACCTGCCGGAAGTTTGCTCGACTTTCGCCGGGAGTAATGTTGATTGATTTTGTTTTACCCCAATGATCAATCTCAACTCCCCTGCCGGCCGACAGGCCAATGTCATTAAGATTGCATTTTTTATATGTATAACTCGTTGAAAAATGTAGCCTGAGGCCACAATAATTAAACGCACAATCTCAGAGATATCTCGCGAACATAATTTTTTCAGTTAGTTATATATAAAAATAAACCTAACTTAACGACATTGGCCGACAGGCGGGTATCCCTGTCATTACAACAGGGCATCTATCTGGCTATGCCGCTAGACAGGTTCGCTTTTTCCAGCATCCCTGACTGCCATGCCTACGGCAGGAAATCCGTCAGGCAGGCCTTACCTGCACCGCCATCGTAGGGAATTACTTCCTTCCTACTCCTTAAAAAAGGAGAACGATACAGGCTTACCGTGTTTCGCTTTTAATACCGAATGGGTTAGCGTCCACCTTTACCCCGAGGGAATTTTCATTCCGACGAATGCCGGAAAGCAGCTACGTGTCATGAGTAAACGAACTTGACAAAGCATCCCGTCCGTTCCGGTTCACTCACTTGAAGGTCTCCCAGACCTTCACCCTTCGGGAACGTTCGCTCATCCCTTGTCGTTTTTGACTACGGCGGTTATGCTCCCCATACAACAGGAAACAAGGTTAGTCTTTTCCGCCGCTCCAACCTGCCGACCCCGACATTCGCCGGGACAAGCTCTCTGGTGGGCACATCAGGTTAAATCCATCTTTGAATAACTCATGTAAGCGTGTTGTTATTCAATGGTTTAACAGTATTTAAAAGCGACTTTTCACGTCGCACCATATACGCTTTATTAGCGGCTGGCTTTCTTACTAATTAACTTTTTGTTACTTTCAATTGCAAAAGCTTATATATTCAAAACCATCTTCTCCATATTCCTCTTCATATTTACGTTTACTATCTTCGGATACTTGCTTGGGAGTTAATAGGATGGTAAACACATTTTCATATTTTGGAATATTTAGTTTTTGATTAAAAAGAGCTTTGAATGAAAATGGGTCAGGGACTTCCAAACCACTTAAAATAAAAAACTGAGATAATTGGATTGCTATCTTTTCTATCTCATAATCTAAAAATTGTTCGCTAGTAAGGTACTCATCTAAGATATTTTCTAATTTATCTTTATTTGAAAGGACTAATTTTTCAATGGCATCATGGTAGGCTCTATTAATATAGTATTGATAAGATGAAAAAATAATTGTTGCTAAAGTATCTTCTTGACGTTCTCCCAATTCCTTTAACGATTCATTTAAATGATAGTGGTAAGCCTGAATGATACCATTTATTTCACTCTTTAAAAAAGTTATAGCTATTGCATCTATACCTTGACTGGAATCAGACTTTGTTTGCAAGTCTATTGTAGTTGGTTCAGAATCAACAGCTAATAATGCTAGTTTTTTTAATACTTCATGAGGCTCACAATCAAGTATTTCTTTCTTACTCAACTCCTCTTCTACTTCAGGATTGATTAAATTACTAAGAAACGCCCATATGTCTTGTCTTTTATTTATTAGCGTGTCTCTATTATCAAGTAACTTTCCGAGAAGACTTATAATCTTGAGTTCATCATCTTCATTTATCAAATCATGTTCGATTAATATCTCTCTTATTTCTTCTGTATCAAAGAAAGTAGCTAAAACTAAGTATTCATCTTGAGTATCATCTAATAAGAAGAAATCGTTTAAAATTTTACTAAATTTTCCATCAAAAAAAATCTTAAAATCATCCTTTGTAAGGGGTCTATCGATTATGTTTTCTTCTGGTTTTTTCCCAAAAGTAATTTCCCATAGGATGTTGAAAAGCTGCTCAAATACTAGTTCTTTGTTGTTTTTAACTCTCAATGGAATAGAAATTTCTTCTAGTCCCTCTATTGTCCTAATTAAATCTAACAGATACTCTGGCTCTTCAACGAGCCCCTTACGAATCTCTTTAATTATTTCTTTTCTAAGAGCAAGGTTGTATCGTATAACTTGAATAATAAAAGGTTCGTATTTCATCTTTTTTTAATTTTACCAAAGTAATCATGATTCGTAGGAGCTTTTGATACAGTTCTCCATATATCATTAAATAGAGGTGTGATTGGGAAATCATTGTAAATCGATAAAAATGCTTTCTCAAATGAATAAGCCAGTTTTAAAAAAAGGGTATTTTGAGTTTCATCTTTGAATTGAATATTTGAATTGGCTTTTGTGAACTCAACCATTAGTTGAATACCTTCTAGTAACTGAAGAAGGGCATAAATATTTTTTTCAGGATATTCCAATTTATTTGGATTCCATGATAATAGCTCCCCTTTATCATATTTGTCAACAAATGGTCTATCAAATCTAACTGCCATTTGAATGAATCTCCTAACACCCGTAACCCCTCTTTCCTGTACTTCATCTTCTAGGATGTCTTTAACTAAATCATCAAAACTTTGGTCATATTTCGTAGGATCATCAAAGTATTTCACAAATCCTTGAGCAAGATATAAGGAACCAATTTCGTGATTTTGCTCCATTTGATCGAATGGAGCAACAATTGTTCTCATAGTATGAAATGCCCCCATTTTATAACATCTATAAACTCTTTCAAATGCCAAGTTCATCATTACTTTTCTTTCTAAGTTATCACGACTTCTCTCATAATTTTGCTTATAACTTTTTACATCAAGAGAACTAACTAGCTTGGAAAGAGATTTGTAAAGTTCGTGATCTTGAAAATTCGAGGGTTCAGTTTTTGCAAAATAAGTAGGATCAAATATTCTTGCAATACCATTTACTCTGTTCAATTCGATCGTAGAATAGTTTGAATCATAGATGCCAAAAACAGATAAATTTACTTCTTCATCAAACTCTCCATAATTGATTGAGAAAAAAGTATTGAAGCCAAATAAGTGTTCCGTTGCAATATTATTTTGCCTCAAATAATCACTCCAAGCTTCAAAAAGACCAGGATATACAAGATTTCGCCAATCTTCAAATAAAGTTACTACCTTTTCGTCCGATGAGGGAGGGACATTTCTGAGTGCACAATCAAACATGAAACTTTCAAATACTTTTTGAATTCCTGAATCTGGTGCACGCATTTTTCTATTGATTTCTTTTTCCAATGAGGAAAGTTCTTTTATATATTTTTTTGACGTTTCCTTTCTTTTTGGAAGAGCTAAATAAAATTCTGATGCTGGTTTTGTTTCTGGGTGAATTGGGTAATCAATAGCCAAAACAGGATTAAACCCTCTAGTAATGACAACAGGTTCTAAATTTAATTTTTCAGTTTCAGAAAGGTTTATATAGTACTGATGAGCCCGTGTATCTCTTTCAAGTCGATCTTTCCAAAAGGAAAGCCTTCTTTTTACGTCAGTATATAAATCACTTGCTGCTAGTTGGTAATAAGCGTTAATCAAAGCAACAAATTCTTCAGTAGCTAATAAATCTTTAGGTATACTAATAGAAACATTCTTCGGACGTTTTTGAAATAAAATATTGGGCTGGATTTGAACAAAACTATGTTGGTTCTCAAGGCAAGGCTCAATAATAATTTTATTATTTCTCCTGATAACATTTCTAATTTGTCTACTTAGGAACAGATTGAAATCCTGAATAGTTCCGCTATCTTGATCATAAATTTCGATTAAACCAGTCTCGGATTCAATCTTACTCAATTGACCAATAAGTCGTTGAAAAGCGATCTTGGGATTAAGCGCACCTGGTTGAGGATTTTGGCGCCCCCCTCCCATTGAATTTTGTGTAAACCGATAGATTAAATCTTTACCGAGTTGACTTTGTTCATCTTTTTCATTCTCATCTGGTTTTTCCTCTGAACTTCGAGAATTGTCTTCCTCGGAAATTATATCCTCATTTCCTTGAGCAAGAGCTAAGTAAATACAACCATTGGCTATAATACATTCTGGAGAAAGATCTGTTGATATTAGTAATGAGATTACTTCTCTCATTATTATTGAATATACATCCTTTAAGCCTTGTCCAATGATCAGGATGCTTTCTTGGTTTTTATCAATCCATACTTTTACAATGGGGGAGCTTAATGCCCAATTTAATTTGTTATTAATAGGAAATAATGGGTTATAGGAAATAGGATCTGGAGTGATTTGCTTTTTCTCAAATGCAGACGATTCAGTCTGTTTTGATTGTGAAGAAAATTCAGTTTTAATTGTATCAATTATTGTAGGCTGAAGTTCTTCCACTATAATAGGATTAAAATGAATTCGCAAATTTTGGGTGGTATATTCTAAAATCTCTTCTGAAAACAACTTAACCTCAGCTTCTCTTTCAGTAATATTGACTTGGGTTTGAACGCCAATAATAGCTCTTGAAATGAGATCGACCACAGGTGCTCCTACTAAATCTTCAACCTTCTCTGTAAGAATTGAAACTGAATCATTATTTCCTAAAGATACTCCTTTCGAACTTTTAATTCTTCCTTCAAGATTTAAACTATTCGTCCTATTTTGATTTTTCGAAAATCCTCTCATGTATACATGCCTCCCATTTAAGGCTCCATTAGCTAAATTAACCTCGTTTGGAACATACTTGAGAGAGAGTAAAGAAATCTTGAAAGTCAAATCTTCTGGAAAATCCAGTGTAACGAATGCAAAACGATTTTGATAATCTATTCTATTAATTTCAATCTTCTTATATTCATTCCCATTCCACCAAACCATACGTAGGGTGTTTTGTTCAGAGGACGATAGAGGAATTTGATGGAGTGAAATAATTGCCTGTCCGTCTACAGATATAATGAATCCAGTTCTTCTGTATTGTTGGTCATTTATAATTATCTTTGCATCAAAAACCAAATTTCTTAGTACATTTTGTAACAACAATTCTTGATTGTACTTAACCGCTTGCACCTGTGCTTCTAGAGCTAATTCATAAAGCCCTAATTCGAAGTAAGCGTTGGATTTATTTATAAAAGCCCTTGCACAAGTATCATCTATTTTTATTGCTTTTTCATATTCTTTAATAGCTCCTTCAAAATCTTTTTCAGCAAATAGTCGCAAACCATTTTTATTGAGGCGAATCTTATTAATTAAGTTATCTATTTCTTTGACAATGCTTTTGAATGCAGTAGACTGATTTTCCCAAAGTTCAATTGCTTTAGCTCCTCTAGGTAATACTTGTATTTCTTTTAATGGAGTTTTTTCCCAATAAGTATCTCGTATAATTATTGGCGCTACGATTGTTGCTCCAATTCGATGACGGCTTAATGCTTTTTGCAATTCTTGTTCATAAGCATAGTCAGAACCGATAAAATAGGCACTTATGAGAGGAAGCACTAAATCAGCTTTGTATAATTTTTGTTTGATTTCTCTATCCCAATATTGACCTGGTTGAATATTCCCATCATACCAAATTTCGATTTCGTTATTACGCTCAAAAACTTTTAATTGAATTTTAAGCTCTTCTAAAAAATCACTATCTCTATGTGAATACGCAATAAAAATGCTGACTTTTTCCATTTTTTGCTATTGATAATAACCAATAAATAAGTAGTTCTATTGGTGACGCTTTTTATTAAATAATAACGAATTCAATCAAAAATATAAGATAAATACTACCATTCAAAAATTTTAAGGGATCTTGTATTTGGCAATAACCCTTCTTTTAAATTTCATGCTTGCCGCTAACTCGTAGCTAAACACAACCCATTGCATTTAGCATTCGTATATTTTTCAATCGATTCTAAAGGATTTCATTTTTCAAAATGCTGACAACCAGGCGTTTATAAACATGTATTAAATTCAAATATCAAATAATTTTAACGCTGTAAATTTGATGATTTTCTCACCACTGATTTTAGATGCAATCTTACTAATCAAACTCCAGCCTATCAATCGGACTTTTCAGCTTTTTGAGGGCATGGGACGAAATATGCAAGTAGATTTCGGTCGTTTTCAACGAACCATGCCCGAGCGCTTCTTGCACTGATTTTAGGTCGTGCCCATTCTCCACGCAATGGGTGGCGCCCGCCTGCCCTGCCGGCCGGCAGGTAGCTATGGCGCAGGGTGTGCAGAGTGGCGTATGGGTTGACCCTGGATTTCTCAAGCGCTCTGACAAAGATGGCCTGAAGGCTGGATGCACCATACTGCCTGCCGTTAGCGGGCCCCTCTATTTTCTCCTGAAAGGAAACTGGATCGGGCGTTTGTTCAGGGGCAGCACCTATATCCGTTTTCACCTCAAAAAGTTTTTTCAATTTTTTGTACGACACGGACGTGTAAGGCATGTACCAGCAATACTTAGTCTGGCTCCACTTCCGGCCTGGTATGCTTCTTACCAATTGCTTGCATTCATAGTTGTTGGCTATGTCAACCTTTATGTGCTTGGCGCCCCGGTGATGGAACGGGGAAAGGATGGCGGTGGGTTTGATCATGTGTACTTTGGTTTAATGGAAGCAATTACCGGATTTGTTTTTAATGAAATCAATAATTGCTGGTATTGGAGATAAAAATACGGTATTGATTTGACAAAGCAAAATTTTTTCACGGATAAGCCCAAATAAACATACATTCGCAGCAAAAAAAACCGATACCGCATCAACAACAGTTTTTCCTCCAGGGCAACCACCGCTTCTTTTTGCACTTCGCTTAGCAGCGGAATCACTTTGGGGCTAACTGCTGTTTTCACCTTTACAGACTGTGGCACCTCAGGCACACAATGCTCCGGTATCGAGGAGTCCTCAACGTCAATACACAATGCGGAGCCCCCATAAAAGGTCGCGCCGACAAAAAATATTGCAGCACCAAATGTAAAAACCATTGACAATATCCTCCACAAAAACCACCGGATAATGACTCAGCTTTTCAAAGACGAAAAGCGAAAACACTTCAAGGTCCAGAAAATATTTTTATCCAAAATGGGATTCGATTTCCCTTGGTATAGCGCTACAAGGCAAGATTTCGGTTAAATATTTGGGGCACTGGCTTCTGCTTTATTTTTTCTTCAGAATTTCTATTCTTTCTATCAACTTATATTCATCTTTCTCGAAGCGTAATCTATTATCCCTTTTCAGCCAGGCCTCTAACTCCTGTTCATTAAAGTCTAAATACTTACCCTCAATAGTTAATGCTGTTGTAATCTCAAACATCGTCCTGTTTTTCTTTCTTTTCTTCTTCAGAATTTCTATACATTTATTAAACAGGTTTTCATCCAATCTCAATATCTCCGGCTTCACTTTCCAGTTAAAATCATTTTCACTTTTTCCAAGTCCCTTGAGTGCATTTAATATCACATGACTAACATATGTATCTTCTGGGTCTTTAAAATGTAGCGGCTCCATTAGTAGCAACGCTTCTTCATGCCTGTCGGCTAATATATAGGCGTCCCCTAATCTTGTTTTCAAATACGTATCATTTTCATCCTCTTCTAATTCTTCCCGCCGCAACGCAACTAGATCACCCCATCTCTTTTCTTCATATATCCAATATTCTCTTTCCCAACTTTCAGGATCATATGACAGTCCCATATTTTTTGATTTTAATTTTTTTTGATTTATGTTACAACGGAATTCCCCTGATTTGGTTCCAATAAAGGCTTATAAGCCACCGCCTTGATCTCGATCAGCAAATTGGGGTGGGGAAGCTGGCGGACGGCCACCGTGGTGCGGGTGGGGCCGGTGTGATCGAAAAAAGTTCCGTATACTTCGTTGTAGCCTTTGAAGTCCTTCATGTCAACCAGGAAAGTGGTGATGTCGATGATGTCAGAAAGGTCGGCGTCCATACTTTTGAGGAGTTCGCCGATGTTTTCGATCACGGCTTTGGTTTGGGCACGGATGTCGAGCTGCCAGTTGCCGTTTTTATCCAACACAGCTCCTACATGGGTGTTGTCGGGGCGGCGGCTGCTGGTGCCCGATACGAATAGGAAATCGCCTACCCGCTTTACGTGAGGGTAATGCCCCAGAGGCTGGGCTTTGTCGGAGAGTACTTTACTGTGCATGTTGTTGTGGAATTTATACTTGTTCGTTGATTGATTTATGATTTTGCGCGCTGAGCCCTCCTCCTTCAGGGGGTCGGGGGGCGAGCGAGTGCAAGAAAATCACAAATCTATCTGAAGGGTATTCAAATCTCAATAATCCATTTCCTGCAAAGCCATGACCTGCTCATACACCTTTTCGATGCCAATCGCCTCTACATCCTGGTGGGTGCAAATGTTCAGCAGCAACTTATCCTGAGCCCGGCCCAGCTCCATTGCTTTTACGTACGGCAGGTCGGGCCGAAAAGTGACCAGCGAGTACTTGGAATAGTAGTCGGGAAACTGCTGTTCGAGTTGCATTTCCAATTGTCGTTTTTTGATGAAATCCTCATCGTCGACCCGGTCCTGCATTTCATGAAAATTGTCGATGGCCAGGTCAGCAATCGCATTGGTATTTCGGTAACGCAATTCCTGAAACTGATGAAACGCCTTTTCCCAATTGCCATCAAATTCGTCCATGACTTTGTCGAAAACGCGGACGTCTTCAAAAGAGGCATTCATACCCTGCCCATAAAACGGTACGATGGCATGAGCGGCATCGCCCATGAGGAGGGTTTTGCCATAAGCCTGCCACGGGTAGCATTTGACCGTTCCCAGGGTACCCACCGGATTTTCGAAAAACTCTTCCACATAATGCGGCATGTAAGGAAGAAGTGTTGGAAAGTTGGCCTCAAAAAATTGGCGAACTTTTTCTTCAGTGGTCAGTTGATTAAAGCCGTATTCGCCATCGAAAGGGTGAAACATGGTGACGGTAAAGCTACCATCCAAATTAGGCAATGCGATGATCATAAAGCTGCCCCGGGGCCAGATGTGTAGCGCATTTTTGCGGATGCGCCAGCCACCCTCTTCGGTTGGTTTGATGCTCAGTTCCTTATATCCATGTCGAAGAAAATCCTGCGAATAGTTGAACAGCAGCGGGATAGTCTCCTTCATCATGCTGCTACGGACGGCGGAGCCCGCCCCATCGGTGCCGATCACCACCGCGCCGGTATCGGAATAGGATTCATTTGTAATATTACTGTTGAAATGGGCAGTGGCGGTTTTCAGATCAACGTGGCGGCAGCGACTATTAAAGTGTAGCTGGATGTTGTCGTGTTCTTCAGCCATGTTCAGCAAGGCGATGTTGAGGCCTCCCCTCGACACGGAGTTGATGTGGTCTTCGGGGCGTCCGCTGTACGGAGACAAAAAGGGCACTCCTCCGAGCGGATGAATGAAGCGCCCCTGCATGGGGATACACTCTTTTAGTATGGCTTCCCGAAGTCCGATTCGGTCCAGTGCCTCAAGGCCGCGGTTGGAAAGTGCCAGGTTGATGGAGCGCCCGGCATCGATGTTTTCCGTGCGCATATCGGCTCTTTTTTCGTGCAAACTAACAATATACCCACGCTGGGCCAGCCGAACGGCGAGTAGGGTTCCGCAAAGACCTGCTCCTACTATGATTACTTTTTGCATGGTGTGAGTTTATGGTGTGTCATTCCTCAATTCACTGAATTACGCGAGGGTCGTGCCCAAGCCATCGAATGACGTTATCCGTCCAAATGTCTTTATATTGTTCTGTCGATACGATACTTCTATCCAATGCCAGGTCGAGTAGTTTGCCGGGGTAAGAAGACTGGGGTTCGCTCTCCATTTCGCCAAGGGGATAGGGATCGTCGAGGCCCATGATGATCTGGTCGGTGCCGGCCAGTCGTTTGACCATCATCTCGAAGGAGATGGTATCGTGTACCAGGGTGTCGAAATAGATATTGGGATGTCCGACTGCTTTTCGCGGATGCACCATGTCCTCAAACAGGTCGGGTCGGCCATCAAAAGCCTGAATACGTCTGCCGAGGTTGACCTGTGCCAGCTGGCCTCCGTGGGCAAAGCAGACCCGGACGTTCTTGTATTTTTGCGGGTAACCGCTAAGGGTATAAAAATGATAAGCATCGGCGCATTGGGCGAGCATCCAGATGAGGTGGAATCGCCAGGCGGTATTTTCGAGGTGGATGAATTTTTCACCGTCGTAGGGATGTATTTCGATGGCCAGTCCGTACTGATCGGCGAGTTCGAGAATGGGCTCGGTTTCCTCGTCGAAAATAACCCGCCAGGTGCCGACGGAATCCATATAATGTGTTGGCAGGCAAAGGACGCGCAATCCCAGGGCCTCCACACAGCGTTCTATCTCCCAGAGGGCGGAGCGCACGAAGCCGGCGTGGATGACAAATCCGCAGGTGAATTTTTCGGGAAAGCGTTGTTGGATACTTGCGTTAAAATCGTTTTGAAAGCGGAGCACTTGTTTCATGTCGGCCAGCCGGAGTCCATTGCCGTAGAGCTGGGAGAGATTGAGTACGACGGCATGATCGATCTTGTTTTTTTCCATCCACTCCAGCTTTTCGTTCAAAAAAAAGCTGGCGTGGGTCACCGGGCGCTTCCAGTTTTTTTGGAGCATGTACTGGCGGTTGTCGTCCACCCAGAATATCTCTTTGTCTTTCATAAACTGCGGTATCTCCTCCGGGTAGGGCAGTAGATGCGAATGTCCGTTGATGCGGTAGGTAAGGTCGGGTATATGTTGTTGGGTATCGGACATAGAGCGTTACCAGTCTTTTTTTTGGGTAAAATAAAAGCTCAGTTCCTTTTCGACCTCTTCGGGGAGGGGCGGCAACTCTGACCGCGGAATGAGGAGCGTGGAAATATGGTGAAGGTCGGTAAAAATATGGTGTTTCAAAGCTGTTTCCAGCAAATACTGATGCCCCGAAGAGCCGCCGGTGCCGGTTTTGCGGCCCAGCATTCGGAGTACCATTTGGGCGTGCCGATGTCGCCACGAGGTGAGCAGTTCGTCGATGTCTACCAGGCAGAGGAGGAAGCGGTAGGGGAGTTGCAACAATGGTTCTTCATTGTAAAGATTGATCATCAGGGCGGCGAGGGTGGCTCTGTAGCTCAATCGCTGTTTGCCTTCCCCGACCATTTTTTTGTGGACGTCGGGGTTGAGAATGGATTCAAAATAATTGTCGGTATTGCCCATCATTTGCAGGCGCATGGCTTTCTCTTTTTCCGACAGGTATTCAGATGCCTTGATGGCGGCGGCTTCTTTGGCCACCATGCGCTCGACGGATTGGCGGTAGTGTTTTAAAAATTCAAAATTACCGAACTGGAGGAAGGGAGTCCGTTCGAGCCAGTCTTCTACGGCTTTGAAGAGGTTGCGGTTTTGCTGGATGTCCTGGAGTTCGGCGCGTTGTTCGTCGGTAAAAAAGGCGGCATAATGATGTCCGGCATAGGTCATCCGGCCCGATTCGGGGAGGCCCAGCAGGTTTTCCACTTTTCTGAATTGAAAGCTCTGGAACCCGGAAGCGGGAAAGAGGTAGTTGCGGAAATCGAGAAAGTCGAGCGGCGTCATCGACTCCATGATGGGGATGTGTTCGACCAGGAGTTTGAAGATCAGGATCACGCGGTTGAGGCGTGCTACGGCCGTGCCGATGTTTTTCTCGTCGACGTCTTCAATGTTGAACATTTGAATGACGGACTCCAGCTCGTGGATAATTTGTTTGAACCAAATTTCGTAGCTTTGGTGTACGATGATAAAGAGCATCTCCTCGTGGGCGGGCTGCTGGTCGATCTCGCTGCTGCGCAATTGTTGGGCATTGAGCACCTCGGTCAGCTTCAGGTAGCTTTCGTAGTGGACGGTCGAATATTTATTGGTTTCCTTCATAGGCTCTTTTTTATAGCAGACTGCTGGTTTTCCGAAAGGTAAAGGTAATGTAATTTGAAATGAAAATGGAAATCAAAATAAAATGAGTGCGTGTCACTCCTGCCGGCTGACAGGCGGGTTAGCGGAGCATCGCGGTTGCAAACCGCGACGAACGACGTCTGCATAGAGATTTTCTCTGTGAATCTTTGTGTCTTTCCCGGAGCAAGTCCGGGACAAGCTGTGTCTTTGTGGTAAAGCCCGCAGCGAGTACTGTAATTTGAAATGAAAATGGAAATCAAAATCAAATTGAAAAACTCTTTATTACCTTTGGCAGAAAAACAGATATGAAGGACGTTGCCGATTTGATTGCCCGTATTTGCATTGCGCTGATATTTTTATTTGAAGCATACGACTCCATTGCTCATTTCGACGGGGCCAAAGCCTCCATGACCGACTATGGCATCACCTGGCAACAGGATTTTCTGTTGATAAGCGCCATCGGGCTGATGATCATGGGGGGCATACTGGTGCTGACGGGTTATCGTTCGGGATTTGGAGCAGTGTTGCTGCTGCTGTTTTACATACCGGCCACCTTTGCCATGCACTCCTGGTGGAACGATCCGCCGGATATGCAGCGGGAGGAGTCCATCTTGTTTATGAAAAATATTGCCATCATAGGCGGTCTGCTGATGGTGGTTGTCAATGGGAGTGGGCGGTACAGCGTTCGGCGGTTGTTTGCTACTACGCGGGTGGGGGAGTTGTGAAGGGGTGCTCATAGCCATAACCACACAAGGATTTTCGCCATTTCTGAATAGCTTTGACACCTTGCTGCAGAGTGGTGTTGGTTTTAATACAATTAAGTAAGATCAAAATAACATGAAATATTTAATATTTGTATTACTACTATTCGTATTAAAAGCAGATTGTCAACCCAATTTATTATGGGAGGTTCGTATAAACACGAATTCATTTCTTTGCTATGGACAGCTTAATGCTGTACCAAAAATGAAATTCGATCTTGAAGGAAACATCATCTTATGCTCAAAAAGACAAAATGAACCAATTGATAGTGATATAGTGATTTTAAAAATGAGTACTGAAGGAGAAGTTTTATGGGAATACACATTTGATGGGGAGAATCACCTCAAAGATAGAATACATGAGTTAGAAATTGACAATGCTAACAATATAGTTGTCGTAGGAGAATCCATGGCACAAAGTGCTTCGGATTATTTGGATACGGAAAAAGAACTTCTAATTTTTAAATTATCTTCTGAAGGTGAGATGCTTTGGTGTGAAAAAGAGCTAGTCCTATCTTACACCCGGAACAGAGGAAACTCACTAGAAATAAATGACGATAATGAGATCTACTTTACGGGTAAGTTGGCGAAAGAAAATTATTATGAAACTTTCTATACTACAAAATTTAGCTCAGAGGGTGAAAAAATATGGGAGTCATTTTATGATGCGGACTCTGGGATACAAATGAAATTATTTGATGAATATTTACTGGTTTTAGGCTACTCAAATGATTTTAAATTAATGATACTGAGATATGATTTGGAAGGAAACTTAATATCATCAAACGACATATTTGACAGCGACTATTTTTCGAAAAGACCTGTAGTAGATGAATGGGGGAACATCTATTTGATAAAGTTTGTTGGAGCATATGGGGTTACAAAATACAATATGGACGGTGATGAAATATGGGATTTTGTTGAGCCAACGAACCTTCCTGATAATGTTGATGCTGACAAAGTTGAATGTATTGCTATTGACGAATGGCAAAATGTTTATTTAACTGGAAGGCACTATGGGGAAAACTATGGAGATTCTCTAAACTATTCAAATGCCGATATATTAACAATGAAACTGACACCGGATGGTGTCGAAGTGTGGAGAAATAAATACAATGATGAAGGAAATAATGCTGGCGAATCTGGAGAATTTATCCAAACAATTTCAGGTGGTGTGTCTATGATGACTGGATATCAATCAAATGGAGTATTGGGAGGAGAAACTGATGAATTAGTTTTTCTATATGATGAACTTGGAGAAGTTCAATGGGATATAATTGTTGATGGGGGGATCCAAACTGACGATATAGGATTGCATTTATTAATAGGTGAAGATGTATTTTATACATCTGGTTGGACTACAGATACTTTGAATAAGGGGTCACACAGCATCAAAAAGTATAGTTATGATTTTATGATCAATACTGAGGATCTAAACAAAGATTATGAAATAAAAACTTATCCCAATCCGGTAAACGACTATGTTCAAATTGACTTTCCTTTTATCATTACTGCGCCCAACGTCATAAATATCTATTCGATTGATGGTGTACTAATTAAAAGCATTGAAAATGAGGAGGGCGATAAGGTTAGGATTCCTCTAAAATTGCCTAACGGGGCCTATATTATTGATGTTTTTTATCAGGAGAATCGTTATCTATCCAAAGTTGTTATACAAAATTAATTTTTTGTTCAATTTTAAAGGGCGGGGGGTGCAAAGACTGAAAACTATGCAAAATGAAACTAGAAGTAAAAGTGAAGGACGTAATCCATAAGCCAATCCACCAGGTTTATGAATCAATAATAATTCCAGACAAGCTCAACAAATATTTTACATCGAGAAGTGTAGGTCAGTTTGTCAAAGGAAATACAGTCGATTGGATTTTTGAAGATCATGGAGTAACATTGGCTGTAGGCATTTTGGAACTGGAACCGAATAAGTACATTTCGTTCAACTGGAATGCAAGTGGAAAATTAGCTACAGTAGAGATCGGATTGAGTAATGATAATGAAGGAAAGACATTGATCGAGATCAAAGAAAGCCCATTTGAAATGACTAATGAGGATATTCAAAAACTGCTTCAACAAACGCAGGGTTGGACCGATTTCATCTGTTCATTGAAAGCCTATTTGTATACTGGGATCAATTTGAGGAATGGGGAGATGGAGTGATTCGACAAAGTTGAGTCAGTGAATAACTGCCTTCAATTCCAAAACACAGGCGCCACTTCTTTTGTGATATTGGTGAAATGACAAAAAAAAAACCGGAAGGCCAAAGCCCTCCGGTTGCTATCGCTATGAAATGAGTGCGTGACAAAATCGCTGCAATCAAGTTTACGCAGCGATCTTTGTCAAATTAACTTTTCTGTCTTTTTGAATTACAAAGTCCATAAATTCTTTAGTGTCGCCGTTGATTTTTACAGACCGCATGTCCAGCATATTCTGAGCTCCCTGTGATGTCCATCTCATTCCGCTTTGCTCCATTCTGTCTTTAACGAGGTGCTTGCAGGTTGACTCCACTATGGCTGAACTTATTGGATATCCCTTTTTCAAAAACCATTCATAATTCATTTTGTGCTTATGATTGCTAAAGTAGGTTATCGTCTTACTTAGTTGGTCTTTTTTGTTTTGAGTAAGATTGGTTTTATCCCGATTCAGCTTCAACTCATTTATTACCTGGTCTGTCTTTCCTTCCAGCAAATCCCTTAATATCGATTTTACCCACGGTCTTTTTTGTTTCGACTTTTCTCCAAATATGGCTGTTGCACAATCCCACACATATTCACTTACATGTACTATGTCCAACACGATGCCGTCGAACCTATCCGTTAAATCATATTCTTCCACATAAGTTAGTATTTTATCCTCTAACCCTATGCCTGCATCAATTGGTATTATGAAGCGACTTTCGGGATTACTCATCCTGGCTTTTAAATCAATTATACCATATTCAATTGCTTTTTCCTGGTCTGCCAAAAAGCCTCGGCGATGAATATTTTTGTACATCCTGTTGTCTGTTTGCTCTGGCTTTTTGTCCGTTTCTTTTTCGGATTGCTCTGATTTATCTGTCCCCATCAATCCTTTTATTATTGACTCGGAAGTCTTTTGTTGAGGCGTAAAACTCGCTGTAACTGAGACTGTTGCCATTTGTTTGACTCCTCGCTTTTCGCCCCGTGAAAGCCGCTCCTTGGGGTTATCCCTCTCCGATGAAACAGGCTTTTTCTTTGACACACCCTTACCATCAAAACTCGCCATAAAATGGGGGCCTTCTTCTTCATCCTGATAGCTGTTTAAATCATAAAATTCTTCAACATATTCGCCTAGCCGTTCTGTATTTCTTTCTGAAGATTTTCCACTTAACTTCAAGCCCAACAACTCATTTAAAAGCCGCACACTCTCGCGGAAATTTGTTTCTGATGAGTTCTCCCCAACCAATTCCTGTATGTTATAGGACCAATGTGTCCCCGATGGTAATTGCAATAATTCATCAACTGTAAAATAGACGCCTGTCTCCTTGCTCCAGTACCCCTGCCGAGCTATGTCTAGCTTCCCAAACAAACTCAAATATTTCCTCGACTTTTGTCCGATGCTTTTGCCATTATTATCGGCCACTTCATAATGGGACGATTCTTTGGTCTTTAATGCTATGACATTTTTCAACACTGCCAACCCTAATTTCAGTAGCTGATCAAGTATTTCGTTTTCAATTTCGTGGAGTCCCATTTCTTTCTCACCGTAAGAGGAGCTTAATTCCAATAAATTTTCAATTTCTTCTTCAATTTCATGTAATAATGTGTCTTTTTCCATATCTTGCTCTGGGTGTTTAAAGGGTTTGTTAATTGTTTTTATCACTTAAATTTACAAATTTCTTTAAACTCCCGTTTTTTTTGCTCCGCTAATTTGTCACGCACTCCTATGAAATAACTTTCTGTTATTTTTTTATTCGTTTTCCGTAACGGGAGTGGGGAATACCTCATGAACCACATCGCCTGGCCGGTCGGGCGGAATAGTGCCGAGGCGGCCATGCCGCTTGAGGTCAACCCAGCGGTGCCCTTCACCAAAGAGAGAATACCTCCTTTCGTGAAGCACCTGGTCGAGCAATTCACCTTCGGTTGGATTGGCAGGGTCGGCATAAGTAGCAGCCGGGAGCCCATATGTGGCTCGTAGATTGTCAATGGTTGTTTGAGCGGCAGCATTGTCCGTTCCAATATTTGCTTCCGCAAAAATGAGTATTAACTCTTCATTGCGAATGATGCCTACCGGATCGGTCTGCGAGCCGTATACACTTACCTGTGTGTCACCCGACAAATCAGACAAGGTAATGGGGACATCTACTTCCTCAGGATCGAGCGGAGTAGATTTCCTTTCTACACGTGGATCAAGAGTGTCCGCAGCGGCCAGCCAGTCGGGATGAGCAATATAAAGATCTGTATTAGGTACATAGAACAGCGGGTTGCGAATGTCATTGCCACTGGTACCGAATGCATGATAGGCGCCTATATCCAAATCACCTGCGGGGTCGAAAAAGGAAGCATTCAGTAAGGCCAGAGCATCTGAATTATTGCCCTGGTAAAGAGCGACCCGGGCCGCAAGTGCTCTGTTGAAACCGATGAAATCGTCGCGGGTGATTTGGTCGTATTCGTCATCAGGATCGTTTTCCAGGCTGGTCCATCCAGAAGAAAAGGCAAAGGCAAACTCCATCTCTCCATTTTGAAGATCGGTCAGCGCTTCGTCCAACAAGTCTCTTACACCTTGAAGGCCTGCCTGATAGTCTACAAAGGGGCCCAGATTGTCTGGATCCGAAACATCCAACCGGCATCGGTCATGCCGGTTAAGTACCAGCAGCAACTGATAGGCCTGCATGGTTTTTGCATAGCCGTAGAAATTGTTCCACTGCTCTCTCGAAATAGAGGAACTGGTATTGGGCACTGCGTCGATCAAGGTGTTGGCATTGCGTATCGTTTTATAATGAGCGGCAAAGGCCCGGGTAGTCAAAAAGCCGTTATTGTCGAGTGTGGCTCCTTGTTCTCCCAGCAATTCGCCTGTGTACCTGGGGTCGATGCCATTGAGGTCCCAGTATTCGCGCCCCACTATACTGACTGTTTGGTAGTAGAACTCCATGTCATTGCGCATGACGGATTCAATGCCATTTGCCAGGAGTTGAAGATCGGCCAGGGAAGCACCATCCAGCAAAACTTCCAATGTTGGGCCGTTGGGGTTTTCGACCTCATCGATGTTGCAGGAAGGAAGAAACATCAACAAAGCACATAAACCCGGAATTAATATTTTGAAACTTATATTTTTCATTTTATGATGTTTAACAGGTTATCGAATGTGGGTTTAGAAATAGAGATTAACATGGAAGTTGAAGGTCTTGGCGGTGGGGAAAGGCGTCACCTCAATGGTGTTGGCCAGAACGTTGCCGCCAAAATTGGATACTTCAGGATCGTAACTGTTGTAGTCAAATATGTTGATCAGATTGCGACCTGAAACACCTAGTTTCAATGCCATTGCCTCATTGAAAACAGACCGTGGAATGGTGTAATACAAACCGACCTCGCGCAAGCGGATGTAGCCGGCATCTTCGATCCAGGGGCCCGCATTTCCGGCAAACCACTGAGAGGTCCGATAATCGCCATTGCCTTGTGCACCGGCGGGATCGAGGTCGACATCATCGTAATCCCAGGTCAGACCAGCCAGATCCCACAGCAAAGTACTTAGGTTGACACCGTCACCGCCTTGTTTCCAATGCCACAAAAAGTTCAATTCCAATCCTTTGTACGACAAACCGTTGAACCAAGACATATTAAAGTCCGGTTCGGCATCTCCGTAAACTCTAAAGCCATCGCCATCCGGATCGAGATCAGAACAGTCGCCAGTTGCGCATGATTCCGGATCATAAGTACCTACGATCTGTGTAGCACTTTTCCCTTCCTCAATGCGGTATTGACCCAGGCTGGCTGCAAAACCACCGAGGTTGAACGCCGGTACATCGAGGCGTGTAACTTCAGAGGTGTTGGTCCAGAAGTTGACACCTGTATTCCAACTAAAGTCACCCGTGACAGGAGTTGCAGATAGACCAATCTCCAGGCCATTGTTCCGAAGAGCACCGCCATTGATGACCCTCCGGGTATATCCGGAAGATGTTTCTACATTGGCTTGTAAGAGTAGATCGTCGATTTCTTTGATGTAATAGGTAATGTCGAGATTGATTTTGTTATTTAAAAAACCAAAGTCGGCACCGAATTCAATTTCAGATTGGCGTTCGGGTTCTACATCCGGGTTGCCACGAAGAATGGTATTGAAAATTCCGGAGTTACCATCTATTAATGTACCCTGAAAAACGTTAAACCGGTCATCGAAATTGGAAAATCGACCTGACTGGCCAAAAGCGGCTCTCAATTTAAATTGGTTAACGGCACTGACCGTCCAAAAGTCGAATTCATGGAGATTGAAAGCAATATTCGCTTTAGGGTAATAGTACAACTTGTTGGCATCACCATTGTTGGAAGATTTATCGGCTCGCAGTCCGACCGTAGCAATGATCTTATCGTCGTAATTAACTTCTTCCTGAGCAAAAAAGCCTTTGTCTTGCTGGATGATCCGGTTTTGAAAGGGTTGCAGGTTGGTAGCCTGATCGACATTGGTTTGCGAACCGTTAATGCCGGTAGCCGTGCTAATGACAGTGTTGAGGTTAAAGTCTTCCTGTGTTATACCAACCTGTGTTCTGAACGACAAGCCCGATTCAGCAAAGAGGGTATGTACGAGGAATGCCGCCAGGTTGCGGTTGGTATTTACAGAGCTACCGGAAATGGAAACCCCCCTTAAACTGTTGGGGTCACGGAAAAAGGACAACTCCTGAGGAAACAGGCCGGTGGTACGATGGGTGTATTGATCCAGTCCGCCACGGAGTACCAGTTTCAGGTTGTTATTGTCGTTTTGAAACAAACGGGCAGTTGCCGTTGCGCTTCCCAGATAGCGATTGGTTTTTTCGCGGTTGGTGATCAGTGCAACGGTTTCCAGTACATTGGAGCCCACTTCCGGGTTGGCGGGATAGTTGCCATTTTCATCGGGAAATAAGTCTTCCCAGGGTTGAGTAAAAGCCAAAGCGTATCCGACCGTTGTATTGGTGTTGCCATTGTTGAAAAAGCCTCTGTCGGACTGGGCGTTGATAAAGTTGTTGGTGACATACAGGTCGAGCCAATTCGTAAATTTGTGACCGACGTTTACCCGCACGGCTGCTTTTTCATAACCCGTGTTTTCGACAATTCCTTCTACGTCTTTATAAGTTCCGCCGATAAAGAAACTTGTCTTATCCGTACCACCACTGATGTTGAGACGCGTGTTATAACTTGTGGCTGTACGGTCGTACAATTCAGCCTCATAGTCAGTGATGCCGTTGGCATTGAATTTAGCAACTTCCGCGTCAGCAGCTTCAATACGCGATTGCCGTTCTTCTTCTGTTTCATCATCGGGTTCTGCAAAATAAAAATCCCGTATCTTTTGCGCATCCCAATCTCTGGTGCCCAGCAAACGGGTAGGGCTGCTAAAACCAATAGTTTGGCCCAGGGAGACGCGGGTCTTTCCGGCTTTTCCTTTTTTAGTGGTAATAAGTACCACCCCTCCGGCTGCTCTGGAGCCGTATATGGCTGCGGCAGAAGCCCCTTTGAGTATTTCGATCGACTCAATGTCTTCCGGATCTATATCCGCGATTCGGTTGGAGGCGTCGTCCTGATTGGTAGCAGTGTTTCCACCACCGGCAGCGGCACTTACGATGTTGGTGCCGAGCGATATAGAAGAGTTATTTACATAAATGCCGTCAACGATGTACAGCGGTTGCTGATCGCCAAAAATGGAAGTTACCCCTCTCAGTTTGACGGACATACCTCCGCCAGGAGCACCTGAGTTGGAGCGAATCTCTGCTCCTTTGAATTTTCCGTAAAGGGCACCGTCCATCGTAGATTGTACGGTAATACCCGTCAACTTATCTGCCGAAATCGAAGCTACCGAATTGGCGAGATTGCTCCTCTTGACATTGGTCGCAAACCCCGTAACCACCACCTCATCCAACACCGTAGACTCGTCGGATAACACCACGTCCAACTTGCCCGTGCTACTGGTCACTTCGATCTCCTGGTCGGAAAAACCAATGTAGCTGAATACGAGGGTGGCCGCATCGCCCGGAAAGTTAATACTATAATTTCCTTCAAAATCGCTGATCGTCCCGATCGCTGTTCCTTTAACAAGGACGGACACGCCGATCAGGTCTTCGCCGGTTCCGTCCTTAATGTTGCCCGTTACTGAGGATTGTGCCATCACCGTCGATACGGACAACAACACAAAAGCCAACAAACTTAGGATTCGTGTACTTAATGGATTCATAAAATTGGGTTTAATGTTGAACCTGCCGCCGCTTTTTTGCTGCTGACTTTTTTGCGAAAGCACCGAAAATCATCTCGCAAATACAACATCCGACAAATTCAAAGTTTAGTAAATAGGTTTATGTCACAATGAGCGTCTGGAGTCATTATCCGGAATTACCCATTCCTGCAAATGTCATATAAATGTTATGAAAATGTTAATATAAGTCCAGGCTAGCCGGTACTTCGCCTTTTCAAGCAGGGCCGTCGACCTTTAGATGGGATTACAAACTTGTTACAGATAACGTTTGAGAGAGAATAGATGCGGCTTGCCAGCAAAATCTGTCGGTTGAAAAGAAGTCGTTTTGGTCAAACAACCAACAATTCACTTTGCCAAAAGGCCCGATATTGTTGTCATATTAAAAAACTGGCTAAGATTTTGTAGTAATTTCACCGGACTTTTAATTCCCACGAACATATTAACACCCAAACCGTTAAAAGTCTCTGACATGAAACCCGAAAATACATCCTCCTGGCTGGCAGCCTACCTTTATTACAATGAGCCCTGGGAGCGATTGCTAACCGAAGCCCTCTTACCCTATGCCGAAATCGTATTGAGTACCGGTATTGCCAATTCCTTTTTCTTCGTCCGCTACTGGGAAAAAGGGCCGCATATCCGACTGCGCTTCAAAGCCGACCCCGAAGTGATCGAAAAAATCCTCCGCTCCAATCTGGAAGAACATTTCCTCAATTATTTCGAGTCTGTCCCTTCTTTTCGAACCGAACCGCCTTACCCGGCCCAACTCCCCGATACCTACAAATGGCATCCGAACAATTCGGTTCAATACGCCCCATATGTCCCCGAAACCGACCGCTACGGAGGCCCCGCAGGTATCGTGTTGGCCGAGCAGCAGTTTGCCTTGTCTTCCAAAACGGTATTACAATATATATTGTCGAAAGGGCAACACTGGTCTTACGACGATGCCCTGGGGGTGGCCATTAAGTTGCACCTCAGTTTTGCACATACAACAGGTATGGACCGCGTAGAAGCCCATCGGTTTTTTACCTTCTTTTTTGACAATTGGCTGCCGCACTCTATGGCCGGTCTCCCCAATCTGCAACACAAATTAGACTTTCAAAAGCAGTTGAATGCCACACGCGAGTCTTTTGACAAGGCTTTTGACATTCAAAAGGAAAGCCTGATCCAATTCCACAAAACCTTGTGGACGGGACTTTCGTCAAACCGTACATTTGAGGAGGAAGCACTCAATCTGTGGATTGCTAAAAACAAGGAGATCGCCCGCCAGTTGACTGCTGCCGAACGCGAAAACCGGCTGAAGCAACGCACTGCCTCCCACCGGTATAACAATAAGGCTACTACGGGTGAACTGCCCCCCCTTTGGGGCCATTATGCCGACTACATACACCTGACCAACAACCGCCTCGGCATCCACAACAAAGACGAAGGATACCTGGCCTATCTAATGATGCGATCCATAGAAGCACTCGAACAGTCAGATGACGAAGAGGATGAACCCGGCAATTCTCCAACTCTACCAGACCACCATTACTTTATCTCCGTAGAATAATCAATTATTATTAATTATTCCGCTCAACCCCTCTATGGGGTGAAAGTGGGCTAGGTTTCCCTTTAGGGATTCAGGGCGCGCGATGGCATTTCACCCTAAACTGGGTATGAGCGAATTATTGATTATTCATTTTCCGTGACATTTTTCCAGTTCTCTCCCCGTTCGATGCGTCGCACCTGGGTTTCGGTGATGTTAAAATCTTTAGCCAGTATTTTTCTTTTGGTTTTTCCTTTGGCAAGTCTCTTTCTGAGCAATTTAACTTTGGCAGCGGTCATCTTTTGGTTGGGGGAGGGTTTTTTATTTTTTTGATCGAAAACGCCAAATTTGTATTGGTGGGCGGTCATTTCTTCCTGTGTCATCCAGGCCAGATTTTTATAGTGGTTATTTTCTTTGTCGTTGTCTATTCTGATGAGGAATTTGTGCTCGACTGATTTGGGTTTGATAAAATGTTCGCCGATAAGGCGGTGCAGGTAGTATTCCTGGCGTTGGTTTTCGATCAGGCGGATGGAGAGTTTGACGTTGCCGTATTTATCTCTTCCGCCGACCAGTTGATTTTCGGCACCAGTGATCTTGTGGACGCTTTTCATTCGGCCGTAGTCGGAAAAGTAGTAGGTTACGACGCGGGTATCTGCTTTTGTGGGGACTTTGATCCATCTTTCATTCCAGAAAGATTTGATTTTGTTGACTGATGTTGACATGTTTTTACGCGCTTTTATGTAAGAAAATTAGTTTTTAAAAAATGGCGGGAGGCGCTTCTTATTCATAAGCGGTTAATGGGACATGATAAAAAGCGGTGGTGTCTTATTATTCCGACCCGCGCTGTACATGGGCTGTTCAAACAAAAGCTTTACGGCCCTGTGAGATCGTTCCCATGTATTCGTTTTATTGTTGTGGAATTTCTTCGCCTGCTTCCGCACTTCAAAGAGGTGAAGGCAAATGCATCCCTACCTATCCGGCTTGTGAATAGTGAAGGCGACTGAAATTTATTAGACAATGAACACCAAAAATTCAAACAAAATCAGGAAAAGCGATGTAAAACGAAGTCACATCGACGAGTAGCGAAAATTCACAATACAATTATTTATTAGACTGATTTCCTGGCTCTGTTCGATCCCATCTATTCGGCCAAAATTATAAATTATTTTTATTTTCACAAAAAAAATCAATACAAAATTGACGATACGGCTACCGGTCTGTTTCGGTGTTAAACCACCTTGACGATGAATTTGTTCTTCTTTCCATTTTCGACCATTATGAATTTTCCGTGCAACAAGACTTCTTGATTGATGCGGCTTTCGGCACTACTAATTTTATTTTTGTTGATGGCTACGGCATTGCTTTTGATGGCGCGGCGGGCTTCACTTTTGGAAGTCAGTATATTTGTATCTTCCGCCAAAAAGTCGACAATGTTCACCCCATTGACAAGTTGGTCACGGTCGATGTTGTGACAGGGAATTTCGCCAGCCACCATATCCAGCGCCTTTTCGTCGAGTGATCGCACCATCTCGTTGTCCGCTTTTTTGTTGAACAAAAGTTGCGATACCTGCAATACCGATTCATAGGCTTCCGCCGAATGTATGCGTATTGTTAGTTCTTCTGCAAGTGCCTTTTGCATCAGCCGGGGATCGGCTCTGCTATCCGACTCCATCGATGCTACCTCTTCCTTCGGCTTGAGTGTGAAATAACGCATCAGGGTGCCGATGTCTTTATCGTCGGTGTTGATCCAGTATTGATAAAAGCGGTACGGAGAAGTCATGTTAGGGTCGAGCCAAATATTACCGCCTTCCGATTTGCCGAATTTGCTGCCATCCGATTTGGTCAGCAGGGGAGTGGTTACGGCGTAGGCTTTTTCGTCCAGGTTTTTGCGGATAAATTCGGAGCCGGAAGTAATGTTACCCCATTGATCGGAGCCTCCCATCTGGAGTTTGCAATTGTATTGTTGAAACAAACATTGAAAATCGTATGCCTGCAATAATTGATAGCTGAATTCGGTAAACGACAACCCCGTCTCGATCCGCTTTTTGACGGATTCTTTGGCGGTCATATAATTGATCGTCAGCGTTTTTCCCACCTCCCTCAAAAAGGTCAGCACGTTCATCTCTTTGTAAAAATCGTAGTTGTTAACGATGAGGAGCGGCCGGTCATCGCCAAAATCCAGTAACTTTTCAAGCTGTTTCCGTTGGGCGGCCAGGTTTTGGTCCAACTGTTCATAGGTTTTCAGTTCGCGTTCTTTGTCTTTGCCGGAAGGGTCGCCAATGCGCCCTGTGGCTCCTCCCAGCAGGGCTACCGGCTGATGGCCCGCCCGGTGAAACAAGGTCAGCAACATCAACTGCACGTAGTTGCCGATGCCCAGTGAGGGCGCCGTGGGGTCGAAGCCGATGTAGCCCACCACCTTTCCTTTGGCGAGTTCGGCCTCCACTCCGGGGGTCAATTGGTGGAGCATTCCGCGCCATTTCAGTTCTTGCAAAAAGTTCATTGAGTCAAATTTTGCGCAAATATAAGGGGATTTACCGAATCGTTCCCCGATTTGTCTAACTTGCAACGAAGGGGCGGACGGTTTGAATTTGGGTTTCCAGGAGGCTTCCTAATAAACTGCCACGAACGCCAACGAAACGCCACGTTCTTAGTAAGCTAACACCGTTCCCTACTGGGAACCTGCTCCGGCCATTACAAGACCGCTCCTTATTCACTGCGTTGGTTTCTGCTCCTATCAATCAGGAGTGTCACAAATCAGCACCATGAAAGCCTGCCCCGGACTTGCTACGGGAGCCTGCCCCGAACTCGATTCGGGGGACTCCACTACGTTACGCCTTCACGGCAAGCATCAGCACCATGAAAGCCTGCCCCGGACTTGCTACGGGGGACTACGCTATCGCTTCGCCTTCACGGCACGAATCAGCAAATCAGCAAATCGAAAAACTTTCCCAAAATTCTATTAATTTCGTGCCGTCATATTAAAATCGATCCGTGAATCTAGCCTATTTTATCGCCAGGAAGGTGGCTGCGGCAGGCCAACAATCCTTTTCCAGGCTCATCATACGAATAGCCATCGTTGCCATCACCATTAGCATGGCCGTTATGATTTTGGCGACAAGCCTGATCCGCGGATTCCAAAACGGCATCAGCACCAAGATATTCGGCTTTTGGGGACACATCCACATCTACGACACCCATGTCAACCGCTCCTTCGAAGCCGTTCCCATCAAAAAAGACCAGGCTTTTTATCCCCACATCGACACTATCGGCCATATCCTCTACCGCCAAACGAGAACCCTGTTCGGCTATCCGCTCGAAGGTCAACTGGTAGACAAAATGACCGGAGGAGGTATCCGCCACATCCAGGTGACCGCCTCCCTGCCCGGCATCATCAAATCGAAAGGCCAGCTTGAAGGCATCATCCTTAAAGGCATCGGCGACGACTTCGATTGGTCGAACCTGACCGATTACCTCGTCGAAGGCCAACCCGTCGAAACAAAAGAGAACGACACCTCAAGAGACCTCATCATCTCAGAGGAAACTGCCCGGCGTCTCCAACTCCAAACCGGCGACCCCCTCAATATCCATTTTGTGCGAAACAACGACCAACTGGCCCGGCAGTTCACCATCTCCGGGATATACAAAACGGGTATGGAAGAATTCGACCGCAAATTCGCCCTGGCGGATATTCGACTTCTGCAGGAGGTCTACGGCTGGGCACCCGACGAAGTGGGCGGCTTTGAAGTGTTCATCGACGACCTGGACGACCTGGAGATCATCAACGAACACCTCTACCTGGAAGAATTGCCCAACAACCTGTTTTCGCAGACCATCCGCGACAAATTCCCCAGCATCTTTGAATGGCTCTCTCTCCAGGACATCAACAAATACGTCATCCTCGCCCTGATGCTCATCGTTTCAATCATCAATATGGTTACTGCCCTCATGATCCTCATCCTAGAACGCACCAACATGATTGGCACCCTCAAAGCGCTGGGTAGCTCCAATTGGAGCATCCGGAAGGTTTTTCTGTGGTATGCTGCCTACATCATCTCGTTGGGCTTGTTTTGGGGTAACCTCATCGGCATAGCCCTATGTTGGATGCAAGACCGTTTCCAGCTAATCAAACTCTCCGAAAAGGACTACTACTTATCGGTGGCCCCCATCGAAATGGACTTTTGGAGCATCTTCCTCCTCAATGCCGGGACGTTGGTCATCACTCTGCTGTTTCTCATCATCCCTTCCTATCTGGTAGCCCGTATCAGCCCAGTCAAAGCCATAAGGTTTAAATGATTGGGCATACCCCAAAACAACCACGCTGAATTACCGTTAAACAACAAGCAATTTGTTAATTTTGCGAAAGTTTTAAGACGACCTAACTGCATTATGCAATTTTTATATCCCTCTTTTTTATATGCATTGTTGGCTCTGGCCATCCCCATCATCATCCACTTATTTTTCTTTAGGCGGTTCAAAAAGGTGTATTTCACCAATGTTCGGTTTCTAAAGGAAGTAAAGGAGGAAACCAGTGCCCGCCGAAAGTTGCGCAATTTGTTGGTGCTGTTGTCCCGCCTGGCTGCCTTAGCTGCATTGGTGTTGGCTTTCGCCCAACCTTTTATTCCCCAGGATGCCAATGTGAAAAAAGGCGAAAAAACCGTCTCCTTGTTCATCGACAACTCTTTCAGCATGTCGGCCCTCAGCGAAGATGTGCCCCTGGTGGAAAAAGCCAAGCAGCGTGCCCGCGAAATCGTGGATGCCTACAGTGTAGAAGACCGCTTCCAGATACTTACCAACGATTTTGAAGGACGCCACCAACAACTCATCAGCAAAGAAGACGCCTTCAACCTCATCGACGAGGTGGAAATAGGCCCTTCTGTAAAAGAAATGTCAAAAATCCTAAGCCGACAACAGCAGGCCCTCAACAGCTCCAAAAACGACAACCGGGTGGCTTATATCATTTCCGACTTCCAGCGCAATATCTCCGATTTTCAGGCATTCGCCGATACCAGCTTCGAGGTAAACCTGGTGCCCCTCCAATCTGTCCAGGAAAAAAACATAAGCATCGACTCCTGCTGGTTCGACTCGCCCGTACAAATGATCAACCAAACCAACACCCTCATCGTCAAGATCAAAAACCACAGCGAAGAACCCGCCGAAAACATACGCCTCGCCCTCCAGCACGAAGGACAAAACAAGCCTGTTGGCACCCTGTCTATCCCGCCCAAGGCCGCCTTGCTCGACACCGTACAAATCACCATTTTGCGAACGGGATGGCACGAGGCCGTGGTCAGCCTGACGGATTACCCCGTTCAATTCGACGACAAATATTTTTTCACCTTCAACGTGGCACAGGAAATCAACGTTCTCATCATCAACGAAGAAGCCCCCAATAAATACCTCGACGCTGCCTTTGCCGGGGTCGATTACTTCAAGATCACCAACCAAAACAGCAACAACCTCAACTACGCTGCACTCTCCGATTACGAGCTCATAGTAACCAACGGATTGCAAAACATCTCCACCGGCCTGTCGGGCGAACTCAACCAATACGTCACCAACGGAGGCAACCTGCTGGTATTCCCCGGCGTCAACGCTGTTGCGGAAAGCTATAAATCCTTCCTCGCCAGCTTTAGAGCCAACGAACTCCAAGCCTTCGAAAACCAACAACGAAATGTATCCCGCATCAACACCGACGAGTTCGTGTTCAACGATGTTTTTGAAAACAAAAATGCCAACCTCAAATTGCCCGTCACCCAAGGCAATTTCAAACTGACCAACTACAACAGCCGCGGCGAAGAACGACTCCTCACCTATCGGGACGGCTCCACCTTCCTGGCCAAATACAAAAACGGCAAAGGACATCTCTACCTCTGCGCCGCCCCCCTCAGCGAGGAATACAACAACCTGGTACGAAGCGCCGAGATTTTCATCCCCATGCTTTACAAAATGGCCATCTCCACCGCCAAGGACCAACAAATTGCCTACACCATCGGAAAAGACGACGTCATCGAAGCCGACAACAAACTCTCCGGCACCGAGCTGGTCTACAAGATGAAAGGCAAAGCCGAAGAATTCATCCCCGAACAAAAGATCATCGGCCCAAAAGTCATGCTCAGCGTCAACAACCTGGTCACCGAAGCCGGCTACTACGATCTCTTCCTCAAAGAAGAAGAACAACTGTCGGAATACGCCTTCAACTACAACCGCAAAGAATCCGAACTGGGCTACTACAATAAGACCGACCTCGAATCAATCGTCGATGACCGCATCAAAGTCATCGAAGCCAACAGCGCCGCCGACCTCACCCCCATTATTGGCGAGCGGAGTCATGGCATCGTCCTCTGGCGCTGGTGCGTCATCCTGGCACTGATCTTTCTGGCCATCGAAGTGCTGTTGTTACGGCTTTGGAAGGTGTGATCTCAAATAAATTGTCGACCTTTGCCCGAAGAAGAATAACAATAACGATCGAATGCTCCTCATCCAAAAAGCAACAGTACTAGACCCCAACTCCAAACACCACCACAAGCGCCGGGACCTGCTCATCAACGCCACCGGCCACATCGAAGACATCCGGGCCACCATTTCCATCAAAAAAGCCAAGCGCATCGAAGCCCGTGGAGCCTATCTTTCCCCAGGCTGGATCGACGTAGGGGTACAGGTGTCCGACCCCGGTTACGAACACCGCGAAGACATCGGTTCGGTAGCCGCCGCCGCCGCCGCCGGAGGGTACACGGCCATCCTCTGCCAACCCAATACTGCACCTGTAGTCCACTCCAAATCGGAGGTAGCCTACCTCAAAGAACGCACCCATGACGCCCTGGTCGATTTTTTTCCGATGGGAGCCATCTCCCGCGACTGTGCGGGTGCCGACCTCACCGAAATGAACGATATGTTTCATGCCGGCGCCGTTGCCTTTACCGACGGTAAGTGTCCGGTGCAAAACAGTGGCCTGATGCAACGGGCGCTCCTCTACTCCAAATCCTTTGACGGCATCGTGCTCAATCAGCCCCACGACGCCTCCCTGGCAGCCAACGGCCAGATGCACGAAGGTGTTGTAAGCACCATGTTGGGAATGAAGGGCATACCTGCCCTGGCCGAAGAGCTGATGGCCCGCAGAGATATTGCCCTGGCCCGTTATACGGACGCCCGCCTCCACCTCTCCAACATTTCTACTACAAGTTCCGTCGGCATGGTAAAGGAAGCCCGCCGCAAAGGAATGAAACTAACGGCCAGCACAACAGCCATGAACCTTATTTTTGACGATAACAAACTAGCCGATTACGACACCCATTATAAGGTGATGCCACCCTTACGGGAAAAAAAGGATTGCAAAGCATTGTTAAAGGCATTAAAAACAGGAACCCTCGATTTCATATCATCCAACCATATGCCCCTGGAGGAAGAGGTCAAAAAGTTGGAATTCCCGCAGGCCTGTTTTGGAGCCATCGGATTGGAAACGACCTACGCCCTGCTCAATACCTACCTCGGCGACCAATGCACCCAGGAAGAATTCGTACATTGGTTGTCATTGAATGCCCGTGCCATTTTCCGGCTGCCCACTCCCAGGATTGAAACAGGAGAGCTGGCTAACTGCACCTTATTCCACCCAAAAGTGAAATGGACCTTTACCGAAAGCGACATCCGCTCCAAATCGCGGAACAGCCCCTACCTGGGTACTACTTTCACGGGTAAGGTACTGGCCGTAGCCAACAACGCCCAGATGGTTGAAAACTGATTGGAATTATCTATTTGTTTGTCTATTTTTTTTCCGATTCAGAAAAATACTTCTCATCTTAGGGCTGGAAATAATAACAGAATGGGAATCAGATGTTGAAATTAGTCTTTTTGTAGTCTGACTTCTGACAAATCTAATAAACCGCATCTGATTCGTAGAAATATTTTTGTATCGCTCACTAAAAAACAAACTTATTATGGCAACTTTAGATGATGATTACGGATACATTGATCCGAGTACCGTTTCTCCCTGGTCGACGGCTTTGCGTTATGGCGGTATCGCTGCTGCAGTTTTGATAATCATTGGCTTGCTGATGTATCTTACCGGGATGATCGACTACGAAGCTGCCGGCAGCGGCAGTGGCAACTGGATGGCCAACATCCTTAACTGGGCTGTATGGATCGGTGGTATTGTAATGGCCATCA
This sequence comes from Saprospiraceae bacterium, assembly GCA_965222105.1. Lineage (GTDB taxonomy): Bacteria > Bacteroidota > Bacteroidia > Chitinophagales > Saprospiraceae > CALGLS01. Next base: position 88,288 of record CBDCTQ010000054.1, on the reverse strand, counting down.
AATTTCATCGCGACAGCGAATTGGGAGGCTTCATCTCCTTCGGACGTGGCTTTTATACCGGCTTTCTTACCTCTCTGGTTATGGGAGTGATTGGCGCCATTTGGACCTATGTATTTTTTACCTTCGTCGCTCCGGAGACCCTTGATTTAATGACGCAGGGGGCTATGGACAACATGTCGGAAGAAGAAGCTGAAGCTGCCGGTGATATGATGGGCATGTTTATGTCGCCCGTATTCTTCAGTATCGTAATGGTAATTGGAGCTCTGATCATGGGGTCCATCTTTTCCCTGATCGCGGCGGCCATTATGAAGAAAGACCATCCGGCAGCAGCCTGACGCTTATGGGGTCAGGCACCAAGAAATACGGCTTGCTGGCAGGCGTATTGGCCATCGGCTATTTACTGTTATTTTATCTCGTCAACAGAGCGCTGATCCTCAACCCGGCGGTGTATTGGTCGTCCGTACTTTTCTATCTGGTATGTATGTATAAAGCATGCCTGTCGGCTCGGAGCGGATATGGAGGCCTGTTGACCTTTTCCGATGGATTGCGGACTGCCTTTACGGTTTTCCTGATCGCCAACCTGTTGTTTTACCTGTTCTACTACCTGCTATTCAACTACATCGATCCCGATTTGGTAGCACTTCAGGAAGCCTCCTTTCGCCAATTTGCAGAGATGATGAATCCCGAAGAAGCCCGACCCATGTTGGAAGCCATGGAAAAACAAGGTTTTGAGATGACCCTGACTGCCACCCTGTTTGGTTATGCCAAAGGGGCAATCGGCGGGTTTGTTTTGGCGTTAATAGTTGCAGCAGTCACCAAACGGGGGTGAAGACGCAACGAAACCGTAAGCCGTGAAGGCCTCTGCCAGTAAAAGCATATCCCGGCCTCGATTCGGGAGTCTGCCCCCGTTCACTGCACGCATGGCCTCGCCTTCGCGGTACACCCGGAACCGTAAAGCCGTAAACCGTGTACCGTAAACCGTAAACCGTAAACCGTGTACCGTGTACCGTAAACCGTGTACCGTAAACCGTGTACCATAAACCGTGTACCATAAACCGTGTACCGTAAACCATAAACCGTCCACCGCAACAATACCCCCCCAAAAGCGTATTTTCCAATTAATATGACCCAACCCGACAAAGACATCTCCGTAGTCATTCCCCTGTTGAACGAGGCAGAATCGCTCAACGAACTGGAAACCTGGATCGCCAAAGTAATGCAGGACAACGGCTATTCGTACGAGATCATATTTATAGACGATGGCAGCAAAGACGAGTCCTGGGCCATTATAGAAAAACTGGCGCAACAAAACGCCTCCGTCCGGGGCATAAAATATCGCCGCAACTACGGCAAGTCTGCCGCCCTCAACACCGGATTCCAGGCCGCGCAAGGCCGGGTAGTCATCACTATGGATGCCGACTTGCAGGACAGCCCCGATGAAATACCCGCCCTCTACCACATGATTACCGAAAAGGGCTACGACCTGGTATCGGGCTGGAAGAAAAAACGCCACGACCCCCTCTCCAAAACCATCCCCACCAAGTTGTACAACGCCGTCACCCGCTGGATCAGTGGCATCCATCTCCACGACTTCAACTGCGGCCTCAAAGCCTATCGGCATGCAGTGGTCAAAAGCATAGATGTCTATGGCGAAATGCATCGCTACATCCCGGTCATCGCCAAATGGGCCGGCTTCAACAAGATCGGCGAAAAAGTGGTGACCCACCATCCCCGCAAGCATGGTGTTACAAAATTCGGCGGCATCAAGCGATTCATCAACGGGCCACTCGACCTGTTGTCGATCACTTTTATCAGCCGTTTTGGCAAAAAGCCCATGCATTTTTTTGGGTCGATGGGCATATTCCTCTTCCTGCTTGGCTTCATTTCGGCTGTTTACATCGGCTACAGCAAAATGCTCGCTTTACAACGGGATTACCGCACAGCTACCCTCGTCACCGACAATCCTTATTTTTACATCTCCTTGACCTGTATCATACTCGGCACGATGTTGTTCCTTACCGGATTTTTGGCGGAGCTGGTGGCTCGAAGCTCACCCGACCGCAACACCTACCTCATCGAAACCCGCATTGGCGGCAAAGCCCTAAAACCCAACGCCGGTGTCGCAAAGCAATAGCATTGTTATTTTGGCGCCAGCTTACCCCCTGCGCGGAGGGATCGCCTCATCGACCGAACGGCTGGCCTACGAGTTTTTGAAACACGGCCACCAGGTGACCATCTATACCTTTAGCCTTCAGTATCCCAACATACTGTTCCCGGGCAAGACCCAATATTCCAACGACCCACCACCAGAGGGGCTCGACATCAAAGTAGTGGTTAATTCAGTAAATCCCTTCAACTGGTGGCGGGTAGGCCGGGACCTTCGCCGCAGTCGTCCCGACCTGATCGTCACCCGGTTTTGGTTGCCCTTCATGGGGCCCTGCCTGGGTACCATTTTGCGACAAGCTAAAAAGAACCAACATACCCGGACGGTAGCCATCGTCGACAACATCATCCCCCACGAAAAGCGGCCCGGCGATACCCTCTTGTCGAGGTATTTTGTAGGATCGGTCGATGCTTTTGTCGTGTTGTCCAGGGCGGTAGCGGAAGAGTTGCGTCGGTTTACTGCCTCCAAGCCCATTGCTTATGTACCCCATCCGATTTACGACAATTACGGAGATGCGATTGCTCAATCAGAAGCCAGAAAACAGTTGGGGCTTTCGCCAAATGGGAAATACATCCTGTTTTTTGGATTCATCCGGGAATATAAAGGCCTGGACCTGCTCATTGAGGCAATGGCCGATCTGCGAATTCGTCAACGAGACATCCGCCTTATTGTAGCCGGGGAGTACTACGGAAATCAAGCGATGTACGAAAAACTAATGTTGGAAAAAGCTGTTCAAGACTTGCTGATTTTACGAACCGATTTTATTCCCAATCCCGAAGTTCGTTATTACTTTTGTGCCGCCGATCTGGTGGTGCAACCCTATAAATCTGCCACCCAAAGCGGCATTTCTCAATTGGCATATCACTTCGACAAGCCCATGGTGGCGACAAGAGTAGGCGGCCTGCCGGAGATCATCGATCACGGAGTGAGTGGGTACATCGTTGACATTTCACCCAAAGCCATCGCCGATGCCCTGGTCGACTTCTACGACCACAGCCGGGCGAAGGCAATGACAGCGGCAGTCCGAAAAGACAAGCAGCGGTTTTCGTGGGCGAACATGGTGAAAGAGATTGTGCGGATGGTATATGTTTAATGAAAACACAGCCACTCGCTTCACCAAAGCACGATGAACAAAGAACCAATACAAACAAGCAAAAAGGTGAAACAAGACATGACAAGTCCAACCATAAAAGAACGAATCGTAGAAAGTATTTTGCTTCAGCAAAAGCTGGCAGAAGACCAAACTCTGTTGCAAACCATCGAAAAGGTGGCTTCTCTGGCAACCATTGCCTTGAAAGGCGGAAAAAAGATCCTGTTTTGTGGCAACGGGGGCAGCGCTGCCGACGCCCAACACCTGGCAGCGGAGTTGTCGGGTCGGTACTACCTCGACCGCAAACCCCTGCACGCCGAAGCCCTTCACGTCAACTCCTCTTTTCTCACCGCTGTGGCCAACGACTATGGTTTTGAAAAAGTATTCGCCCGAATGATCGAAGCTAAAGGCAATGACGGGGACATCTTGTTTGCCTTGTCTACCTCCGGCAACTCAGCCAATGTCCTCGAAGCCATTGATGCGGCCCGTCGTCAATACATGATCGTGGTAGGTATGACGGGCAATGGAGGCGGCAAAATGTCGAATCGCTGTGACTATTTGCTCAACATTCCATCCAAAGATACGCCGCGCATCCAGGAAGGGCATCTGTTGTTGGGTCATTTGATATGCGAGTGGGTGGAGGCATCGATATTCGGAAAAGTTGGGGGATAGTTATTCAGATTTCCAAAGGCAAAAGAGCTTTCTTATAAAAGGGAGTATAGAAAGGTGATTAGCTGTCAGGCAAGCGGGTGGACTTCCCCTTCAGGGGATTGAGGGGTGGGGCGAGGCAAACAAAAATCAAAATTTCACTTTAATTTCAGTTGATGCGTATGGCCGGCAGTCAGGGGGCATTCAGGCTGCATACAAAATTTCTGTTCATTATGTCTATTCAGATTTCCAAAGGCAAAAGAGCTTTCTTGTAAAAGGGAGTATAGAAAGGTGATTAGCTGTCAGGCAAGCGGGTGGCCTTCCCCTTCAGGGGATTGAGGGGTGGGGCGAGGCAAAAAAAAATCATAATTTTCCTTTAATTTCAGGTAAACACCGTTTCATACAATGTGTTAGGCGTTCTAATGAAAACCGTGAAAGGAAAAATCTATAATGGAATATTCCCGTGTTTTTTTCGCGGCAGCGTCACGGCCTTGTTTTCCAGCATGGCAAAAGCCTTTATCAGTTTGCGGCGGGTATCTTTGGGGGCGATCACTTCGTCGATGAAGCCGCGTTGGGTAGCACTGTATGGGTTGGCGAAAAGGCGTGCATATTCGGCCTCCTTTTCGGCCAGTACGGCGGCAGGGTCGTCGGCATTTTTAATCTCCTTTCGGAAAATGATCTCGCTGGCTCCTTTAGCACCCATGACGGCAATTTCGGCAGAGGGGAAGGCAAAGTTCATATCGGCGCGGATGTGTTTGGAGTTCATCACATCGTAGGCCCCGCCATAGGCTTTACGGGTGATGACGGAGATGCGCGGCACGGTGGCTTCGCTAAGGGCGTACAACAACTTGGCTCCGTTGACGATGATGCCGTTCCATTCCTGGTTGGTGCCGGGTAGGAATCCGGGTACATCGACCAGTACGAGTAAGGGGATGTTGAAGCAGTCGCAGAAGCGGGTAAAGCGGGCGGCCTTTTTGGAGCTGTCCACATCGAGGCAGCCGGCCAGACTCATGGGTTGGTTGGCCACAATGCCGATGCTGCGTCCGGCCAACCGGGCAAATCCCACCACTATATTTTCAGCGTAAGCTTTGTGAATTTCAAAAAAGGAGTCCTCATCGGCAATACCTTCGATGATGTCGCGCATATCGTAAGGTTGGTTAGCGCTTTCCGGAATGATGGTTTCCAACGCCTCTCTAACTTCTTCGCGGGTTTCGTAGGGAAGGTGTGTGGGTTGATCCTCGCAGTTTTGGGGGAGGTAGCTGAGCAGTTGTTTGATCTGCCGGATGCAGTCCAGGTCGTTGGCGGCAGTAAGGTGGGTGACCCCCGATTTGGTGGCGTGGGTGGTGGCGCCGCCCAGCTCTTCGGAAGTGACCTCCTCGTTGGTTACTGTTTTGACCACGTTGGGTCCGGTAACGAACATGTAGCTGGAGTGTTCGACCATGATCGTAAAATCGGTCATGGCGGGTGAGTAGACCGCACCCCCGGCGCAGGGCCCCATGATGGCTGATATCTGTGGGATGACCCCAGAGGCCATCACATTACGATAAAATATCTCGGCATATCCCCCCAGCGAGCGAACGCCTTCCTGGATGCGGGCGCCTCCGCTATCGTTGAGGCCGATGAGTGGGGCGCCGACCTTCATGGCCATATCCATGATCTTACATATTTTCTCCGCATGCGTTTCCGAAAGGGAGCCTCCGAATACGGTAAAGTCCTGTGCAAAGACGTATACCAGCCTGCCATCGATGGTGCCATAGCCGGTGACGACGCCATCGCCGTAGAATATCTGTTGGTCCATGCCGAAGTCGGTTGTCCGGTGGGTGACGAGCATACCTATTTCCTCGAAAGAGCCTTCATCCAGGAGGAAGTGGATACGTTCGCGGGCGGTGAGCTTACCTTTCTGGTGCTGTTTTTCGATGCGTTGGGTGCCGCCACCCAGGCGGGCTGCTTCCATCTTTTGGAGGAGGGTTTCCCTTTTATTTGTGGTCATGATGGTGTACGGTTTGGTTAGGGCCGCAAAATAGGGAAAATTTGGTCGGGATGACAGGATTTGAACCTGCGACCTCTTCGTCCCGAACGAAGCGCGCTACCGGGCTGCGCTACATCCCGTGGGGTGGGGAATCAGGGCATGTAAAAATAGAGAAAATCTTGGAATTGGGAAGTAGCGGAGAAGTCGATTGTAATAAAATAACAAAATTAAAGAGCCGGCTACTACACTTCACCGGCTCTAAGGCTTTTGTCAAGCCTGGCAGATTTTCACGAAGGGAACCTATCTGCCAGTAAACTAACTACGTGTGATTTTTTATATCGATCCCGCTGAGCGGTAGGAAAAGTCAATAGATAACAATTTAACTATCTGCTCAACCGATTGGTTCCCCATTCCAAAAAAAAACCGGCAGAACATAACGTCCTGCCGACCAACGACAATTTATTTTTCGAGCGAGCCTAAGAAGTGAATATCAATGTGGTAGTAAAAAAATCATTTGGATTTTTGGGCCCCATTTACGGGGTGGCAGTTGAGGTAACGGTTTTTTTACCATTTAGCCAATGTGTTTTTTGCGTCGGTAACTGTCAGTTGATGGGCGAACGCACAGAAGCCAGGGTGGAAGAAGTATCCCACTCCGGCTTATATGAATCGTTGTTCATTTGGCGATTGGGTCGGAAATGATCCTTCAAGTAAGGTAAACATTCTGATCCTTTTTCCAGGGGGAGAGAGGGATAACTGATTTTTCAGGAATGTCTAATACTCATCAGGCCATTTCCGGTCTTTGTTGTCATTTGGTATGTAAAAGCACCACAATAACGTCTGTTACTGTGAAATTCAGGTCTGATCGTGTCCAAAAACCGTGTGTTGTCGTTTCAAGGGTTTAAAAAGAAAGCTGCTGTTGTTCCATTGGTAGAATACAGTTAAATGTAAAAATCTGGTTATCAGTCATTTACATGTTTCACTCGGCGGGTAGCCAAAATACTCTTTATATGCAGTAGAAAAATTGTTCGGATGTTTGAATCCCACCTGATAGGCCACCTGAGCTACGGTGTAACGACCCGTTTTGAGTCGCTTGTTGCTCTCCTCCAACCGGATTTTGCGTACATAATTCATCGTACTCAAATCGGTAAGAGCCTTGACCTTTCTGTGAAGCTGCGTCCGGCTCAGCCCCATGGCTTTGCACAGTAGAATTGCTTTTAAGTCGGTATCGTCAAGGTGCTGAAAGATAAATTCGTTCAATTTTCTGAGAAATTCGTGCTCCATACTGGCTGACGGTTCCAGGGCAGACTGCCGGTTGTAATGAGCCTGCAACTTTTTGCGCAACAGGATAAGCCGTTCGAGTTGTACCAGTAATTCCGTCTCATAAAAAGGTTTTGCCAGATGGGCATCTGCCCCGGAGGATAATCCCTCTTCCCGGTCTTTTTGAGAGGCTTTAGCAGTAAGCAAAACGACGGGGATGTGGCTGGTGCGTTCATCTGTTTTAAGCTGTTTGCAAACCTCATATCCATTCATCTCCGGCATCATCACATCGCTGAGCACCAGGTCGGGGATATATTCCTGCGCCAATTGGAGCCCTTCTTTTCCATTTCGGGCGGTGAGTATTTGGTAACTGTCCTGTAGAATGATCGTCAGATAATCGGTGATGTCCTGATAATCTTCGATAATGAGTAGCAGCGGTTTGTCCTGCCTGACAACAAACGGCATGGCTTCTTGTGTTTTAGTGACCGCTTTGCCTGATGTGTTTCCAACAATGTTTGCACGAAATTCGGATACCCGCTCCGCCTTTTTGGTGACCGGCAATTCAATGTCAAAATCAGTACCCTCATTGGGTTGGCTCGTAGCGGTGATGGTGCCACCCAAAATGTTGACCATTTCTTTGACAATGGCCAGGCCGATGCCCGTACCTTCTTTATCGGTGGAATCGGATTGGTAAAACCGTTTGAAGATATGGGGCATGTCTTCGGTGGCAATGCCGGTGCCTGTGTCGCTAATACTGATCTTCAACCGGTCGTTGACTGCTTTTGCAATCACTTTTATTTCGCCATATTTGGGTGTAAACTTGATGGCATTGGAAAGGAGGTTGCCCAAAATGCGATTCATCTTTTCCGGGTCGTAATCCATGACAAATTCTTCAGGCTCCGAATGGAATGACAGGCTGAGGTCTTCCGTTATGGCATAGGATTGAACCGACCGGACAAGGTGTTTCAACCAGAGCATCACATCGCCGAGTACATATTCAGGCTGGAGGGTGCCTTCCTGTAGTTTACCCAGGTCGAGCATTTGATTGATGAGGTTCATCAGCAGATTTCCGTTTTTGCAGATGGTATCGAGCCGACTTTTCCAGGCTTGCTTTGGGTGTAGTTGAAGCTTCTGTGCCAGACCAAGGATAACCGTTAGCGGTGTTCTGAATTCGTGGGTGATGTTGGTGTAAAACCTCGATTTGGTTTGGTCTAATTCTTTCAGGCGTATGGCCTCGGCATTTTTCAATTTCAGTTCGGTATCCAATTGCCAGCGGCGGTATATGAAGCGGAAAATGAAATACCCTATTCCGCAAAGGAAGAATGCATAGGCCAGCCATGCAAGAGAATTGTTGTACCATGGTCGCGGTATTTCAAACAAGACCGACAACCCCGACTCATTCCAGAAGCCATCATAATTGCTGGCTTGTATGGAAAATTCGTAATTGCCCGGAGGCAGATTGGTGTATTGGGCAAAGTTGCGGTTGCCGGCTTCTATCTGGTTTTCGTCGTAGCCCATCAACTGGTATCGGAATTGATTTTGCCCCGGAAGGGAATAGCTGGTGGCCGCAAATTCGAAGGTCAGATCGTGTTGCCAGTATTCGAGTTGAATGATCGATGGTGGGTCTCGCCTGAAATGGGGTAGGATGGATGTTCCATTGGCTGTGCAGTTGGTCAGAATCACTTTTGGGACTATCTGGTTGTGTCGGATGCCCACGGGTTGAAACCAATTGTAGCCGTTGATCCCACCAAAGTAGATATAGCCACGATCGTCTTTGAAATGGGCGCCGGTGTTGAATTCAACTGATTGCAAACCGTCGTGTTGGTCGTACTTCGTTATTTGCGTGGAAGTGCCTGTATCGAATGGTTCACCAGTTAGCTTGAAGCGGCAAATGCCCCGGTTGGTGCTGAGCCAAAGGTCGTCCTCTTCACCGGGTACAATACCGTACACCACCTTGTTGGGAAGTCCATGCCGGGTATCGAATTGTGCGAATTGCCCGGAGGAAGGATCGTAGACTTCCAACCCGTTGTCTTTGGTGCCGATCCATAGAATGCCATTTTCATCGAGGTACAAACATTTGATCTTGTTGGTGCCCTTAGGGCTGCGATAACAATTAAATTGCGAAGTCGATTTGTTGAAGCGGCAAAAGCCACTGTTTTCTGTTCCCACCCATAATTCATTTGGCTGGTTGCCGTCGATGATGGCTACAATGTCATCGTCGGGAAGCAGATGTTTGAGGTGGCTGAACTGATTGACGATGCCTTTTTCGGGGTGGTATTCGATCAATCCCAGGGCATCGGTGCCGAGCCAGAGCCTCCTTTCCCAATCGTAGTGAATATCCCAAATAATGGCATTTTTAAGTATTTCCTCTTCGATTGAGCTCAACACGTTGGTCTTGTAATTGACGGAAGCCAGCCCTTTTCCCTGTGTTCCTACCCAGATGGTGCTGTCAGAACCGATCTCTAACGAAACGATCCGGTCGGAATGCAAAGGTGAATTTTTGACTGTATAGGTGAGCCAGGGCTGTGAGGTGTCAGCAGGTTGGTGTAAGGTAAGCCCTTTGCCGGAGGTGCCTAACCAGGTGCGGTGCAGGGGGTCTACCAACAGTGCCCGAACGACATCTACCTGGATGTTGGGAGGCACCTGGTGATAGGTCAGGCCGTTGAATTTGAAAATATTTTCATCGTAAAAGCTAAGGCCGGCACCATCGCTACCGAACCATAACACCCCCGATTGATCTTCTGTGATCGAAAGAATATCGTTGTACGATAATGCAAGCGGATTTCGCTTGTTGGCTTTGAATTGCCGGATCGACTTCCGGCTGGGATCCACCACATAGAGCCCCTGCCCATAGGTGCCGATCCATAACCGCTGCCGACTGTCTTCAAATAAGGATAAAATACGGGTGGGTAAACTTGGGCCTGTCAGATGTTTTCCGAAAGGGGAGAGAGAGTCCCTTCCGGGAGATTTCACAAACAGTCCATGTCCGAAAGAACCCGCCCAGAGAAGGCCGCTTCGGCTTTGAGCCAAACAGGTAATTCGAGCAGTTGACGGACCCTTGCGGGAGAAGGGCAGGGTATGGAAATGGTACAGATCATCGGAATGAACGACCTTTCCATTGGCCACCAACCAAAGTTGACCGGTCGTCAACCCGTCGGTAATTTCGATTCCAGCGATCAGGGTGTCAGGCCGGGCTTCAGGAGTACTTAGTCGCAGCAGGCCATTGGCCGTTCCGAAAAAATAGCTTCCAGATTGATCCTGAAACATGCAGCGGACAGCATTTAAGGGAAGTACGGGGGTAAATGTATTGTTGGAAGCGTTGTATTTTTCCGGGATTCCGGTTTGTGGCAAAATCCATAATGATCCCTCCTGATCGACCATCAGCCGTCCCAGTCGGGTGATGTTTTCACGGGTAATATCCCAAAAGTATTTTTCGTAAGGATGGAAATGCTGGCCGTCGTAGCGGTTGAGGCCATCCTGAGTGGCAAACCAAAGATAGCCCAGACTGTCCTGCGCAATGGCCACCACTGAGCTTTGCGACAGCCCGTCATCAATGCCCAGTCGCCCAAATACGACCTGATTTGATTGGCCGGGGCAAATAACCGACCAGCAAATAAACAGAATTAAAGTAGCGATCCTCGTCGACATTTATCTGAAGGGTTATACATTGGTTACAAGTCATGTTAGATGGGGTCGATGTTTTTGGAGTTAGGATCGTTATTTTTCTGTGCTTATTTGTTTTTCCGCGATGTTTCTGTGGCGGACTTTAAACAGCAATTCTCAATTTAGATTTAAGTAATTTGCTGATTTGCTAATTATTGATGTGCTGATGCCCCTCTACCGCGAAGTTCCCTGTGTAGAACGTAAATATTGATTTTCAAATTGAGAACCGCTGGACTGTAAATGTCAAAGATACTAATGTATTGGCTAACAGCCAAATGTGCCTGGAAATAGTCTTTTGAACAGAGGTTGCAGGGTTGATTTTTTGGAAATGATTATCTTGGGTCATTGGTTTTCATCACGTTAAAATTTACCACTGTGAAAAATACTGCCACAATTATCCTGTTATTGGTTTTCGCTTTTTCAGCAAATGCCCAGCCCCACCCAATAGTCGATGGACATACACTTCAACATCGGCTGGTACGCATATCCACCAATTTTCTGGTCGATGCCAACCTTCCTCCAGCCCTGGAGACCTTAACCGATGCGGCGGCACATTGTTATAATGGCGTGATCATTCACGATTCCAAATTTGGGTTTTTAGAAGATTTTACAACTTTTTCCAACAACTACTTCCAAAACCTGCATACCTTCCTGGATTCAGCCAAAACATTGGGCATGGCCGTATTTCCCGAAACGGTGCCCTTTGGATATTCTTCTCCCATACTTTGGCATAACCCCAACCTGGCCGAGGGGCTGCCGGTGATCGACGCTCCTTTTGTGGTGCAGGGATCGGGCAGTCAAAAGATATTGGTCAACCTGCAAACGGATACTTTCGATTTTGAGAATCCCGATTTTGAGGAAGAGCCCACTTTCAGTCAAAATGAATTTCCCGGCTGGTCGTGGCAGGATGGCCCCGGAACCGTTACTTTCTGGGACGAAAACGAAGCCAAAAGTGGCAATGCCAGCGCCAGGGTCAGCAATCCTCAGGACGCTCCCTCTCCGGGAAATGCACGCATCGTCCAATCAGCCCAGGTAGCCCCATTCCGGGACTATCATATCCGGTTTTGGGTGAAAACCCAGGATTTCGACCCGGCATTCGTCAATGTATACATCCTTTCCAATACCAACCGCGCGCTCCAGTTCAACCCCATACAGTATGCCCCTACTCAAGACTGGACGCAGTACGACCTGACCTTTAATACCCTCGATGCAAATACGGTACTTCTGTACTTTGGCGTGTGGAATGGTGGGAGCGGCGATCTATGGTGGGACGATATATCCATCCAACCCACCCGGTTCAACAACATTGTGCGCCGGGCAGGGGCGCCGGTCAGCCTTACCACCCCTTCCGGAAATGTATTGTTGGAAGGCGTCGATACGGACTCCATTTTTGATCCGCTCTGTGGCGTAGATCCCTGGCCGGGGGCATACAGCATTTGGCACGAGCAGCCTTTGGTCGGGGTGCCGGAATCGTCGGACTTGGTGGCGGGCGATGTGGTGCTGGTCAGTTATTATCACACGGCCACCCTCAATGGCGGACAGGTGTGTGCTGCGCTGACCGAACCGGAAGTGTTCGACATCACCTATGGGCAGTTGGCTTCTATCCGGGAAGAATTTTTGATGGCCGATCTGTTTGAAGGTTGGTTTTTACAGTACGACGAAATTCGGATCCACAACTGGGACGAGGCACCCTCCTACGGTTCGCCGGGCGATGACCTGGCATTCAATTTCAATGCAGTTTACGAGCAGGCCCGGGAGCTCGACGACGAAGCCCTGGTAATGACCTGGTCGGATATGTTTGACCCCTATCACAATGCCTACGAAACCGGCGATCCCTATTATTTGGTGGAGGGACTGTGGAGTGGCAGTTGGGAGGGAGTGCCCGACGATGTGGTCATTTTGAATTGGAATGGATTCGCCGACCGGGTGGCTTCCGCTCAGTTTTTTGCCGAAAGGGGGCACCCTCAGATTTTGGCGGGCTATTACGACACCGATATATATTATACGCCCGATTGGCTGGCAGAACTCGAAGGCACCGCGGGCATCAGCGGGGTGATGTATACCACCTGGACAAACAATTACGACCAGATGGGCACCTGGGCCGAGGCCGTATGGGGAGGCTGCTCCTTTGAAACCGGAATCAGCCAAACCAGCAAGGCATTTGAGTTGTTGGTGTATCCAAATCCGGCATCCGATCGCATTTTCATGCAAATTCCAGAGGGAACCATTGCCCACTCCGTAGAGCTCCTAAACGGGCAGGGTAAGGTGGTGCGCCGACAAGCCCTGGGCCCCGGGCGGTGGATGGATGTATCCGGATTGCCGGTTGGATTGTATACTTTGAGGTGGACCTCCGCGAATGGAATTGGTCTTGGAAAAATTGCGATTCAATGAGGTTTAGACACAAAATTAAATTTTTCCAACAATTAAAATACATGTTTTTTATTGTTTTTTCAATGTTTTTTGAAATTTTATTGAGATATTTTTTGCAAATCCCAGGAATGTATATATATTGCGGCATTGTTTAATAGGAAAGCAAAAATGTTTGCGACAACCGGTTTTGATATACACCTATTAATATCCAATTTTCCTTCAAAGTATAGCCATTAGCTTTCTTGAAACTCTTCACTCCCTATCGCTATACAATATACAAAACCACTGTCAAAAAATATTTTACCTTTCCAAAAACCTTTTGCTAATGACACCACCAGGCTCGTCAAAGGCAAGGGTTGACCAAGCCCTTGCCTCACACCGCGATAAGCACCGGAGTTGATTCCCGTTTTAAACATGAGTGGGTACTACGTCAGTGTGAAGTAACCAATCTTCGCCATTTGGACAAGGTAGCACTACAAGAAATTGAGATACAAAAAAATTCGGGAAGGACTGCACTAATATGCACCGCTATAACCATATTGTATAACCTTTTATTTTCATTCAACAATCCGTTGCCGAATTGTTGAAATGGATCGCAGAAGTGCTTTCAATCCCCGGTATTTATTATCATCCATAAAAGCCCGGTTGTTGAACCAACAGCCGGGCTTTTATAATTCATACATCGCTGTAAACGGGTCTCACTCACACTTCCCTTTCTCCCACTTCAACACCCCTTTACTTCTCGCTTCACAGGAATTGCTGTAGGTCTTTCCGTCGCAGCCACATACCGGATCGTACACCTCCGGGCAACCGCCCTGGTGGGCTTTGCTGAGATCGACGCAATCCGTGTCGGTATTGTTGGGGCATCGGCCGTTGGTCCACCTTTTAACGCCATTGGCTTTGGCGACGCATTTGTTGGAATAGGTCTTGCCGTTGCATCCACAAACGGGCTTGTACTCCTCCGGGCAATCCACGTTGCCGGTGGCGTTGGGGTCGATGCAGTCATCGGGATTGTCGCATTTGCCTGGAGTCCAGTACACGACGCCGGCTTTTCGGGCCTCACATTCGTTGCCGTAAGTTTTGCCATCACAACCACATACCGGTTGGTATATCTGGGCGCAGGCTGCTTCGGGGTCTATTTTGCTTTCGTCGATGCAAGCGTCGGCACAGGGGCCTTTGGTCCATTTTACCAACCCTGCCTTTTCGGCTTCGCAGGTGTTGGCGTAGGTCTTTTGGTTGCAGCCACAGACGGGGTCGAAGACCATAGGGCAAACACCATCGGGATTGATCCTGCCTGGGTCGATGCAATCATCGCATTTACCGTCGGTCCATTTAATGACGCCTGCTTTTCGGGCTTCGCATTCATTGCCGTAGGTTTTGCCGTTGCAGCCACAAACGGGTTTGAAAATTTTGGCGCAAGCTGTATTGGGCTCTATCTTGCTGGGGTCGATGCAATCGCCGCACTCGCCTTCGGTCCATTTGATGACGCCTGCTTTTTCGGCTTCGCATTCATTGCCGTAGGTTTTGCCGTTGCAGCCACAAACGGGTTTGAAAATTTTGGCGCAAGCTGTATTGGGCTCTATCTTGCTGGGGTCGATGCAATCGCCGCATTTACCTTCGGTCCATTTGATGACGCCTGCTTTTTCGGCTTCGCATTCGTTGCCATAAGTTTTGCCATCACATCCGCAGACTGGCCTGTATATTTCGGCGCAAGCCGCATCGGGATCTATCTTATTGGCATCGATACAATCGCCACATTTGCCTTCCGCCCATTTGGTGACGCCTGCTTTTTCGGCTTCGCAGGAATTGGTGTAGGTCTTGCCATCACATCCGCAAACGGGTTTGTACACCCGGATACACACCGCATTGGGGTCGATCCTGGTGCGGTCGATACAAGGGCATTCCCCCTTCTTCCAACTGATCAGCCCGGCTTTTTCGGCCTCACATGGATTGGTGTACGTTTTTCCATTGCATCCGCAGACGTAGTCGATGTTACGCGGACACCCCTTGTTGGGATCCACCTTGCTGAGGTCGATGCAGGGTGTTTCGGGGGGCGTGGTCATATCGTTGCAGGTCATGTTGATACACAATAGAGCTGTTAGCAGAAGAACCAGAATCGGTATTTGTTTGTACATGATGTTTATTTTTCGTGAGATATTAATCGTAAAAATAGGGAAAATCCAACATTAAAAATGGAATGGATGCCATAAGATTAAACTTGCAAACTTGAGACAACCCACAAATATTGTCGTACATTCCGAATCAATACTCACTAATACGCCTGCGCCACGCCAGCCAAAAACCAACGAAAAACAACAGAATAAAAAAGGGAAACAGGTAGCTCGCTTTGTAGAGGGGGTCGGTATTTCCAATGAGAATAGTGCCTGCCCAAAAGTGAGGAGAAGCCGCGATGGCATCTTTTCCAAGACTATTCAGGTAGTCGATCTTGGCTTGGTTGAGGGCTTCATCTTTCTGCATGCCCGACGAGAGGTGGCTGTAAAAGGGTTCTAGTATCCCGAGCGGTAATTTTCTTTGGATGGGCCAAAGGGGTTGTATGATGGAGGCAGCACCCGAAGCGTGCAGGGCGGGTGTGAGGTAAAAGGGTAGGGCCCCGTTGGGGGGAGCCGGATCGGCGTAGTTGGAATTGATCACCAACAGGTTGACGCGGCTCGACTGCTGGTACATCTCCGGGATCGTCAGTTGGCCGTCGTAGAGCCAGATGCCGGATTGCGGGTTAATTTTAGTATGCGTAGCCAGTATTGAAATGTTGTGATCTTTGGCCATCCACCGGTTTTTGAAATCGACTATTTTCGTCTCTTCCTTTGTAACGGTTTTGCATTTGAACTGGCGTTCCAACAGCCGGAGGTGCCAGGGAGTTCCCTTCAGCGGTGCCAGCCCGTGCAGTTCCAAATTGAGGGGAGCAAAGGCGATGACTGAGCGAGTGTTGACCGGTGCGGTTGCCAGATTTTGCAGCAGCAACCGGATCGACCAGGTATAACTTATCGTTTTGTCAAAAAGCAGATAATGGGGAATGCCCTCGGCCCTTTTATGAGGCGAAACGACCAGCGCGTCGAAGGGTACCTGGCAAATGGGACCATCGGGCATGACGATCAGCTTCCGGTTTTCCAGTATGGTGTTTCCGAATAGCGCATTGTATAGGTCGTGGCTGAGGGCGGTGTGTCTGTCGGCTTGCTTTCGCGAACCAAAAGGCAATGTGTCGAGGGCCATCAGCGAATTGATTTTCTTCAAAAGGCCATTGCGCTCGTCGATGCGGCGGAACTGGATTCGCGCAGCATCCGCCGTCAAGGTGTAAATGTATTGTTTGCTGGCAAAAAAAACCATCAGGCTGGCCTTCTCTTCGCCTAGGGTATTTTGGAGGCTTTTAAGAGAAAAAGAAGGCCCGGAGTTGGGGTTCGGTGCCTCCTGCTGACCGGCCAATGTGACCAACGCTTGCTCAAAGTCGGTTGAATTTTCCGAAAGGGATTGGGCCAGGGTCCATTTAAGTTGAAGGCAGTTCCGTTCATCGAGCCATTGCTTATCTGTGTGGAGAGGCGCCAGATCGAGCGGCAGCCTAACTCCATGGTCGAAGAGAAACCGGAGGTTGGAAATGGCTTTGCGGGCATCGTTTAACAGAAGTCCTTTTTCAAAATATTGGGCATCATTGCTGTGAAGGCTGTCCAACATAAACGCTACATCGATACTCCTTTCGAACAAACCAGAGGATAATTTTGCGAAAGCTGCCTGGTCAGCTCCTCCCTGGAGGCTTGTCAATAGTGTGGGCAGTTGTTCGGCAGCTTGCAGACAAGTTTCCAAGGCGTTTTCAAGGTGAAGGGATTGGCCGTCGGTGTGGTAAAGAGCCGTTTGTGACTCCGCCACCAGACTTTGAGCGATGAGCCAGTCGTAACGGGCATAGCAATAGGGGAGGAGGCTGGACGAATCGTTTTCCGGAGTCAGCAAAAACTGTTTTTGTGCGGATCGGAAATGGTCAATGGCTTTTTCGTATTGCTTTAATGTCTGGAGGTGTTGCCCCCTGAGGAGATGCCATTGGCCGTGAAGCCAACGTGGTGGATTGGTTGAACCGGTTAACAGTGTTTTTACATTGTTGAGACCGTTCCCCGTAGTAGCATTTTGTTCCATCTGCAATTGCGCCCTGCGGAGGTGCAAATAGATGGTTGTATGAGGGTGGTTGGCAGTCATCCGGAGGGCTTCGTCAACCTGGTTTACCGTTTTTCCGAAAGGAGACAAACTGGAAACGGGATAAAGTACGTCTCCCACCTGCATCACAAACTGGATATTGCCGGACAGGTGGAGGTTTTGTCTGGCCTTCCAATTGGAATCGACCGGTTCTTTTTGTATTTTGGAGGGAGAATTTGAGGAATCTAATTCCTGTTGGCGAGCGTACCAAAGGCAACTGTCTGGGTCCCAACTGCTAATGGAAGGGAAAAGGTTTTGTGATGGTGAAACTATTGGCTGGTCGGATGGATCACTTTGGCAGTAAATGCGCTTGGCGCAAAACGAAACCAGAACAACTGCCAATAGCAAAAACCGCTTACAAATACCGCCTTTCGGAAAAGCGAATATTCCAAAAAAAAGCGACATGCGAAAACAGGTCATCATATTAACAGCCTTATCCGGAGTTATTTTGTTAGTTGGATTCTTGCTGGTGGAAATGGGAACGAAATTCTTCAGGCCGGTTACCTTGACATCTCTTCAAGAAGAATACCACTTTGATAAATGGTTGCCCCTTCACATCGCCGACAAAGACTATTACAAGGGGGTATACCTCCAAAACGATATCTACCAGGGACAAGCCGCATTTGATGCCGGCGATTACAAGCTGGCCTCTTTCCTACTGGAGCAAGCTCAATCAGCTACATCCGGCCACCGCTTCGACCTCCTCCTCTACAATGCCTATGCCTACCTTCATCAGGGCAACACCCATCAGGCCAAAATGCTTTTGCAACAGATCGTCGACCATCCCGATCAGCCCCTGCACAGCTCCGAGGCATTGTGGTTTATTACCCTCATCCAACTTCAGGAGGGAAAAACATCCAGCAGTACCGCCACCCTCCTCCAATTGCACGCTCTTACTCCGGCACCGGTTCATTCGGAATGGGCTGGCGATGTGGTAGTGCTGAGGCAAAAATTAAAAAAGATCGCATCTTCACCACCACTCAAAAAGTCGTAGGGTTAAAGGTTGCCCCTCAATACTTCTCGCGAGATCACCAGTTTTTGAATTTCGGATGTGCCTTCCCCGATCGTACACAATTTGGAATCTCTGAAAAACTTTTCGACCGGAAACTCCTTGGTGTAACCATAGCCACCATGTATCTGAATGGCGTCGGTGGCAATCTGGACGCAGATCTCCGAGGCGTAGTACTTGGCCATAGCCGACTCCTTGGTCATTTTTAGTCCTTTATTTTTCAGGTCGGCGGCTTTGCGGGTAAGGAGTTCGGCGGCTTGTATCTTGGTGGTCATGTCGGCCAGTTTGAAGCTGATGGCTTGAAAATTGGCGATGGGTTGTCCGAACTGATGCCGTTCTTTGGCGTATTTGACGGAAGCCTCGTAGCTGCCTTTGGCGATGCCCAAAGAGAGGGCAGCTATGGAGATTCGTCCGCCATCGAGAACTTTCATGGCCTGGATAAATCCCTCCCCTTCCTCACCGAGCATCTGGCTTTTGTGGATGCGGCAGTTGTCGAAAATCATCTCTGCCGTTTCGGAGGCCCGCATGCCGAGTTTGTTTTCCTTCTTACCGGCTGTAAATCCAGGGGTGCCCCGCTCGATGACGAAGGCCGTCATGCCGCGGCTGTCGAGCAATTCGCCGGTGCGTACGATGACCACCGCTACGTGGCCGGAAATGCCGTGGGTGATCCAGTTTTTGGTACCGTTGATGATGTAATGGTCGCCGTCTTTTTCGGCAATGCATTGCATGCGGCCGGCGTCGCTGCCGGTGTTCGATTCGGTGAGGCCCCAGGCGCCGATCCATTGGCCGGTGGCCAGTTTAGGGAGGTATTTGGCTTTTTGTTCTTCGTTGCCAAAAGCCAGGATGTGGCCAGTACACAAGGAATTGTGGGCCGCCAGCGATAAGCCGATCGAACTACATACTTTGGCTATTTCCGTAATAACGGTGATGTATTCCTGATATCCCAGCCCTGCACCATTGTATTTTTCGGGAACGAGAACACCCAGGAATCCATGTTCTCCAAGTTGGTGCATCAGGTCGATGGGGAAGTGTTGCGATTCGTCCCATTCCATGACGTGGGGACGGATGTACTGCTCTGCAAAATCACGGGCACTTTCCTCGATGATCTGCAAGTTCTCTACAGCTTCTGCATTCATTGAACATTTTCTTTGTGAATCGAAGCACGGAGCTTTCGCTTAAGGTGGAAATACAACGTATCCTTCCCATAACGAACCGCTTTATCGATCCCAATTAACTAATACTGAATAATCATCACAAATATACGGTTTCTTTCCCTGTAAATTCAACTTGAATAATGATACTGTTAGGTTTTCTTCTAAAATGCAATAATTAATCTAATCTGATTTTTAGGAGAATTCCCTGTATGATACAATGTTCCCATATCTATAAGTATTCGGCCCTAAAATTTTCAATCAAACTCGCCGTCAATAAAAAAATAGTATTTTTGTCGCCCATTATGACAAAAAAAGAAACAGATCCTGATCTGGAGCATGAGCCCAATGACCAAAGCGGCCGTTTTGAGCATTACCGTTTTGTGGCCGATCCGGGTCAGGGCCCCATGAGAGTTGATAAATTCATTCAGGAGCGGATGGTAAATGTGTCTCGCAACCGCATTCAAAATGCCCTCAAACAGCAGGCCGTCCTGGTCAATGGGCAGCCCGTAAAGGCCAATTACAAGGTTCGCCCTAATGACGTCATAACCATTGAGCATCCCGATCCACCCTATGAGCCACGTCCCCTTGTCGGGGAAAATATCCCATTGGATGTTCGATATGAGGACGAGTACCTGATGATCCTCCACAAACCGGCCGGGATGGTGGTACATCCGGGGGTGGGACAATACTCCGGTACTCTGGTCAATGCCCTGGTACATTATTTCAACACCCATCAACTGCCCGTCAAGGAGGGAAATGCCAATGACCGACCGGGGTTGGTACACCGCATCGACAAAAATACATCTGGTTTGATGGTCGTGGCCAAAACACCGGAGTCGATGACCCACCTCAGTAAACAATTTTTCGACCACAGCATCGAGCGTTCCTATTGGGCCCTCGTCTGGGGAGAGCCTTCCGAAGTGGAAGGAACCATTACGGGACACATTGGGCGCCATCCCACCAATCGACTTCAATATTTTGTATACAAAGAAGGGGAGGAGGGCAAGCACGCCGTGACCCACTACAAAACACTGGAGCCCCTGTACTACGTCAGCTTGATGGAATGCCGACTGGAAACGGGGCGTACCCACCAGATACGCGTACATATGAAATCGATCGGTCATCCGGTGTTCAATGACGACCGTTATGGCGGCAATAGGATACTAAAAGGTACGGTTTACACAAAATACCGGCGCTTTGTCGAAAACTGTTTTGACCTTATGCCCCGGCAGGCCTTACATGCGCGGTCGCTGGGATTTGTTCATCCCGCTACCGGTGAGAAAATGTACTTTGAAGCCGATCTGCCCGATGATTTCCGGCAAGTCCTCGACCGCTGGAGGAACTATCTTTCTTCCAGGAAGATCAACTGAATCTGCCCCGTTTAATATCCCACTTTTCGGGAAACCGTCCTGCAAAATCAAAGAACAATCAGGAATGTCAACGCTGAATCAACGCATAAAAACGGCCGCTCAATTGGGCAAAGCACTGCGCGCCCTTCCAACAGAGATATGGGCATCCGTTCAGCAACAGTCGTACATCAAAAACAAATGGTTTACCCCCGATAATACCCAATTGGCGATGAATCAGATCGCAACAATTTGGTTGAACGATTCTGCATTGAAGGCATGGGCAGCCAGGTATCCCATTCCCGATTCGACCGATCCGCACAAACGGATAGGCATGGTCATGAACGGCCATACACCCCTGGATGGATTCCACGATCTGTTGGCGGTGTATGTAGCAGGGCATCGAGCCGTGGTCAAAATGGCGGAGGCAGACGAAGTGTTGTTGCCGTTTGTAGTATCCTTGTTGGAAAAGATCGACTCCAAAGCCGCCACTACTATTCAATTGGCCGATAAACTAACCGGTGTCGACGCCATCATCGCCACAGAACGGACCCATAACCGGCCTTATTTTAAAACTTATTTTGGGAGATACCCCCATCTCATTCGTCCTGCTGCCAAAGCTGTCGGAATACTGACCGGCCAGGAGAAGCGGCAGGAGTTGGTCGACCTGGGCAAAGACGTATTTTCGTATTTTGGCTTTGGCCAACTCAATGTAGGAAAACTACTGGTCCCGGAAGGGTATGATTTTTCCGACCTACTGGAGGCCCTGCACGAATACCGCAGCCTTGTGTTGCACGACAAGTACAAAAATAATTACGACTACAACTACACCTTGCTCCTCCTCAATAAAACACCCCATCACAAAAACGGGTGCATACTGTTGACGGAAGACGAGGCGGTTCATTCCAGGACGGCCCAACTCCACTATGAGTACTACCACGATATACCTGATTTGCTGCAAAAGCTGGAATCAAAACGACCCGCCATTTCTTGCGTGACAGGTAACATGGAACTGGACAACTGGAATATCCACCCTTTTGGAGCGGCCCCCCATCCTCACCTCGGGGACTATCCAAATGATATGGACACTATGGATTTTTTATTGCAACTATGACATGACATTATGAACAAACGAGAAAAAGCAAAACGCATCGAAAAGCAACTCAACAAGCTGTACCCGGAAACTCCCATCCCCCTGGAACACCGCGACCCCTACACCCTCCTGGTGGCCGTATTGCTGTCGGCACAATGTACCGATGTCCGCGTCAATCAAACCACGCCGCTCCTCTTTGCCAAGGCCGATACACCTGCCCAAATGATTAAATTGGATGTCCAGGAGATCGAAGACATCATCCGTCCCTGCGGGCTGGCGCCCCGAAAATCTAAAGCCATTTGGGGGCTGTCGCGTATTTTGCTCGACAAGCATGACGGAACGGTTCCGGCAAGTTTTGAAGAACTGGAAGCGCTGCCGGGGGTAGGGCACAAAACCGCCTCGGTGGTCATGTCGCAGGCTTTTGGGGTGCCTGCTTTCCCGGTAGATACCCACATCCACCGCCTGGCAGAACGCTGGGGGCTGAGCAGCGGCAAAAACGTGGTGCAAACGGAAAAAGACCTGAAAGAGCTGTTTCCCGAATCGTCGTGGAATACCCTCCACCTGCAGATCATCTTTTTTGGAAGGGAATACTGTAAAGCGCGTGGGCATGTTGTTGAGGAGTGCCCGATTTGCTCCTGGGCGGGTTAGGTCTTTGGGGACATCGTACCTACGACGCCAGAGAGGTACGCGCTGGGCCAAGCTGTCTGAACTGGGATGACTGGCGTGTCCTGAAGGCATAGCGAAGCGGCGTCCTTCAGGAGGTTTTTGGGATTTGTGGGATAGCAAACTTTTACTTCAGTTTAACCTTAAGCATCCCCCAAATGCCAGTGCCCGGCCTCCTGGCCGGTGCCCTTTCAGTGGTACAAAACAAGAAATACAGTCTGTCATTGCCGTTAAAAAGTTTGTGGTGTAGGTTGGGGTTGGATACTACACTCTGTCCAGTTCGATCTTTTCAGTTGGCTGGCTGATGATGCGGATGGGGTCACCCACTTTTATGGGGCCGCCTTTCAGCACGATACCCATCACTCCCGCTTTGCGGATGAGGTTGCCGGAAGGGTCACGGTCGAGTACCGCTTTCATCAGGCCGGGTTGCAGGCCGTCGAGTTGAGAGCAGGGGTTGCGGAGGCCGGTGATCTGTATTTTCACCTCCTGTCCCAATTGCAGAATTGCATTTGCCGAAAGGCCCAGCAGGTCAATACCGGATGTGGTAATGTTTTCGCCCATTTGACCGGGCTGGATATCGAAGCCTTTTTGCCGCAACTCCTCCAATAACTCGGCGTGGATGAGATGCACTTGCCTCAGATTGGGAGGCCTGGGATTTTGGGTAATGCGGGAGCGGTGCTGGACGAGCTTGCCAAAGTGTGCATCGCCCTCTACTCCCTGACCTGCGAGGAGGCTCAGTTCGGGTACATTTTGTTTGGAAACATGGTGTACGGGGTTTTTGCTCAACGCTACAATGCTGGGATTCATGGTGAGGATTCAATTGTTCAAATAGTCTAAAACGGATATCCAATAGCCAGGTTGTAATTCAGGCCCCGAAGTGGTCGGCGCAATTCCTGCCAGCGCCAGTGTCCGCCTCCGTTATTCACATCGGGGTAGGGGTTGCGCAGTTTAATACCCATATCGAGCCGGATGATGAAGTAGGTGAAATCGCCGCGCAGCCCGAAACCGGTGCCGATGGCCAATTGCTCAAAGAGGTTTTTGCCGATTTCATTGCCATCACCGTCAAATTTTGTATTCCACAGCAATTGGGCGCCCGGCCGGTTGGGGTCTTCGCGGATGGACCAGACGTTGCCCACGTCCAGGAAAATGGCCGATTCGAGCATCCAGAATAGATCGAACCGGTATTCGGCGCTGAACTCCAGTTTGAAGTCAGCTGTCTGATAAAACGGAATATTATTGTTGGTCAGCAGGGTATCGTCGTTGATGTATTGCCCCGGACCCAGTTCGCGGATGCGCCAGGCGCGGATGCTGGTAGGGCCGCCGGCAAAGAATTGTTTTACATAGGGCACTTCATCTGAGAACCCAAAGGGCCGGGCGATCCCCGTTTGAAACCGAACGGCAAGGGATTGAGAGGAGTTTACCGTTTTGTAGTACCGAAAATCCAACAATAAACTTGCAAACTGAGAAAATTCTACATTGTTAAACAGCTTGAAGGTGTCTTTCGGTATATTGTTGTTGAGGCGATTGTATAAGGCATTTGCCGACCAGACTTCGGCGCCGGACAGTTCAAAATAGCCTTGAAAGAAGAACGACTCTCCAAATTTGTTTGTCCGGCTAACATGGGTATAGGTCAGATCCCTAAAAAAAAGACCGGTAAACAACTGATCGTCAAAACTATTGGCGAGGAATGGGTTGTTGTCGAGTACCTCTTTGAAAGCGGGTTCGATGTTGTCGATCTGGAAATAGTTGACACCAAATTGGTTGACCTGATAGCGGTTTTGAGCACTTCTCTGTAAATCGTAACCGTAGCTGAAATTGAAAGCATTGTAGCCGTAGTACTGAAATAGCGACACCCGGTTGTAGCTGCCCGATAGCCGCGTACGACCTTTTTCTTTGAGGTCCTGGTAAAAACGCTTGTTGAGCAGCCGGGTAGATCGAAGCCCTTTCCACAGCCCGAGAGGATCGACAAACCGGGGCATATACAGATTGGTTTGGGCGGTAAGGTCGACAGAGTATAGTAGATTGTCGGGGTTGCGAATGTCGAGGTCGACTCCCCCCTGTAGTTCAGCCATAAAAAGGAAGGCGTTGCGAAACAGGTTGCGATGTCGGAAATTGAGGCTGCCGGCCAGTCCGATAAGGGAGGTTTCGGTGGCGTTGTAGGTGGAGTTGTTCACCTCCAGGTCAGCGCCGAATACCATTCGTTTTTTAGGCGTAAGTCGGATGACAAAGTCGAGCAATTCGTCGTTGTCATCATTGATGAAACGCTGTATGTTCACTCTTTTGAAAATCTCCAGGTCTCCTAGCTGGAGGTTTGTTTTTACCAGGTTATCGGCCTGATAGAGTTCGCCTGTTTTCAGAAAAATATTGTTGATGATGTTTTTGGCTTTGACCTTCATTTGGGCCTCTCTTTTGAGGAAGGTGACCCCGTTGATGAGGGTGTCCAGATGAGGATCATCTTTGTTGGGGGTATAGTCGGGGATCACGGTGATCTTACCAACCCGATATGCCGTATGCCTGGGGGCATCCGAGGGGATCAGTATCTCGTAGTATACCCGGGTCTGGTAGTTGGTGGTATCTCCTTCTGCGTAGAAAAAGGAATTATTAAAAAAAGCGTAACCACTGTTTTGGAGGAGGTTGACGTAGCGGTCATTTTCTTTGTCGAAGGTGGACTTGCTGACGGCTTTTCCTTTTTTAAGGAAACTGCCGTCGAGGTGTTGGTGCATCAACCGGTGAATGGCAGTGTCGGCACTGCTGTAAATGACGGTGTCGATGCGGTACTGGTTGTTGAGATAGGCGGTGTAGGTAACGTAAGTTTTTTTGCGTTTGAGGTAGTGGATGGCGGTATCTTTGACGATGGCGTCGTTGTAGCCTTTGTGTTGCAAATAATATTGCATAGATTGTGCGGTGGCCTCTGTTCTTTTTTTGCTGTAGAGGCTGGGAGGCTCAGCAATGACGCGCAATACCCATTTATTCCACTTGCTGGTATCTCCACGGCTTTGTATTTTTTCCTGGGTTTTGTAATAGGCCCAGAGTCGCGTTTTGAAAAGCCATAAAAAGCGTTCATTGGGTTGTTGTTTGATGATCGTAGACAGTTCGTATTTCAGCGAACGCTTGTTTTTTATCCTTTTATCCGATTCGAGCACGATGTCGTTTTTCCGCAAAAGGGTTTCGTCGGTTTTCAAATAGCGTTTGGTGCTACAACCACTACCCAAAAAACCCAACAGGAGTATTACGGCCATCAAACGGACCCCGAATTGTCGCGTATATATGTTCATCATGCAACAGGCGCTTTGTCTTGGCAAAGGTACAGCAATTGGATTATGAATCCCGAATCATCGAGACATTGGATTAACGATTTTTTTCTAGTTTTATGGATCGGCGATGATCTTGCCTTGCCATATGGCGGCTTAATTTAACAAAACATTAGGATTTGCTTTCAAAAAATAAAATAAAACAGATCACCAGCCTTCAACGCAAAAAATGGAGGCAAGGTTATTTTTTGGCGGAAGGCGAGAAAATGGCCCGGGAAGCCATCCTCCAATGTCCCGAACGCATCCATTCGCTTTTTGCATTGGATAGTTGGGTGAAAAACCAGCACGGTCTTCTCCACCAAGCCGCTTTTCCCATAGAGGTGATCGATGAACGGGACCTGCGCCGCATCTCGGCTCTGACCACTCCCAACAATGTAGTGTTCATCATGCAAATGGCACCCTCTCTCCCTCTCCCGCCGGATTTGGACAGGCGTCTGTCTCTCTACCTCGACGGCATTCAGGATCCCGGCAATATGGGCACCATTCTCCGCATTGCCGATTGGTTTGGGTTGGACCGGGTGATCTGCTCGCCCACCTGCGCTGACGTCTACGCCCCCAAGGTCGTACAGGCCTCTATGGGAGCGGTGTTTCGGGTTATGACTTTGCGGGAGTCGCTCGTTAGGGTAGTGGAGCCATTTCCGGGCATTCCCATCTATGGCACCCTTTTAGAGGGAGATTCTCTGTTTGCGACAACGTTTGAAAGGAGGGGCATTATCGTTATTGGCAATGAGGGGAGCGGTATTAGCCCAGCCTGTCGGCAAATGATTACCCAGCCACTAACGATTCCCAAAGGGCCCGGCAGCAAAGCCGACTCCCTCAATGCTGCCGTAGCTACGGGCATTATATGTGCCCATTTTTGCAGCCCGCCCCCCGATTTACTATAAACCATGCAATGAAGAGAAAATACACACAACCGCCGCTTGACATGGAGGAGCCCGACCGGGAGGTGGCCCCTGCCGAACAGCGGAAGATCTGGTTTTACCTCGAATGGATGCCCATCAGTTTGCTCACCATAGGCTTTTTGCTGCGACAGCAAGGCCATCCTTTCTGGAAATACGTGTTGATCGTGGGAGGAATGTCGGCGGTGGTGATATATCTGTTGTTTTCACAGGTATTGCTTCACGCAAAAAAGAACAGTTGGCTGCAACGTGGCTTGTCGATAGCCAGTGGTTTGCTGCTTTCGGTGGGAGTGGGTAGCATTGTAGGGCAGTACTTTTCGTGGGAAATAGCCGAACCCCTCTTGAGGATCACCCTTTATGGAGGGCTGGGATTGGTGACAGTAGTTGGTTTGTCCTTCCTGGCACAGATCGGTAAGCCCGAAAATGCCCGTTTTTACCGCAGCTTGCTGGCCCGCCTGTTGGTCTTTATTGCTCTTGTATATACCCTGACCACCTGAATAGGGAAAAGGCTGGTAGTGGCATCGGGAATTCATTGCCCAACGACCAGTCTGCGCCATCCCAACACCTCCTTTCCATCTGTTATCTCCGCAAAATATATCCCTGCTGCGAGATCTGACAAATCCAATTCCAGGGCATTGCCCGACCATTTGATCTGTTTTTGTATTCTTCCGTTCGTATGGTAAAGGGTCAGCTCTGTGATATTTCCCGACCGGATGTCGGTACTTGCAATTGTCGTCCTGCCCGACGCCGGGTTGGGGAAAATGGAAATCGACGCAGGGACTTCCTCTTCGACCGCGGTTGTAAGTGTCGTGTTGGCATACATTTGCTGAATAAAGCGATTTTGATGGTTTTGTGCATTGCGGAAGCCCATTCGCACCATTCCGCTACTGGGATTTTGGTTGGTGTAAAAATACATGGTATAGGGCTGCTGGGCTCCGGGATCGAGATAGACCGTTGTTTCGTCCACATCTGTTGGCAGGCAAATGTCGATGCACATAGAAGACTGCCAGCCGGGGGGCAAATTTTCCTGAAGGCGTTTTACTTCGATCTCTACTCCTGCATCCGAGTTGTTTTCCAACATGCCGTACACGTACAAAACGGAGCCAGCCACTCCTTCTACAAGGCTGTCGCCGGTAAGCTCAAAATTAAAACTGCCGTCATTCGATTGGGTGCAGTTATTGGGGAGGTCGAGCAGTTGGTCGAGGTCGCAGACAATATCGTGTGGGAAGGCATTGAACCAGGGATGCTTGGCGTAAATGCTGCCGTCGGTATCGATTAGGTAGGCGTTGTTGGGAGCCGGACCATAGGTTGCCCACCATTCATTGCAAGGGCCATCGAGGAAAACAGGCACATCGATCACCATATTATCCAACATATCGCTTACCACTGATTTTCGTTGGCCATAAGTTGTTGGTTGTGGTACCAAAATGCCTTCCTGGATATTGGCTGCCCCTACATTTTCGACGCCAAAGTAAGGACTGATGTCGCCGCTGGGGTGGGCTTCTACGGTGTACACAATCGCCACCTCTACCCAGTCGCCATAGGTTTGAGACAATTCATTGATCAGCGGGACTTTACCTCTAAACACCGGGCAGGTATAGCTGCCGTTGACCAGCAAGACGGCTTTGCCGCTGAGCAATACCGATTCCAGATGAAATTCGATGCCATTTAGGTCGTAGAGGTTAAAATCGTAGGCTTGCTCACCGGCCTCCAGGCCAGAGGAGTCGAAATTTCCCAGGTAGAGGGGAATGTCACAGACCGGAGTTGCATCACCGGGCATGTCGCCAATGCCGATGCTGGGGAGCAGGTCGACCTGGGAGTGGGCAATGGAGACAAGAAAGGAAAAGGAGAAGAAGAGCATGTAGCGAAATTGCATAGGTTTGTTTTTTTATCAAAAGGGTGCATGACATACCTGCCGGCCAGACGGGGGCAAGGCTCACCTTCGTAGCTGGGGCTACGAAGTTCTCTGCCAGTCGGCAGGCGGGTGTGCATTTCTCGATTAGCGAAATCCCGATAGCTATCGGGACTCTTTGGTTGCTGTACAAAAAAATCCATTCATAATGTCTAATGTCTAATGGCATTTAGCAAAAAGCATCAATCCTGGTTATAGTAAGACCTGTCAAACCATCAAAAGGTTTAACTCCGATAAACTAATAGGCCTTTTGCACAAAAATTTTGTATTGGGGGCGGGTTAAACCTTCCAAGTTTTCAAAATTTGGAAGGTTTGAGAATCGGGTGTGTGACAAATCTACCGGTCGGCAGGTTTGCAACCGCGATGCTCCGCGTAATTCAGGAAATACTTTAATTAGGGTTTGGGCGCGATTGTTTGTTGGGTAAACGAGTGGTGATTGGATTTGATGGAGGACGTTCAAGAATGCGAGAAGATAAACCAAAGCACAATAAGGGAGGTACCGGCTGTATAATACTCCTTGACGAGAGCCTAAAGTAATGGTTATCCAAGTATTAGATGAAAAGTACGAAAAAGGCCAGCAATTCTCAATTTAGATTTAAGTAATTTGCTGATTTGCTAATTATTGATGTGCTGATGCCCCTCTACCGCGAAGTTCCCTGTGTAGAACGTAAATATTGATTTTCAAATTGAGAACCGCTGCCATTGCAAATGAAATAGCCGTAACAAATTGATTATCAACTCATTACGACCATTTGTTGTACCCGGAGCGGGGAGACGTAAAGGTTTTGATTATATGCCATTTTTTCCTAAAATGATGTTTGTCAATTGGTTAAATATTTTGAATAGATAGAATTGAGTAAAAAAGGATAAAAATATCACCAAATTGTTGTACCTAATGTTGTACCCCGGCGGCCTATTTCGTATATTTGTTAGAGATTGAAAATCAAACAAATATACTATGGTTACGCTAAAGTTGGTACTCCGAAGGCAAAAAATTAGTAAGGCTGGAACGGCTCCTTTATATCTTCGTATCACCAAAAAAAGGAAAGCAAGGTTTATCTCGCTTGACCTCCGAATTGAACCCAAATATTGGGATGAAAAACAACAACGAGTTCGGAGTACGCACCGCAATTCCGGTCGGCTTAATGCTTTGTTGAAATTGAAGATGGCGGAGGCTCAAGCAGCTTTTGTTGATTTGGAATTGGTGTCGGATAGCGTTAGGGCAAAAGATGTGAAAGAGAAGCTATTCAGTAAAGACAGTCCCGATTTTTTGAAGTATGGTTACGAGTATATTGAGATTTATAAGAAACGCGGAAAGATCAGAACTTTTAAGCGTTTTCGGTCGGCGCTGAATAAGTTGAAAAAGTATTTGAATGGACAAGAATTTTTGATGGAGGATATGGATGTAACTTTTCTCAAAAAGTACGAAAAACATATCCGTACAAAATATGAGAATGGCACGAACACTGTTCATACTGACCTAAAGTCTTTTCGGCGGATAATTAATGAAGCTGTGGATGAAGACAAGTTTCCTTATTCAAAAAATCCATTTCTAAAATTTAAGTTGAAGTGGGAGAAAACGCCCAAGGTTTTTCTTACTGAAAGTGAACTTATGGCTTTTGAAAATTTCCAATCTGAGCCTGGCTCAAAACGAGAGTTACATCAAGATGCATTTGTATTTGCCTGCTATGTTGGCGGTCTTCGGATATCTGATATTTGCAGACTGAAATGGATTGCATTTGATGGGAAGCATATTCTTTGTTCGACACTCAAAACGGGTAGCGTTGTTTCTATTAAAGTACCTCAAAGAGGCTTGGAGATTTTAGAGAAATACAAAGCAGATGAGGTTGGTTCCGGCGATTTTATCTTTCCGATCTTAGATCGAAATCTGGATTACTCCAATCCTGAGTTTCTTCAAACTATGATTAACTCCCGAAATGTATATGCGAATAAGGATTTGAAATTCATTGCAGAAAAGGTGGGTATTGAGAAAAATATCTCCTTCCATACCTCTCGCCACACCTGGGCCACCCGTGCCCTCCGAAAAGGAATGCGGATTGAATATGTCTCCCGCCTGATGGGGCATTCTTCCATCAAGACGACACAGGTTTATGCCAAGATTGTGA
This sequence comes from Saprospiraceae bacterium, assembly GCA_965222105.1. Lineage (GTDB taxonomy): Bacteria > Bacteroidota > Bacteroidia > Chitinophagales > Saprospiraceae > CALGLS01. The sequence goes on along the minus strand of CBDCTQ010000054.1, from coordinate 57,420 downwards.
ATGAGGATTTGGATCGGGCGATGGATGTTTTTGATGAATGAGATTGGCAAATAAGTTCTCGAATTTTTAGATAAATCGATTTTGAAAAATGTAAATATGGGTATTGAAAAAATAAAGAAGGAGGTGTTTAGACTTACCAGATCGGAACAAATTGAACTAATACATTTTGTAATTGATTTGCTCTCTACTGATGATTTTGAACTATCGGATGAATGGAAAAAAGAGATTGATCGAAGAGTGGATGCACTAATTAGAGGGACTTCAATTGGCCGACCTGCCAGGGATGTTATATCTAAATACAAGTCCAAATAATGCCTACCTAAAGCTTGTGAACTCCTCAGAGGAATGAGGATAAAGGGCACCTAATTATTAAAAAAGCCCTTTTCGTAAAGCTATACAAATACCAGGCAATTCTCTTTCATAAGTTCATATTTCCAAGTTAAAAGAAGCAATCTCATCATTAATTTCATCTTTTGCTTGCTATATTTAGCAATAGCGTGTATCTTTGCTAAAAATAGCAAGCAAAAGATAACTTTGGTATGCCAAATTATGGTGAGTATTTAAAATCGTTGCGGTTAAAACAAGGATTGACATTGAGAGAAGTTGAAGCTCAGACAGGGGTTTCTAACGCTTATTTAAGTCAATTAGAGACGGGCAAAGTAAAACAACCTTCTCCATCTAACTTATACAAACTGGCAGAACTATATAATGTGACCTATGAAGAATTGATGGAGAGAGTAGGCTATCCGGTGCCTAAAGCTACCCAAGAACCACGATCAGAAAAATTTATGGCTCATAACCGTCTTGGAAAACTTTCTTCGGACGAAGAAGAAGAATTAATAGATTACTTGAAATTTATCAGAAACCGTAAGAAAAGATGATTCACTCATTTTCGAATTTTAGACTTTTTCAAAAGTGTCAACGACAATGGTTTTTAAAATCAAAAGTTTGGTGTGCAAATACCAAAGATGCTTATCGCTTAAAAGTTATTGAACTTTCTAATTTGAAATCAATTCATGCTCTTAGAGGTGATGTTGTCGATTATACTATTGACCGTCATATTGTTGCTACACTAAATAAAGGTTATGCTGCTGAATTAGATGATACGTTAGAATTTGCTAATGAGATTTTTTTAGCCCGAAGGGCATTTGCAGAGCAAAAGTTATATAAAGATGCTTCTATTAAAAAGTCATATAACCAGGAAAAATATGCTGCTTTAATTGAACTCGAAATGGGTAAGGGACTGAGTGAAGAAGATTGGGATAAGGCTTGGACTGATGTAGAAACTTCACTTACCAATTTATTGTGTAATGATGAAGTTGTAGAGCTGCTGGAGGAAGCCGATTATTTAGTTGCTCAACGATCATTAAATTTTAAATATGACGATGTATCCGTTAGAGGTGTCCCTGACCTAATATTATTTTGGAATAATAGACCTCCTTTAATAATTGACTGGAAAGTACATTTTACGGGAACTCGAAGTTATATAGACCAACTATTGTTATATGCTTTGGCATTGAATAGGTGCAAACCGCATAGAGACTTTAAACAATATTTAGAGGGGCATAGTATTTTGGATTATGAACTTTTAGAATATCAGCTCCTAAGAAATATTCCGCGTCAGTACAGAATCAGTCAACAGTTGATTGATAATACTGAGGAAAAACTTTCTGACTACATTTATAAATTGAACAGAGCAGGATCAGAGATGAAACTGAAAGATTTGAATTTTGAAGATTTCGATACTGCTCATGACGGAGAAACCTGTCTTATTTGTCCGTTCCAAAAACTTTGTAACAATGAAAATTAAAAACTATTACGTTAATATTTTTCTAATTGACAACATCCAGGATTTATCTGGGGAGTATCGGTTATTTGAAGTTCAGGGGCTTCATAAGCGAATTAGGGATTTTCAAAAAAATCGTCAAAAAATAATTAATAAATTAAGCCGAAAATTAAAACATCCGATTACCATAATCGAGAGGAATAATAAGCAATACCTGGTTACAAAAAATGACATAGAAATTATTGCAAAACTTCCCGTTGATTATCCGAAAATTGGAGGAGGAAAGTTTAAATTTATTGACACCAAAGAAAACTTTGAATTAGATTATAACAGTCAGATTCCTTATGATCGGGCTATCTGTGAGCGATTTTTACAGTTTGAATTGCAGGGAAGTTTATTTAAGGAAAAAGATCTTTGGCAACCTGCTACCGGGCAACCTTTCTTTACGAAAACACCTAAACGAATTAAAGATGTAGATATTTTTACAGGATATAGAGTAAGAGCTATTGACCTTGGTGATAAGTGGGGAATAATGGTAGATATTACTAAAAAATATGTCAAGCCTCGTCCATTACCTACTCATTTGACTGTGGAAACATTTCATGAACAATATAAAGGCAAGCGTTATTTATACAAGTTTGGTGCTAACTGGTATATCGTAAAACTGGAAGAATTTGAATACACGACAGCTAATGAATATAGCTATACGAAAAATGATGAAGAAATAACTCTTATAGAAGATATTCGTAGATCTGCACCTTTTCCGCACTCAAAAACTTTGGCAAATTTACCAGAAGATTGTAGCGTGTTGCTTTATTACACCTCAGAAAGTGAAACACAAGGGACGGCATCGGGATTATGTTATGAAATAATTGGTACAGAAGATTATGATGGAAGCCAAATTCATAAAGATTCGATAATCCATCCGTTATATAGGGCTAAAGGAATGAACTGGTTTAGGAAGAATTATTTAAAAAATATAAGATTTGGAAGTCAAAAAATGGTTCTTCAATCTAAGTTATATCGGGTCGATTGTGGAATATTTGAGTATCCAGATTATTTGATAGGAGATTCGCAAGAATTGCTTTCATCTTCATTTTCATATCCAGATAAGTTCGTAAGTACGAGGTTTGATAAACTTAGTGACCCCAGTTGTGGATTTTATAAATCAGAAGTGCCATCCTTTTGCCCTCAATATATTTTTCTACCTCGCTCTGTTCATGATGCTATGGGGGAACCATTTACAGATGGTTTAATAAATGCTGTAAATGCTATGTATCCATGGGATGAATATAAGCCTGAAATTAAATGCTATGAAGATAAATTTTCGGGTAATCAAAATTATGTAAAATTAGGAAAAAGAATTGTCGAGGCAGTTGGCGAAATCAGCAATGATGGAATGAGTCCTCATGCATTAATTATGATACCTGATTTTAGAAGAGGAAATAGAGAACACGATGAACTGGCAGCTTTATTGGTGCAAGAACTTGGGAAAGAGCCCCGTAAAATTAATTGCTCCATTATACACACTAATGTGGTCAAAGAATGTTATGAAGAAAGAACGAACCGAGATGGAGATACTTACTATGCGGTAAAGCAAAATAAAGGAAATAAAAGGTTAGATAAACGAGGTAAGTTAAAAGGCTATATGCGAAATGTAGCCAATAAACAGGTTCTACTTGCAAACAATAAATATCCTTATGTTTTAAAATCACCTCTAAATGCCGATATGACCATCGGAATAGATGTGAAGAATTATTTAGCTGGGTTCTTATTTACAGATAAGTATGCAAAGAATAACAGGAAAGTTTTTAGACAGGCAAAAAATTATGAGAAACTGACTCAAAATTTAATGGTCAAAACGTTGGTTGAAATTATCGAAGATGAAGCTGCTCTCAGTCTCGAAACCTTATGTGATTTTGTATTCCACAGAGATGGGCATTTCTTTGATGAAGAAATTGAAGGGATTAAAGAAGCATTTAGAATCCTAAAGGAAGAAAAACGTATCCTTCCAGATCAGGCAAATTTTACATTAATTGAAATTCCAAAGAAAACACAAGTAAGCCTTAGGTTTTTGGATAGTTGGTTTGATAAAAATGCCGGGCAATACAATTGTAACAATCCTAAAATTGGTTCTTACTGGATTGTAAATGATAAAAGAGCTTATATCTGTACTACGGGAAAAGAGTTTCATAGAGGAGGAACATCCAACTCGCTTTTGGTGAAAAAGATATTTGGCCAAATGGATTTTAGCTGTATCTTACAGGATATATTCTTCTTATGCTCATTGGCTTATACAAAGCCAGATGATTGTTCCAGGATACCCATGTCAATTAAAGTTTTGGACATTCATTTACAAGATAGAGCCAGTAAGTATAATAAGGATGCTTATGCTAATCTTCTTGATTTAGAAGAGGGTAATTACAAATAATAAAATTAATGACATGAGCCAAATAGGTTTAAATTCCAACATCTACAATATTTCAAATAAATATCTTGAAAAATTCAATGATTTTCTGGCTGTGTTGAATTACAACCCTGATAGCATTACGGAACAACAGCGAACAGAGCTAAGAAATATTGTAACACACCTTTTGGACAAAAACTCTATGAATTATCAAATACAGATGGTGTACATGATTATTGATGATTATCTGAAAGAGAATAAAAAGAAATCCGAGTCTGTCCTAAACCAACTACTTACGTATTTAGAAGAAAATCCGGAATCCCTTAATTCGGCTATTGCAAGCCTTGAACTCATAACCAATGCGCTTGATCAGGAATGTGATTATGCTTTTTCAAGGATTCAAAAAAGATAAGCATGCAAATACTAACGGAAGGGGTTTTGTTAGAAACTATAGAGCGAGCAAAACGATTAAAGGCAAAAAACTCCAAATGTGCCAGACGTTCATTTTCAAGTTTTGGAGAGAGGTTGTAATGAAGAATTAGAAAGTATTATTGCCAGGCTAAATTTTTTACACGCTTCCCCGGCTTTTCAACAAGAAGGAAATCAGTCAGTAAGATTAAAAGAATTTAAATCGGTTGTCAGGAATTTTGATGTTCTCGAAAACGTAGGGTATGCAGCATTAACAAGGTGTGATACTAAGGATGATGTTAGTATGTGCAAACTAATTCAGCGGATTTGTAAAAGAAATTAACTACCCATTGCAACCGCCAACTGTTGTGTGCTTATCAAAAGACTATTACTGTATATACCCTCATCTGAAACTGCTTTGTATTCCGTTACTAGAAAGCGATTCTCTACTACATCTTCCAGATTTATACCACGAATTGGGCCACCCCTTAATAACAGAAGAAAACAATCCGAAAGTTGAACCATTTCAAAAAGAGCTTGGAAAATTATTGGTAGAGATTCGTACTTATTTTTACGAATAAGATGGTCCACGATATTAGGAATAATAATGAGAAAAATACCCGGCTATATGACCACTGGATGAAAAGCTGGATGAATTGGGCTATTGAATTTTTCTGCGATATTTTTGCCGTATGTACCTTAGGAAGTTCTTTCGCATGGGCACATCTTTATCTATCACTAAAACGGGGAGGCAACCCATTTTTTAGTTCCAATCATTTGGGCAGGTAAATGACCACCCCAACGATGAAGCCAGGGCTAAGGTCATTGATATTGTTTTGAAGGAATTAGGATTTACAGAAAGAGCAGATGAATTTTTTTCCAAGTGGAATTCTTATACCCAATTAACATCCTATCAAATTTCTGACGAATTCAAGCATGCATTTCCTGATGAATTACTTGAAAAATGTGCAAGTGCCGGAATAGAGGCCACTAAAAGAATAAATTGCCGCTTGGTTAAACCCAATGATCTTGGAAAGGCTGCAGCCTTGTTAGATGAGGCATGGCAAAATTTTGTAACTTCTGCTGGTGAATATTTACAAAGTGAGGAAAGTATTTTGAATCGATTGAAATCTGGTGTGGGATAGAGGTAATATAAAACGGATGAAGTCGGTTCCGGTGATTTTATCTTTCCGATTTTAGATCGAAATCTGGATTATTCCAATCCTGAATTTCTCCAAACAATGATAAATTCCAGAAATGTGTATGCCAATAAGGATTTGAAATTCATTGCGGAAAAGGTGGGTATTGAGAAAAATATTTCCTTCCATACTTCTCGCCACACTTGGGCCACCCGTGCCCTTCGCAAAGGAATGCGGATTGAATATGTCTCCCGCCTGATGGGGCATTCTTCCATCAAGACGACACAGGTTTATGCGAAGATTGTGAATGAGGATTTGGATCGGGCTATGGATGTGTTTGATGAGTGAAAAAGGTTGGTAAATTAAGAGGTCAAGTTTCTTTTGATGTTGATACAAATTAATCAGATGCTTCATTACATTAAACAGATTATTCAATACAATAAATTCGAAAGTAATGAAAAATATAGTCTTTATATTTTATGAATGGTTAATCTTGTATCTAAGAAATGATGTATGAAGTACTTTATATTTATATTGATTTTTACCTTTAGCCAATCAGCACTTTATGCAAAAGAAGATACAATAAGGATTGAAAATAAAGTAATTAAGCTGAAAGACATCTCCCATCAAATAGGGTTATTTGTTGACACCACTACTAAGCTTCATATTAATCAAATCGCCGCATTGGAATTTGGAGAAATACGTGACCTTGATAGTCTGAATTTAGGCTCGAAAATAAATAGAGCAAAATATAATTATTGGGTTCATTTCGTTTTAAATAACAACTCAAGTGGTGATACTTTATTGATCTATTTTTCTTTTTTTGATACAATTGAATTATATCAAATTCATAATGATTCAATAATTAAAAATGAAATATGTGGGAAACTAGTTAACTATAAAGATAGGCCTTTTAAAAAAAATAAATATTGCTTACCAATTTCTATTCCCTGTGGAAGAACAAATAAAATATATATAAAATTTAAAAACGTATTTAGAGTAAATGATAAGTCAATTTCTATTAAGTTTTTAAGTCATGAAGAAGAAAGATTTCAGAGAGAAAAATTAGATAGCTTGAAATTTATTTTTATTGTTTTCCTATCAATTACTTTTTTTGCGGCATTATTCTTCTTTATAATCGGTATACTATATGGTGATTCAGCATATTCTTATTACACTTTATATTTATTTTTTCTGGCTGTATATGTTTTTTGGAAATTTGAGATAGATATATCCAATCTCAATCTAATGTTTTCTCATTTTTCTAGTTGGTATTATCAAATAGAGGTACCCCTTGCTGTATCGTTATATTTGTCTTACCTCTTTTTCCTTAATAGTTTTCTAAGTATTAATTTTAATGAGAAGCTAAACAATATTGTAGTTACTTACGGAAAGATATTGGTTGTTTATTTGATTTTAGATAGAATAGTTTCTTATGTAGATATAAGATATGGTTGGTATCTTTATTATATAGTTCGAATTCCTTTTGGATTATTAGCTGCGCATTTAGGATATTTAATTTTTTCGAATAAGAGGAAAACTTTCGGCTTTTGTTTTAGCGGGCAGTTTTTGTTTACTTGTAGGTGCAATAGTAGCATTAATTTGGACTAACGTAAATGGTGATATACAATTTTATATTCCACCTGAAGTATTCTTGATTTTAGGTGCAACACTTGAACTGTGTTTTTTTTCTGTTGGGTTTGCCTATAGATACAAATTGACAATTGAGAGGAAAAATAAAAAACAAGCAATGATAGAAATGAGGAGGAAAATTGAAGAAATAAAGAGGGAAGATGCAGAAGTAAAAGCACTTTCTGCTCAATTAAATCCACATTTTATATTTAACACATTGACAACTCTTAATAATTTAATTCTAAAAGAAGAAAATGAAAAAGCAGACAAATTTTTAGTCTTGTTCTCTAAACTTCTTCGTGAAACCTTAGCTAATTCAGAAAAAAGATTAATCTCTCTTGAAGAAGAAATTCAATTAACAAGAGACTTTATAACTTTAATGAAAGCACGATTTGACCTCAAAGATTTCATTAAATTTAAGGTGCACATTGACAATGAAATAAACCCAGGTGAAATAAAGGTTCCCCCAATGATGGTTCAACCATATATTGAAAATGCAATAGAACATGGGTTTGATAGGAATGAATCTCGATTGGATAATACTTTGAAAATGAAAATTGAGTATGAAGCCAACTTTCTTATCGTGATTATTGACGATAATGGAAAAGGAAGAATTAAAAAGGAAAGGAATTTAAACAGGCCCTCTGGTATGGAGATAAATAAAAACAGACTCGCTTTTTATGATATTGAAGTTAGAATTATAGATAAAAAAAATAAAAACAATTCACTGAACGGAACTCAGATAAAATTAATTATACCAAAAAATTTATAATTATGCCTACTGCTATTATTATTGATGATGAACAAAGTGCTATTGAGGTTTTAACTAAAAGACTTTTCTCAATAGATGAAGATATTAGGCTTTTAGCAAGCTTTACAGACTCCGTTGAAGCGTTAAAAAATATCAGAGAATTGGAACCTGACATTATTTTTTTAGATATAAAAATGCCTAGTATAAATGGTTTTGACTTATTGGCTATATTAGGACCAATTAAATCTCACATCATATTTGTGACTGCTTTTGCAGAATATGCAGTGAGGGCATTTAAATTTAGTGCAATAGATTTTGTTTTAAAACCGGTTAGTTTTGATGATATCAAGATAGCAGTAGATAAAGCAAAACAACAAATAGAGTATCAACTTTCGCATGAGCAATTATCAACGCTTAAAGAACATATTCGTAATGATGACAAAATAAATGACAGTGTTTCCCAAGAGTTAAGAATTGGTATTCCTGATACAACAGAGGAAAAAGGTAGAAGACAAAACGTCATAAGGTTTAAGAAAATTAAAGATGTGATTTATCTGAAAGCACAAGGACGAAAAACAAATATTTTTTGTGAAAGCGAAAATGGATTTATAAGTTCAACTAAAAGCATAGGTGATTTCGAAGAACTCCTTTCAAATTATTGTTTTTATAAAATTAATCGATCAGATATTATAAATTTAAAAAAAATTAAGGATTATAAAAAAGGAGATGGAAAAATATATATGGATAATGATTTACTAAAACCTATTAATTTACCTGGTCAGAGAAGAGATGAATTTATAGATGCTTGCAAAAAATGTAATGTTATATTTATTGACAAATAAGAGAAGAAGACAACGAGAGACATGAAATAGATATTTTTCTACATGGTGGATACTGTCAATGTATTGAACCAAAAAATAAAGTAATGACTTTTAAATTCAATGCATGGATATATACCTTCATACCACTTTTTTAGAATTTGCTTTTCCAATTTGCCTTAATAAGATACCCCTTCTAACTTTGCTTCATATCTATTGCTAATTTTCGTTTAACTAGTCCGAAGTTGTTGATAGTTTAGTATTTCAAGAACGGGATACTTAGATACACTTCAAACTCTGTTAAACTAAATTTACCATTCAACGATCAACTTGCCAAGATTATATTTGCTGAGCTTCAGCAATAAATGGTTGTGTAATTTATCAATGTATTGATTTAAATAATCGAATATGAAAAAGATCGTCACCTCTATCCTCCTTGGTGTTTATGCTTTATTTGCTCAAGCTCAAATGACAGATTTGGATGGTTTGTTTTTGGGAATTCGAATCGGAGCAAACAACTCCCCAAATATTCCAAATCTTTCATCAACAATTATTCCTTCTAGCTATGATGCTGGTACATACAATATAGAAGAATATGGAAGAAGCACCTTTTTAAATGGTGGACTTTATATAGGCTACCAATTTCCAGATGAATGGCAAGATGTTGCTATTCAAACGAATTTAGACATTATTTTCTCGCAACATCAAGGAGGATACCATTATGATGAAAGAGACTTCTCCAACCTTGAATACGACATAGCTTTTAAATACTTGTATTCGTCGCTTTTTATCTCTCCTAAATTGAACTACCGCGGAATTTTTGCTAAGCTAGGAATAGGAGCCGGGGTTAACTTGTCTCCAGAAAATATTTCATATAGTCATAGCCCCGAAGATACCTATGGGATTTCTGAATATGTTGAGGAAGAACTAAAGCTGTACTTAAAAGGCAAACCTTATTTTGGTTATTCATTAGGGTTTGGATATGAGTTTATGCCTAATGATGACGGAAATTTGGCACTTGGAATTGAATTTAGTTACAACCGAAGTTTTGGTGATATTTTAGAAGCTCGGGCAAACCCATATGAGTGGTCTTCGAGACCAGACAATAGATTAGAATCTTGGGAACTAACTGTATATTTTGCTTTTTTAGTCAATAATTAATTTATCAAATTATGAAATTAATTACCCTCCTAATCCCTATTTTCTTTCTATACACTTATTCTACAAAAGCCCAAGGCAGTTTGCTAGGAGGTGTAACAAATCCTATGGTTTGGGGTATAGCTGAAACTAAAAATAACCTTCCGGTCTTTACTGTACACTCCGAAAATGAAGTGGCTAATCTTAACCTTGACAATTTAGACTTGACTCTATTTAATTATAACCCTGCTTTACTATTTGAACAAGGGACTGCCGGGATTCAAATACCAATTGATAATCGGGATTTAAGCAAACTTACTGTTTTCGCAGTTTATCATACTGCTGACTCTCTGTGGGAAAAAGGTGTCTGGTATTTAAGGAACCAATTAAGCCCAAAACTATTACTAACAACACATAGAATGACTGACTGGCAAGAAGTCAAGTTTATGAACTTTCTTGACTCCCAAAAAGATTTGCCTGTCATCAGTACCTACAAACAATTCAAGTCGCAAGATTCCACGATTGTTGACTCACAAAAATTGATAATTGGAGCTAATCCAAATACACCTGATATTCCTATTGTTTCGTTTACTGGATTGTTTGCTGAAATAATTGTTTATGACAGAGTGTTATCTCCAGAGGAACAGCAACAGGTAGAATCCTACCTTTCCCTAAAATATGGTATTCCTCTTTCCCAAAATAGTGTTAGCAATTATATTAACTCAAAAAAAGAAGTTATTTGGGATAGTAAAGAAAGCTATCCTTATAATTACCGTACTACTGGTATTGGTAGAGATGACAGTTCAGTTCTTTATCAAAAGCAGTCCAAAAATAGCTATGACCCAGAGTTGTTATCTATTAGTGCAGGACAAACTTACTATTCAAACAAAGATAATCCAGCAGTCTTTAATGATAATTCATTCTTGATTTGGAGTGATAATAATCTACACTTTTCGCTTGCTGAGCAAGAACAAGGTAAGCCTCAAAGGGCAAAAAGAAAGTGGTTGATGACAGCTTTTGGGGAAACTCAAAACATTGAAACCGAACTAAGATTCGATGTTCGACGAATGGCTTTGGAATTATCTGATGATGAAACTTGGTGGTTAGCAGTTGATCGTAGTGGAACAGGAGAGTTTCCATTAAACGAAGTAGAATATTTCCCAACTCAACATATAACGGATGCGGGAATCGCCGTATTTGAAAATATATTATGGGATAATGATTTATCAGGTGTAGACTTGTTTACTATTGGTGTCGGACCAATATTGATGCCTAAGTATTGGATAGAGCAACCATTGTGTTTTCCTGAAACCGACGGAAAAATTTATGTTGGCGTAGAAGGGGGAAAGCCACCATATTCATTTGTATTCCGAGACCTGAATAATTTTTTTCGTAAGACTTGGGTTTCTCAGAGCAATGATTTAGAAGAAATTAGCAATGTACAACCTGGCGATTATATACTTTCAATATCAGATGCCTCTGGTCGTACTTCGTCAGAATCAATTTACATACAAAGCAAAGATGCCCCTGTTTCAGAACTTAATGCTCATTATCGGTTAATGCCAGATAGTGAGTTGGTATTGGATGCAACAAGTAAATCAGAATATGATAACATTAGTTTTTTGTGGAGTGGTCCTGATAATTTCTTCAGTACTTCCCCTGAAGTGTCTATCTCAATGTCAGGTACTTATATTGTAATCCTAAATTATCAAGGATGTGAGTCAAAGAAAGAGATAAAGGTCTCCAAATACTCAGAAGACAATTTCAAAAAAGTTGAAGTATTTCCAAATCCAGCAGCCGAGGGCAACTTCAATCTTGCAATATATCTACGTCGCCCTGCTAAAACTAATGTTCGGGTTAGGAACTCGATAGGCACTATGGTTTTTTCAACAAGCCTGAATGGAGAAGATTATTACAAGAAAGATATTCATATAGATTGCCCGTCAGGTATCTATTTCGTTACTGTGACTTCTGAGAACACAAGCAAAACTCTAAAGTTAGTAGTTGAGTAGTTGGTTTTAAGTACCATCTGTAAATTCCATTGTAGAAACAAATTCTATTTCAAATGAAACAATCATCTTCCTATATCTTAAAAACGATTTGCTTCATAGTACTGGTAGGCATTGCTATCCTTCTTGTTCCCAAGAAAGTAAATAACGTTAGTGTAATAAAGGACACTCCAACTTTAGAGTACATTTCCTTTCAACAAAACCAAGCTACAACTTGTATTGAGGATTCTCTTCATGTTGAAAAAATACTTAGCAAAGAGAGTAAACCTCAGTTGTTGTCAACTAGAAATGCTAAACTGAAAGTTCCTTCAGGAGCCCTTTTTCAGGATGCTATTATTTCTTTGACAGCTTTAACTAAAGATGAACTTCCTCCAATAGATCAAGACCTAGTTAATGTAACTAAAGATGAGGGAGGCGTGAGATGCTTGCCACATGGTCTTCAATTTAGAAAAGAGGTCAATTTGCACTTGGCTTATGACACAACCTTTATTCCTACGGGTTATTTTGAAACCGATATCAGAACATTTTATTTTGATGAAGAAAGAGAGAAGTGGATGCCTATTCCACGTGACACCTTACTTTCTTCGCAAGAAATTCTTGCATCAGTAACAACGCATTTTACAGATTTTATTAACGGTATTTTAAAAACACCTGATGCGCCCGAAACTCATGCAAATACATCAAACTCAATAAAAGACCTGAAAGCTGCCGATCCCTCAACAGGTATTCTCACAATGACTCCGCCAATGGCCAGCAACACAGGCTCAGCCGCGCTGCAAATGCCACTAAAACTTCCCGATGGGAGGCAAGGATTACTTCACCCTTTAGCTTTTCAGTACAATAGTGATGGAGGCAATGGTTGGATGGGGATAGGTTGGGACATATCCATTTCTTCAATAAGAATTGATACAAGATGGGGAGTACCTCGATATGACCCTGATTTTGAAACAGAAATTTATACAGTGGGAGGTAAACAATTATCCCCTGTTCCGCACCGTGATACCTTAACACCCCGAACAAGTGAAAAACAATTCTACCCAAGAATAGAAGGTGAATTTCAAAAGATTATCCGGCACGGTGATAACCCATCAAATTACTGGTGGGAGGTGACAGATAAAGACGGGACTCGAAGTTTTTATGGCGGTACAGAAAGTGGATTTGATGCTACTGCTGCACTTACCGATGAATTTGGGAATGTTGCCCATTGGGGGCTTAGGGAAGTACGTGACCTTAACGGTAACTTCATCCGCTACTACTACGATAATATTAGTGACCCTGGAGTGGTCGGAAGCTCTAATCCTGGCCACCAACTTTATATAGACAGAATAACCTATACCGGTCATGGCATAGAGGAAGGGAAATATGTTGTTCAGTTCTTCCGTGACCGTGATTTAGGAGGCACTTCACGTCAAGATGTTCAAATTAGCGGAAGGCTTGGCTTCAAACAAGTAACGGCTGATTTATTGAAAAGGGTAGAAATTTCCTTTGATGGGCAACCTGTTCGGAGTTATGAATTGGAATACTTAGAGGGGGCTTTTTACAAACAATTGCTTGCAGCTATTATTGAAGTTGATATTGAAGGGCAAGAGTTTTACAGGCATGAATTTGAATACTTTGATGAGGTTCGACAGGGAGGAAACTATCAACCGTATAATGCTGAGGTAAACTGGAATGTTCCTTCTGATGGAATTAAAGGTGGACTTATTACAGGAAATATCCCGGATTTAATTGACATATTTAATGATGGAGCTTCAATGATTGGTGGAACATCATCAAATGGAAATTCAAAGGGGATGTCACTTACATTCGGTCCAAATGGAAGTTCTTCTTGTAAAACTTGGTCAGTAGGTGGGAATGGTGCTTTAAGTGGTTCTGAAAGCGAAGGGTTGTTAGCATTTGTTGATATTAACGGAGACGGTTTGCCAGATAAAGTGTTTCGCAAGGATGGTAAACTAAAATATCGAGAAAGTCTTTTTGCCTCCAATGACAACACGGGTTTCAGTAGTGATGCAGTGGAAATATCAGGTGTTAATCAATTTTCCAAATCGAAAACTGAAGGAAATTCATGGGGTCTTGAAGCCAATCTTGACGCATTCTTTGTTGGATATACCAATTCTAAGTCTGAAGTAAAAACCAATACTTATTTTGCCGACTTCAATGGCGACGGTTTGATTGACATTGCTCACAATGGGAGGGTATTTTTCAACCATATTGACAGTTTAGGTAATCCTTGTTTTACATTGGATAGTGGAGATACACCTAACCAAATCATTGCTGGAGCAGCCCTTGATACTACCTTGCTTAACATTGACCCCGCAGAGTTGGATACCTTGATTGACGAAAACCCGTTGCATGATATAGTCAGAGTGTGGGAAGCTCCTTTTAGTGGCACAATTACAGTAAACGCTCCGATAAGTCTTTATGAAAATATCAGCACGGAAGCTGAAGAATACAAACATGAGGATGGTGTCCGAGTTGTTATACAATTTAATGATGAAGAAAAATGGGCTACTTTTATCACCCCAGACCAAGCAGGTGACATCTTTCAACCTATAATCCAGCCTAACCCAATTAGTGTAGAAAAAGGAGACAGATTTTACTTTCGAGTGCAATCAATTTTTAATGGGGCGTTTGACCAAGTAATTTGGAATCCAGTGATTACCTATACTGATGTGCCAAGTGGTATAGTGGATGCCAATGGAAAATACCCTGCGGAATATCACGCTTCAGGGGATTTTCTATTAGCAGCTCCACAAGTTTTGGCAATGCCCTTAGCTGGCAATGTTGAAGTGGAAGGCATTTTTGAGAAAAGTATCACTTCTGATGATGTGCGGATTGAAATTGTAAAAAAAGACCAAAATGCTATCACGACAATCCTGTATAGCAATGACTATACTTGGAACACCTCCGACACAACATCAATCATAACAAGTTTTACCGTAGATTCTTTAGATGAGGTTTCTTTTCGTATCGTTTCCTCAACTAATATTGACTGGTCGAATATTTCATGGAAACCACGCCTTTATTATGATTCCTTTGATAACGGGATGCCAGATACAACCTTAACTGGTGAACCACTTTTGGAAGTCTATCCAGTCGTAGATTACTCCATGTACAACGATATGTATGGAATCCATCCAAATACTTGGATAGCACCAGACACAGCCGTATTTCAGGTTTCACCTTTTAGCATCCCTAACGGGCAAACAATGCCTGACGGAAGAGTAACGCTTTCTGTAAAAGGCGTGAATAAATTATACGGCAAACAGACCTACTACATTACCAACAACCAAATGCCTTCCACACCTTTTGAGGTATCGGTTGATTCAGGCGATGTTTTGTTCATTGAATATCACATTCAAGACCATTTAATGCCAGATACAAGTCTAATTGACAGTATTCTACTGAAAGTGCCGTCTTCCCCATCTGACAATCGGATTGTAGCTAAAATTGAAGGAAACAATATTAGTGAAAACGTTTTTGTCAATGCTTTTGTCAATGTCAAAGAGCCTTGGCTCGGACCTTTGTATAGGGGCTGGGGATTCTTTGTGTGGAATGGAAACAGGGAGAAGGCAATGGAAATTATAGATAAAGATGAATTGAAAATACAACCTGCCAGTTCAGTCAATAACAATGGTGATATTCCCCAAAATAGTGATGACATAGATGAGGGTTACAATCCTGCAAATGCTAAATATGTCATTCTTTATCCTGATTGTAACATAAAAGGCTGGCGAGGATTTGACAACTTAACCTGGATAATGGCAGATACCATGAGTAGCTCAAGATTTGGCGAAGATGATATACGCCTTGATTACTCAGCAGCAGATAGTGCCGGAGCCACTGCTCCCAGAAAAATAACAAAGTTTAAGTCACACAATGTTGCTGTGGGAGTATCAGCATCGGGGTTTGGTTCAACAGATGCTGTTTCGTTTGGTAAAACGGAAATCCTTTATGATGTGCAGGATATGAATGGGGATAACTATCCAGAAATTATAAGCAAAAATAAAATCCAGTTTACCAATATGCTCGGGGGGTTGGAAGAATTTGCTGTCAACCATTCATTTGGTAATCAAAAAGGAAGTAGTACTCAGGGGGGAATATCTTTTGGTGGGGATATGGTAATCGCAAAATTCAATCGTGAAACAGGAGATGGTTCAGGCGCAAATGCTTCTGCTCCTTCAAAATGTGCTAATGGTGACACCCAAGCTACTGATGCTCAAAAGGCATCAAACTTAACTGCTGGGGTTAGTGGTAATATTGGTGGAGGAAATGATGAAACTTTTGAAAGTTGGTTGGATGTGAATGGTGATGGGCTTCCTGACAAAGTATATAAAAATGGAGATGTTGCCATGAATCTCGGTTATCGCTTTTTGCCTAAAGAAGAGTGGAACTATGAAGGCATTCAGAAAGGTAAAAATACAGAAATGGGAGGTGGTGCGAATTTAGGTGTCAACTATCATCAAGGTAGCGTTAAAGCAGGATTTGGTATTTCAAGGACGACTAACGGAGCTACTCTGTTGTGGCAAGATGTAAATGATGATGGTTTGTCAGACATTCTTTCCAAGGATAGTACCGGTCAAGTGTTTGTCAGGATTAATAAAGGCAATTCTTTTGCGACAGAGATATTATGGGAAGGTGTTAGTAGCCTTGATGAAGGAATTTCCATTGGAGAATCTGCAAATAGTGCCATTACCTATTGCTTCAACTTTTTCTTTTTTAGGGTTTGCGTCAACCCCAGTGGCTCATTAAGTCATGGAATAAGCCGACAGGAAAGCCAAATTACAGACGTAGATGGTGATGGCTTTCCCGATTTCATCACTTCTGAAAACGATGGGGAATTAAAAGTAAAATCTTCCACCATTGGCAAAACCAATCTGCTCAAAAAAGTAATAAGACCTTTCAACTCCCACTTTACCATTGATTATGCAAGAGCAGGTAACACCTATGACCTCCCTCATAATCAGTGGGTGATGACCAGCGTGGATTTGTATGACGGATTTGCAGGGGATGGGGTTGATTGGACTAAATATACTTTTGATTATGAGGATGGTTACTATGACAGGCGGGAACGGGAATTTTATGGTTTTGAAACGGTAAAAACTACCCAGCTAAACACAGGGGATAATGACACCCCTTACCGTGAAGTCATTGCAACTTATGAAAACAGGAACTACTATACAAAAGGCTTGTTGCTTTCCGAAGTCACCCAAGATGCAGCAGGGAACAAATACCTTGAAACTGTAAACACCTATCAGTTAAGAGACTTGGATGGCATCCCTCAAACTACTCCCGTAAATGATGATGCCGGCTCTTATTTTCCAGCCTTATTAAAAACTGAGAAACGATTTTATGAAGGTCAACCCACAGCAGGTTTGACAACTACCACCACGTTTGACTATGACCTCTATGGCAACGTGACCGATTATTCAGACACAGGAGACGGCACTCCTGAAGATTTACTTTCAGCAACTATCACTTACCATGATAATGAGCCGAATTATATCAAGTCCTTGCCATCGTCCATTACTGTAAACATCCAATCAGGTCAAATTAGGTATCGGGAAGCAGATATTGACAACAAAGCCAATGTCACCCAAATCCGTCAATACTTGGAAAACGGGGAAGCCGCCGTTTTCGATATGTCATATTACGACAATGGAAACCTGCAAAAAATTACACGCCCTCCTAATCATCAAAACCAAAGGCTTTGGTTTGAATACGAATACGATGACAAGGTGCAAACCTATGTTACCAAGATTTCAGATGCTTATGGCTACTCCTCTTCGAGTGCGTATGAGTATTTGTTTGGTCAGCTATTGGAAAGCACTGATCTTAACAACCAAATGACCAAGTACGAAATTGACAATAAAGGTCGAATCACAACCATCACCGGGCCTTATGAACTGAAATCTGGAAAGCCATACACCATTGCATTTGAATATCACCCGGAAGCACAAGTCCCTCACGCTATAACAAAACACTACGACGCTGAATATGATGCCGATATTGAAACCATCACTTTTATGGATGGCTTAATGCGCCCTATTCAGGTGAAGAAAACTGGGTCAATTTTCAGTGGAAACGGTAGCCCTGACCAAATGGTAATGATTGTATCGGGCAAGGTGCATTTTGATGCTTTTGGAAGAACAGATACTACGTGGTATCCAATTACCGAACCATTAGGAAACAATGAAGTATTTAACCTAGGCTATGATAATGTCACTCCTACCATCAGTACTTTCGATATACTCGACCGCACCTTGACCACTACTTTGCCTGATGGCTCAGAAACTGCTATCTCTTATTCTATAAACCAAGATAACACGGGATATACAGCTTTCCGAACTTCGGTAACAGACGCACTCGGCAATATCCGGGAAACATTTACAGATGTGCGGGGAAGGCAACGGGCTTTGATGGCAGTAGGACCACAGGGCAATATTTGGACGGGCTTTCGGTACAACGCCATTTCCGAACTGCTCACGGTTATTGACGATGTGGGTAATCTGACTGAATATACCTATGACCATCTTGGTAGAAAACTCAGTTATGACCATCCAGATAGTGGAAAAACAGAGTTCGGATATGACTTCGCCAGTAATAATACCTCTATCCTGACCGCCCAGCTCCGCACCAGTATTGCCGATACTGCTTTTATCAAAAACACTTATGACCATGAACGTCTTTTTCAGATAGATTACCCCAAGAACTATCAAAATAAAGTGCAATTTCATTATGGAGAACCGGGCGCTCCTCACAATAGAGCCGGACGGGTATGGTTACAAGAGGATGCTAGTGGTGGTCACGAGTACTTCTACGGACCACTTGGTGAGGTCGTCAAGGATATACGAACCTTACTAATAGACCCCACCAAAATGGAAACCTACGTTTGGGAAACAAAATTCGATTCCTGGGGCCGAGTACAAAAAATGGTTTACCCAGATGGCGAAGAAGTGGATTACGGATACAACCGGGCAGGAAAAGTTCAGCGATTGACCAGTAAGAAAAAAGCCACTGATTATGTTATCATTGACCAAAGGGCGTATGATGAGTTTGAACAACCAGTATTCCAGGAACTGGGTAACGGCACTGTCACATATTATGAGTACGACGCTCAAAGAAGATGGCTGACCAATATGGATGTGACCGCATTATTGGGACGGAAAATAATGGACTGCACCTACACCTATGACGCAGTAGCAAATATTCTATCCATATCTAACAATACTACAACACAAGCATTCAAATTAGGTGGTCCAGCCACCCATAATTATGAATACGACGAATTGTATCGCCTGACAGGAGCGAATGGTCAATGGACGGGACATAACCGAACGGAAAGCTATACTCTTTTCATGGACTATGATAATCTCCACAACATCGTGCGCAAAGACCAAAGGCATGAAAGGTTAGGCGAAGAGGTAGCTGTAACCACTTATGACAACCAATACACTTACGGTGGAAATCAGCCCCATGTCCCCACCAAAGTAGGACAGCGAAATTATACCTATGACGCCAATGGAAATTTTACCGGATGGACAACCGAACGGCATTTCTCCTGGCGAAAAGTATTGTGGGACGAGGAGAATCGTATCTCTGCTATTTCCGATAATGGCTTTGTTAGTCAATATACTTACGACGCAAGTGGCGAAAGAGCCATCAAAAGTAGTGGGGGCGTTCAGAGTGTATTTAATAATGGAGCTCCTGCGGGATTCATTGCTCATCAGGATAACTATACAGCTTATGTCAGCCCATACTTGGTAGCAAAAGAAGGAAGGTTTACCAAGCACTATTTCATCGAAGGACAACGAATCGCAAGCCGGATAGGTACAGGACGTTTTGAAAACAGGTTTCACCACAATCAGGGATTGACGGCCGGCAATCTTAACTATAACGTGCGGGCCTACTTGTTAACAAAATCTATTAGAGAAGGCCTAGGTTTTCCTCCGGGGCCACCTACGGGTCACACAAATTTACCGCTCCCCTCGACCGATATATCTCAAAGCGCATATAGTACACCACCAATAGATTGGGTACTACCTGAACAGGACACCACCGGCCCTCCTGAGGTTCCTGCACCCTTGCCTGATACCATTACCAATGCCGTTGTCAAAGCAGGATATGGCTTTAAGGAAGATGGTACCTTCCATGAAGAAAGCAACCAATACTTTTTTCACCCTGACCATCTTGGTAGTACTTCCTATGTGACAGACAGAAATGGAGAGGTACGGCAGCATATCGAGTACATGCCCTTTGGGGAGACTTTTGTGGATGAGCATACCAGTGATGGGGAGCAGCCTTACCTCTATACTTCAAAGGAACTCGACAGGGTAACAGGTCTTTATTATTATATTCACCGATACTATGACCCGATGGCGAGTATTTGGTTGAGCGTTGACCCTTTGGCAGAGATGTATCCAGGGTGGAGTCCATATAATTATACTTTAAATAATCCTATTAACTATGTTGATCCGGATGGAAGAAAACCCAAAAAAATGAAAGATTTTTCTACTCCAATTCCAGAAGGGTTTAAACGAACCAAGGGGATATATAAAAAACGTATAAATGGAGTCTTAGTTATTATTAAACCTGATAAAACTTCAAAAAAACCAGGAAAAAAAGCTAGAACTGACTTAAAAATACATTATAAAATTAGTAAACCAATGTATGATAAAAATGGTATTGTTATTAGACCAGGTGAAGCTACATTACAATTTCCAATTCAGGCTGTTTATGATTCGGATGCCAAGAAGGAAGGTCCCTCTGGTTATGGAAGGGGAACAACCAAACAAGATATTTTGGAAGGAAATACGAGTCTCGAGTTTCACGAAGGGCAACATGGATTAGAGGCAATTAGGTTTCTTGAAGAAAATAAACCACCTGCCTTTTTTGGTAAAAAAGGTATGACAAAAGAACAATATAAAACTGCTATAGAAGAATATAAAAAGAATCTTGGTTTGTTTGCTAAAAGACTTTTGGAAGACAATAGGAATAAAGTTCATAATGTAGGGAAAAGCCCCTCAAATAGTAAGGATTGAATTGTTCCAAAATAAGGGTCTTCGATCAAAAGATTATGATCCAACTGAGTTTAATCTAAGCCGGGTTCAATTCCCCGATGCTTGCATCGAAGAAACTTGAATTCCGATTAGATACCTCGTCAGCTTGCTGCGGGGTAATTCATTGTAAAAATTGATGTAAATATTTATTTCAATGTAATAAGTCAACGTCTTTTTTCAAACTATAACAAATTCGGATTCTTACTTTCACAAATACAATTTTCAACCAATAATAAAATGAGAAAATGAAACCAATCACCTTATTCGACCTTCAGTATGAAAAGGAAAAACATTATTTCCAGAAAATTGGAAACCAGCTAAATGCAAGTAAAGGAATCAAGGAGTTCTTGGATCAATACCGGGAAAAGAAAGACAAGGATTTCTACAACCTTTTAAGTACAGCTATCAAAATAGACAGACATCCTGAAATCCGGGAAGTCATACAGTCCATCAGTATATTGGTCGGCACCTATTCTGATATTCATGTCTTCCTTTACCAAAACGCACTGCCTGATGCACGCTGCTATACGCAGAAAAAAGCTGGTTCGGGCAAAAAGGAACTCATCGTTTTGGTAAGTCAGCATTTTTTCAATGACCTGACCATAAAGGAAAAAATGGCGATTATTGGTCATGAACTGGCGCACATGCTTTATGGACATACAGAGTATCCCAAGAATTTCATCATGGAAGGGAAATATCCAAAAGAAGTGAAATCTGATGTCAATAAGTGGTCGATCTGTTGTGAGATTTCCTGTGATGTATTGGGTTATGTTGCTGCGGGCAGGGACGCCGCATCTTTCAACTCTGCCATGATTAAATACACAACGGGGATTAAATCCGGCAATGATAAATTGATAAACCAAAAGTTTATTGATATGGTGTTGGCACAGTATGACGAAATCAATGCCTCAGTTCATACCAGCATGCTCTCAAGTCATCCGATTACCCCGCTGAGGGTAAAATTGATTGAGGAAATTTCTAAAACAAATCTTTTGAAGAACTACGGCACACCACTCTATCAGTCTTCGACAGCAATGGTCAAAGAATTTAATCATACGATTGATAAAGTAGTGAAGGACGTTTACCCACAGCTATTTCCGGTTGAAAGGGGACACAAAAAGATAATACGCAACCTTTGCACGGCAGTCGCTATATCTGATGGGAAAATAGATGAAAGGGAATTGGCTTTTTTGAAAAATGAATTGAATTTACCTGAATCAACAGCAAGCCTTATGGCAAGCATAAAGCAGCGGGTTCAAGCAAGTGGTGGATTTGTTTATCTCGTCCAACAATTACTGGACGAAGCAGTTACCCTCACTCGCACAAATAAATTGACAGGCAATCAAATTGCCAATCTTATTATAATATGCACTAATGTTGCTAAAGCAGATGGGAGGGTTGAAGATTCAGAAATAGATTGTATCGCTTATTACGCCGCTAAGTTTGGAATTGATAGGTTTACGATTCTGATTTTGCTGAGGCGTATGAGGTTTTAGTAATGTTGACATTAGATATAACTCTATTGAAGGTGTTCCTGAAGAAATTGATTTTTGACTACGTGACAGGACACCTTATGGTCAAGAAATTTAAAATTTCAGATACATATATTGCCAAATCTAACTATAATTAGTTTCTTTTTTTATTATACTCATAGGGCGAATAGAAGAACAACAAATATTATAAACGCTCTAAACTTAGATAAAGCAGAAATGATTTTCCAGGTTGCACGATGCGCTTTTTGAGTATGCGCAGTACCATATTGAAGTGATAAGGGCTTTGTCAAAAAAGCGAAAGGGCTCGAGTCAAAGTGAAATCATCCACTCTGCCAAGATTCCAAATGGTGGTGCGGCAACTCGCGTGCTGGAAGAATTGGTTCAGTCTGATTTTATCATGGCCTATCATCCCTATGGCAAAAAGAAAAAGGATAAATTGTATCGGTTGATTGATGAGTACTCGCTTTTCTATCTGCAATTTATCGAACAGAATAGTTAGTATCTGGCCGGAATCTCGCAACTAATTGATAGTCAGTCAAATAAAGTGCTAAAAATGCTATGAAAATTGAATTATATTTTCTAAATTTATGCGTAATAATTTGGCAGTCAGATACATATGAATTTTAGTAAATTATTTTTTCGAAAGATTTCAACCAATAAAGATGAGAAAACGATTTGAACAGCAATTAGAAGTGAATTCACTGAGTATAGCAGATGTGGTGCTCAATTCCAGGAGCCGACATGAACTTCCTCAGTTGTTGGCCGGGTTGCAGTACATATTCGTAACACCGGAATTGAATGAAGGTGTATTTAAAGTGTTAGAAGATGAGATATTAAAAGGCAAAAAAGCGACGGGCCGGGAAGGAATGCCGCTGTGGGAGATATTAGTGTTAGGAAGCGTGCGTCACACGTTGAATTGTGATTACGATGAACTATTGGATTTGGCGAATCATCATCAGGCGGTTCGTGGCATAATGGGCGTACACAAGGAAACATCCGATTGGTTAGAAAAAAAAGTATTCGCACTTCAAACGGTTAAAGACAATGTTAGGTTATTGAATGAAGAAGCGTTGAAAAAGATTAATGAGCTGGTAGTAAAACATGGACATAAGTTGTTAAAAAAAAGCGAAGAAGAAGGCGACCAGGGAGAGGAAATATCTTTGGAATTGAAGACGGATAGTTATGTTGTAGAGACAACGATTCATTTTCCGACAGATTTAAGACTGTTGTGGGATAGTCTTTATAAATGCCTGGATGTAATATTATTGTTGAGTAAGTTGGTTCCATTGATGGGTTGGGGGAAAATAAAGGTGTGGCATAAAAAAGCTAAGAAGTCGTATAGAAAGGCCTCGATCATACACCAAAAAAAGGGTCGTGACTATAAAGTACGATTGTCAGATTCGACCCGAGCGTATTTGCGGATAGCAAGAGAGATAAGTGTGCGCATTGTTAGGACGCTTGGTGACTTAGAAGAGCATGGAGGTGGAATAAAGGTGGAATTGTTGAAAATGAGCTTAAAAATGTACCATGACTACTTGTTGAAGTTTATAGATCAGGTAGAGCGCCGAATACTGAAGGGTGAGCAAATTCCTCATTCGGAGAAAATATTTTCGATATTCGAGCCACATACAGAGTGGATAAGCAAGGGCAAGGCGGGACGCCCTGTAGAGTTGGGACATCGAGTGTTACTGACAACGGATCAATATGGTTTTGCGGCAGATCATGAGGTGATGGTAAACAAAACGGATAAAGAGGTTCCCATAGAATTGGGTGAGAGGTTGGCAAAGCGATATGCGAAAGGATACAAGCTGTCAAGTATAAGTTTTGATCGCGGATTTTTTTCCGGGCCAGCGAAGAAGGCCTTGTCAAAAATATTTGATCAAGTGATAATGCCAAAGGCAGGGAAAAAATCAGCACTAGAACAGAAGGAGGAAACACAACCCGAATTTCAGTATAAAAAAAGAAAACACAGTACCATAGAGGCGAACATAAATGAATTGGAACATTGTGGAGCAGACAGGGTACCTGATAAGGGCCTTAAAGGTTTCAAACGATATGTGGCCATGAGCGTGTTGGGCTACAACATAAAGAGGCTGGGCAAAGTAGTGAAGTCGGAGAACTTGCTACCCACCATTGTGCCGTTGAACGGCAAGGCAGCAGCCTGATATGGGTTAATATTGTGACAAAGCAGTGGAGTGGTCTGCCCTGTAGTCCCGTAAATGTGTTGTTATGGGCTTAATCAGCCCCTATTTCCATCAAAGAACAAATTTGGACGTATAATTTTAGGAATCGTCCGGCTGAGTGCAGAGCGGATATTGGCAAAAAGTGAAAAATGGGGCGTTTTCGGTCAGATACTAGTTATGAAGGTAGCGGTACCTGGATGCAGTTGAGCCAATCACAAGCATATCGAGTATGGAGTGGCTACGCTTTTGAAGGGATTTGTATGAAGCATATTCCGCAAATCAAGCATGCTCTGGGAATTGGTGCCGTTTATACGACGACCTACTCTTTTTTGAAAAAGGTAAGCGAAGATCAAAAAGGACTACAAGTAGATATGGTCATGGAGCGAGCTGACCGGGTCATCCATTTATTTGAAATTAAATTCTACAATACGGAGTTTGTTTTGACAAAAGATTATGCCGAGCGATTGCGGGAGCGACTTCACCTTTTTCGGCAGTTGTTGAAATCCCGGAAGCAGGTTGTACTAACCATGATTAACACCTTTGGATTAAAGGTTAATAACCATAGCATAGGTTTGGTTGAGCAATCGCTGACGCTCGATGACTTATTTTGGTAGAAGCATTAATCCCAAGTAATTATTAAAGACAATAATCATTTTGCTAAAAGTTACTATTTGCACATAGATTTGGCAAAATTAGACTCATAATTTACCTTCTATAGAAATCAAACACTCAATTTCCCCCTATCTTAGAGATATGGCCCAAACTCGACACAAAACAATTTTTGTTGCTAATGATGATTTGTTTGAAACATATTGTTTTGTTTTGAAAATTTATTGTATATTGCCCCCAATTAGATTTCGTGAAGGATAGAAATTAATCACCTCCTGCAAGTTCATGCTATTAGCACCCACTAATCTTTGCTCACTTCGGGCAGGGTTGCCATGCTTGTAACAATACATCTGTAATCTATACAGTTCCCAAAAACGCAGCTTATTTTAAGGCCATCTTCGCTTTGGTGTAAAGGGAAATTACATCATAGGGAAGGAGTAAATTAAATATAGTATGAGACCTGAACTTTCTAAACTCCAAGAGGTGGAGTTTAAGGAAAGGCCTGTCGTTGTAGGCCACCAAAAACCGGTTGACTTTGAAGCGATTGTAGTAACAGATCACCAAAGCAACAAAGAATACTGCATACAGCTTCTCAAAAAGCTGGTGCGGTCAAACGGGAAGTTTCAAAAAGAGTTTGTCCTATATCATTCCGTCCGAGTACGCGATCCGGTCTCCTGGTTACAATCATTAGGTAAGTTGATCGAGACCAATACCGATTATTTTTATGCCGCCAAGAAGCAGTATTTGATGTTGGGGTATTATGGTGCTATTTCCGAAGAGTTGGCTAAACTGCAACCCGTTTCTATCCTATCAAAATCCAATCTCAAAACGTGCGGTCAAGCGAATCCTGAAAACCCCTTTGATATTGAAAAGACCAAAAAGTACCTGGCTGGGATCAAAGGTATTGCTAAAAAGAAACAGAAGCTGCGCCGATTGAGAATAGATTATTTGCAATACAAGCACAAATATGCCTCTCTCGATTCCGTTCCTTTTGATGAACAAATTGATATGGAATTGAACTACCTGAATATCGTAGAAGAGTTTAGCAAGTTGGAAGATTTTGATGCGGGTAGGGGTCAAGCCATAAAGAAGTTGACGATACAGGTTCCGGCCGTTCTGGTTGCGATGGCTTTTGCTGCCTTACTTCAGCATCGCCATCAAAAATCCCTTAAATATCTTTCCGTTACGCCTTTTCAGATGGCCGTGTTTTTAGCCAATTCACTTCAATATGATAATGGGAAACCACTCGAAAGAAAAGTGTTGTTTCAAGTCATCATGTCGGAATCGAAAAATACGAAACGCCTGTATAAGCGGTTTAAAAAATCATTGGTGACTTCTCTTATTCCTTCTGATGTCGGCTACGATTTCAATTTTGATAACATCAAAAAAACATTGGAGTCAATTGCTTCCTATGGTGGTCGAATGATTTTCCTACATCGGGTCTTGACCAACTACCTGCAACATAAGGTCAAGGCATACGTGGACACACAATTTCTCAACCAGATTCATTTAGAACTGGCTTATGAAATGGCTGAGTATCAAAATTACAATGCTCCCGATTTTAAAGAAATCACGCCGATCAATCGAATCATCATTAATGGCCCTGTAAATGTTTTGATGACTTTTTTTTATGAACTGCTGGTGGAAATTCCTGGGGCGACTGGCTTAACTATTTTTTCCAATACCAAGAGAGACATCATCTATTTTGTAATGCGCTATTTCAAACAACGAAATGGAAAGAACTTAAGTCGTGAAAGTCTGCGAACCATGCTAACTCCATCAAAAGCGGACAAGCGATGTACAGTAGATAAAAGAGTAGAAATTCGAGCTTTTATAAAATTTGCCGAAAAAAAGGGTTCAAAATGAGTTGGGACTTTTGATTTGTAATTCAAGTGTTATAAAACATTCTACTTCCCTCAAATGACCTATAATATTGTCAAATGCCTTTAAATTCCGTTAAAAATCCAAAAGTTAGGACTTTGAGAAATGAAGTTGGGACTTTTATTATAATGTGATAAGTGTAATTCGTTGTTGGTTGATATTCAATGGGTAGTAGCCAGTTTTAAACTTTTTTCATCGTTGGGACTATTTTGTATTGGCATTTGAATAGAAAACAATTTTACTTTGTGGGTGTAAATAATTTCATTTTATCCATCCTAAACAATCGACAATTATGGAAGCAATAGTGATTCCGAAAGAAATATTTGAAACAGTCGTAAAAGACCTCAAAGAGATGAAAAAACGATTGAATGATTTGACTTCACCGCACGAGCATTTTATCGACAACAAAACCTTTATGAAGTTGATGGGTGTGTCTCGTAAAACGGCACTTGATTGGCGCAACGAAGGTAAGATTGGTTACACCAAGGAAGGAAATAAGATTTACTACCGCATGACCGATATACACGAATTTTTGAAACGCTTCCACTACAAACCCTTTGCTGAAGTGGAGCATCTGATCTAATGTAAATTTGATGTTTAGCTCACTGTCTCTTTTGAAAAACGTACTTAGAGAAAAGAAAAATCACCACTCCGTCTGATTGTATCTCGGACGAAATTTATTCAAAAAATAACTGCAGAGATTAAGAGGTTGCTGTCTTGTTCGAAAGCCAAGACCTGGACTCGCTATGTCAATTTTAAATTCATTTATTCATAACCAAAATTCATTTATCATGGGAATAACAACCATATTCGATTACTACAAAACCCCCGTTTCAAAAGTGCCATTGTTGACTGCCTTGCTGTACATCAAAAATGGCAAGTTTAAAAAATTCGTGGATGCTTTGCGCCGCTATTATATGCGCGATTTGGATGCAGACTTCACCCTTCAAAAACGACTGATGCCCCGTATTTCGGTTTCCGGAAACTTTGTATTAAAAGATGAAAAACTAAAGCTGGTAAGCTACTCCCATTGCATTGCTTTGGAGATTCTATATCTGAATGAAAAAGATTTGCTGTCCGTCAAAAAACAACTCTCAAAGGATCCATTTGTAACGGCTTGTTTTCGGAACGTGTTGGGGATTGGATTGGTGATTATTGTAAAAACGGAAACGGGATTGACACAACACAGAGAAGTGTTTAAACGACTGGTCAAATACTTTGAAGACCTGACAGGCGTTCGTCGATTTGCCACTTTGGGAGATGCATTGGATCATACCATTTTAATATCAGCGGATGCAGAAATGTATCTTAATTGGGAAGCGGCGGCTTTTCAGTCTGTTCCAAGACCAATGCTTGCAAGCAGCTATTAATTTCAAGATGGGAGTTAACTCAAACGACTGACTCCCTTACTTTTCCTTTCAATCTATTTTTATGTACAAGATTTCTATATTCAAAAAGTTTACGACAGTCATTGCAGAGCGAACATTGGAGCAAGTGATAACAGCCATTCGAGGAGAACATTACAAACCGCAAGTGCTGGCTATCCGGGAAGCAGTTGAAAAAGGTGATATAAAGCGGAAAGATTTTTTGAAAAAGCAGTTACATGCCTTTACGGTGTCAGGAAGATTTAAAGGTGGCCGGACGATAGAGGCTTTGGTGGAGTATCAACCCTTTGTGATTTTGGATATTGATAAACTGGATGTAGAGAAGGTAGAATGGATTCAAAATGAAGTGCAACAGTTGCCGTTTACTTATGCCGGATTTGTAAGCCCAAGCGGACGTGGATACAAGGTGATTGTTAAAACTAATGCAAAACTGGAAACACATCGGGAAGCCTTTGAAGCTGTTGCGAATTATTATGAAGAAAAGTTGGCCATCCCAATTGACCGATCTGGAAAAGATGTGACCCGGCTTTGCTTTTTGTCTTATGATCCGAAGGCTTACTACAATGCAGATGCCGAGATATTTGAGATTGAAAAAATGGAAAGTCAAGTAGTAACTATTCCCTATGAAGATTATCAGTACGCCTATGAAGAATGTATATCTATGACAGAAGAACAGTCCAAGTATATCGAAGGCAATCGCAACAACCATATTTTTCAATTGGCTGTACATTGTAATCGAGCAGGGATACCGGAAGAGATCGTCAAAAAGTTTAGCAATCAAAAGTTTGATTTATCAAATCGGGAAATTGAGCGAACGATACAAAGTTGTTATCAGGGGGCAAAGCGAAAGTTTTTAAAAACAGGATTAAATGGTCATCATCATCCACTAGATTTTAAAATAGAATTTCCACGACCCTTTCCGCAAAAGATTTATGATGGCCTGCCCGATTTATTGAGAGAAGCCTGCACTCATTTCAAAAATGGCTATGAACGGGATGTTTTTTTGACAGGAGCTTTGGCGGTTTTGAGTGGTTGCTTGCCAAAAGTACAAGGGTGGTATGACAATCGAGTAACGTATCCCAACTTGTACACTTTTATCATTGCACCAGCAGCCAGCGGGAAAGGAGTGTTGAAGTTTGCAAAAGAGATGGGGATGGGGCAGCATAACTCCTTACTTTCGAAAAACCATGCTACCCATGCTGCTTACAAAAAGGCCATGAAGGAGTACGAAAGGGAATGCATCCGATTTAGAAAAGGAGAGATTGAAGAAGAGCCTAATGAACCGGAATTAGAACCCACAAAAACCTTATTTATTCCCGCCAATTCAAGTTCCGCAAAACTCATCAAACAGCTTCGCAATAATGATGGCAATGGTATTTTGTTTGAATCAGAAGCGGATACTTTGGGGAATGTATTGAAGCAAGATTGGGGAGGTTACAGCGATGTATTGCGAAAGGCGGCACACCATGAATGTGTGTCGTATAGTCGATCTGGAAATGATGAATTGGTAGAGTTGCAAAATCCCCGATTATCCGTTTGCCTGTCAGGTACACCGAATCAGGTCAGTCGTTTGATCCCTTCTGTGGAAGATGGGTTGTTTTCCCGATTCCTATTTTACTATTTTGATATTGGTGAGAAATGGCGCAGTATCAAGACGCAAAAACCTAAAGGCAGAATAGATCAATTCCATGATGTATTGGCCCAGGAAGTGAAGGCCATCATCACCTTTTTGGAAAAACATCCCACACACTTTTCTTTTCGGGAAGATCAGGACAAGTTGTTCAACTCCTGTTACAATGATTCGATGGAAAAGGTAAATAAGGAAATAGGAAAAGGAGCTTTGAGTATTGTTAAGCGATCTGGCTTTATGACTTTTAGAATTGCGATGCTGTTAAGTGCAATCAAAAAATACCAATCACAGCATATTGAACAAGAGATTGTTTGTAGTGATAATGACTTTCATGTTGCTCTATGGATTACGGAAGTTTATCTGGAACATGCACTCTTTGTTTATAATTTTCTACCTCAAAACAGTCATTCTTCCTTTCGTCGTCGGCAAGAAGAAATTGCAACTTTTTATGGATCACTTCCTATCAGATTTAAAAGAAAAGAAGCCCTTAGAAAAGGAAGTGAACTGGGGTTTAGCCGGGCAAAGGTGGATCGCTTGCTCCATTTTCTGGTGCCAAAATATCTCAATCGCTTAGCGAATAAGGAATATGGTCATTACGAAAAAGTGGAAAACAAGAAAGTTTCATAAGCATTGAATTGAAAGCTGCTTTTGTTGGATGAGAAAGTTATTAAAGCCTATCAGAACTTTCTCAAAGCATTCTCACTTTGGAGGTTTTTCATTGGATTAAGGTGTAAAAGCAGCTTTTAGATGGGAAATTGCGCGAAAAATAGGGAAAACCGGACGAATTATTCATAAAAGTATAAGGGGCTGGAAGAAAGTGAGAAAGTGCGAAAGTTGCTCCCTTGCCTTTACAATTAGAACTTTCTCTTTCTCACTTTCTCAGGGGTATATATTTGGAGAAGCTACTTTTCAAATGATCAGATTTGTTGGTTTTGCCAAGTGGCAGTTCATAAACGCAGAATGCAGAAGACAAAAATAATTTTTTCAATCGGGGTGGGGAGGGGGCGACCTTATGGCAATAATGTCTCCTGGTGAAATGGTGGAAAAGGAGACGTGAAATGGAAGTTCAATGGGAAGTCATTCCTTTCTCCATGATTAGGACTAGCCTTAATATTGAATTACTTACATTTGTACCTATTGTTCAATAATTGTCAAACCTATATGCCAGGTACGTTTATATATCGGATTATCCATATCGACAATTTGGAATACATTGTTACAAACAGAAAACTGGTCTGTCCAAGCCATCCAGACAGAGATGCTGATTACAAATCAATTGGTAATAATGAAGTAATTAGTCGGAGGTTGGCTCGACCATTGCCATTCAATAGGGAAAGGACATTTAAGGATTATGTGGCGTTTTACTTCGGACCAAGATCTATCATGTTATTTAATATACATACGGGATATGCTGAAGTCGAAAAAATTCATCAACAGAAAATCATTTATTTGGTGAGCAATACCAACCTAATTCACCAAGCGGAGTTGGAGTATTTTTTTACAGATGGACATGCTCTTCAACATCCTGTGACACAGTTTTATACCGATATTTCTGAATTGTACCAGGTGAATTTTAAAGATGCCTATGCTCGTGACTTTTCTGCAGCAGCAGAGATGAAAAATCCCGGGCTCAAACATAGAAAGCAGGCAGAATTTCATGTTTTTAATGAATTAAGCTGGAATATGATTAGCGAAATTGTAGTTTATGATGAAAAATCTAAAGCATTAGTTGAAAGCGTCCTTCAGAGGGCAAATGTTGATAAAACAGTCCGTGTAAAAGCTGATTTTTATTTTTAATCGTTTTATATTGCAATTGAAATGATAAAATACACTCAGGGAAATATATTAGAAGCCACAACGCAGGCATTAGTGAATACCGTAAATACTTATGGTGTGATGGGAAAAGGCATTGCTTTAGCTTTTAAACGAGCTTACAAGGGCAATTTTAAAGCGTACCGATCTGCCTATGAAAAAGGTGAGTTGGCCGTTGGCGAAATGTTTCTATTCGCAACTGGACTCGATCAACCTGCTTTTATTATAAATTTTCCAACAAAGGAACATTGGCGTTATCGCAGTAAAATGGAATATATTGAAGTAGGACTAGTTGATTTTGTACAGACTCTAAAAGACAATAATATTCAATCAGTTGCTATTCCTCCTTTGGGATGTGGTAATGGAGGGCTAAAATGGGAAGAAGTAAAACCACTGATATTAAAAACTATAAACCCTCTTGCTGATAAAATCGATTTTATTATTTACGAACCCGGTTATCAAAGTGCTGTAGCCAAAGTGAAATCTGTCGATAAACTGACCCCGGCCAGAGCGATGTTTTTAACCCTTATGCGGCAGTACGAGATGTTGGGAGAGGAACTAACCACTTTGGTAGTGCAAAAATTGGCTTATCTTCTTCAGATCACCGGAGAACCCTTGCGGTTACGGTATGATAAAGGAAATTATGGCCCTTTCGCCTCTAACCTCAATCAAGTTTTGGAAGCTCTTAAGCCTAACTACATAACGTATGATGGTGAACTCAATAGTCCTTATACAACCATAAGGTTGGTTCAATCTAAAAAAGAAGAAACAAAAGAATTTGTTCAAAAGAATTTAGACTTATTCCAAAAGAAAAATCTGGAAAAAGTACAGGATTATATTGAAGGCTTTGAAAATGCTTTTGGACTGGAATTGTTAGCAACTGTAGCTTATGCAGTTGCAGAATGCCCTCATTGCTCAAAAGAGGAGATTATCGGAAGCATACATGAATGGACTAAGCGCAAAAAAGAACTCATGTCGGGTCATTTGATTGGAGTTGCTTATGATCGTGTAAAGTCGTTTAGTAAATAAGTTCCTCCAACGTTTTTCTGAAGTATAAAAATTTTCATGTTTAAATCTGCGACAACCTGT
Organism: Saprospiraceae bacterium; assembly: GCA_965222105.1. Classification (GTDB taxonomy): domain Bacteria; phylum Bacteroidota; class Bacteroidia; order Chitinophagales; family Saprospiraceae; genus CALGLS01. The sequence goes on along the minus strand of CBDCTQ010000054.1, from coordinate 24,192 downwards.
TGCAGATTTGGTAAATTGTTAGGAGGTAGGAAATTTATCCGGATATTAATTATCTTAGGAGGATGGATAATCATACATTGGAAACAACCGCTTTTTTTAGGCATTGGGATAGGAGTTTGAAGTTGTTTATAGGATTTTGGGTGAGTGTATATCTGCTGGCTATTTTCCAAGATTATCTCTATTCGACGCTTCGGGATACAAGATTTTACTGGTCGGAAACCTGCCTGTTTAATACCTATTGGCTGCTATTTGTTCCATTGGCCTTTTTTGTCGAGAGAATACTTGAAGCAATTGGCTGGAAAGAAAAGCCACTTTTGACAAGGCTCTTATTTTGTTTAGGACTTGGCCTGTTTCTTAGTTTACTTCATGCCTTTTTGTTTGCAAATCTTTTTACCGGAATCAGTAATCTTGTTTTTTCACCACCACATCGATTTTCAGGAATATTCAAGTCTGTATTGTCCAACCAGTTCTATATCACCATCGTAGCTTATGTGATTCTTCCTTTTGTTTTTCGGTTTGTAAATAGAAAGAAGTCCGAAGAACAATCAGTATTACAGAAAGAACAAGAGGCATATTTAAGAGTCAAACAAGGTAGCCGTCAAATTAAAGTAGCCATTTCTGAAATTCGATATTTTGTAAGCAACCGACCTTATACAACACTTCGTACTTCCAGGCAAAAACTACTAATTTCCAAATCGCTAAAGGAACTGGAAAGTACTTTGGATTCCAATCTTTTCATTCGGGTTCATCGTTCTGTACTAGTCAACAAAATGCACATTTCTGAAATCACTTCGCGTCAAAATGGAGATTACGATGCAACAATGGATAATGGTGTTACGATTCGATTGAGTCGGCATTACCGTAAAAATTGGGAATTGCTGATTTTATAAAAACCACTTAGCCTGCCCATCCCTCCACTCAGCTATTTCGTTTTCAAAGAGGAGTAAACGAAAATTGGTTTTTCCTATCTTACCCATTTTAATGATAGAAAAAATTGCCTAATGGAGAAAAGACTATTCGTTTACTTATTTGCCCTATTATTACTCTTTATATCCAACTGCGCCGGACAGGAATTAAAAACAACTGTCCAATCAGAAGCAGATATTCAGCGGAGTGCATTTTATCAGGGAATGCCAGAAAAAATCATGGCATCGGATACCAGCCTTGCTTGGAAACAGGATGGTCAGAGGCTGCTCATCACCGGAATCATTTATCAAGCTGATGGTAGAACACCAGCGCGTGATGTCATTTTGTATTATTACCATACCAATCTGGAGGGGAGGTATATTCACAAGGCTAATGAACAAAGGAGTATGCTGCCACAAAATGGGATAACGCATGGCTACATTCGAGGTTGGGTGAAGACAGATGAAGATGGAAAGTATTCGATGTATACGGTTCGTCCCGGCAGCTATCCTGTAAGGAAGGAACCAGCGCATATTCATGTCACTCTTTTGGAACCGGGAGGCAAACCTTATTACATCGATGAATTTGTTTTTGATGATGACAAATTACTAAATGGGGTAAAACGAAAGGCGATGGAAAATAGAGGAGGAAGTGGCGTATTGCGACTGCTTCAAAAAGGAGATTTATTGCTTGGCGAACGGAATATCATTTTAGGTTTGAACATTCCCAATCATCCAAAAAAATCTCAACCCAAAATAAATTCTGGTAAAGAGATTGGCGAAGACATTCTTTCGTTCACTCCTTACCATGCTTGGGGATCGGATAAAGGATCAAAGGCTTGTCCGATTTGTAAATATGGGCGTTATCATGGCATTCTGTATTTCGTTGGCAATAATCTGAATTGGGAAGAGATTAAGAAGTGGTTGATTTTCTTTGAAAAAGAAAGTGTCAGAAGGAAAAAGTTTTTGAAGGTCTATTTTATTTATGGAAATGAAAATGGCTTTGCCAAAGCCAAGAGGATTCACACACTAGAGCAATTGGGACGTGAGTTGAATTTGAAGAAAGTGGCACTGACTTTTGTCCCCTCATTTGATGACAAAGAATCCGAAATTTATTTAAACAAAATTAATCCCAACGTAGAAAATACGATTCTCATTTATCGACATAGCAATGTGATAGACAAATACATCAACCTAAAACCAAATGAGGATAATTTTAGGAGACTTTCTAAGCGTCTGACCGAAACTAGAAATGAGTTTTTTGATTTGGTCAAACCAAAAAGTAAAAACGAATAACATGAAAAAGGCAGCCAGAAAATTACATTCCAACTGCCTGACAAATTATTTTCAGTATTCTTCAACACCCATTCGCCGCCAGCTTCCGCTCAAAGCAAACTTCATCAGCGCCAGAAGCGCAGCGATAAGCCACCATAACAGGAAGGTTCTTAGCAGTTTGAAACCAGATGCGTAGCTGTACAAGAGAAGGAGCCTGATACTCAAAGTCAAGTGGATTATTTTCCAACCAATTGATCAACTTTTGATGAGTAGCTTTCGGAGCAAATTGCTGGGGTAATCCTGCAATGGCGCCGACATCAATGGTTCCTTGGTAGTGAATGTTTTGGTTTTTGTAAAAAATGTTCTGTAAGATTTGAACGGTGACTACATCCATACCCGTTCGCAGTAAATCAACCTCTTCAATGATTTGAGTGAGGTAGTTTACATTGAGGTTTAGATGCTTTGCGACTTCTTCTCTGGTGATACAATTCCGGGTTAGTTGAAGCAAGTCTTTTGCTTCCTCAATTTGTGGGTAGCCTTGCAGTTGTAATTTATTGATTACGGAAAGTTGTTTGCCATTTGGGGTGATTTTGGATTCAAATCGTTCAGAGTTGTTGAGTTTTTTTGCTTGAAATTGTGGTGTAAGCATTTCTTCCTGATGGCAAGCAAAGAAAGAAAATCCCATGAGTAAGAGAATGGCAACGATCAGGATTGGGACAATAGTTCCGGTGTTGATTTTTTCGGGAAGATTTAAACGGCGGGATTTCATAGTTATAATTTTTGAGTGGATAAAAACAGGCTCTCCAAACTATTCCGAAGAATGAATGAAGAACCTGGAGAAAGGCCGTATAGGCAAATTGTTTACTGCGAAGACTCTGCTTTGACCATAACCATTTCGGTAACGGTTTCGTCAGCAACACGAGTAATATTAAGAATGTCGGAGTAAAGAATTTTTACACGCTCGTTTTCGGAAGTGAGCATTACTGCATCGGGGTTGCTCAAATCAAATTTCACTTCCCGGACATTCCATTGATAAAGTAGCTTTTTGGTGTCATCGAGGATTTCGAGGGAATCAAAATTTTGATTGGTGGCCATTCGCTTGAAATAATTTTTCCAATGGTTGGTGCTTATTGCTCGATTAGAGTCACCCTCATTTGAAATTGATGGTTCCGCTTTTACCAGAAGTTGTTCAGAGATGGTTTTATCGGATTTTCGGGTGATTTTTAAAATGTCATCATAAAGAACGGGGATGCTGTTGAATTCTGAGATGAATACGACGGCTTGTGGTGCATTGAGGTCGAAACGGAGTTCGAGGACGTGCCAGTGATAAAGTAATTTGCCAGTTTGGTCGTATATTTCGAGGTAATCGAAATCCCGAGACTTGGCAATCTTTTCGATGTATTTTTTCCAATGGGCGGAAGTGGTAAGTTGATTCGTAGTTGAACTGTTGGAAGTTGTGGTTTGTTCAGCATTTTTTTCAGTGAGTAACAAATCATCTTTGGTGCAACTGGTAAAAATGAGGACGAGTGAAAGGACGAAAAGAGTGGTAGCAAATTTTAGGATAGGTTTCATGGCGTTATATTTTAGAGGTTATCAATTGTTGCAAGCTAATATCGGTTCAAAGTCACCGGGATCACCATTGTTATATTCAATCACACAATCACCTGCCTGGTGGGCAGCGTTTATCCAGTTTTCAATTTCCGGGATGCCAACTTGGTATTGATCTACAATGGGGTTGATACTTCCTGCAGCCCAACCAGATATATCCATAAGTAATTTTTCTGGGTTAGCATTGGCAAGGATGTTTCGGTTGACAATTTCTCCAGTAAAAAGATTGGTATAATTCCATTGGCTAAAATGAAGCATTTGAGCATCGATTTCTGAAAGGCCTAATTGAATAAGGTCAGCTAATTCGAGGTGTACCAAAATGCAGAAGAGGTCAATGCCCAATTGTTCGGAAAGTTGTTGACGGGCATCAATGCGACCAAACTTTTGAAGGAAGTCCTGAGTGTCTTGAACATCGACTCCGTTCACTTTTAGGTGAGCTACAAAATCGGCTACACGGTCTTCTTTTACTTTCCGTAATCGTACATTGAAGTTGTTCTCATCATTGGAATTGTCTCTTGATTTTAACTGCTCTTTTTTAGGCAAAGTTGGAATCAATGTTTCCTTTTGACAGGCTTCAAATATCAAAAAGGCTGTGAGTAGAATAACAAAGATAAGAGCGATGGAGATTTTTGTTTTCATGGGATTATGATTTGATAGGAATTGCGAAAAGGCAAGCCAATGAAGGACGCCGCTGCCGCTTTGCCTTCATGGCGAGACTCCCTGCACCATTCATCGAATGGAACAGGGAGTGCAAAGAAAGGATTTTGGGGCTAAGGACATGGGGGCGATTGTTTAGCTAAAAATAGAGGCGTTGATTATGGGAGTCAAATAAATGTAGAGTGACCGTGTTTGGGTTTATGAATGGGAATTGGTTTGTTGAATTTTTTGAAGGAGAAATCAATAATGCAAAACGCAATTGATGTATTGATACATTTTTATCTCATATTTCTGGACAGAAATTTCAATGAGTTGGGCATGGACGGGATCGAGAATAGTTAGGATGTAAAATCCAGTTTTAGCAAAAAGGATACTTTTTTCATTTTCAAAAACAAAATTCCTTTTTTGAAAACCATCACCAGTTTTTTCCCAAAGAGAAATTACGGAAACAGGAATACTAACAGGAATAATATTCCCCAAATTTATAGAACAAGGAAACTGGCCATCAAAATCGAAATGAATTACATCTTGTTTTTGACATCTGGTTTTATCGAAATAAATCAAAGGCTCCTGTGCAAGGATTGAGGAAGAAAACGCGAAAAGAAGAAAAACGAAAAAGTGTCTCATAGCATGGAAAAAGGCTACCGGGAAACCTGTCCACGATAGCCTTTCGATAATGTTTCAAAATGGCCCCAAACTGATAATTCAATATCGGGGTGCCTTTCAATCCATTACAAGATAAAGCGGTTGTTGGAAAATGAAAAATGGGTTTAGGATTTCAGACAATTTTGTGTTAGGCCGCCGCTAAAAGGTGCAAACAATAATACCCCTTTGGCGTTTGACCTGTAACATCCTTAAAAGACCGATAGAATGTCGAACGATTGTTAAAGCCACATTCTCTGGCCAGTCCGTAGAAGGTCAGCATACGAGCTTCGCCATTTAACAAGCGCTCCTGAAACTCCCGAATCCGATATCGGTTGACATAGACCTGAAAATTGTTGTGCGTCCGAGTGTTGACAACCTGGGATAAATACTTTGTGTTGGTGTTGAGTTGATCGGCAATGGATTTGAGGCAGATATCTTTTTGGAGATAGACTTTATCCTCATCGAAAAGAAGTTGCAAGTCCTGGTAAATGCGTTGGGCTTCTGGTTCGGTAAGATTGCTACTGAGGTATTTTATTGGCGTGTTCATGAGATTTGATTTTAGTGATTATTGTAATGAGCGTGAATCAGAATTTCCCATTCTAATTCCAACAAGGTTCTTTCTTTTTGAAAAATGTCGTACTTTTTTTTCTCGTATAGTTGTTCTGCTTTTAACAAATCGGTTGGTGAAATTTCGAGATGTTCAGCCTGGTCTTTTTTGACTTCGTAGAGTTGGGTATCGTATTCGAGTAGCTTTTTCATAAAGGCGATGTCTTGTTGCAGAGCGTAGTATCGTTGAATTAGCGCATGTAATCGGAGCATGTCTTTTTGTAGCTTTAGTTCGTTTTTTCGGATGATACTTTGTCGTTTGGCTTGCCTGGATTCCTTGTTTCGGTGGCTGGTGTAGATGAGGCTGGAAGACCAGGAAACTGTTGGTCGGGGTTTGCCGTCCAGGGTATAAGAAATCCCAACTGTTGGCAGGTATTTCAACCATTGTTTTTTATTGGTGGATTGAAATTCGGTGAGTTCTGCTTTGGTTTGTTCCATATAAAAAGAATCCAAAGCAGCGTAAAGTTGAGGTTCGGGAGGTAAACTATCGAGGAAAAACAGGGAAATAAAAAGAAGTGCTTTCATAATGCCTTTCTGATTTTTGAAATTGGATTAACAAATCTTGAAAGGCAAAAAGATGGAGTTTAAGTATAACGGATAGAGAAGGCGTTTAGTTTCCTCCACGAAAAAAGCTGGTAGGAATTGGCTACCAGCATTGAGGCGAAAACGAATAGAATTTTTGACTAAACACATTTATGCGGCCCTCGCTAAACGTGGTAAAGAGGCACTATTTATTTCGGTCAGTTTTTGCATCAGAAAACGATACTTTTTTCTTCCTCGTTTTACGAAGTCTGAATCGACGTGATAAATTTTATGAAATATTTTAAAGGGTAGATATTTTTGAACTCCAAAAACCCTGCCTGACCGGCAGGCAGGCATAAACGAAATGCCGTTGAAGCCATCAAGATAAAAAGCTGTTTGTCTGTCATAATCGTATTGCTGCAACTGGACTTCAAATTCATCTTTACTGCGGGCGCTCGTAGTTTTAAAATCAATGAGATTGTCTTTTGAAACAACGAGGTCGAATTTGGCTTTGCATTTTAGGCCGGTAGGTTTGTCTATCCAAAGGTGTGGTACTTCGGTTTGCGATTTAGCTAAAAGGCTATGTAGTAATTCAGAATCCATCACCGCTTTGAACATTCTGTCCAGATTTTGCTTTTCGGAATTTCGCAAATTGTAATCTGGCAAATTGAAAAAATCAGGTTCTAAAATCATGGTATGAAAAGCAGAACCAAAAACAAGACAGCGAGCAGGAAACAACAAGTCTTTGCCTTTGAGTTTGTACAGCAACCGAGTCAGTTTGCTGTTACTAATAGCCTTGATTCGACGGATGTCGTTTTTAGGTAATTCGCTTTTTGGCACATCGGCGGTGAATCCGTAGTTGGAATAGTGATTAATGAAATTGATGAACGAGGCTTGGGTGAAACTTTCCGTTTTTATGACCCACTTGGGATGAATCATATCCAAAGCAGCTTTGCCCAGGTTGGTGAAAATTTTAAAATCATCCCCTTTGGGATTTTTGATATGGGCGATTCTGGGACTAACCCGAAGGTAGAGGTTTTCCAGTTTGGGTTTTCGTCCGGTGGGTTTTAATCGTTTTACTTTCATTGTTAATAGTTTTGGTGATTGGAAAAAGAGGCAGTCAACTCCCTTTGTCTGCCTCTTTGGTTAAATTGGATTCAAGCAGCTTTGCTGGTTGGAGTTTCAGCAACTTTTGCCGCTGGCTTTGCTTGCAACCCTTTAGCATCTTCGACAGTTCCTGCTCCATTCAAATGCTGGATGGGAGGTTTGTAGTTTACAGAAATTTCTACTTCGGCATCACCTGTCAAAGTTTCTGCTCTCCAGATGTTGAGGGCTTCGCCAAGTTGTTTTACTTCCTCCTGCTTTTCGGCTTCAAGCACTTTATAGGAAAATTCCGCGATGAAATATTTGTTGCCTTTTCCTTCGCCGGATTGCTTTACTTTTTTGATGGGCTTGGCGGTTAAAATAACCTGACTGAGATTCACGGAATCGTAGAACAAATCATTTGTACATTTCTCCAAATTCTCTACGCTATATCCATGAAAAAGTAAACTGCATAAATGGCCATCGTCGTTGACAAAGAAAAACTCTGCCCACTTTTTTAATCCGAAGGACAAAATATTATCACGAAAAAGTCTATACCCGATTGGGATAAAACTAAGTGACTCACCTTTTTTGGTAATGTTTGTTTCTCCGTTAATGTTAAATAACCCCCTCGAAGCATCGAAGCGGTAAGACCTCGGATAACCTGGTCGATAACGGATTTTCAGTTCGCCTGTTTCCGGGTCAATGAAATTGGTTTTGGTACTTGGTAAAAGGGAATTTTGATTTTTCATGTGAAATGTATTTTAAATGTTATTAAATGAAAATTAATACTCGTTTGGATACAAAATTGTTGTTGCACTCCGGTTAGCTTCGGTGAATATCCCTGCCTGTCCGGCAGGCAGGCAGATTCGATTGTTGCCTTGATGATCGATATTTTGCAACTCATTAGGGATGTTATAAACCGATAAAATTCGCATGTCCATCGCCAATGATTCATCGTTAATTATCCAATCTTCTTCGCAACAATCTCCCCAATCTCTGGAATGGTGGCGGTGTATTGATTTTTGAACGAATGCACCAAAAGGTGCGCTCTGCATTGCTTCGTTTATGGAACGAGTAGCTAAAGTTTGACCAAGTTGGAAAGACATAATTTTTTGATTTTAGGTTTTAAAAATGAATGCTCACTCACCCTCGGCATTTCCTACGGCATAGGAAAACCGTTCAGTCATCAAATGAAAATGACGTAACTAAAAAAATAAGATTGTTAAGAAAAGTATCTATTTACGAAGCCTTACTCATAGGCGGCTTCAAAGGTATTACAGGTGCTTTGATTCGAGACCTGCAAAGCATGGATTCCATCACCTCGTCAAAAACGCGATGCAAATCCAGTTTGACAATTTGAGTAAAATAACAAGGTTGATTCAAGTGAATGACCAACTGATGTGGAGTACGTGATTTAACCCAACTCACCCGATAAGCTTTGCGAAAAGCTTGTTCAAAAACGGGATTGGAAAACAATGGTTGGTCAACAAAAATGTGATAAGAAGTCAGAGAAATTTTCTCAACGCAACAATAGTAAACCGGCTCGTAAGTCGCTTCTTGTTGCTCGATAAAACGCCCTTCTTCTTCACCGATTTCGTGCAGGTCAATGTGGTTGTAATATCTCATTATGTATGCTTGTTTTTGGAGTTTGTAACCTACCAAATGAGTAGGCAGGCACCACTAATACAAATGCTTTGAAAGTACAATAAAGATACAAAACAATTTGTTATAGCGAAGGCGAATGATTTAGTATATTTGGACAATGAAAGGTACAAAAAATCTTGACGAGATAATGGTATTGCGTCGCCGTGCTATTGAGTTATATAAGATGGGGAAGTGTCCCAGTCCTTTATAGTGGAAGCTACAGGATTGACGCAACCTACGATCAGCCGTTACATCACGGCCTATAAATTAAAGGGTGACTTATCCTTGGAACGCCCCAAAATAGGAGGAAGTAAACGAAAAATAACATCTGTGCAGCAGCAGGAGTTGGTAACTGCTTTGGAGGCGGGTGCGGAGGCCAATGGCTTTAGGGGAAACCTATGGACACGGGATCGAGTTCGACAATTGATAGAAACCAAATTTGGGGTAAAATATAAAGTTCGTTCGGTAGGCGACTTACTCCGTGACTTAGGGTTTACTCTTCAGACTCCCGACCGAAGAAGTTACAAACAAGATCCAGAGAAGGTCAGACAATGGAAAGAGGAACGTTTGCCAGAGATAAAAAAAAGCGAAGGAGGAAGGATATACGATAGCTTACCTTGATGAAGCAGCGTTTTCCTTTTTTCCATCGCGTCAGAAGACCTATCACCGAAAAGGTCAGCGTTGTGTTTGTCGTCATGGTCCATTACGAGGAGGAATACAATCAGTAAGTTTGATCACACAAAGCGGCAAATTGTACTTTGATTTAAAAGAGGGCACTTTTAAGGCACCAGATTTGGTTGCTTTTTTGAGATTGGTGCTTAAACGATTCCGAAGAAAGAAACTACTTGTGATCTGGGACGGTGCGAGAACACATACCTCTGAAGAAGTTAAAGATTTCTTGCGCAATGAGGCCAAGGGCAGAATTCATTTGGAACGACTGCCTGCATACTCTCCACAGCTTAATGCGGACGAACAAGTTCACGCATACGTCAAAAACCATTGGTTTGAAAACCGTTTGTTATCAGAAATCGAACAATTGATGGACATCGCAAGGAAAGGGTTTTTAAATTTGGCTTCCAAACCGGAAATAGTAACAGCTTTTTTCAAACACAAAGAAGTTGGGTTTTATACAAACTGAAACACCGTCGCTATAAAAATCAAAAATTTATTACGCTTTTTCTCACTTATTTTGTTGAATATCAGCGAATTATGTAAAAATAAAATGAACAAAAAGTTTGTAAGATGGAAACGATTTCCGTATCTTTAAAAATGAAATTAGCGATTACAGGCAGTCGAAAATACACTGACTATGAAGAGTTGAAACAAGTAGTAAAATCGCTGGCACCCAATGCTGAAATGATCATCAGTGGCGGAGCTAAAGGAGCCGATCAACTGGCTGCCAGATATGCAAAAGAGCGTGGTCTGGAATTTGAGGAAATACGCCCGGATTACAAAAAGTATTTTGCCAAAGTAGCTCCGCTAAAACGGAACTCGGAGATAGTAGCAAAGGCAGATAAAGTCATTGCTTTCTATTTCCAAACTCAAAGTGGCGGTACACTCGATACAGCCAAAAAAGCAATGGCTGCCGGGAAACTACTGGCCGAAGTAATCAATGGCAAAGTAGCCAGGCACGAAAATAAGTTGTTTTTGCTTTGAAGCAAAAAGGCTAATTGTCAGGCAATTGGGCGAACGATTTTCAATTTGAAAAACTGCTGCAAAATTATACTGCTTCGCATGGGGGAACAACTCCTTAAATACTTTTTTTTGCGGAGCGAGCTGCACCAGCCCCTGCCGGTTAGCGGCAATACCTGCTGAAGATTCGTGTATAGGCTTTGAGGCAGGTATCGCTCGGCAGGGGTTGGTGCTGTGCGTTGGGAGAAGCGATGAAAGTGCAGCGATGGCCAAACCCGGGCATGCGGCGTAGTCAGTAGCCGATGCAAGCCACAAAAGCGGGAGGGTGATAAAAGAATACGATATAGAATTGACAACAATTCAAATAAGGAAAACACAGCTAGAGGACTAGACCTTGTAAATGCCCAAAAATGGTTGGAGGTAGTGCCTGTCAAGGGCAGCATTGGGATGGCTTGTGGGTTAGGGCTGTTTATATACCCTTTACAGGCACTACCGGAAACATATCTTTGCATTTCAAGGTGTAGGCCGGTTAAAACTCATTACTCATTTTTAAAATTGACTTGATGCAAATAACACTACTATTTCAAATTAGTAATTATTCCGATTTTTAATGTTGTTATCCAGGCGGGAGGATTAAAAAGTAGCTGCATGAGCGAGAGGTTGGTGTGCTTGCCATGCGGCTACTGCGGGGCTGGGGAAGCTACTGAATGAAGAGTAACGGAATGAAGTGGCTGATACAGTTGGGGATTATGGCTTGCTCAAAATTTCTTAATCTTCTTTTCAAAATCAACGACTTTAGGCGGTTTTTTGCCCTTACCAGGTATGGTTTTATGGCCTTCTTTTTCAAGTAGCGCAACGAGTTCATTTACTGACAAAGGAAATTTTACGTTGATCGAACCATCAGGACGAAGTACTCTCCAATAGGGAGTAATGTTAGTTTTCCCTGTTGCCTTTTCCTCCTCGGCTGCCAATGCAATGTATTTTAAATAAACCCCAGTGGGAATAGCTGCTGTCACCTGTACTTTTTTCTCTTTGGCTAACATTTCCCGAATGGAGTCGTTTGTTAACAATTCTCCTGCATTTGTCTGTCTGATTAGCCGTTCAATGTCTCTGGCACTTGGGATCAATATTTTGCCTTTGCCCAATTTTTCTTCCCATTCTGGTGTGATGTCGTGAATTTTTTCTTCAAATCCATTGATCTTTTCTCTATACGATTTCTTCATCGTCTTGTAGTTTTGAAAGTTGCCGATCTTCCCTTATTTCACCGATATGGTAGTACGCTACAATTTCTTCAATGAGGTTGTTTTTGAAAAAATACCATTCGCTTACTTCTAGTTTGAAATCTTCTTGTAGGGCCGTATAACGCACACATGCCCGGTCGATGTCATACAATTCATCATGGATAGTAAAACCGTAACCCAGGAATTTGTCCTTATTGGCTTCGACCAATTGGAGGTATTCGGCTTTTCCTGTGATGGTTCCGAAAGGACTGGTGTGTTTAAAGGAATCGGATATCGGGAGGTTTGTAAAGTCTCCGTTTTCCCATTTTTGGAACCATTGCTTTATCAAGTTTTGCGAATCCATTTAAATTTGTTTACTTTTTTAGAAAGTCATTGATCATCAGTTCCCAATCCTTTAGATTTTCTTCATAGATGTTGTTAGGCATCTATTGGTTTAGCAGGTGTTCTTTAATGTCAAAATCCAAAAACCGGTTCCATGATTTTACAATGTACGGAATATTTGCCAATGGATATCTAATCTTTACTGGTTGGGGGATTTCAAGTAGCTGCATAAGCGAAAGGTTAGTGCGTTTGCCATGCTGCTACTGCGGGGCTGAGGAAGCTACTGAACGGAGGGTAACCCAGAAGGACGCCGCTGCGCTATGCCTTCTGGGCTAGCGAGAGTGAAGTGGCTGATGCAGCTTGGAAGTCACTTTTTTATTTGTCTGACCAAACCGCTAATTCATTTCCGGAAGGATCAACAAAATGAAATCTACGACCACCAGGAAAAGAAAAGATGTTTTTAGAAATCGTACCATCAGCTTTCTTGACTTTTGATAACGCTTGCTCAAGGTCTTGATGATATAAAACTACTAATGCGCCATTGACAACTTTCTCATCCGTTTTCTCAAATCCACCAGCCAGTCCACTGTTAGAGAATGAAGTGTAGGTTGGCCCATAATCTGTAAACTCCCAACCAAAGACTTGCTGATAGAATTGCTTTATCTCTTCGAGATCATTTGCTTTGAATTCGACGTAATTGATGTGGTTGTTTTCCATGTGTAAAAGTTTGATCCATAATATTCCTGCAATATCAACATTTCTTTCCAAAACGTCTTCATTTACAAATGCCTATCAATAAGTTTGAGAGAAGGTTGAATCCCTTTTAAATAGCTTTTATTTTATGCAAAAGCTCTCTAAATCTGCATTTCTATTATAACCCAAAAAAACAAAATAGCTATGAGACCCCACCTATCAATCATGCTATCCGTGCTGTTCATTTTTACCATTTTTCAATCTTGCCAGAAAGACACTCAGTTACCATTGCTTGAAAAAAATGAATTGGCGATTCGCTTTGATAATTCCTGTATTGATGTCCGCAAGTACAAAACCAAAGTCAGTCATAAAGCCCGATTTGAGTGTGTGTTGGAACAGCTTCGAGAGGCTGGCATCGAAGATATTCAAACACCAGAAGAATTGCTACAAGCTGCCGGACATTTTTATGACCGGGAGCAATTGTCTATTCGCTCAGGCATTCATGTAACGGCATTTACCCAATCTGTTGAAGAACTGGATTTGATGCGAACGGGTATGTCGAATCTGGATGCTCAGGCTATGCTGGCTGCCAGTTATGAAGGACAGGATGCACATACTGAGGGAGTATTGAACATCCAATATTTGTCCTTAAAGGACAAGCATAAATTCAAGAAAAAAGTGGCGAAGTTTGTTGAGGAAAATCCACCGACGGTTTTGTATGAAGTACCATCAGTAGATGCAATCGGATTGTGGGATTGAAAGGGCTAAAGAATTGAAGACTTTGGTGGTTTATAAGGAGATGCCTTAGTTGGATTGTTCTTAGGGCGGGCTTGGGGAAGCGCTGCCCAAAACTGGCTGCTAGTAAGTAGAGCTATTTGTGAGAGCCATAGCTGCAAGTGCGTTGAGTAGAGGCTACTACCCAAACGATACGACGCAAGGAGTGTCTTTGGGATAGTGGCCGGAACGGATGGCTTGGGGTGGGTTTGATAAAATTATCCTTGTTATAAAACCCGTAACCTTGGTCTTTGCAGGCAAAGACTCCAAGTACTTTTTTTCCATCTCACTTTGCTTCTCCAGATTTTTGATCTTGTCGGCCAGTTGAAGCTCTTCGATTTTGAGTTGGAATTCATGAAATTTTTGATTTTCAATTTTTGGCGGCTTTACTTCTTCGAGCGTTTTGATTTGTTTGAGAAGTCGCTCTTTCTTTATTATGTTGGTTTCATGAGAGTACTGCGATTTTAAGTTGGTAAGTTCCTGTTCGACTTTTTGGTATTCTGAAATGGCATTTTGATTTTTGCTTTGTAGCATTTTGATTTGGTTGCGGAGTGTTTTGATTTTTGGATTAGAGAAATGGGTGAAAGCCTCTTTTGACACGGGCACTTCAATTTCCTGAAACCAGATTTTTGTCAGGGTACTCTATTTTAAAATCCTTTCTGATTTCCTGAATGTTATTTTGGTGAATAGCAAAGTCATTATTACTCTGCACTTTAATTTTTTGTATGGGAGCAGCATTGACCAAAGTATTCAAACTATCAACCGAAATATTCATAAAACTAATTTGTTCAAAGTGTAACGACTGACCAGTATGTTCCGGGATCACTTCCCGGATGCTGTATTTTGTTTTGTTGAGTTCGTGAAAACGACCGTCTTCCAGGAGCATGATTTTACTATCCGTTGCTTCGAGGCAGATACCTTCTCCTCGAATTTCCTCCGTCCCTTTTTTGACGAAGTATTTTACCAACAATGCATCATCGCTTTTGCGAAATTCACTGGCTAGATGTTTGGGTGTACCAAAGAAGCGATTGTACTGTGTCCAGAAACCGTTTTTGAAAAGCGGCTGCAGGAATATGGCAGAGAGTAGAAAGAAGCTAAAAATCATCGTTTCGGTGCGGAGGTTGCCAGTACGAAAACGCATCTCCGGATTGCCGGGCAGCACACATGGATTTTTCAAAAAGGGATAAAAGAGAGGAACGCCTTGCACCGTCATCATATCCAAAATCAAGTGACTGGGAAAAGCCGAGGAAATAGACTTTGGTGAATTGAGAAGAGTGGAAGAAAGTTATTTCCAAGTATGCCATTAACAAACTCGAAATTAGCAGCACCAACAACGAATGCGTAATTGTCCGATGCCCAAATCTTCGATTAATGAACCTGGAAAAGGGCAAAAAGATTTTTCCAATGATGGAGCGGGTATGGTCAATGTCGGGAAGAACGGATGCGATGATTGTTGTTGCAATGTACCAAGGGCTCGCCAGAATGTTGATGTTCATAAAGGATCCGAAGATGCCGGTGATGACGAATCCACCGACGATATGGTTTGGGGTGGTCATGGGATTTTGATTTTATGGCTTTATATAAAGGTGTTACACAAACTTCCGTTTTCCCAGCCGGAATATATTTCGCGCAAAAAGGGCAAACATCAGAAAGATTCCACCAATCAAACGAAAAGCACCAGAGTCGTCGCCAATCTCGCCAGATACATAGCGAAGCACCATCAAAGAAGAAAGTACAATCACCAAAAACAAGGTGACATCCAACTCTTTGTAAGCTGCGGTATGGCGATAGTTCTTGATGGTTTCTAAAGAGATAAAAGGCTCCTTTCTGTAACGTTCGATCATTTCGATGATGAAAAGGGGGTTGCCGTTGGTGTTTTCAAAAATATGATTTTTGTAAGTCTCATAATCTTCGATTCTGTCCATAATGGGCTGAGACATACGATTGATGAGTTCGATGGTTTCTGTTCTGGAAAAAGGCTTTAGATCGATACGCTCGAAATTGGTGAGAAAACTGATATTGGTAATCTTTACCTGTCTTGCAGCGCAAATAATGTGAAAATGATTTTTGAGTTTTTCCAATGCACTGACACCAGTAGGCGGTACTTTGGAAACATCATCAATGAGCAAAGTGTATTCGTATTTTTGAGTAACCTGGATGAGAAGTTCGGTTAGTCGTTTGATGGTTTCTTTATAGACGATGGTTTCGATTCCAGTTTTTGAGAGTTGCTTTTCATACATCGTTTTGGCGATATCCTCTTTGTCTCCGGTGAAGAGGTATAGGAGCATGCCAGTCAATAGCTTTTTCGTACTACTGAAATCTCCAATCTTGATGATTTTATCGAGATTGTATTGTTCCAACAAATGTGTTTTGCCAGTGCCTTGAGAGCCCGTTACTAAAACATTGATTTTCTTTTTTCCCAAATCGAATAGCTGCTCGATTTCTTCTTTTCTTCCGATGTGGAATTTGGTGATGCCATTGTCGAGAGGCAAGACGTGGATCGGCTTTCTTGGAACCAGTTTTCGGTAGAGTTTAGTTAGCCAGCTTTCTTTGTCGATGGAAGCGATAGCGGTTTTGATTTGCTCTGAAGAAACATGGGTGTAGATTTCTGTGGTGGCTATGGACTTGTGCCCTAATAGTTCTTTTGCGATGCGAAGTTCATTGCCGTTATTGACAATTCTAGTGGCAAAGGTGTGGCGCAGCATGTGAGGATAGATCTGCCCATTGGAAAGCTTTTTGATTTTTCGCCAGACTTGTTTACGGCTTAAATATTTTTGCTTAGAATTTTTATTAGCTGGAAACAAATAGGCTTCCGGATTGGAGGTTTTCAATTCCTGCCAGTAGGTGCTGATGGCATCGAGAAGGCGTTGGGTCATGGGGATTTGACGGTGGTGGTTTTTGCTTCGCTTTTTTAGGGATTCTACTAAGACGTAGTTTTCCATGAAGTTGAAATGCTTGAGTTGTAGTCGGATGGCTTCGGTTACCCGAAGGCCGCAGTCGAGCATTAGCAAGATGATGGCTTTGTATTTTTTGGACTGGCAGCTTTGGAGGAGTTTGTTTTGCTGGTTTGTGGTGAGGAGTTTTGGGGTTCGGTAGTTGGTGGGCATGGGGTGAGTCAGATTTAAAAACCTGACAATTTATTTTGTTTTTTCAATATGACCACAGAGGCAAACATATTTCTTTTCTAAAATTTTGAATCAATACAATGTTATTGGCTCTCTGTGGTCATTTTTTAGTTGTTGGAGTTTTAATTTAATTTGCAGAATGTCCAAGTATTACTTACCTGATATTACATAAGTACATCGGTTTTTCAATAGCTAACGATGTAATAAGACGAACTATACGAACCGGCAAGTTGCTGAGTACCACCATAATGAAGGCCATTGGCGGTGGCCGCAACGGAATATTTGCCACTACGTAGAGAAATCGTGGTTTCCCCATTTGGACTTAGTTCTACACGTCTGGTGCTGGGGCCACTATATCGTACCACTAATTGGTACTTTGTGTCATTCTTAATGCTAACTTTCGTTGAGGAGGAGGATCCTCCAAGCGATTGAGGAGGTGGTAATGTAGCTGTACGTTCATCTGCCAGTATTTCACTAACTTCCAGTCGAATAATTTCTTTTTTTATTTTTCGCACATGTTTGTAATCAGGATACTTTTCAAGAAAATCAATTAAGGCTTTGGAAGAATTCTTTGTTTTTGCTAGTTTATATTCGTCATCTATTATTTTTGCTTGCAATTTTGTTTTTAGCTGTTGAGCCTTTTCTATATTAATACCCGTTGGATACTTGTAAATATAGCGTTCGACCAACGTTAAATCATCTGACACAGACGCTTGATCCCACAAATCTTCTTCCGCCTTTTTTTCAAGTGTTTGTAGTTTCCGTTTTGCCTTGTCTATGTTCCGGCCATTTGGAAAATTGGTGATGTATTGTTGTACTGTACTTATAACATCAGGATTTTTTAGTACCCTGTTCCAACCGTTCTTTTCTGCAGCTATTGCTTTCTCTTCAGCGATTTCATGAAGTAGTTCATTGGCTCTGGTAACATTTTCTGAATCTTCCTTTCCTGCTACTTCAATAGCAAGATGTAAACTCTCTTCCGCTTCAATGTACTGACCAGCTTTTTTGTGTTGGATGGCCTGATGAATTAAATCGTCAGAGGAAGGCCCGCAAGCCAAAAATAACAAGGTGATTGTGGCTAAAATGAAATTTTTCATGATGAAATTATTTTTGCATTAAAAAAATAATTGGCCTTAAATCGAGAAGACCTTTTTTACTTGATTTTACATGGTTTTTCTTATCTGAATTGATCAGTGCTTTTACTCACTTTATCCAGAATAAGATGAATTAAGGGACAAACCGAGCAAAATATTTTTTTGATGAAAAAGAGAAGAAAGCAGAAGGATATATTCAACTTACATAGATGAAAATCAATAAGGTTTGAAAGACATCTCCTTGATTCTATAATGCCATCCACTGTAAAAACTTTGAGCTTCTTTCAGCTCCAAAAGAATGAACTCGATGCTGTTGACTATTTCATAAACAACTGAACTTAAAGTCGCATATTCTGAAGGTAGAAGAAGTAACTCTGCTGGAGTTGCTGTAGTCCAGGTTGCGGTATAAAGAAGGGTAATCAATTTATCGGCATTTTTATTCAATATCTTTCTCAGATCGGACCTAGCGGATATTAGAAAATTATGAAACTGCTTATATTTTCTTAGTTCTGTTGAGAACTCTACTATGGCTTCGTTTACAAGATGTTTTTTGTTTTTTAAATCCAATTGAATGTTATTTAAAATCCTCGCTCGCTCTGATAATGGAAGGAAAATAAATACCAAATCTGATAAATCTGCTTCCAGATTGAGCAGTATTACCGCTTGTTTATCCAACAAAGCAGGCAACTCTTGTATACTTCTTTCTACTTGTGTGAAATACTTTTTCTTTTCCAGCAAAACATTATATTCAGTTCTAAATCTTTTGGGAGTTCCGGCTAATATTGAAACAGCATGTCCTTTTGCTTCAAAATACTCTGCTGACCCATTAATAATCCTCATAACTTTAAAGACCTTCCCAAAAACTGTTAAAAAATCCACCTTGGGAACTCTCCATCTTGCGTGAATCGCTTTGAATTTGTAATTGGTTTTATGAAAATTGTTGTAAGAAGCATTGATATACTGGCTTAATTTTTTAGGATGGTTATTGAAAGGAATGTTCTGTGATTGATTTACATCTATGAATTCGACTCCCTGTTGAGCCAGCCTTTTGGAAATCCTATGAGATTTTCCACCGGCATTGGTGACAACGAGCTTTACTTTTGAAGGAATAGGTCTTCCATTTGCGATGGCAGTTTTGGTTTTTTGCAACAATGAAAGCACCTCTTTTATCATTGGAGCATTCCTTCTTTTTAAGGATTGAACATCTCGAACCATTCTATCCAGGTTCTTCAATAAATTTTCAGAAGGATCAATAGCAGAGGCTTTCGAAACGGATCTTTTTCTTGTGTAAGCTTTATTGTCAACAATATGTAATTCTCTTGTTTTAGTGTTGAAGGCAAGTAGGTCTTCTCCCGGAGCATTAGCTGCTTTCCCTCTAGACCCACTTGGGCCTCTTAATATGATCCACCCATTAGTAGAGTTATAGTAGGTAAAGGCTACTCTTTGTTCCCCATAATAGCCTCTTTCTAGCGTTTGTTTTCTTTTTCCCATTGTTGCCTTTTTATCTGGATATTACCAGTGATTAAAAATATAACGGACACCAATATCAGATCCAATGATTGACGCTTCTTTATGATAAGCATAGGAGATGGTTAAGTAGAGAATGATTTGATCACTAAGGAATGTATATGTCACCCACGAAGCACTCAAACCAAAGCATACCCTGTCACAGGTGACATATACATTTCAGTTGAACACTCATGCCCTCAGCAGGCAATTTCACTAACGATCCAGAGATTTTCCCCCTAAAGGTATTTTCCTTTTACGGGATCAGGCAGGAAAAACAAACCATCTTCAGTTAAATTCAGTTATCCTTCCCATGTCGAACCCGCGCCAAGCACTTTTGAGCAGGAAAGGTAACGATAATTTGTCATATCTCCAAAATAGTAGCAGGAAATAGACTGGTTCTGTAACAGTTTTGTTATGAACAGGCATTACAGTGCCAGGGCAACTATTCGTTACACCACCGATGGAGGGGAAAGGAGGCTTGAAAACAACGACAATTGCGGCGGCGGACGAGCCACATTCCGCCGGGGAAGTCGTAGGTGTTTGATGTTTCTAAATTTCCAGTCAGGGTCGGTGGGGATTAGGAATGTCACAAAATCGTCTATCATTCCACAGTTTTGACATACGTTAACCGGCGCTCCGATCAGCTTTTCTATTATTTTTTCGGTCGACCGTTTCGGTGGTACGATAACTTTTAGTTGCGACTGAAGTAACCGCAGTTTTTTGCGCCAGGCACTCGACAATATTCCGTAATAACGCACCTTTTGAAAACCACTTGGCAGTAAGTGCTGCAGGAATCTTCTGATAAACTCAAACACACCCAAAATCAGCGTTTCGATCTTTGGTTTTTCGTCGCCTTCCTGTTTTCGGTAGTCTTTGTAGGTTATTGTAATAGTATTGTTTTGTTGGTCTTCTATACGGCTGTCCGCTATGGCTACCCGATGTACATATCTACCCAGATACTCGTATAGCTGAGCTACTCCTTTGGCCGGTGCTTGATTCCAAACTATCCAATCAATTTCCTTCACTTTGCTAATCACCTTATTCACCAAGTCAAGGTCATCATATACCAGGTCGCCTTCGTTTAAAGACTTTTGCAAGAGTTCTAAATATATTTCCTTAAACCGGTCCCTAAGGTCGCTCGGATGTATCAGATAGTTCCATAGCTTTCCCTCTACCCACTGCCCCGTCTTCAAATCCACCCCTCCGTTTGGAACGATGGTGTGAATATGCGGGTGATACGATAGGTTCTGACCCCAAGTATGGAGCATACTTATCAATCCGGTTTTTATGCCAAGCTGCTCTTTGCACAACTGCTGCAGCGCCCGCGACGACGCCCGGAAAAGTATATTGTAACATACTTTTTTATTCTTCTTTGCCAACGGACGTAGCTCACTGGGAAGTGTAAATACAGTATGAAAATACGTTGTTGGAAGAGTGAGTTGAACCACCTTATCCAGCCAAATTTCCTTCTTGATGTTTTGGCAAATTGGACAGTACCGGTTCCCACAGGACTTATAAATAAAATGACGATGATCACAACTCTGGCATTCCACCATCATCCCTCCCAGCGCCGGTGTGCGACATATCCGAATTGATCGTATAACTTTTATTGCTTGCCCACTTGGCTTAAAACGGGCTATAAACTCCTCTCCCCAGTCGCGGAAGAGTTGTCCGATTCGATATGTTTTAGCTTCAGACAAAGGTCGTCAATGGGATGGTTAATCTGCTATTGCTTGCTTGCCGTGAAGGCGGAACGCAGTGGAGTCCTTCATGGTGTCCCAGTTGCTTTTGGAGGGTGAAAACGTCGGTTCCGTTTTCGAGGTGGTGGGTGGCATAGGAATGCCGCAAACCGTGTGCCGAGATCGAAGAGGGGAGCTGCCCATTTTTTACAGCGACATTTATCGCTTCCTGGGCAGCCCGGTTGCTCCAGCGGCTGCTCCGGTACTTTCCGTTGAACAAATACTTTTTTGGATGATAGTAATTCATATACGATTTCATCATTTCCCAACAAAGAGTCGGGCAACATGACGTATCTGTCTTTGAGCCCCTTACCCCGTCTGACGTGCAGTTGCTTTCGATCAATACTGATATCCTCAATCTGAAGGTTGAGTGATTCGCTAAGACGCAACCCCGTAGCATACAAAAGAATGATGTAAAACTGATGTTTGAAATTGGGCGCTGCTTCGATCAATGCCTGTACCTCCTGGGTAGAAAGAATCCGGGGCAGTGCTTTTTCTTTTCGTGGACGTGGGAGTTTATCCAAGTCCCCATTCCCCGGTCAAGTACTTTGGTATACAGCAACCGAATGGCTGAATAGTCACCATTAATACTTTGCCAGCTCAGCCCTCGTCGTGCCCGATAAAGAAGATACTGTCGATGTGCATCGGCCTTGTCGAAGTCGGGATTGGCAGATTGTTTGAGGCACCATTTATAGAAGTTACGAACGGCTCCAACATAAGATTTACGGGTTGCCAGCGCATAGTTTGATTGAAGCATAAAGTCGGCGTACCGACGGATTAGTTTTTCCATGATGATATGTTTGTGGATTTGAAGTACTAATGTTATAGTACTTAAATCTACAAAACAAAATCGTGAAAATCAAGTGTTAAAAGGTGGATTTTGTGACATGTAGGATTGTTGTTGGGGTAGGGTTCTTTGTTCAAACAGATAGACTATGTGTAAGGCCAGCGTGTACTTCAGGTAATAGAAATGAAACAGACGGTGAAGTATTGTTGTCCGATAGTGCCTTCATTTTTTGAAGCCCCAATCCCGTAAAGAAATTAGTGAATAGGAATGGAGAAATATAGTACCTGCCATAGAGCGCAATATTGAGGAATTTATTATAAGTATCACCTCTTTGAGTTTTGAAATCTATTGCAAACGCTATCCCACCTTCGAGTTCCTCAATGATAAAAAAGCCAGCATTTGCGTCTATTCCGATTGTCGGAAATGAAACTGACTTGGAAATAAAATGGGCATAGGAGCCCGATGCACCCACATAGATATTTCCTTGCTCCGTTTGAGAATAGGTGGTGAGCGATAGTAATAATAGATATACTGTTATGATGTTTTTCTGCATGGTCGATTTTTTTTTCAATGAAAACTTTAGGTTGTATTGGGATGACACGATATGTCTATCGCATGAATTCTTTGAAAAGGGACAAAAGAAAAAATAATGTCGCTTTTTGTCCCTTTTTTGGTAAGGATGGGTAATAAATAGATTGGTAGACGGTAGGAATTCTACCGGCAGCCGAATTTGAGGGAATAGATCATACTGCCAGTAGAATCTACTCAAAATAATTTCTATTCCTCAAATTAAAATTTCAAATCATGTTCTCAGATTACCTTATTAGTCCTGTTGTTCAAAAGTCCTCCTATAAATTGGGTAAAACCATTGCACTCAGTTCGGAAGGCTTTGAAAAGATGTTGACCTTTAATGAAGTATCGCGAAGGTTTTCAAATCCCTGGTTGGTCAATAGGTGTAGGGATCGTCTTCAAAAGTACATTGGAAATGCAGATGTTAATATTACCCAAATTCATGTGGAGCGTAGCTCCTTGATGAAGCTAGATTCGGATAACAGGCAGTTGCTAAAAGTAGATGACGATGAGTTGCTCAATGCCGACATTTCCAATATAGTTGGTCGGCGTGCCATCATCAAGATGGAAGTGAAGGGCTTTACAGATGAATTTCATCCTGCAGTGGCTATAAGTCTCAGTGAACTAGATGAAACAGTCGCTATTGGCGGATCAGTGAATATCTGTAGCAACTTTACCATTTTCTCAAAAGACAATCGCTTTTTCACTCACAGCAGGCATTCCCGCCACACCAATGGTGGTGTATCCAGAATGACAACGGATGAATTGTTGAAGGAGCTTGAAAAATTATTTCCTAAAACGGAAGAGCGCCTGGAGCAAGAGATTGATTTTATAGAAGACTTGAAAAAGCAACAAGTATCCGAAAAGCAATGGAATGCTTTTGTTGGTCAGTTGTTCAGCCGTATCCACTATGTGAATCGCAAACGGCTACGAAAGGAAATAGCCGCCGTACCCAAAGAATTGAAAGAGCTTCCCATAACGAGTTCCTTGTTGGCAGATGTGGTGGCTGAAGCAATTGAACCGGCACACAGTGTTTACAACTTTGTGGATGGAATGACCAATAAGTGGAATTGTATCAACTACGGTACCGAGCAAATTAAGACGGAACATGGTCACTCTCCTAAATTGATTTTGGAGGCGAATAGCAATTGGACGGAGTTGGTTTTGAATCATCATTTTGGGAGTAATTGAGGTATGTAAACAAGGGAGGTGGGATATTTACCTTTTTAATTGATAGTGGCTAATAAAATTGAGAAAGAAATGAAATACGTTAAAACCAAATTTTTGACACATACAAAATGCGATATCTACTTAATGGGCTTTGGTATAAATTCATCCAGATTAAAAACGGAGCATGAAAATTTTCTTAGAAGTAAATTATATCCAATGTTGAAAGGAGAAATCCAATTGACTATCATGGGGTTAGCAAGTAGGAGTGGTTCCAATATCTTTAATCTTAAACTGAGTAAACGCAGAGCCTTAGAAACCTATAAATTCTTGCAAGGTATTGAAACCGCACATGGCCTTAAAATAAAAAACAATAGAAATGTAAACTATTTGGCGCGGGCGAAATTCCTTACATGTTGAACAAATTCCCCGATGGGATGGAATCTTTTGAGCACAGAGCTGTACGCATTTCTTCTACTGTGAAAAGCAAGGCCGTATCTAGAAAAATGGTGCGGCGAATTGTTGAGCGAAAGTGGCAACGAATCAGACATTTACCTCTTAGAGGGGTTAGAAACCCTGGTGAGAGGGGCGC
>CBDCTQ010000053.1:0-6393 GCA_965222105.1 Saprospiraceae bacterium | reverse complement strand
CCCGGCAGGTGGAGTTACTTACGCTGGTAGACCGGCGTTTTCACCGGGACCTTCCCATCCAGTCGGACTATACGGGGTTGACCATCGATGCCATCAACGACACCTACGTCCGGGTGGAATGGCAGGAAACCCACGGCAATGACAGCGTATTACTGTTTTCTGATAAAGCAGGTTGGATTTAAAAACGGAATATGTCTACAACGCAATTAAGCTCCCGGCACCTGCTGGGCATCAAAGACCTTACGGAAAAAGACATCCATCTGATCTTCGAAACGGCCACCAATTTTAAGGAGGTCATCAACCGGCCCATCAAAAAGGTACCTTCCCTGCGTGACATTACCATTGCCAATCTATTTTTTGAAAACTCCACCCGCACCCGCCTTTCATTTGAACTGGCCGAAAAACGCCTGTCGGCAGATGTAATCAATTTTTCTGCTTCCTCCTCTTCGGTCAAAAAAGGGGAAACCTTGCTGGACACGGTCAACAACATCCTTTCGATGAAGGTGGATATGATCGTCATGCGACACCCCTCGCCCGGCGCTCCCGTTTTCCTCTCCAAACACATCGACGCCAACATCATCAACGCCGGCGATGGCACCCACGAACATCCCACCCAGGCCCTGCTCGACGCTTTTTCCATGCAGGAAAAACTATGCGACCTGAAGGGAAAAAAGGTGGCCATTTTTGGAGACATCCTGCATTCCCGCGTGGCCTTGAGTAATATTTTTTGTTTGCAAAAGCTGGGAGCCGTGGTTAAAGTTTGCGGCCCACCGACACTAATTCCCAAATACATCGGCTCCCTGGGGGTGGAGGCTTCCTACAACGTTGTCGAAACGCTGGAGTGGTGCGATGTGGCCAATGTGCTGCGCATCCAACTCGAACGGCAAGACATCAAATACATCCCCTCCATCCGGGAGTATGCCCAGTATTATGGTATCAACCGAGCCTTGCTCGACAGGCTTCAATCGGAGGTGCTCATCATGCATCCCGGTCCGATCAACCGGGGCGTGGAGATCACCAGCGATGTCGCTGACTCCGACCATGCCATCATCCTCGATCAGGTCGAAAACGGAGTGGCGGTGCGGATGGCGGTGCTGTACTTGCTGGCGGCAAGAGGTTGATGATAATAATAAAATCATTGTTCCTTTTGCTGTAGCCAACAATAATATTGCAAAAATTGACTTAAATGAGTTTTTTAGAAGCGGAATGGAGAAAACTAATATTAGTCAACTACGAATTGGATGAACGATTGTTGAAACCGTATATTCCACACGGTACAGAACTGGACAACTGGAGGGGCACTACCTATGTGAGTCTGGTTGGCTTTATGTTTTTGAACACGAAATTGCTGGGAGTAAAAATTCCGTTCCATACCAATTTCGAAGAGGTGAATCTGAGGTTTTATGTCAAATATAAAGCCGACGGAAAATGGAAGCGAGGTGTGGTGTTTATTAAGGAAATCGTCCCCAAAGCGGCATTGACATTGGTGGCCAACACCGTTTATAACGAAAACTACGAAACCATGCCCATGCAACACAGATGGGCGGAAAGCAAGGCGGAAAGAAAAGTGGAATATCAATGGACGTGCAAGGGGCAAATTCAACGAATGACGGTAGTTAGTGACTTGGAAAGCAAAGAGATATCAACGGGCAGCGAAGAAGAATTCATTACAGAGCATTACTGGGGCTACACCAAAGTAGACGAACGCACTACCTATGAATATGAAGTGACCCATCCGAAATGGAAGTACTATCCCGTCAGAAATTATGAAATAGACGTTAACTTTGGATTGGTCTACGGCCAGTCATTTGAGCAGTTGGGAATTGAAGTTCCCAAATCGGTTATGCTGATGGAAGGGTCAAAAATTACAGTTGAACATAAACGTAAAATCAAGAACAAATGAAGATAAACTGGAGATACACCATTGGAGAAATATTGATCGTAATTATCGGAATTACCATCGCCTTTTCATTAAACAACTGGAAAGAGAAAAGAGCCAGCAACAAACTTAAAAAACAATATCTTGCCAATCTGGCCTCAGACATCAAACAAGAAATCAAGCAATTGAACGAACTTGAACTCCAGGTAAAGAAAAGGCTCCAACAAATCAAAACAGTAAAACCGCATTTAGGACATGATCAACCACAAAGAGACACGATTATTAAAACAGTTTTTGAATTAGCGCGATTGATCAACTTCTATCCGGAAACCACAACTTACCAAACTTTGATCAGCTCCGGAGATATGAAGTTAATCGATAATTTTCATCTCAGAAGAAACTTGGAAGAGCATTATGCACTACACAAATTAGTACTACTTGATTTTGAGAGAATAGAAAAAATCCATGAAAAATATTTAGGTAACTATTTTATTTATCAAATCGACTTTAAAGAAGTTTTCAACGGAAACACACAGTTTTTAGACGACCCCTTGCTGAGAAATATCATTACGAGCATCGAAGGTTCTTGCTTTTTGGTTACGAACAACCTCCGGAAATGCCTGAAAAGTAATGAGTCACTTTTAGATGAGATCGAACAAGAGCTTAAACTGCTTGGCTGACTTCGCCCAACGGAGCTTATTCCACAAAACATCCATCGCCATTTTGCGTTAATGCACCCCATGAAGCTCCTTAAAAAAGTCAACTCCAGGCCCCGCCTTTCGGAAAAAAGAGTCCAGACCCAGGCATTGGCATTCCTCCAACAATACTATTCCAAAAAAACATCCGGCAATAAAGTCTGGGCAAAAAAAGAAGTGACCACCACTGCCGACAAAAGAGCCGACGGACTTTTGGTTTTTCGTCACTGGCTATGGGGCCGGTATGTCGTTTCGCTCGAAGCTAAATCGCACAAAACCATGCCCGCCATCCGTCCCAAATTCGATCCGTACAAACTCATGTGGAACAGCCTCAAAGTCGGCCTCAAACTATGCCTGGCCTCTGGTGCCGCTCTGGCCCTTTGGCGAATGGACGATGGCCTGTTCCAGTGGTTACTTCCGTTAAACATATGGGTTGGCGGTGCGCTGACTTACGGCATCCTCACCTGGAGGTCGCATCGTCATCAGGTGGTCGATATGGTGGAGCAACTCCTGCACTATCCTGCCAATGAGCAGTGGCTGGCCTTTTCGACAGACGCTTACTCCGATCTTTCAAAAGAAGAAAAAAAATTATTGGAAAAGCTGTGCCGATTTGAAAATGTAGGCATATTGTTGGTAAATACGACGGGCAAAGCCAAAATCATGATCAAACCTGCGCGGCGCCTGAAATTCTGGGGAAGCTATGCAAAGTACTATCGAAACGTTATTTGATATGAGTGTGTGACATATTAGCGGAGCATCGCGGTTGCAAACCGCGACGAACGGCGTCTGCACAGAGATTTTCTCTGTGAATCTTTGTTTCTTCGTGTCTTCGTGGTAAAGGCCGCAGCGATTTTGTCACGCACTCATTTGATATGTTCTTAAAACCACTACAATCAAAATCAAAACAACAACCCCATCCGGAATCCCACCCGCCGATAAACAATCTCATCAGTCGATTCACTCCAGCTAAAATCTCTTTTGGCCCATTGCAAATGATAGCCTCCCTCCAATAAAATGTTGATGCCGGAAGAGGTGGCAAACCGCAATCCCACCGCAGGATACAACATCCAGGCGCCGGTATACTCCTCATCGTCCTGTCCGCCAAACTGATCAAACGCAAAACCATATCCCCCCTGAACAGCATAAAAAGGACTAACCGCCTTCTGGTTCAAATAACCACGGACATCGGCGTAGACAGGTGCAAAGCCATGATTGTAAAAATTGAACCCCAGTCCGGCTCCCACCCCCAGGTATTGGTTGAACTGATAACCGTGGACGTAGTGAAAGGGAGCAATCCCAATCACCACTTCATCGGAGTTGGATCCGGCTTCGATCCCCGGCAAAATACCAAATGAAATGAGGTTGTAATGTCCCTCGCCTTTCACAACCAACTCCCTGGGCTTCACCGCCTTTGCAGCAGCGCTTTTGACCGGCCCCTTTTCCATTTTGGCGATGAGATGTTTGTCCATCAAAATTTCATCGCCACTGATGATCCTCACTTTTTGATGCGTTTCCGTTTCTTCCAGCAACACAACTTGCAGTACGCTCCCGTCGATCAAATAGAGGGTGTAAACCTGGGGTTGATCCTGGGCCATCCCAACGTTTAGCACAAAGCAAATCAAAAAAAAGATCGCGTTTTTCATATGATGGAAAAATTTTGCCCGGAAAAACAGGGGCGAATTTCCAGGCAATGGTTTGTAAAATATATTCTTATGATTTGAATTTCGAGCGAGCCTAATTCAATAAAGCAGGCAGAACCACATTACGGTTCAACCGGAATAAAACTCAACGTTTCTAAATTCTCAGGATCATCAAAACCCAGTTGATAGAAACCATCCTCACCTACTACCAGCAGGACGTTGCGGTCACCCGGAAGAACGATTACATCAACTGCGGAAACGGAAGTCAGTCGACTCAGCAAATGCTCATCCAGGATTTCCGGCTCGGCGATATCAAATACTTTAAGTCCGTTATCCCCTTCGCAGAGAAAGAGGTTATCGTCTTTGATGGAGAGACCGTGAGGATTGTCCATTGGAAATTCTTTAACAAGCGTGGGGTTGAGCAAGTCGCTGATATCGATCAGATCGAGTTGGTTGAGGGTGCTGCCATTGCAAAGCGTTCCCGACCTCAAAGTGACATAAGCATAATTGTCTTTGACGAACACCGGATCGCAGGCCGTCCAATGGTTGTATTCCGAAAGGTACTGGGGAGCCGCCGGATTGCTGGCGTCGAGGATGATCATGCCAGCTTGTGAGCCCACAAACAGCTTGTCTCCAAAAGCATAAAGCGTTTCGATGTTCCAACCCACCGGATAATCATCTACTTCTGTGGGATTAGTAACTGTATTGATATCAAAAATGTATATGTTGGACTGGTCGATGGCATATAAGTAATTGTCGTACAAACTAAACCTGGCCAGGGAACCGCCGATGCCAGAAGGGGCAGCATTGCCTGCCGAGCCGTCGGCAGACTCAAAATCAATAGTCGGGCCGTTACTTGTCAGCACATCATCGCCCCATGGTCTTTGGGTATTACAATCCACCATTTCGGTGATTTCTTCTTCATCGTAGTACACCAAGACTCCCTGATCGGAATTTCCAAAGGTGGGGAAAACATCTTCCAGGCGTTTTTCCAATACAGGACTCATTAAATTGCTGATGTTGATGGCCAGTAAATCCATGTAGTTGTCGGCAAACAACACGTCTCCCCGTATGGCAATGTCCACATTTCCAGGAATGGGGATGAATCCCACATTCTTAGGGTCTTCCGGCTGGGAGTTGTCGAAGATGTGAATGCCTTCCCGTTTTTCATTTATGAAAATAAATTCATTATAAAAATAAATCTTGCCGGGATTCTGTAAGGTGCGATTGCTCTCCATCTGGATGGGGATGCGCACGTTTTCAATAGTTTCGTAGACGGGTGTGTATTTGGTATAAGTGATCTCCCGTTCGCATTTGTCTTTTACACAGCTTTGGAAGGCCAGCACGGTCAGGCCAACCAACAGGAACAAAAATGATCTGGTATTTTTCATTTCTAATATATTTTTTTTCAAAAAAATAACACTTTCATAGCTTTATATTTCTTGTGTCGATAAAAGAAACGTGCTAAACATTGGAAGGGTTGGGCCGGGAGGTTAAATACTGTTGAATTTTACAACCAATTTGATAACTTGTACTTCAGTTGGGGACTATATTTAGAGTCGAATTTAAACACAAAGTTACCTGCTAGTCGGCAGGTGGGTACGGATATTTTCTTTGTGAATCTTCGTGCCTCCGTGTCTTGGTGGTAAATGTCGCAGCGATTCCCGCCATTCGGCGGGACAGGCCTGTCTACCGCCAGGTAGATTTGTTACTCACTCCTCAAAACTGAAACTTAACCTGCGCCTTCACCTCCGATCTGCCGTTACCGTCAATCTCATCCAGGTCGCTGCCAAAGGTTCGTTCATCCACCCAGACTGTCTTGGCATATCGAAGTTCAAGAGTGATATTGCGTATGCCTTTATATCGCAAATTCAGGTAATACCTTGAGCCCTTATTGTAATAGGCCGGGATGGCAAAGCTGTACAGAATGTCGTTTTCATAAGCGTAGAAGCGCACATCGTAAGCATCGCTGTTGAACAGGCCAAACCTTGCGGTAAATGACAGCGGAAAACCAATTGGTTTGTACAGCACATCCTGATAAGCGGCGTAACCGGTCAGCCGGGGTTCCTCACCGGTTTTGGCAAATCCCCAATACACCCGGCTGCGCAACTCCAACGCCTTCGACACTTTATGAGACAGATGCAATCGCACCTGAAAAGTGGTATTGTCCACCAGTGGG